>JAAELT010000027.1 GCA_024226315.1 bacterium | reverse complement strand
CGGGGGGCCGATTGCCAGGCCGGTGGCGGTATCCCACAACCGCGCCGTGTTGTCCTCGCCCCAGGTCAGGGCGCGGGTGTCGTCGCCACTGAACACCGCGCCCCGGACTTCGCCTAGATGCTCGAGCGGGGAGCCGATCGTCTCACCGGTGGCAGCATCCCATAGCCGCGCCGTGTGGTCGGAGCTCCACGTCAGCACGCGGGTGTCGTCGCCGTTGAATACTGCCCCAAAGACCTTTCCCTGATGCTCGAGCGCGGGTCCGATCGTTTCGCCGGTGGCAGCATCCCACACCTGACCACGGCCACGGAAATCCGTAAAGGCTGGCATTTCCTCGATGCCATACGAGAAATTGCGGTTATCGCTCCAGGTTAGGACGCGGGTGTCGTCGCCACTGAATACCGCGCCCCAGACTTCGTCTTGATGCACGAGCGGGGGTCCGATCGCCTCGCCGGTGGCGGCATCCCATAGTCGTGCCTCGCCACTGAATACTTCCACGACCTTGACCGGGTCCTCTTCCAGCGCTTCCAGCGCGGGGCCGATCGCCTCGTCGGTGGCGGCATCCAATAGTCGTGCCGTGCCGACTCTGCTCCAGGTCAGGACGCGCCTGCCGTCGCCACTGAAAACCGCGCCTTTAACCGAGTCCTGATGCACGAGCGGGGGTCCAATCGCCTCGCCGGTGGCGGCATCCCATAGTTGTGCCGTGCCGTCGTTCCAGGTCAGGACACGGCTTTCATCGCCACTGAATACCGCGCTGTAGAAACGTCCCCCCTGTGGCTCGAACACTGGTGAGGCCGCCTCGCCGGTGGCAGCATTCCACAGCCGCACTGTGCCGTCGGAGCTCCAGGTCAGGAGGCGGCTGTCGTCACTACTGAGTGCCGCTTCCCAGACCGGGTCCTGATGTTCCAGCGGGAATCCGACCGCCTCGCCGCTGGTAGCATTCCAGAACTGTGCCGTGCCGTCGGAGCTCCAGGTCAGGACACGGCTTTCGTCGCTGGTGAACACCGCGCCGTTAACCGAGTCTTGATGCAAGAGTGGGGAGTCGATCGCCTCGCCGGTGGCAGCATTCCACAGCCGCACTGTGCCGTCGGAGCTCCGAGTCAGGACGCGGCTGTCGTCGCCACTAAACACCGCGTTCAAGACCGAAGGCTCCGGCTCCGGCGGGCCTGGGCCGTCGTCGTCCCCGTCGTCTATCCACACCTCCTCCTCCCAGACCCTGTCGTCGTCTATCCACACCTCCTCCCAGACCCTGTCTTGATGGTCTAGCGGGCGTCCGCTGATCTGGCCGGTGAGAGCATTCCAGAGCTTTGCTGTGCCGTCGTTGCCCCAGGTCAGGACGCGCCTGCCGTCGCCACTGAACAGCGCGCCCTCGATCCCGCCCTGGCCCTCGACCATGCCCTGATGCTCCATCGGAAGTCCGATCGCCTCGCCGGTGGCAGCAACCCATAGCCGTGCCGTGCCGTCGTAGCTCCAGGTCAGGACACGCCTGCCGTCGCCACTGAACACCGCGCCTAGGACCGAGTGCTGATGCTCGAGCGGGCGTCCGGTCGCCTCGCCGGTGGCGGCATCCCACAGGCGTGCCGTGTGGTCCTGGCTCCATGTCAGGACGCGGCTATTGTCGCCACTGAACACCGCGCCTTTGACCACGTCGAGATGCTTCATCGGGGAGCCGATCGCCTCGCCGGTGGCAGCATCCCACAGCCGTGCTGTACCGTCGATGCTCCAGGTCAGAACGCTGCTGTCGTCGCCGCTAAACAACGCGCCCCGGACCGAGTCCTGATGCTCGAGCGGGGGTCCGGTCGCCTCGGCGGTGGCAGCATCCCACACCCGTGCTGTGCCGTCGATGCTCCAGGTCAGAACGCTGCTGTCGTCGCCACTGAACACTGCGCCCCTGACTTCGTCTTGATGCTCGAGCGGGCGTCCAATCGCCTCGCCGGAGGCGGCATCCGACAGCCTCGCCGTGTTGTCGTAGCTCCAGGTCAGAACGCGGCTTTCGTCGCCACTGAACAGCGCGCCCCAGACTCTTTCCTGATGCTCGAGGACTTCGCTCAACGCCCAGGTCGGCTGAAATCGTTCCACATCGATCAGCTGGCTCTCTCGGAGCGCCGCGTCAGGACTGATGGCGATTGCCTCCGCGATGAAATGCAGCGAATGCAGCAGGTTGCCCTGACTCCTCTGGGTTCGACCCTCGTTCCAGTAGTTGAGTGCCAGCTGCCGTAAAGCTGCATCCTGACTCAGCTGTGCTTCATTCTTGCTTTTGTTCGAGTCGTAGACCAGGTAGCCTGCGACCGCGAGGGCGATGAAAACGCTGGCGCCGACGAGTCGAAGTCTTCGCCTGGCTCTGGCGCTTGCGGTTGCCACGAAGCTCCTTTCGAGCTTCGTCAAGTCCCTGCCGTGGCTCGCGAGCAGCTCCTTCGCCTGGGCCAGCCTGGCACCGCGAAAGAGGAAGTCGTGGCGGAAGTCGTCGCGTTGCCACTCGTTGGCCGCTTGGCGCAAGACGTTCACAAGCCGCGCCGCCTCCCGGCCCTCGGCCATCCACGTCTCGAGCCTCGCCCACTTTCTGATCAGAGCTTCGTGGGCGACATCCACCAGCTCGTGGTCGCGGGCCTCGTCGCTTTGCGTCGTCAGAAGGCGTGCGTCGGTCCACTGCGCCAGAACGGAGGCGGCGATCCGCGGATCCTCACCCACGGCGAGAAGCTCCTCCCGGACGGCTCGGCGACGCGTGTCTTCGGTGCCCTCGCCCACCCTGACCAAGCACAACACGAACATCTTCCGCAACGTCTCCCTTTCCAGACCGTCGAGCTTCTTGAACTCCTCCTCGGCGCGGCGGGCGAGGGATCCCTCGATTCGACCGATCTTCTGATAGCTCCGCAGCGTAAGTCGCGCACCATCACGTCGCTCGTAGAGCTCGAGCAACGCATGCTGGAGCAATGGCAGCTCGCCGGGCGAGCCTTTGACGTCGTCGAGAATTTCCTCGGCCAGACCGTCTTCGAAGACAAGCCCCACCAGCCGGGCGGGATCGAGGATCGCGCTCTCCAACTCGTCGTGGCTCATCGGCGCGATCTGCTCGAGATGATCGTTGACGAACACGTTGAGATCGGGGTCGACGGCGCAGTGCCCGAGGAAGTCAGAGCGCATCGTCAGAATGACGGAGGTCGGCCCGGACCTTTCCATAGCGCCGAGAAGGCTGGTGACGAAGAGCCACCGCTCGTCGTCGTCGGCCGTCTGGGTAAAGATCTCCTCGAACTGGTCGACGACCAGAAAGATCCGCGTGGCAGCCTTGGCCTCCGCCAGCTCGCGGGCGATGAGGTGGAGCGCCTCGCTGGAGGTCCGAAGGCGGCCCAAGAGCGTTTCGATCGGCGGGGCTTGATCTTTGGGGAAGCACCGGCGAAGGGCGAAGGCGAGTTCCTCCAGCGGTCGTTCCCGAGGCGTCAGGACCTCGACGAGCGTATCGCCGCCCTCCAGCTCCGGGACCAGCCCGGCCAGCACAGCCGACGACTTGCCGCTACCCGAGGGGCCAACGACCGCCAGGAAACGATGTCGCTCTAGATGATCGAGCAGGCGCTCAACCAGCGCGTCGCGGCCGAAGAAGAAGCGCTGGTCCTCGGGACGGAAAACCTCGAGCCCGCGGTAGGGACAGACCTCGACGAAGTCGCCTCCGTGGCTGCCCGGCGGAATGCCGCGAATCCCACAACGCAGGCGGTGAAGAGCTGTCTCATCCTTCCAGTCCTGTCCGAACCTGACCCAGGTCAACCGCCGCAGGAATGGCGGCAGCTCGCTCTCCTTCTGCGGCCGGTGTGCCCCGTGAAGCAGCACCGGCACAACTCGTAGCATGCCATGCGCCACCCGCTCGTCGAGGGCAGCGCGCATCTCCTCGTTCTGCCATGCTCCGAGGCCGCTGGCACCGAGAAAGACGACGCAGCATTTCGACTCGTCGAGCGCCTTCTCGAGCTCCTCCTGCCAGGGCTCGCCGGGTACGAGATTCCACTCGTCGAGCCACACCCTGAGCCGCGCCTCATCTTCCAACCAGCGGCCGATCTCTTTCACCAGCGGCTTGTCGGCGCTGTTGTGGCTCAGGAAGGCGTCATAGGCTCCCGATCTACCAGCCATAACATCGAATCCCAACCCGTGACGGTGTACTGGCGAGGCCCAGACGTGAATCAGGCCATGATGCCATCGAACTCGACCACAGTATACCACGGGTCCGGTCGGCCTGCCTCGTTTTCGGGAGGCAGGTCGAGCGCAAAGGTGAGGCTAGAGGATGATCCGCTCCACCTCGTCCAGGCTCGCCTCCTGGGCCCGGCGGTCGTAGAGCTTGGTGGTGCGCGGGCTGGCATGCGCCGCCATAAACTGCGCGTGCTCCAACTGTCCCCCATTCTTGAGGTAGGCCGTGATCCCCGTCGCCCGCAGCGTGTGGCACGAGAACCTCTCCCCAAGGCCGGCCGCTCTGCCGGGCACCTCGGGGTGCCACCCACCTCGGTCCGGCACCTCGGCACCTCGGGGTTCCACCCACCTCGGTCAGCCCCCTCGGTCAGCCCACCATGGGCACCACAGGATGCTAGCGAGCGTCTCCCTGGGATGTTGTACGATGGAGATCGTCCAATGAGACGTCAAGCCACCCCATGCCAACCCACCCTCCAATCCCCGGCCTCAACCCGGACATCCTCGTCTGGGCCCGTCGGCGTGCCGGCCAGGACGTAGACCAAGTTGCGCGTAAGCTCGGGAAGTCCTCCGAGGACATCCAGGCGTGGGAAGACGGTGATTCGAGCCCGACCTACGTGCAGCTCGAGAAGCTAGCCCACCAGGTCTACAAGCGACCCCTCGCGCTCTTCTTCTTCCCCGAGCCGCCCGAAGAGGACGACCCCGAGCACCGCTTCCGGACCCTGCCTGACTTCGAGCTGGCGGATTTGGCACCGGACACACGTTTCAAGATCCGCGACGGTCTGGCCAAACAGCTGGCGCTCCGAGACCTGACCGGCGGCCGCAACCCCGCGGAGCGAAAGATCTTCCGCGACATCGTAGCGAAGCCGGGCTCTACGCCCGCCAAAGTCGCCGCGGAGGTTCGTGCCTACCTCGGCATCGGCGCGGTCGGTGGTGCCAGGGATGTCGGTCACCCGCGATCCAGTGGGCGGTCCCCATGGGCAGCCCGTCCGCGGTCGGTCACCCGGTCCTCTGGGCAGCCTGCTCAGGGCGAAAGGGGGCATCAAGGATGAAAGGGGGTCAAACAAGGCTCATATTACCCCCTTTTCGAACTAGACTACCCCTATTCCAGGTGCCAAGCTCATGCCTTCCCTCCACCCCGACACCCTCGCCCGGCTCCGCTACTCCGCCGAGGACATTGCCAGCCTGCGCCAGCTCGGCGAATACCGCGGCAAACAGGAGCTGTTCGCCCGGCAGCGGCCCGAGGTGCTGAAGACCCTTCGCACGGCGGCCGTCATTGAATCCAGCGAATCCTCCAACCGGCTCGAAGGCATCGTCGCTCCCAAGTCCCGCATCGAGGCCCTCGTCCTCAGAGACACCCGCCCCCGCAATCGCTCCGAGCAGGAGATTGCCGGCTACCGTGACGCTCTCAACCTGCTCCACCAATCGGCACCCGACATGCCGTTCACCACCAACGTCGTCCTCCAGATGCATGCGACCGTCTACCGCTACCTGCCGCAGCGAGGCGGCCGGTGGAAGATGACCGACAACGAGATCGTCGAGCGCGGACCCGGCGGGAATGTGGTACGAGTGCGCTTCAGGCCGGTCTCCGCCGTGGCGACTCCCGACGCGATGGAGGAGCTGACGCGGGCGTACCGGGTTGCCTCCCGAGAACAGGTGCACGATCCGCTCGTTCTCATCCCCCTGTCCATCCTGGACTTCCTATGCATCCATCCCTTCACCGACGGCAACGGTCGCGTCGCCCGGCTTCTGACGTTGCAGTTGCTCTATCACGCGGCCTACGAAGTCGGCCGCTACATCAGCCTGGAGCGGATCTTCGAGGAGTCCAAGGAGTCTTACTACGAAACCCTCGAGGCCAGCTCCCGGGGCTGGCACGACAGCGACCACGACGTGCATCCGTGGATGAGGTACTTCTGGGGCACTCTGTTGCGGGCCTACAAGGAGTTCGAAGAGCGGGTCGGAACGATCGATCGCGGCCGCGGCTCGAAGACGCGCCAGGTGCGCTCGGCCGTGGGTAGAAAAGCCGTACTCTTCTCCATCTCCGAGCTCGAGCGTGATTGCCCCGGTGTCAGCCGCGACATGATCCGCCGCGTGCTGCGCCAGATGCGGGATGAAGGATTGCTGGTGACCGAAGGCCAGGGCCGCGGCGCCCGGTGGCGACGGGTGGCGGATGCGCGGTGATGTCGGCCGCCGGCCACCGGCCGAGCCGCTCCCCGAGATTCGTTGCCGTAAGCCATCAATTTTCCGCTAGCAAATCACCTACTTACGCCGATCATTAGACTTTCTCTCCCCGAAAAAGTCTTACATCCCGTAATGTTGCCTCTTTTGTCGCGCGCCAAAGACCTACAATCCGTAATGTTGCCTCTTTTGCCGCGCGCCAAAGATCCACTTCCCGTAATGTTCCACCTGTTGCAGGGACAGAAAGTCTAATTCCTCCCGTAAGAGACGAATTTCGGCCCGATCGGGCGATCCCGTTAGCGAAAAGCAATAAGGCCAGACACAAAAAAGGCCGGCGCTCGCGCGCCGGCCTAACAGGTCATGAGACAAAGCAAACGCCGTCAGGTGGCGTCGGTCGGAGCCGGGGGCGATTCCGGCTCGTCGCCGCCCTCGCCGGCGGTGGAGGCCGGCACCGTCTCCTCTACCTGTGGCTCGTCCGAGCCCGAGTCCGAGTCCGAGCCCGAGCTCGACCCCGATCCCGGCCGCCGCGCGGGCGGGCGCACGCGCTCGGCCCAGAGGTCCTCCTTGGCCAGGGTGTAGAGACCCACGAGGCAGTTGGCGCCGCGGCGCGAGGTGTCGTCGAAGTCCTCGATCGCCTCGTTCTTGAGCTTGATCGTCTTGTTCGACTTGCGGTCCTCTCGCGCCAGTTGCTCTTGCGCCTCCACCAGCTCGTCGTACGGCTCGCGGAGCTGGCGGACGAAGGCCTCGGCGCTCCACTCGACGCCGTCGAGCTTCTTCTCCGGCAGGGTGAAGCCGGGCTCCTCCATGTAGGCGATGGCGGTGGCGGTGAGCTGGCGCAGCAGCATCGGGTCCTGCGGGATGCGGGTGCCGAAGCCGAGGATCTCCTCGCAACGGCTCGGCCCGTAGGCGCCGTCGAAGCTGTCGCGGATCAGGATCACCGTTTGGCGCAGTTTGCCGGTGGCGCCGTCGCGCTGGCGGCGCAGAGCGCGGTCCTTCACGATCTCGTCGATGTGCCGGCGGTCGAGCTCGAGCATGCGCTCACGCTTCTGTTCGAGCCGCCGGCCGATGAGGATCTGCAGGGTCTCCAGGTCGGGAAAGGTTTCGCCCTCGGCGAGGAGCTCCGAGAGCACTTCGTTGGCGCGCTGGGCGACGTCGGCGGCGTGGGTGAACGCCGAGGACTCCAGCGAGGCGGACAGTCTCTGTCGGTTGGCTACCATTTTGGAATGCATGGTTTTTCTAGCTCCGATCATTGAATGGGTGAGGCACGCGGCCTCGACTTCGCAATCGAGTGTAGGGTCGAATCGGAAGGCGTCAATCACGGGAAACGATAAAGTCGTTGAGGCTTTGCATCAATTTTGCTGTGGCGCGTGACGGTGTGACGGTGGTGACGGTATTTCGAAGCCTCCGGATTTTGCGTTCGTGATTTCCGGGGGCTCCGGATCGACCGTCACACCGTCACACCGTCACGCCTGGGTGACCATCATTACCGTCACGCTTCGCGACTTTCCAGACGATGCCGCGCCGAGTCTTCTCACCCTCGATCGAGATGCTTCCGATCACACGGCCGCGCAGCGAACGGAGCTTGAGCCCCAGCGGACCGGGTGCGGGCAGCTCGCCGCTCGCCAGTCTGGGGAACAGCTCTTCTAAAGCCTCGCGCAGGCCGGCGTAGCGGCTACCGTTCTCCGGCTTCTCCAGCGCCAGCAGCATGCGCTTCGTCGTCGCGGTGCCGCCGAGGTCGGCGATCAGCTCGGCGAGGCTGGCGAGGAAGCCGGCGAGCGACACGCCCTCGGCCTCGGCGGTGGTGGGCAGCTCGCGGCGGGTGGCGGCGGGGTCGGGCAGGCCGAGCCAGACGACGGTGGCGCGCACCAGCTCGGACCACTGCTCGTACGAGCCGAGCTGGGTGAGGCGCTGCGGAGGCCGGCCCGCGGCGCAGTAGCCGGCGAGCAGGGTGAGCGCGGCGGGAAGCAGCCGGCCGCGCTCGCGCTCGATCCAGGCGAGCAGATCCGGGTGGCGGAAGCCGGTGCGCTCTTCCGGGCGCTCCTCGGGCGACTCCAGCCGTACGTAGATGGCGCGCCGCGGTGTGTCGCCACGCAGCACCAGGTTGTTGCCGGTCACGTACCAGGTCACGAAGAGCGGTAGCTCCACGTGGCGGTTGCCGCCCAGCCGGCGGTCGCGCCAGCTCGAGCCGGTGAGCACCAGGTCGAGCGTGGGCGAGCCGAAGGTGCCCACCACGTTGTCGATCAGGATCATCTGCACCGCCTCGAGCGCGATGGCCGTCACTGTCTTGCGCAGCTCCGATTCCTCGCGGATGTGCGGCATGCGCGCCGCCGGGCGGCCGGTGACGATGGCGTGGGTGGCCTCGGCCAGCAGGCTCTTGCCGGCGCCGCGTACGTTGGCGTCGATCACGTTGAGAGGTGAGGGGCCGCTGAAGGCGAAGCGGGCGAGCGGCGTGAGCAGGGACGCCAGCCAGGCCGCGAAGTGCGCGCGCGAGGCGAAGGGGAAGTCTGCCACCACCACCTCGAGCCGCGCCAGAGCGTGCCGGGCGTCCTCCAGCGAGGGCCGCTCCGGCACCGGCAGAAAGGGCCGGCTCGGCAGGTGGTAGAGGCCGCTCGCGCGGTCGTAGCCCGGGCGCTGCAGCACCGAGCCGCCAGCCGTGAGCACCGGCCCCTCCACCAGCCCTTCGAGCCGCGGCAGCTCGGGCCAGGCGTTGCGGTGGAGGATCGCGCGCGTCGCCCACTGTGGAGGGTGCGCGGGCTTCATCTCGGCGCCGTCTTTTGATTCGCGGGGCTTCACGAACTCGCAGTGACGGGCCATTAGCTCGCGCAGGCGCGGCTCGGCCAGCTCGCGGACACGGGGTGCGCCGGGCGAACGGTGCATGGGGCGGAGTCCCCCCCGGGCGTCTTCGGAGGGCATGGTCTGCACCAGCAGGCCGCCGCGGCGAAACAGGTTGGGCTCGCGCGCCGCCAGGGTCGCCAGCACCTGGTCGGCCACCTGGTCTTCCCGGTGGGTGATGACGATCTGTGGGCGAGGCCCTGGGCCTCCCCCCTTTGGAAAAGGGGGGATTGAGGGGGGATTCTCTCCGGCGGGCTGGGGTGTGCCGCGACTCTTTGAGACGCGGAAATCCCCCTCCAACTCCCCCTTTTTCAAAGGGGGAGAGTCAGAGGAGTGTTTGTGGTCATTCTCGCTCATGGTTGGAACCCGCCCGCGGGCGGCCCGGCGGTGAAGCACGGGCCGCCCGCGGGTCGGGTCATTGGTGTCTCCTCCTCAGCGCCGGCG
>JAAELT010000026.1 GCA_024226315.1 bacterium | reverse complement strand
GACGGCCTCGAGCAGCTCGGCGAGTATCTCGACCGGCTCGGCCTCGACGCCGGCACGCTGGTGCTCTTCGATCAGCGCGAGACGGCGCCGCCGATCCACGAGCGCTGCTCGCGCCGCGAACAGCAGCACGGCGAGCGCCGGATCACCGTTCTGCGGCTCTGAGACTCCTCCGCCGGTCCGCACGAAGCGATCCTGAGTCTCATCCAGCCCTGGGCGTACCCACACGAAGCGATCCCGCGTCCCATCCAGCCTTCTCGCCGGCGCGCCAAGCGATCTTGAGTCTCATCCCGCCCTGGGCGTACCCGCACGAAGCGATCCCGCGTCCCATCCAGCCTTCTCGCCGGCGCGCCAAGCGATCCTGAGTCTCATCCGGATCTGATGGCGGAGGCTCGAGGCGAAGATGAGCCTCATCCGCGCTTGCCGCACCGGGATAGAACGCTGCCGGAACCCTCGGATCACTTCGTGCGCCGGCGAGAAGCGTGGATGAGCCTCATCCACGCTCGTCGACCCGGCGGAGAAGTCTCCATGAGATCTCGGATCGCTCCGTGCGCGGGAGAAGAGTCTCGATGAGATCTCGGATCGTCTCGTGCGCTAGCTGGAAGTCTGGATGAGGCCCGAGATCGTTCGTCGCCGCGGCAGCGAAGCGAGGATGAGATCTCGGATCGTCTCGACGCCGGCGACGAAGGCCGGATGAGGTCCTGGATCGTCCCGACGCCGGCGACGAAGGCTGAACGAGGCCCGGGATCGCTGTGGTTCACCACAGAAGCGCAGATGAGCTCCGAGGTTGTCCTCCGCCCTGCCGCAACAGGATCTGTGCGGGGGCCTCGTCCTAGGCCAGAAGCCCGGTCGACGCGAGCAGCAGGCTCGATGCGAGAAGTATGGGAGTGAGTCTTGTTCTTTTCATCGGATTCTCCTGGCTCAGTCGAGCGTGTTCTTGTAGATCTTGCCGTCCTTCATGATGACGCGGATCGTCTCAATCCCTTCACCCCGCGGCTCGGCGTCGAACCATTTCGGACTGCCACCGATCACGGTGATGTCCTCCAGCGGGTTGCCATCTACAATGAGAATGTCGGCATAGGCGCCTACCTCGATGACGCCGAGCTTTCCCTCGGGATACGGATTG
>JAAELT010000025.1 GCA_024226315.1 bacterium | reverse complement strand
GGGAGCGTTATTCGAATCTCGAGCGTTACGGCTGGCTCTTCGATCTGGTGAGCCTTCTCGAATAGCGCGCTCCTTTGGAATGGAGGCGTGCTTCGCCGCGGCTTTGGCAGGAGCAGGGAGCAAACGCGCCGAAGAGCTCGTCGCCGCTACCGAACAGATCGCAGAAAAGACCAAAGATCCCTACGCGTTGGCCTGGGTCAAGATCGCACAGGGAACTGGCGCCGCCTTTTCCGGGTGCTGGCTCGAAGGGCGGCGAGGGTTCGAGGAGGCGAGGAGACATCTCCGAGAGAGCTGCACCGGGGTGAGTTGGGAGCTCAGTGTCCCTTCGGCACGCGTGCTTGACTCGAGATTTTCGACCGCTACTCACCTGACCTGACGGCCCGGTACAGCGTCGATCGATGGACACCGAGCTCGTCGGCGAGCTGCTGCGCCGAGAGCTCCGGATTTGCCATCATCGATCGAGCCATCTCGACCTGCACGGAGCTCAACGACCGAGGCCGGCCGGGCCGTGAGCCGCGCTTCGCGGCGGCGGCGAGACCGGCGCGAGTGTGCTCGCGGAGCAAGGCCGATTCGAATTCGGCAAGGGCGGAGAAAACGTGGAAGACCAGCGTTCCTGCGGGCGTCGTCGTATCGAGCGACTCGCGTAGCGAGCGGAGACCGACGCCGCGATCGTCGAGGGCGGTGACGATCACGACGAGATCGCGTAGCGAGCGACTGAATCGATCGAGTCGCCAGACGACGATCACGTCGCCGTCGCGGGCGAAGTCGAGCATCTCGTCGCGGACCGGCAGCCGTGCGGCAGCACCGGCGATCTTTTCAGCGAAGATCCTCTCGCAGCCGGCGGCGAGCAGCGCGTCGCGTTGCAGGTCGAGCTTCTGGTCCTCGGTCGAGACCCGGGCGTAGCCGATGAGCATGGCGTCCTCCTTCCCCGCGAGGGTGTCGCGGAATCGTCGGACACCTCGACTTTTGCGACATCGAGATTCGCGGTTCGCGACAGCGTTCTGCGACGTCAGAAGTGCGGTCGAGTAGGGACGGGTGACGTCGATGCCGGCGTTGCAAAAGGGTTCGTTTTTGCGACAGGAGAGAGGTCAGGATGCCGCGAGCTGCTCGAGCCGCTCTCGGTAGCTCCAGGGCATCCAGAGCTCGGGGTGCGCCTCCACGTCGGCAGCGTTGCGTTGCAGCCCGACGAGGTACTCGAAGGGGTTCGCGTCGTTCAGCTCGCAGGTGTGGATCAGGCTCATGTACAGGTCGCCGACCCGGGCGCCGTTCTCGGTCTTGAAAAACATCGCGTTCCGACGGTGCAGGATGGCCTTCTTCAGGGCCCTTTCGCATAAATTATTGTCCAGCGGCGCTCCCGGCTCACGCAGGAAGAGAGTCAGCGGCTCCCACCTTTTTCGCATGTAGGCGATCGCCTGGCCCAGCCCGCTGTTCGGTTCGACGAGCTTTTCTTCGACCTGCTCGTCGAGCCACTTCTTCAGAGCCTCCATCACCGGACCGCTGCGCTCCTTGTGGAGCTGCAGCCGCTCGTCGTCGCTCAGGCTCAGCTTTTTCGCCTCGTCGTCGACCTTGTAGACCTTCTTCAGGTCGCCGAGTACCCGCTTGACCTCTTCGGGGAAGCTCTCGACGACCTCGACGAACTTCCGGCGACCGTGGGCGAGGCAATTCCCGAGGATCGTCTCGAGCTCACCAGGCAGGTTGCGGTCCAGCCCGTCGCACATCTGGAGCGGCGCGTGCTTGCGCCCCGTGAAGAACAGCGCGATGCGCCGGCCCTCGCCTACCGACACGATCCCCGACGTGAAGACGCCGGTTCGATGCGGACCCGGACCGTCGGCCGACGGCGGCTCCAGATCGAGAATGCGCATCGTCGTGTCGTCGTTGTGCAGCAAGTCGCCCGCGGCCGCCAGCCGCACGAGATGCCAGTAGGCCGGCATCATCGGGTCCGCCGCGGTCAAGCCTTGTTTTTCAGGGGACGCCACGCAGGCGCCGTCTTCACCGACGCGGGGTCGCCGGCGCGCAACAGCACCGACAGCTCGTGCGCCTCGAGCGAGGTCACCGGCTCGTCGGCGTTCGTGGGCCACCAACGGAAACGGCCCGACGACAGCCGCTTGTAGCAGAGCCAGAAACCCTGGCCGTCGTAGACCAGGATGCGCAGCGCCGTCCGGCGACGATTCCGGGACACGAACACCGCGCCCGAGAACGGGTCGGCACCCAACTCGGCGCGACAGGTCCGCGCCAGGCCGTCGATGCCGCGCCGGAAGTCGACCGGCTCGACAGCGACAAGCACGCGCATCTGCGGCGTGATCTGGATCATCGGCCTCGTCCCAGGAAAGACGCAACCAGGGCGCCGACATCGAGAGAGCCGTCGCAGGGAAGCCGCACCGTCATCGCCGCGCCGTCATCGCCGCGCCGTCGGGGTGAGTCACCTCCACCGTCGTCTCGGTCGAAGCCGGCGCCATCAGCGGAACGTCGGGAAGCTCGACGAAACGGACCGGCTCCTCCTCCGGGAGCGACCTCTCGTCGGTCGTCGCCGCGCTTGTTGCCTCGGCGGCCACACTCTCTTGCTCCTCGCGTGCGCGTTCGACTCGCTGCTTCAGACCGCCGAAGTCGATCTTCAGACCGCGAGCGGTCGGTCCGACCTCGTACTGCTCGGCCAACTCTACGGCCTCGCTCCACAGCTTGGCGGGCATCGGCCCGAACCGCTCGCGCTCTGCGCGCCACGTCGCGATCTGCTTGGCGAGGCGCGCCATTTCGGGTGGGATTGCCTGTCGCTGACTCATGACTCCTCCTCTCAGGGAGGAGGCTACGCGGCGGGGATCACGAATTCATGCACGCTTGCCGAACTATGTGCAGTCCGGAATTATGTGCACTTGACGCGAGGCTCCCGGAGAATGCTTCGAGATATTGAGGCCCTGCCGCCACGCACCCCTTCTGCCACCTGCACATAATTCGGATGCTGCCCTTGCTGGATCAGCCAGAAAGGAGCAGCACCATGGAAGCCAAAAGTAGGCGATCTGTTGACGAGTTGGTCGAGGCGTTCGAGGAACACCTGCGTCGCACACGAGGAGCACATCCCAGCATCAGCAGAAAGGATGTTTACTACGTGCGCTTGTTCATCAAGTACGCCAGCGACGAGGATCTGGTGGACGTCACAGGCTTTGCCGCGCAGGACGTGATCGGCTTCATCACGTCGCTTGTGGGTCGGTATCAGCCGGCCACGATCAAGGGCGTTAGCACAACACTTCGGCGCTTTTTCCGTTTTCTCCGAGCCGAAGGACTTCGTGATGACCACCTCGACGACGCAGTACCGGGGGTCGTGCATCGTCGAGGTGCCGGACTGCCTCGTCACCTCGACGCAAGACAATTGGAGCGATTCATCGCCGGGCTTGACCGTTCCTCGCCCCGCAGCCTGCGTGACCACGCGATGATTTTGTGCATCGCGCGACTGGGGCTGCGCGCCAGCGAGGTCGTTCGACTTTGTCTGGAGGACATCGACTGGCGGGCTGCAGTTCTCAACGTCCCCACTCGAAAGACGGGCCATGGGGCCCTGCTCCCACTTGTCACCGACGTTGGTGAGGCCATCGTCGAGTACATCGAGAAAGGGCGGCCAACGACCAGGTCCCGAAACCTATTCGTCCTCCATGGTCGTAGGGTCGGAGAGCCAGCTTCGCCGCAGGTCGTCAGCGACGCCGTCACAGCAGCTCTCAACAAGGCTGGCGTCGAGGCGCCGATCCGCGGCCCCAATCTGCTGCGGCACACTCTGGCGACTCGCCTCATCCGCGGCGGCGCGAGCCTCAAGGAAATTGCCGACCTGTTGGGTCATCGCTGTCTCGAGACGACCCAGATCTACGCCAAACTCGATCTCGAATCGCTTCGTGAAGTAGCACTACCGTGGCCGGAGGTCGTGTCATGAGCACGACTTTTACGGACCAAGTGCAAGACTACATCAAACTGCGACGCGGTCTCGGATGCCGGCTCGATGGCCAAGGAAAGCTCCTCCTCGACTTTGGTCACTTCCTCGACGAGAACGCACATCAAGGTCCGATCACCACCGAGGTCGCCTTACGATGGGCCAACGCACACCGGTCCACGAACTCTGACCGGACAGCGCAGCGACTCAGTACCATCCGCGGCTTCCTGCGCCATCGTGCCGGTTTCGAGCCGGCAACCGAGATCCCACCCGTGCAACTGCTCAGTTGGCGCGTCCGCCGCAAGCCGCCACACATCTACACCCAGACCGAAGTGGACTCCCTCCTGAACGCCTGCAAGCAGTTGCGTCCTCGCAACGGTCTCCGCCCACACACGTGCGAGACCTTGTTTTCGCTCCTGCTCTCGACGGGCCTGCGCATCTCCGAGGCCCTCCATCTCGAGAATCGCGACGTGGACCTTGAGGCCGCGGTGCTGACGGTGCGTGACAGCAAGTTCGGCAAGTCCCGTCTCGTTCCGCTCCATGCCACGGCTCAGCGACCGCTCGAACGCTACATGAGCCACCGAGACCAGGTGACCCCGACCTCGCCGTCGTTCTTTCGTACCGAGAAGCGCGCGACCATGACCTACTCCTCGGTCCGGGTCGCCTTCGACACGTTGCGTGCACGCCTCGAATGGACCGCGGCAGGTCGCTCTCGCCGTCCTCGCATCCAGGACATGAGGCACACCTTCGCCGTCCGGTGTCTGATGCGCTGGTACCGCGAGGGCATTCACCCCGACCGCAAGATCGCCCACCTCGCCACCTACCTGGGACACACGGAGGTGCGTGACACCTACTGGTACCTCACCGCTGTCCCTGAGCTGGCGGCCATTGCCATCGAGCGTTTCGAGCGCTTCGCCAGCCAAGCCCAGCGGGTGTTGTCATGAGTGGCACCGGCCCCGACTTCCCGCAGCTCTTGCAGGACTTCTTCCTACAGCGCCTCATCGCCCAGCGTGGTGCTAGCCAGCGGACGATTGAGAGCTACCGCGACGCCTTCGAGCTTCTCCTGCACTTCGCCGAGGAGCACACGGGACGACCAGCATCCTCCTTCGCTCTGAGTGATCTAGATGCTCCCCTCATTCTCGATTTTCTCGATCATCTGGAGCAGAAACGGGGCAACTCGACGCGCACGCGAAACGCCCGACTGACCGCCATCCGATCCTTCATGCGTTACGCCGGCTTGCGCGACCCCACCGCACTCCCGGTCACCCAACGAATCCTGGCCATCCCCGCCAAGCGCTTCGACAAACCGGTCCTCGGCTACCTCTCTCGCGACGAAATCCAGGCGGTCCTTGACGCACCTGATCGTTCCACCTGGAGCGGTCACCGCGACGTCGTCCTCCTACTGACGGTCTACAACTCCGGAGCGCGGGTTTCGGAAATCACCGCGCTCCGGGTGGCCGATGTCTTGCTCGAACGAAGAACATCTCTGCTTCTCCATGGAAAGGGTCGCAAGGAGCGCGTGGTCCCTCTATGGCCGAACACTGCGACCCATCTTCGAGCTTGGCTCAAGAGAATCGACAGGAGCTTTGATGGCCCGGTTTTCCCCAACCGTGCAGGCAAAGCGCTCTCTCGATCAGGCGTGCGGCAGCGGCTAGCGCGAGCTGTATCAAAAGCCACCGAGCATTGTCCGTCACTCGCCGGTCGTAAGGTGTCGCCCCACACCCTGCGGCACACGACGGCCATGCACTTGCTTCAGTCCGGGGTCGACCTGACCGTGATCGCTCTGCTGCTCGGCCACGAGGATCCCTCGACGACGCATCAATACCTTGAGGCGGACCTCGCCATGAAGGAAGCCGCGCTCGGACGACTTCAGGAGCCAAAGACGACCAAGCCTCGATTCCGGCCCAGTAAACGGATGCTCGCCTTCCTCGACATGCTTTGATTATGTGCACCTCTTCCCGCTCAGAACGCCGCGAGGATAGAGGTCGAGCAGTTAGGTGCACATAATTCCGGACTGCACATAGTTCGGCTTGTACTAACCCGCTCCGCGGGAGCCGGCCGAGCGCAGGAAAGGCCGTGCTGCACCGCGATCCTCTGGGCTGATTGAAGCCGATCGACGAAACGACCGGTAATAGAAGAGGTCGCTCGGACGAGGTTGGACTCCGAGTCGAGCCGGGCCTCGAAACAGCCCGACCCTGATCGTCTCGCCCCACACCCAGCACGTCGCCGAAGCACGCGGCGCACAACCTGCGCTCCGGATCCATGGTGCTCCATCCTGTGACTTCGATTGATGAGCGTCCCCCACAAAGGACGCTCGAAGCCACAGGAGGAGACTATGGGAAAAACGAGAGACAGAATGACAGCCGACCTCGAGCTCGGCAACTACTCCAAGCACACTCGCGATGCATATCTGAGAATCGCCAAGGCATTCATCAAGTACTACAGGCGGCCAGCAGACGAGCTCGGAGAGCAGGATGTGCGCGCCTACTTGCTCAACCGGCTCGATGTCGTCCAGCCCGCTACCGTGGCAGTGGATCATGCCGCGCTGAAGTTCCTCTTCGACGTCACCCTCAATCGACCTGAGGTCGTCGCACGCATCCCCTGGCCAAAGGTTCCGAAATCTCTTCCCGATATCCTCTCGGGCTCCGAGGTCGTAGCCCTGCTCGAAGCGGTCGAATCCTTGAAACACCGCACCATCCTGACCGCGGCCTATGGCGCGGGCCTTCGGATCAATGAAGCCTGCTCGCTGGGAATCGACGATGTCGACTCGAAGCGGATGCTCATCAAGGTGCGAAAGGGCAAAGGGAAAAAGGACAGATACGTCATGCTCGCCCAGAATCTGCTTATCGGTCTGCGCACCTACTACCGGGCAGCCCGCCCGAAGCGACCATGGCTGTTCCCCGGTGCAAAAGCAGGAGCCCGCATCACCGCTGAGGCCGTGCGAAAAGATCTGCGAAAGGCCATCGCGCAGGCGGGAGTGACCAAAAGGGTCACGCCACACACGCTGCGCCACGCCTTCGCAACTCACCTGCTCGAGACCGGCGCCGACATCCGTACCGTCCAGGCACTGCTTGGACACGCCTCGATCCGGTCGACACAGCGCTACACCCAGGTCAGCGCCGCTCACGTCGCCAGGACCAAGAGCCCGCTGGACCGGCTCGGTACCCAAGATGGGGCGGTGCTCGGGTAGGAGGCGGTGAAACAATGCGGGCCCCTCGAGCACAAGCGGGCCCGGCGCAGGCCACGACTCGAGGTCGCGGATATCTTCCGCGAGCACGGTGAGGCGGTGCGGCGAGACCATGACCTGACCACGGAGCAACGAAAGGTCATGAGGGCCATCGAGACCTGCAGGACCAGCGTCCTGGGCGGCCATGCGGACCTCTGTCCGAAATGCGAGCATGTCGAGATCGGATACAACTCCTGCTCAGACCGACACTGCCCGAAATGTCAGGGGCTGCCACAGGCTCGCTGGATCGCCCAGCGACAACAGCGCGTCCTGCCCACCCACTACTTCCATCTCGTCTTCACCCTTCCCAGGGAGCTGCGTTCGCTGGTGATGCGAAACCGGCGCGCCTGCTTCGATCTCCTGTTCAAGGCCGAGCGCAACCTTGAACACTCTCGGCGCAGACCCCGAATGGCTCGGCGGGCGGCTCGGCATCACGGCTGTGCTCCACACCTGGACCCGCGAGCTCCATTTTCATCCCCACCTTCACTGCATCGTCACAGGCGGCGCTCTCGATGACGACGGTCGGTGGCACGAGACCAAACCTGACTTCCTCTTCCCCGTCCGCGTGCTCTCGGCCCTCTTTCGAGGAAAGCTCCTCGATGGACTGTACGGTCTCGAGCAACAGGGCAAGCTCGACCTCTCATCCTTGGGCGAGCCTGCCCAGGCAGCCGGGGCTTTCGACCAGATGATCGATACCCTCTATGGCAAGCAGTGGGTCGTCTACGCCAAGCGCCCCTTCGGTGGTCCAGAGGCGGTCTTCGAATATCTGGGCCGCTATACTCATCGTGTCGCCATCTCCAACGCGCGGCTCATCGACTTCGACGATGGACAGGTCACCTTCGCAACGAAGAACGGCCGGAAGGTGACCGTCACCGCCAAGTCCTTCATTCGCCGATTCCTGCTCCACGTCTTGCCAAAGGGTTTCGTCAAGATACGACACTACGGGCTGCTGTCGCCCTCCCACGCCACCACTACTCTCGAGCAGGCCAGAGCTGAGATCGAAGCCTCGGCGACGGCATCTCAGCAGGACCCAGAGGATACCGAGACCATCGAGGCGGGTGAGCAAGGCGAGCAGGGCGAACAACCGCTGCCCGGCCTCGAGTGGACTGAGCTGCTGCGGCACCTGACTGGACGGGACATCACCGCATGCCCTCGCTGCGGGACCACGATGATCCGCATGGGGCTCGATGTCCTCGACGTCCCGCCCGACGACGACGCCAGGACACCCGAACGATTGGACAGCTCATGAGTTGCCGCGCCATGCCAGTGCTGAGCTTCGACCAAGTGCCGTCGGTGCCGATGCCGTCCTGCGTTTCGATATCGTTGTTCGGTGTCCCGCGACCAGTCTCGCGCGGTTCTCGGACCACCAAGGGCGTCGTTCGCTGCCTCGCAGCTCTCAGCGAGGCCTCCACCACAACTTCAGTCCACCCTCGATCCGATCACGCTGACAGAGGTCGCCTCCTCTTTACACATAGCTCTCGCGGCCACGGCCAAATCGCGCCGGTCTGACCGCGGCTCAGTACAACTCGTCATTTGCCGCACCCACCACGGTCTTGCTCGCTCCTGTCGTGTCGCGGTCACGGCAAATGCCTGTTAATTGCCTCGAAACCGAGACCAAGCTTGGCCAGGAGATGCCCTTTCGAAGAGCCCAAAAGGACCTTTGAGCCTGATCGGCAATCGCAACCTACCGCGATAATTCACTAATCTTCGTCGTACCTCACCAGCTTCAAGTCAAGAACCCTGCAACTTCGCGCTGATCGGCATTGAAAGCCGATAGGGCTCTTTGTGGTTCC
>JAAELT010000024.1 GCA_024226315.1 bacterium | reverse complement strand
CTTGAGGCGACTTTGAGTTTCCGATACCAGAAATATGGCCATAGCGGCGACCAGAAGAATCGTCATTGCCGGTAGCCTCGCGGCTAATGGCGAATCTTGTGAGTCAAGCATCCCGAAGAAGTCAACGCAGCCCACAATGATGCTTCCGGTTGCAAGTACAAGAATCACGATGCGTTGTATGCTCTTCATTCTCTTGTGCGCGAAAAGCAGATCTCAATCCAAAGTTGCATTACCGTGCATTGCGGTGCATAACGACCTCGGCTTGTTGCGTTCCAGTACCAGAGGCCGGCTTCGTTCCACCTTAAATGGCAGAGAATCGGTTTGCCTGGGTTCGCACGCGCCGTAGGCCAGGAGACTGGCTAGAGAAGAAAATGGCCCCTGAGCCTCGCCAGCTGCTGGTCGCTGAGATCGTCTGGGTCGAGGCCGTCGGGCAGATGGACAGCGACTGTGTTGGCCAACTGCATGCTGACGGCCCTGGCGGCGTTCCTGCCGGCCTCGTCGCCGTCCATCAGGACGACGACCCTCGGCAGATCATGGAGGAGTTTGCGCTGTACGGGGGAGAGGTGGGTACCGAGCAGGGCGACTGCCGGGATGCCCAGCTGTGCCAGACGCAAGACGCCCCACGGGCACTCGACCAGCACGCCGCCCCCTCGGCGCAGGCCAGCGGCTTGGTGGTAGCCGTAGAGCAGAGTGTTGCGAGGCAGGCCGCGAGGGAGCCTCCACTTTCCCCAGGCTCTGGCCTGCTCGGCGTCGAGCCGGCGCCCGGCGTAGCCGAGCGGCCTGCCCTCGGGGTCGAAGAGGCGCACGGCGACACAGCCGGCGAGGAAACCATGGCCGTAGAAAGCGCCGACCTGGAAACGCTGTGCGATCTGCGGGCGGATCCCCTTCTGCTTGAGCCACGGGGTTCTGGGATCGAGAAACAGCCGTTTCGTGTAAGGCCTGAAGGGGCGAGCTGGAGGTGTCGTCATGCCCCACGCGGGAGGCGGCAGGTCGACGAGCGTGGCGAGGTAGTGAGCGGCCACCCTGTAGCTGCCACCCGAAAGGCGCCGTGCCAGCTCGACGACGTCCCCGCCACCACCGCAGCCGGTGAAGCAGTGCCAGAGGTTCTTTCGCCGGTCGACGACGAAGGCATTGGGGTTGTCGCCGTGGTGGACCGGGCATGGGCCTACGATCTGGTCTCCTCGCCTTCTCATTCGCTCGAGCAGCCTCTTGTCTGCCAGCACCTGCTCGATGGAAACGCCACGCTTGAGGCTTCGGAAATCGAGATGAGCGGGAATCATCGCGAGGCTCCATGCGTTCCGTTCCCGCTTACCCCTATAGGTGGGAACGGGAACGGCATCTGTCCGGGATCGTCTCCAGCGAGGACGGGTCTGCCGTTGGGCTTGTGGTGACTCTGCGCGTTCGGGCGCAGTCGCCATCCGTGGCTGCCGCGCTCGATGTGACCCTGCTCCTGGAGCCTGGCGAGCACCTTGCCGAGGCGCTCGTTTCGTATGCGCAGTTGCTCGCGTAGAGCCGCCCTCGTCATGACACCCTCGAGTTGCAAAAGCTCCTGGACGGCTTGGGCCAGGTCCTCGCCGACGCCAACGCTGCTGCTGTCGGCGAGCTCGAGATGAGGCGTCTCGCCGGTGACGAGGCGCAGCTGGATCGGCTCCGGACTTTTTGCAGCCCGGTGCTCGACGGTCAGGAGAAACTGCTTGTGGTAACGCTTGAGGTACAGGTTGCTGTCGCCGAAGGCGTGGAGGTCGCCGCTGCCGCGCAGGGCCTGCCCGGGGCTGCCAGCGCCGTTCTTGCGGGTATGATGCACCAGGACGACAGCGGTTTGAAACTCGCGTTGGAGAGCGCGCAAGAAGCCGAGTAAGGTCGAGACTTCGCTGGCAGAATTCTCGTCGATGCGATGCATCCGCACCAGCGGGTCGAGCAGCAGCATGTCGGGGCGGAATTGTTCGACGGTCCTACGCAGGCGGCGCTGCTGGGCGGGTAGGTCGATGCGCAGGCTGTGCTCGGTGATGACGAAGATGTCGAGATCGGCGAGCTCGACACCGTGGTGGCGAGAGAGAAAGTCGAAGCGGCTCCTGACCACCGAGGTCGAGTCCTCGGCCATGTAGAGCAGCGCTCTTCCCTTGCGCCGCGGCGCGAAGGCACCGAGACAAGGTGTGCTTGAGGCCAGGGAAACCGCCATTTCCAGACCCAGCCAGCTTTTGCAGCACTTGGGAGGGCCACCGATCACGCCGACGCCGCCCTGGGCCCACAGTCCTGTGATCAGCCACTTCTGTTCGTCTCTTTCCGCGGACAGCTCGGCAGCTCGCTTCACCGGCAAGGCGCTTTCGTGACCTGGTGCAGATCCGTTGCTCATGCTCATCTCCTCGGTTGTTGCTACACCAGCAGACTCTGGCGCGCCTTGAGCACGAGGCTGGTGTCGACCGTCGCGTCGCCTTGTTCGCAGGCGTAGCCCATGGCCTTGTGCGCGACGTGGTCAACGGCTCGAAGGTTGCCGCGGGTGATTTCGTAGACCGCGTCGACAGCGTCGTGGTCGAAGGGCAGGTCCTTGCCGCCGGCGACCGCGATGCGGTGCTCCATGTAGGAACGGGTCTCGTCGCGGCTGAGCAGGCGAAGCGTCGCGACGTGGGCCAGTCGTCTGCGCACCGGCT
This sequence comes from bacterium, assembly GCA_024226315.1. Classification (GTDB taxonomy): domain Bacteria; phylum Acidobacteriota; class Thermoanaerobaculia; order Multivoradales; family J023; genus JAAELT01. The sequence goes on along the minus strand of JAAELT010000024.1, from coordinate 3,217 downwards.
CGACCTCCTGGCGCCTGAGGAGCCGTTCGAGGCGGCCGTCACCGGCCAGCACGACGCTGAGAACGAGCCGTGAATCCATCTCGAAGTTGGTGAGGTCGCGCAGGATGGCGAGCACTTCCAGGCGCATGTCCTGTGCCTCGTCGAGCAAGAGCACCGGCTGGGCACCCTCCTCGCCGGCGTAGCTGGAGAAGGTGCTCTGGAGCTTGCGCACCAGGGCCGGGTAGGTGCCGGCCGGCTCGATCCCGGTGACGGTGGCGATCTCGCGGCACATGTCACGTTTCGACAGAGAGGTGACCTTGACGTAGCAGCAGCGGTAGCGGGCCTCTGGCAGCTGGCCTTTGAGGGCGCGCAGAAGACCGGTCTTGCCGGTGCCCGAGGGCGCCAGCACGGCGGCGCTCATCCGTTGCCGGACGGTTTCGGCGAGCTCGTCCAAATGCTGTTGGTAGATCGGCGGGCGCCACAGGTTCTTGACCGTGATCTCGCGTGTGAAGGGCAGGCTGGCGAGGCCGAAGTGGCTTCGCAGGTCAGGGGTTTTCCTGATCATCCGGGTCTCCTTTCGGGAAGTTGCCGTCGGGCCCGACGAGGGGCGCGAAGTCGGCGAGGTAGTGCATGTCGGCTGCGGTTTGGACCGGCGCGGGCCGGTCGGGCACGCCCTGCTGGGCAGGGTGTGCGCGGCGGCTGTAGGCATTGGCTTTCAGGTCGACCGGATGGAGGCGGACCTGGCGGCCTTGGTGGCGGACGAAGAGGGTGCCGTGCGTGAGGTGGCGGGTGAGGCGGACCACGGTGCCGGCATGGCCGAGCGGCAGCTCGTAGGCCTGGCCGTCGCAGCGCACGACGTTGTCCTTCGACACGGTCCTCTCGACGCTGGTCTGGAAGCAGGCGTCGAGCCATGCGTGGTCCTCGGGCATCTCGAGGTCTCGGCGGTCAGCGAAGAAGCGCTCGGCGGGGCTCGCACCGCCGAGCGATTCGTGCGATTCGTGGTTGTAGACCTCCTGCAGCCAGTGGCTCAGGCGCAGGGTCAGGGCCGCGGGGTCGGGGTCGACCTCGGGGTTGGCGTCGAGGCCGCGCAGACACTGCTCGTTCTCGGTGCGGTGAAAGCGTTCGACCTTGCCGTGGCCCTCGGGGTAGGCGACGGTGCCGTGGACCAGGTGAACGCCCAGGCGCGCCACCGCGGTGTGGGTGTCCTCGGAGATAAACCCGGGCCCGTTGTCGAGGAAGAGCACTTTCATCAGGCCGAAAGAGCGGATCACCTGACGCAGGGTGCGCAGGAAGAGCACGGTGTTCTCGCTGGTCGAGACCATGACGCCGAGGCCGAAGCGGGTGGCATCATCGAGGAAGTGAATCGCCACTCTCTTGAGTCGCTGCCGACCGGCCCGGAAGTGCTTGCCGTCGGCGAGGACCATCATCATCCGGTGGGGATAGGCGAAGCGCCGCATGTCCTTGTCTTTCAGCCGACGGGTCCTCACAAGCGGCAGGCCCAGGCGGCAACAGGCCCGCCACACGCTGGTACGACTGACGGGCTCGTCTTCGCTGATCACGCCCGCACGCCGGGCGCGCTTGACGAGCTCGGGTACCGAGGCCTGTTCGTCGAGCTTCTTCTGCTGCTCCAGGAAGGCCAGGAGCTTTGTGCTCAGTACGGCCGAGCCCTCGACGCCTCCTCGTGGCTGGGGCTCGAGGCCGCGAAGCCCGTCACGCTCGTAAACTGCGACCCAGCGGTAGGTGCTGCGTTCGGACAGACTCACCCGCCGGCCGCAGTGGTCGAAGTGGGGCCATTGGATCACCTTGCGGATCGCGGCGGCGAGCGTCAGGCAGCCGCCGAGCAAAAGGGCTCTGACCTGCGAGACCACCTGGTAGCGCAAGAGGGCTGTGGGGGAGGGTTGATGCTGTGGGTCATGCGTCATCGGCCGCGATGTCCTCTCAGGGACGGCGCGGCGCAGGGATTTGCGCCGGCCAGAAGAGGGTAGCGAGCAGATCGGGGCGGCTTGAGAACGAAGTCGTTGGCCGCCCTCAGGGCGGGGCGCGCAGCGCCCGGAGGGTCTTCCCGAGCAGCGAGAAACGCTGCCCGCGCGAGGCGTCCCAGAGCCACGGGTGGCCCCACAGGCCGCTCAGCGAGCCGGCGGCCAGGAGGCGCCGCACGCGGTCTGTGCGGGCGACCTGCTGATGCGTGGCGAGGATCGCCTGGGCTCGCGGCGTCGGGCTCTTCGCTTGTTGAAAACGCTGACGCTCCAGGGTGTGGTCCAGACCGTCGAGACCGAGGTGGTCACGGATCTGTTCGACGACGACGCGCGGCAGGACTCGGCTCAAACCCAGGAGCTGGCCGCAGCGCTCGAGACGACGGTGCTGTGTCGGGTAGCGGGGCCTCTCGAGATCGTCGATTGGCTCGCGCTCCCACGTCCGGCCAGCGGCCGCGTCCAACGCGGCCTCGAAGAGGCATCCTCGGCAGGAGGCGTCGGGCTCGGGCTCCAAACACTCGATCGTCTCCCCTCGCAGATCCACCGCTGCCAAGCAGCATCGACCGTACGGCACGTGGCCTGGGGGGTAGACCGTGAAGTACTGGCAGTGCGGCTTGCACAGTAGGATACGCAGCGGGATCTTAGGGCCGGTCTTGCGGTCTCGGAACCCGTGCTTGCAGATCTGGCACGGCTCGCCCGCTGCGGCCCGCGGGCAGCGGGAGATGGTTTGCGAGGGCTCGTAGCGGCCGTCCTCTCCAGCGAAGTAGGGGGCGCAGAGGAAGGGGTTTTTCCTCGCTCCGGGCAGCTGAGGGGGCTGGCAGGCAGACGGGGGATCGTGGCAAGATGGGGGCGTCGCGTCGGCGGGCATCTGAGCTCCGAGAAACGCGACCGAAGCCCACGGCCGGCAAGGGCTGTGGGCTTCACCTTCCCCGACGTCAGGGGGCGTCGCACCGGTGGGGCGCTTTGGGCCCCGGGCCTTTCCTGGAGCTCACGCGCGCGCTCAGTCTACAATGCTCGAGACGCCGACCAGACCGGTCTCTCAGGCACCCCCGAACGGGCTACTCTCCGCCAAGCATCCTGGAACGAGAGGCTTGCATTCCCGCCATTGGGACTGGAACGCAATACTTGTACTCCTCGTCGGCCCTCAGCTCTTCTGCCTGGTCGAAGAGGGTCTCGGCGAAGTTGACGCTGAGCCCGCTGTTGAGAGCGTTGGCGATCGACGCCAACACCACGTCGGCGACGACGGCGAGATAGCCCCCGGCCAG
>JAAELT010000023.1 GCA_024226315.1 bacterium | reverse complement strand
TGGAGCAGCAGTGGTTTCTATGACTGGAGCAGCAGTGGTTTCTACGACTGGAGCTGCTGTTGTTTCTATGACTGGAGCAGCAGTGGTTTCTACAACTGGAGCAGCTGTGGTTTCTACGACTGGAGCAGCTGTGGTTTCAATGACTGGAGCAGCAGTGGTTTCTACTACTGGAGCAGCTGTTGTTTCAATGACTGGAGCAGCAGTGGTTTCTACTACTGGAACAGCTGTGGTTTCTACGACTGGAGCAGCTGTTGTTTCAATAACTGGAGCAGCAGTGGTTTCTACAACAGGAGCAGCTGTTGTTTCAATGACTGGAGCAGCTGTTGTTTCAATGACTGGAGCAGCAGTGGTTTCTACGACTGGAGCAGCTGTTGTTTCAATGACTGGAGCAGCAGTGGTTTCTACAACTGGAGCAGCGGTTGTTTCTACAACTGGAGCAGCAGTAGTTTCTACGACTGGAGCAGCAGTGGTTTCTACAACTGGAGCAGCTGTGGTTTCTACAACTGGAGCAGCAGTGGTTTCTACAACTGGAGCAGCAGTGGTTTCTACGACTGGAGCAGCTGTTGTTTCAATGACTGGAGCAGCAGTGGTTTCTACGACTGGAGCAGCGGTTGTTTC
>JAAELT010000022.1 GCA_024226315.1 bacterium | reverse complement strand
GATTTTCGGGGCGCAGGAGGCGAATCGACAGGGTGCAGCAGTTTCGGGTGTCGCCGATCGGGATGAGGGCCGGCGACATGTGTGCGGGCGGATCTATCCGGTTATCCACATATGGCGACAGGCGGCCGACGGTAGGCCGGCTCGCGGTAGGTCTGCTCGCGGTCCTGTGCGCCCTCGCCTTCCCCACCGTGGCCGCCGCTCAGACGGGTGCGCCCGGCTACACTGTCACGGCGTTCGGCACGGCCCAGAACCCGTTCCACCTCTTCTTCGACGCCAGCGGCAATCTCTTCGTCGGCAACTCTACGGGCGCCGGCACGCCCAACATCCACAAGATCACACCCGCCGGCGGCGCGGGCGTCCCTTTCGGCGCCGGGATCCAAGACCCGGACGGCGTTGTGGTCGACCAAGCGGGGACGATCTCGACCCTGGGGCCGGGCAGCGTTCTGGTCGGGAACGTCAACAACGACATCTGGGAGATCTCGCCCACTGGCGCGACCACTCAGATCCTGGTCACGGGTTCGCCGCCGGCGGTGAACAATCCTCAGGCTTTCGCGTACAACGGCGCGGATCTGCTGTGGGTGAATGCCAGCAGCGGCACCATCGGGATCCTGGTCGGAGGTGCGCCGCAGGTCTTCGCGAGCCCGGGCGGCTCCAATCAAAGGGGCATCGCCGTCAGTCCGGCGGGCGTCGTCTACGTCACTCAGGGAAACAACATCAAACGCAGCGACGGCACGGTGATCGCCACGGGCTTGACCGCTCCGATCGGCCTTGCCTTCGACCCCGGCACCTTTTACGGCGGCGGCCTCGTCGTCGTGGAGGGAGGAGCCGCCGACCAGGTGACGGCAGTCGATCCGGATACCGGAGCCACCACGGTCCTGGCGACCGGATTCGCCTCTCCACAGGGAGTGGCGTTCAGCCCCCAGGGCGTGCTCTACGTCTCGGACGACGGCGCCGCCGACACGATCTACACCATCACCCCCGACAACATCCTGGTCGACTCGACCGACAACACCACGATTCCCGGCGACAACAAGTGCACGCTGCCGGAGGCGTTCGAGAACGCGGAGACCAACAGCGACACCACCGCCGGCGACTGCGACGCCGGCGTCGGCAACGACATCATTTCGGTGCCGGTGGGCACCTACTCGGTCGACGCGCTGGTCCACAACAGCGTCACCAGCGGCGACCTGACGGTGATCGGCGCCGGTGCTGGCAGCACTATCATCGACAGCGCCTCCGGCCGGGTGATGTCGCTTGTCCAGCAACACGATTTCCTGATCCAGGACCTGACTCTGACCGGCGGCAGCATCACCGGCTTCGGCGCCGGGCTGAGCGCCAACTTCGGCGCCCAGGTCACGCTGCGCGACGTCGACATCCACGGCAACTCGACCACCGACCGCGGTGGCGGCATCGCGATCGAGGCGCCGACCGCCGCCATCACGCAGGTCACCCTCGAGCGGGTGTCGATCTACGACAACCAGGCGCTCGACGGCGGCGGCGTCTCGGTGTCGGGCGGCACCCTGGTCGCCACCAACGCCACGATCAGCGGCAACCGCGCCACCGGTGACGGCGGCGGCGTACACCTCGAGACCCAGGCCGGCAACCTGCCGACCGCCACCCTGACCAACGTTACCGTGGCCGCCAACACCGCCGACTTCGACGCCAGCGGCTCGGGCGACGGCGGCGGCCTGCATCGGGACACCGGCACGCTGAACGTCAAGAACACGATCGTCGCCGACAACGGCCTGGGGCTGGGCGGCAGCGGGCCGGACTGCGCGGGTAGCGTCACCTCCCAGGACTACAACCTGATCGAGAACACGACCGGCTGCACGATCGGCGGCACCACCACCAACAACGTCACCGGCAGCGACCCGGCGCTGGCCGCCCTGGCGACCAACGGCGGCGACACCCGGACCCACGAGCCGGGCAGCGGCAGCCCGGCGATCGACGTCATCCCCAACGGCACGAACGACTGCGGCACCACCGTGGACGAGGACCAGCGCGGCGTCGGCCGGCCGCGGGGCGGGAGCTGCGAGATCGGCGCCTTCGAGACCCTGGCGCCACCGACATTCACCAAGGCCTTCTCCCCCACCTCCATCAACCTGTTCGGCACCAGCACGCTGACCTTCACCATCGACAACACCGCACAGCCCGAGACCGTCAGCGAGCTCGCCTTCACCGACGTCCTGCCGGGGACCATGGTGGTCGCCACCCCCAACGCCGAGCTCGACACCTGCGGCGGCGTCCTCACTGCCGTCCCCGGCAGCGGCACCATCACCTACACCGGCGGCACGGTGCCGGCGTCGGGCTCGTGCACCATGAAGTTCGACGTCACCAGCTCGACGGCCGGAGCCAACGTCAACACCTCGAGCGCGCTCACCTCGTCGGCCGGCACGTCGGCGGCGGCGTCCGACACCCTGACGGTGAACGCGTCTGCTACCTTCACCGTCACCACCAACGCCGACTCGGGCGCCGGCTCGCTGCGCCAGGCGATCATCGACGCCAACCTGACCACCGACCCCGACCTGATCGACTTCGCCATCGGCGGCACGCCGACCATTACACTCGCGAGCATCCTGCCGACGATCACCAAAGACCTGGTGATCGACGGTTCCACCCAGGCGGGCGTCGAGGTCGACGGGGGGAGCCTCACCGGTCTGATCATGAGTGTCACCGGCGCCTCGGCCACGCTCCGCGACTTCGCGGTCTCGAGCGCGGGCTCCAGCGCGGCAGTGTCCTTGTCCAGCGCCACCGACAGCCTGGTGGAGAATCTCGATGTGTCCGCCACCGCGGTGGGCGGCACGGGAGTCAGCGTCTCGAGCTCCGACCGTGTGACCGTCCGCAACGTCGTCACCGAGCTGCGCAGGACAGGGATCCGGGTCGAAAACGGGTCCGACGTGCGGATTCTGGACAACGATCTGACCAACTGCGGTTTCGACTCCGACGAGGGGCCCCTCGAGCTCGACAACATCGGCTCGGTCTCGTTGCCGGGCGGCGTCCTGGTCTCGGGCAACACCTTCGGCGACCCCACCGGCACCAACGGCGGCTTCGAGATCGAGGACATGTCGGGGCTGATCATTTCCGACGGCTCGGTGGCCGGCTCGCACATCATCATCGAGGACTCGAGCGGCCTCAACACCGCGGGCGGCTCCGCTGGCGCCTTGCGTCTGCTCAACGTCGACGACACGATCGTCGACAACGTCGACGTCTCCGACCCGGGCGGTCTCGTCGGCAGCGTGGGCCTCACCGCGTCGAACTGCGACGATCTGACGGTTCGCAACATCGTCACCTCGGGGCGTACGCGCGGGATCAACGTCAGTGGCGGCACCGACATCCAGATCCTCGACAACGACTTGACCAGCTCGGGCTTCGACTCCACCAGGCCCGCCTTGGAGATCGTCAACGTCACCGAGGGAGCGCCGCCGACCGTGACCGGCGGCATCCTGGTGTCGGGCAACACCTTCGGCAGCCCCACCGGCACCAACGGCGGCGTCATTCTCGAGGACATGTCGGGACTGATCATCTCCGACGGCTCGGTGGCCGGCTCGCACGTCATCCTCGAGGACACCAGCGGCCTCAACACCGCCGGCGGTTTCGCCGCCGCCCTGCGCCTGGACAACATCGACGACACCCTGGTCGAGGACGTCGATCTCTCCGATCCGGGCGGTCTCGTCTCCAACGACACGGGTCTTCACGTCCTGTCGAACTGCGACGATTTGACGATCCGCGACAACGTCGCCTCGGGACGCAGGATCGGGATCGATATCGATGGTGGCACCGACATGCAGGTCCTCGACAACGACTTGACCAGCTCGGGCTTCGACTCCACCAACGGCGCCCTGATGATCAAGAACGTCACCGAGGGAGCGCCGCCGACCGTGACCGGCGGAATCCTGGCGTCGGGCAACACCTTCGGCAGCCCCACCGGCAGCAACGGCGGCGTCATCATCGAGGACATGTCGGGGCTAATCATCTCCGACGGCTCGGTGGCCGGCTCCCACATCATCATCGAGGACACCAGCGGGCTCAACACCGCGGGCGGCTCCAGCGGCGCCATGCGCCTGATCAACGTCGACGACACCCTGGTCGAGGGCGTCGATGTCTCCGACCCGGGCGGTCTCGTCGGCAGCTCGGGCCTCAACGCGTTGAGCTGCGACGATCTGACGATCCGCGACGTCGTCACCTCGCGGCGCAGGACCGGGATCAGGATCGACGTTGGCACCGACATCCAGATCCTCGACAACGACTTGACCCGCACGGGCTTCAGCTCCACCTCGGGCCCCCTGGTGATCAGAGCCGTCACGGAGGGAGCGCCGCCGACCGTGACCGGCGGCATCCTGGTGTCGGGCAACACCTTCGGCTTCCCCACCGGCAGCAACGGCGGCGTCGTTCTCGAGGACATGTCGGGGCTGATCATCTCCGACGGCTCGGTGGCCGGCTCCCACGTCATCCTGGAAGACGACAGCGGCCTCAACACCGCGGGCGGCTCCGCCTCCGTGCTGCGCCTGGACAACGCCGACAACGCCATCGTCGACAACCTCGACCTCTCCGACGCGGGGGGCGTCGTGGGCAGCGGCAGCGGGCTCACCGTGCTGAGCAACTCCTCCAACGTGACGATCCGCAACCTCACGATCCAGGGCCGCAACAACGGGATCTCGCTGGCCGGTGACGGCGCGCAGGTGGAGTGCTCGGCGATCCTCGACAACAACCGCGCAATCAGGATCGAGTCCGGCACGCCGCTCGGCGTAGTGCTTTTCGACAACCACTTCCAGCGCAGCGCCACCGAGGGCGTCGAAAACGACTCAACTGCCCTGGTGGACGCCGAGAACAACTTCTGGGGCGCCGCCGGCGGCCCGGGCTCCACCGGCGCCGACGACTTCGACGGCAACGTCGACGCGGTGCCGTTCCAGGCCGCGGCGGCGGCCTGCGTGCCCGGCGACCTCGACTTCGGCGACGCGCCGGACCCCTACCCGACCCTGCTCGCCGACGACGGCGCCCGCCATGACGACGACGGCGCCACCCTCAAGCTCGGCACCACCTTCGACAACGACCCCGACGGCCAGCCCAACCCCGGAGACGCCACCGGCGACGACACCCTGGACTCGGGCGACGACGAGGACGGCGTCAGCTTCACGGGCGCCCTGATCCAGGGCCAGGCGGCCTCGGTCGACGTCGACGTCACCGACACCGGCACCGCCGGCAAGCTCAACGCCTGGGTCGACTGGAACCAGAACGACTCGTGGGGCGACGCCGGCGAGCAGATCGCGAACGACGTCGCGGTGCCCTCCGTGTCGGGCACCCAGACGATCACGGTCAACTTCACGGTGCCCGGTGGCGCCACCGCCGGCTCTACGTTTGCCCGCTTCCGCGTCGATTCGGCCGGCGGCCTCTCCCCCACCGGTCTCGCCGCCGACGGCGAGGTGGAGGACTTGGCAGTGGCGGTGGTGATGCCGGTGGCGCCGACCTTCACCAAGGCCTTCTCGCCGAGCACGATCCAGCCCGGCGGGGTGAGCACCCTGACCTTCACCATCAACAACACCAACGCCTTCGCCCTCACCAACCTGGACTTCACCGACACCCTGCCGGCGAACGTCACTATCGCCGGCACGCCCAACCAGTCGAAGACCTGCACCGGCGGCACGATCACGCTCTCGGGCGGCAACCAGATCACCTACGACTCGGGCGGCTCGGTGGCGATGACGGGCACCTGCACCGTGCAGGTGGACGTCACCAGCTCGACCGTCGGCGCCCACCTCAATACCTCGAGCGTGCTGGAATCGGCCGAGGCTCCCGACAGCACCGTGGCGACCGCGACGCTTACGGTAGCGAACCTCGCCGTCAACTCGACCGCCGACAGCCTCGCCACCGACACCTTCTGCACCCTGCGCGAGGCGATCAGCAACGCCAACGACGACGCCGGCACCTACCCCGACTGCCCGGCGGGCAGCGGCGACGACACCATCACCCTGCCGGCGGGCACCTACACCCTGACCCTCACCGGCAGCGGCGAGAACGCCAACGCCACCGGTGACCTGGACGTCACCGACACGGACGGCCTGACCATCCAGGGCAACAGCGCGGTCGACACCATCATCCAGGCCGGCACCACCAGCCCGGTGTCGGGCACCTGCGGCGACTGCGTCGACCGGGTGATGGAGGTCAGGACCGGCGCGGCGCTGGACCTCGCCGACCTGACCCTGCGCCACGGCGAGATCGTCGGCGAGGGCGCCGGCATCTACGCCCGTTCGGCGGGTGCCATCTCGCTCACCGACGTCACGGTGACGGACAACCGGGGCAGCGGCGGCGGCACCAACGGCGGCGCCATCCACCTGTCGAGACCCTCCGGTACCGGCCCCGGTCACACGATCCTCCGCAGCGCGATCGTCAACAACGAAGGTCGGGAGGGCGCTGCCCTCTACTCTTTCCGCGAGCCCCTGACCCTGGAAAACGTCACGATCAGCGGCAACCACGCGACCAACAGGACGGGTGGCGTGATCTTCGACACGGCCACCTTCAGCATCACCAATTCGGCGATCGTCTTCAACACCTCGGATTCTTCGAGGGGTGGGATTCACCTCGGCAACGCCGCTCCGACGACGGTCAAGAGCACGATGGTCTTCGGCAACAGCAGCCCGCAGTGCTCGAGCAACAGCGGCGGGTACGTCAACGGCGGCTACAACATGCAGAGCGGCTGCTTCGGCGCCGCCGGCACCGACGTGGCGCCCGGCGATCCGGCCGACGAGATCGACCCCGTGCTGGCGCTCAACGGCGGCACCACCCCCAACCACCTGCCGCGGCTCACCGGCCAGGCGATCGACCACATCCCCTCCGGCTCGGGCGGCTGCGGCACCGGCGTCACCGACGACCAGCGCGGCGTCCCGCGGCCGCGCGACAGCGACGGCAGCGCCACCGCCGAGTGCGAGATCGGCCCGGTGGAGCTGCCGGTGATCCCGGTGACCTCGACCGCCGACCCGGCCACCGACACCGACAGTCTCTGCACCCTGCGCGAGGCGATCACCAACGCCAACACCGACACCGACACCACCGGCGGCGACTGCCCGGCCGGTACCGGGCCGGACATCATCTCGATACCGGCGGGCACCTACACCCTGGCGGTGGCGGGCGCCGGTGAGGACTCGAACGCCACCGGCGACCTGGACGTCACCGACGACGATGGCACCACCATCGTCGGCGCCGGCGCGCGCACCACCATCATTCAGGCCGGCACCACCACCGGCAACGGCATCGACCGCGTGCTCGACTTCCACGGCACCGGCAGCGACAGCCTCTCGGGCGTCACCGTGCGCCACGGCCGGCTGCCGGCGGGCAACGGCGGCGGCGTGCGCAACAACGCCGGCAGCGCGCTCGCGATTCTCGAAGCCTCGATCCTCGACAACTCGCTGGCCGGCATCGGCGACGGCGGCGGCATCAGCAACCACGGCGACCTCACCGTCGACTCCTCCACCATCGCCGGCAACACCGCTACGGACGACGGCGGCGGCATCTCATCGCGCGGCGTCGTCACCCTCGACGTGGTCAATTCGACCCTCAGCGCCAACACCGCCGGCGACAAGGGCGGCAACGTCGACTCCCAGGACGACACCACGATCCGCTTCTCGACCGTCGCCTTTGGCAACGGTGGCACCGGCGAGAACCTGTTCCGCGACGGCGGCACGCTGACGGTCGAGAGCTCGATCGTCGCCAACCCGGGCTCGGGCGTGGACTGCTCCGGCGTCATCGTGTCGGGCGGCTCCAACATCGAGAGCGGCACCTCGTGCGGCTTCTCCGCCACCGGCGACCAGCAGAACGTCAACGCCACCGCCCTGGCGCTCGACACCCTGGGCGACAACGGCGGCGACACCGACACCCACGCCCTGCTCACCGGCAGCGCCGCCCTGCAGCAGATCGCGGGTGGCACCGACGGCTGCGGCGACACCTCTACCTTCGACCAGCGCGGCACCGGGCGGCCCCAGGCGTCGCTGTGCGACGTCGGCGCCTTCGAGGCCGCGGCGTCGCTGCCGACCTTCGCCAAAGCCTTCACCAGCAGCACCATCCTCACCGCCGAGACCACCACGCTGACCTTCACCATCGACAACTCGGCCAACGTGATGGCGATCGGCAACCTGGACTTCACCGACACCTACCCCGCGCCGGCCGGCAGCATCGTCAACGCCACCCCGGCGGGCGACGTCAAGACCTGCATCGGCGGCGTGCTGACCGCGAACGACGGCGCCGGCTCGATCGCCTACACCGGCGGCACGGTGCCGGCGGGCGGCTCCTGCACGGTGACCGTCGAGGTCACCGGCGCGGCGGGCACTCACGTCAACCTCACCGGCGACCTGACCTCCGACGCCGGCAACAGCGGCACGGCCACCGACACCCTGACCATCGCCAGCGGCTTCGTGGTCGACTCGAGCGGTGACACCGGCGACACCAGCGCCGGCGACGGCAGCTGCGTCGCCTCGGGCGGCGGCTGTACCCTGCGGGCGGCGATCGAGGAGGCCAACGCGCTGGCCGGCAGCGAGACCATCGTCTTCGACATCGGCGGCGGCGGGGCGCAGACCATCACGCTGGGCAGCGTCCTGCCGACGATCTCCGGCGACCTGGTGATCGACGGTTCCACCCAGCCAGGCTTCATGGGCACGCCGCTGATCACCGTCGACGCCAATGGCCTCGGCGGCGCCGCGATGAGCGTGTTCAGCACCTCGGTGACGCTGCGCGATTTCAGGATCTCGAACTCGGCCTCGATCCACCTCCAACTCCACACCGTCTCGAGCTCCACCGTCGACGGCCTCGACCTGCCGGGCCCCGGCTCCGGAACGGCGCTACGGGTGATCTCGTGCGACGACCTGACGATTCAAAACGTGACCGTGACCGGCCGCACGGGGAGGGGTATCGACGTCTCCGGCGGCAGCGACGTGCGGATCCTGAACAACGACCTCACCGGCACCGGCAGCAACGGGAACCCCGCCCTGACTCTGCTCAACGTCGCGGCCGGAACCCTGCCCCAGGGCATCCAGGTCTCGGGCAACGACTTCAGCGGCACCGCCACGGCGCTGGCCATCAACTCGATCGACGACGTGATCATCTCCGACGGCACGGTGGCCGGCACGGACGTGACCCTCGAAGACTCGAGCGGCATCGGCGTAGCCTCGTGGATCTCGGTGCTGCTGACCGCCAGCGACAACGCGACGATCGACTCCGTCGACCTTTCCGGCAGCGGCACCGGGACCGGGATCGAAACCCTGACCGGCTCGGACAACCTGACGGTCCAGAACGTGACGATCCGCGACCGCGGCACCGGCATCCGGCTTCAGCTCGGCGCTACCGCGACGGTGAGCTGCTCGGCGATCCTCGACAACGCCACCGGCGTCGAGGCCGCCAACTCCCAGACCGGCGTCCAGTTGGTGAACAACCACTTCCAATTCAACTCGGGCGACGCCGTCGACAACAACACCGCCACTCAGGTCGACGCCGAGAACAACTTCTGGGGCGCCGCCGGCGGCCCGGGCACCACCGGTGCCGACACCGTCTCCGGCACCGTCGACACCGTGCCCTTCCTCGCCGCCTCGCCGGCCTGCGTGCCGGCGAAGCTCGATTACGGCGACGCGCCGTCGAATTACCCGACCACCCTGAGCGACAACGGCGCCCGCCACTCAGGCGACGGCGCCACCCTGAGGATCGGCACCGCCTTCGACAACGACCCCGACGGCCAGCCCAACCCCGGCGACGCTACCGGCGACGACACGCTGGACTCGGGCGACGACGAGGACGGCGTGACCTTCACCACCACGCTGATCCTGGGCGTGGCCGCGGCGGTGGACGTGGACGTCACCGACGCCGGCACCGCCGGCGTGCTCAACGCCTGGATCGACTACAACCAGAACGACTCCTGGGGCGACGCCGGCGAGCAGATCGCCACCGACGTCGCCGTACCGTCGGTGTCGGGCACACAGACCATCACGGTCAACTTCACGGTGCCCGGCGGCGCCACCTCCGGCGACACCTACGCCCGCTTCCGCGTCGACTCCGGCGGCGGCCTCTCCCCGACGGGTTACGCCGCCGACGGCGAGGTGGAAGACGTGCAGGTGGCGGTGGTGATGCCGGTTGCGCCCACCTTCACCAAGGCCTTCTCGCCGAGCAAGATCCAGCCCGGCGCGGTGAGCACCCTGACCTTCACCATCGACAACACCGCCAACCCGATCGCGCTCACCAACCTGGACTTCACCGACACCCTGCCGGCGAATGTCACCATCGCCGGCACACCCAACCAGTCGAAGACCTGCACCGGCGGCACGATCACGCTCTCGGGCGGCAACCAGATCACCTACGACTCGGGCGGCTCGGTGGCCGCGTCGAGCACCTGCACCGTGCAGGTCGACGTCACCAGCTCGACCCTCGGCCCCCACCTCAACACCTCGAGCGTGCTGACCTCCGACGACGCGCCGGACAGCACGGTGGCGACGGCCACCCTGACGGTGGCCAACTTCGCCGTCGACTCGACCGCCGACAACCTCACCGCCGGCAACGGCTTCTGCACCTTGCGCGAGGCGATCGCCAACGCCAACGCCGACGCCGACGTCACGTCGGGCGACTGCGCGGCGGGCAACGGCGCCGACACAGTCACCCTGCCGGCGGGCACCTACACCCTGACCCTGACCGGCGCCGGCGAGGACTCGAACGCCACCGGCGATCTCGACGTCACGGACACGCTCACGATCAACGGCGCCGGCGCCGACCAGACGATCATCGACGGCAACGCCAGCGACCGGATCCTGCACCAGCTCACGCTGAACATGTTCCTCAACGACATGACCCTGCGCAACGGTTCGGTGACCGGCTTCGGCGGCGCCATCGTCAGCAGTATCCTGACCATGACCGACATGCGCTTCACCGGCAACCAGGCGACGTCCTACGGCGGCGCGATCGGCGGCGCAGACCAACCGATCACCTGCAACCGCTGCCTGTTCGACGACAACCAGGCAGGTGGCGACGGCGGCGCGGTGCGCAGCTTCGGGGGTCCCGCGTTCACCAACGCCACCTTCAGCGGCAACACCAGCACCGGCGGCAACGGCGGCGGCTACGCGCACGTCGGCGGAACTCTCAATCCCTCCTTCACCCACTGCACATTCACCGGCAATTCGGCCCTTACCGGCGGCGGCATCTACGCCATCGGCCAGGCGGTCGGGCTCATCAGCACGATCCTCGTCGGCAACACCGACACCGCCGCCGGAGCCGCCACCGACGATTGCTCGATCGCCGGTGGCAACAGCGGCAGCTACAACCTGTTGGGCGACGGCACGGGCTGCGTGGGCACGGGCACCAACCTTCTCACCACCACCGATCCGGGCGCGGCGATCGACACCGAGCTGCGGGCGAACGGCGGCCCCACCGCCACCCACCTGCTGCTGCCCGGCCCGGCGATCGACCACGTGCCCAGCGGCGTGGGCGGCTGCGGCACCACCGTCACCGACGACCAGCGCGGCTTCACCCGGCCGGAGGACGGCGACGACAGCGGCACCGCGGAGTGCGACGTCGGCGCGGTGGAGGCCGTGATCATCCCGGTGACCACGACCGCCGACGCGGTGACCGGCGGCGACGGGTGCAGCCTGCGCGAGGCGATCGACAACGCCAACGACGACGCCCAGACCCACGCCGACTGCCCGCCGGGCACCGGCGTCGACGTGATCGCGGTGCCGGCGGGCACCTACACGATGGCGATCGCGGGCGCCGGCGACGACACGAACGCCATCGGCGACTACGACTTCACCGACTCCGACCTGACGTTCCTCGTCGGCGCCGGAGCACGGTCGACGACCATCGACGCCAACTCCATCGACCGCGTACTGCACCTTCAGGCCGGCGCCGGCCTGATCATCCGAGGCCTCACCATACGCGGCGGCATGACGGCCACCGGCTCGAGCCACGAAGGGGGCGGCATCGACGTCGAAAACGGCGCCACCCTGAGCGTCGACGACTCGCGGATCACGGACAACCACACCCCGGTCGGCAACGTCGACGGTGGCGGCATCAACGTCGGCTGCAGCGCCACCTGCACGGTCGCCATCAGCCGCTCGCTGATCGACAACAACACGGCGGGAGACCACGGCGCCGGCATCGACTTCCCGGCCGGGGGCAGCTCGACGCTGACCATCGAGAACAGCACCTTCAGCGGCAACGCCGGCAACAGCACCATCGGCTCGGTCTTCTCCGCGGCCGCGGCAACGGTCGACCTCGACTATGTCACCGTCACCGGCAACACCTCGAACGTGGCCATCGGCGCCATTTTCGACTTGGGCGCCACCTTCAACCTCCGGAATTCCATCATCAGCGGCAACACCGGCGGCGAGTGCAACGGTGCCACCGCCGTGTCGCTGGGCTACAACGTGGTCGGCGCCGGCGGCTCGGCCGGCGGCTGCCCGTCGGGCGGCACCGGCGACCAGGTGCTGGCCGGCGCGGCGACGACGCTGCTCGACACCCTGGCCGACAACGGCGGCCCCACCGACACCCACGCCCTGGTCACCGCCAGCCCGGCGTTGCAGCAGATCCCGGCCGGCACCAGCGGCTGCGGCACCACGGTGGCCACCGACCAGCGCGGTGTCGCGCGGCCTCAAGTGGCGATCTGCGACGTCGGCGCCTACGAAGCCACGGCGACGCCGCCCGAGCTCTCGAAGGCGTTCACCGACGCCCTGCTGGTCACCGGCACCACCACCACCCTGACCTTCACCATCGACAACACCGCCAACGTGATGGCGGTCGACAACCTGGCCTTCAACGACGACCTGAGCGCGCTCGGCCTGGTCAACGCCACACCGGCGGGCGGCTCGACCACCTGCGGCGCCGGCGTGGTGACGGCGGCAAACGGCGCCAACACCATCTCGCTGGCCGGCGGCACCGCGCCGGCGGGTGGCACCTGTACGGTGACCGTCACCGTCGAGGCCACGGCGGCCGGCGCCTGGGACAACGTCACCGGCGACCTGACGTCCGATGCCGGCAACAGCGGCACCGCCGCCGACACCGTGACCGTGGTCGACGCGGTGATCCCGGTCACCAGCACGGACGACAACCTGACGGTCGACACCTTCTGCACCCTGCGCGAGGCGATCCGCAATGCCAACGCCGACGCGGCGATCCACCCGGACTGCCCGTCGGGCGCCGGTGCCGACCGCATCGAGCTGCCGGCGGGCACCTACACGCTGGCGCTCCCGGGGATCGGCGAGGACGGTAGCGCCGCGGGCGATCTCGACGTCACCGACAGCGACGGCCTGACGATCGCGGGGGCCGGCGCCCGCGACACCATCATCGACGCCAACGACATCGACCGGGTCATCGACCTGCCCGGCGGCGGCCAGCTCACCTTGAACGGAGTGACCGTCCGGGGCGGAAACAACCTGGGGACTCATCCCGTTCAAGTCCACTACATCGGCGCGGGCATCGTCGTCCGCAACTCCGACCTCACCGTCAACGACTCGCGGATCACGGACAATGTCGGAGTCAGGCGAGGCGGTGGGCTGACGGCTAGTTGCAGTCCTTCCGCCTGTACGATCGTCGTCAACCGCACCCTGATCGACGCCAACTCGGCACAGTCGGGGGGGGCGATCTGGTGGGCAGCAGCCGCCAGCGGAACAGGAGCGAGCCTGACCGTCAACCACAGCACCCTGACCGGCAACTCGGCCAACGAAGGAGCGGCGCTGAGCATCGCGTTCAGCAACAACCCGGTGACTCTGAATCACGTCACCGTGACCGGCAACGCCGGCGGGGGATACGCGA
The DNA here is from genome assembly GCA_024226315.1 of bacterium. GTDB lineage: Bacteria > Acidobacteriota > Thermoanaerobaculia > Multivoradales > J023 > JAAELT01. The sequence goes on along the minus strand of JAAELT010000022.1, from coordinate 4,016 downwards.
TCGGCGCGAGCGGCAACAGCGTCGTGACCCTCGGCAACAGCATCGTGACCGGCAACACCGGCGGCATCGGCGATTGCAACCCTGCCTCGGTGTCAGCGGGCTACAACGTCTTCGGTTCGAGCGGATTGGCGAACGGCTGCCCCACCGGCGGCACCGACATCGTTCCCGCGGGCGCCGCCGACACCGTGCTCGACACCGACCTGGTCGACAACGGCGGGCCCACCGACACCCACGCCCTGGTCACCGGCAGCCCGGCCGTGGACCGCGTGCCGAGCGGCACGAACGGCTGCGGCACCACCAACACCTCCGACCAGCGCGGCGTCATCCGGCCCTACGGCGCGAGCTGCGACTCGGGCGCCTACGAGGCCGGCGCGGTCTTCACCAAGGCGTTCGTACCCTCGACCCTGGTGACCGGCAATGACACCACCCTGACCTTCACCGTCGAAAACACCGCTGGCGGCGCGACGCTCGGCGGCCTGGGCTTCACCGACGACCTGCCCGCGGGCGTGACGGTGTCGAACCCGAGCGTCACCACCAACGGCTGCGGCGGCCTGCTGACGGCACTCGCCGACGCCACCACGATCACCCTCGCCGGCGGCTCGGTGGCCGCCGGCACGAGCTGCGTCGTCGAGGTCGACGTCACCAGCACCACCGCCGGCGCCCACGTCAACACCACTTCGGCCCTGGCCAGCGACCTGGGCCCGGCGTCACCGGCGGTCGCCACCCTCGACGTGATCGAGCCGCCGGCGTTCTCGAAGGAGTTCGCGCCCGACGCCATCGTGGTGAACAACGTCTCGACCCTCACCTTCACCATCGCCTCGACGGCCAACCCGGTGACCGTCGGCGGCCTGGGCTTCACCGACGACCTGCCGGCGAACGTGGTCGTCGCGGCCACGCCCAACATCCAGAGCGACTGCGGCGGCACGTTCAACCCGGGAGTCGGCGCGACCCAGCTGGTGCTGGCCGGCGGCTCGATCGACGCCATGGACACCTGCATGGTCTCGGTCGACGTCACCAGCGCGATGCCGGGCTCGTACGTCAACCTCACCCAGGCGCTGCAGTCGGCCGCCGGCGCCGGCACCACCGCCACCGACACCCTGGCGGTGGTCGGCCCGCCGGGCTTCGCCAAGGCCTTCTCGCCCAACCCGATGGTGGCCGGCAACGTCGGCACCCTGACCTTCACCATCGACAATCCGGGCGGCGCGGCTGTCGGTAGCCTGGCCTTCACCGACAACCTGCCCGAGTTCGTCGAGATCGCCGCCGTGCCCAACGTCACGGCCAGCAACTGCGGCACCCCGGTGATCACCGCCATGGCCGGCGGCACGACGATCGGCGTCACCGGCGGCACGGTGCCGGCGCTGATGACCTGCACGATCTCGGTCGACGTCACCACCGACTTCGTGCGCGACCACGTCAACCTCACCGGCGACCTGACCTCGGCGGCGGGCAACAGCGGCACCGCCACCGACACCTGGATGGTGACCCCGCCGTTCTCGGGCTGCAGCGTGACCCAGACTTCGCAGCCGTTCTTCGGCCTGCCGGGCGGCGGCCAGCGGGCCGGCCAGTCGTTCGTCGCCTGCGGCACCGGCGACGTGGTGGCGCTCGACGTGACCATCAACCAGGCGAGTCAGACCGGCGCCGTGAAGCTCTTCCAAGGCTCCGGCTTCGGCAGCGAGATCTTCCGCCGCGACAACGCCACTATTCCGGGCGGCGGCGGCTCGCCGCCGATCGACCTGACCACCGGCGACCTCACCGGCAGCGCCGCGGTGGTGAGCGGCCAGACCTACACCTTCAGCGTCGAGATCACCACCGCGCCAACGGTGTTCATCGGCCACGCCAACACCGACCCGTACGCGGGCGGCAACGCCTTCGATAACGCTGGCACCGCCCTGCCGGTCGTCGACCTCGGCTTCGACGTACTCGTCCAGACGCCGAGCCCGCCGGCGTTCTCGAAGGCATTCGACCCGGCGTTCATCAACCCGGGCGCCGTCAGCACGCTGACCTTCACCATCGACAACACGGGCAACGCCTTCGGCGTCGCCGATCTCGACTTCACCGACAACCTGCCTGCGAATGTCGAGATCGCGGCCACGCCCAACGCCACCACCGACTGCATCGGCGGCGCTGGCGGCATCACCGCCATGGCCGGCGGCACGCAGATCGTCTACTCGGGCGGCGCGGTGAACCCGTCGAGCTCCTGCACGGTGTCGGTGGACGTCACCAGCTCCACTCTGGGCGCCCACGTCAACACCTCGATGCCGCTCGACGGCAGCGCCGGCTCCGGCACGGTGGCGACCGACACCCTGGGCGTGGTGGTGGCGCCGGCGTTCTCGAAGGCGTTCAGCCCCGACATCATCCCGGTGAACGGCATCTCGACCCTGACCTTCACCATCAACTCGACGGCTAACGCGACCGACGTGCCCGGCCTGGGCTTCGTCGACAACCTGCCGGCCAATGTCGAAGTGGCGGCCTCGCCCGACGTCACCAACGACTGCGGCGGCTTGGTGACCGCCAACGCCGGCGCATCGTCGATCACGCTGGCCGGCGGCTCGGTGACCACCGGCGGCACCTGCACGGTGTCGGTGAAGGTCACCGGCACCGCGGTGGGCGCCCACGTGAATACCACCGGCGCGCTGGCCTACGCCGGCCTCACCGGCTCGACCGCCACCGACACCCTGTTCGTCAACGGCCCGCCGACGTTCTCCAAGGCCTTCTCGCCCAACGCCATGGTGGCCGGCAACGTCGGCATGCTGACCTTCACCATCGACAACACCTCCAACCCGGCGATGGTGACCAGCCTGGTGTTCACCGACGACCTGCCGGAGTTCGTGGAGATCGCCGCCACGCCGAACGCGACGACCGACTGTGGCAGCGGGCTCGTCACCGCGCCGGCCACCGGCACGACGATCAGCCTGACCGGCGGCTCGGTGCCCGCGATGATGAGCTGCACGGTGACGGTGGACGTGACCACGGTGTTCGTGCGCGACCACGTCAATCTCACCGGCGACCTGACGTCGGACGCCGGCAACAGCGGCACGGCCACCGACACCTGGATGGTGATTCCGCCGACGCCGAGCCCGCCGGCGTTCTCGAAGGCATTCTCGCCCGAGTACATCAACCCGGGCGACGTCAGCACCCTGATCTTCACCGTCGACAACATGGCCAACGCCTTCGGCGTCGCCGACCTGACGTTCACCGACGACCTGCCCGCCAACGTCGAGATCGCGGCCTCGCCCGACGAGACCACCGACTGCATCGGCGGCGCCATCACCGCCAACCCGGGCGGCACCCAGATCATGTACACCGGCGGCGCGGTGGACCCGTCGACCGCCTGCACGGTGTCGGTGAAGGTCACCAGCTCGACGCTGGGCGACCACCTCAATACCTCGGATCCGCTCGACACCTCGGCCGGCACCGCGCCGGCGGCCACCGACACCCTGTCGGTGGTGGTGCCGCCACTGTTCTCGAAGGCCTTCTCGCCCGACCTGATCTTCTCCGGCACCACCACCACGCTGACCTTCACCATCGACTCGATGGCGAACGACGCGGACGTGCCCAACCTGGCCTTCACCGACAACATGCCAACCGAGATCGAGGTGGCGGCGACGCCGAACGCCACGACCGACTGCGGTGCCGGCGTGGTCACGGCCAATCCCGCGACGTCCTCGATCGCGCTCGCGGGCGGTACGGTGACGGCGGGCACCACCTGCATCGTGTCGGTGACGGTGACCTCCTCGGACATCGCCATCCACACCAACCTCAGCGGCGACCTGACCTCCTCGGCCGGCTCGAGCGGCACCGCCACCGACGATCTGACGGTGAGCGACCTGCCGGCCTTCACCAAGGCGTTCGTGCCGCCGGCGATCGATCCGGCTCAGATCAGCACCCTGATCTTCACCCTCGACAACAGCCAGGGCGCGATCCCGGCGAACGCCCTCGACTTCACCGACGTCATGCCGGCGGCGATCGAGGTCGCGGCCTCGCCCAACGCCTCGACCACGTGCGCCGGCGGCATC
>JAAELT010000021.1 GCA_024226315.1 bacterium | reverse complement strand
GGGCGGCCACATGCTCGGGCTGATGGCGACCGACTCGACCATCGCGGTTCTGCGCCCCGAGTACCAGCTCGGCGGCAACTACTTCACCATGTCGGGGACCTCACAGTCGGCGGCGCTGGTGTCGGGGATCGTGGCGCTGATGCTCGACGACGACCCGACGCTGACGCCCGACGGCGTGAAGTGCAAGCTGCTGGCGTCGGCCCGGCCCGCCCCGGCCCGCCCCGGATCCGGGGCGGGCCGTCTTCCTCAGCTCAGAACGAGCTCTCGGCCTGAATCTCGCGCAGGATCTCCGAAGCCTCTTCCCGGGATTCGAGGTGGCGAGCAAGAACCGTGGCTGCGGTCGCCATCACCCTCTCCGCGTACTGCCTGCTCAGATCCTGGCGCAGACCCTGGCCGACGTAGAGCTTCAGCAGGGCGTGACGCGACATATCTCGATGGGCAGCTACACGGTCGAGGGATGCGAGGGTATCCCTGGGTACCTTCAATGACACCGTCTCCGTCTCTCTCGGCCGAATCCGCAGCTCGTGCTCTTCTTGCTCAGGATTCTTCATAGATCTTCCTCTCGTGCCGTGTCGCGGGTCGCGCCGAGATGATTCGGACACTCTCGGCCCGTTCGACATGGATCACCAGCAGCAGTCTCTGCGCCATCGAGTAACCCAGTATGAGCTCGCGCCATTCTCCCGCGACCGAGGCCTCGCCGTGCTGGTAGAACGGATCCAGAAACGCCTCGGCGGCCTCTTCGAAAGTGACTCCATGCTTTGTGGCATTGTCCCGTGCCTTGTTCTCGTCCCACTCGAACTCGACTCCTTGGAGGTGGTACCGGGTCACGAATCGATACCTGCCATAGAGCCAATCGTACTACACCTTTCTGCGGAGCGGCGGCGGCTTTCCGTTCATCGAGGGCTCGGTCAACGTCACCGGCCTCGACTGGCTCGACGAGTACGACTGGAACAACAACCCGCACATCTGGTCGGCCGGCCTCACCGAGACGATGAGCGTCAACCAGTGGGTGGCGCAAGAGTAACGGCAGCCCGCATTCCCCGATAGCAGACGGCCCGCCCCGGATCCGGGGCGGGCCGTTTGGCGATCAGCTGCTCAAAGAGCTTGCGGCAGGACCTGAAACGAGCGATCTCCGCCGGCCCGATAGATGTGGAAGTCTCGCAGGTCGGTGGTGCAGACGAGATCTGTACCCAGCTCCTCGGCCAGCACCACGAGACTGGCATCGGCGAAGTCCATGGGTAGATCGGCATACCGGTCCAGCAACTCCTGACAGCGACGGAGCGCAGCGAGACTCGAGGGGATGAGCGTCGCGCCGCCGGCCAGGAAGAACTCCAGGCACGCCGAGCGCCCGCCATGGACGCGGCCCAGCAGGTGGGTCGACTCGGTCAGCACCGCTTCCGTCGACACGACCGGTCCGGTCCAGGCGGCGAAGAACTGCGCGAATTCCTGGTGACGGCTTTGGCTGCGATCGAGCAGCGACACCAGGGCTCCGGTGTCCAGGAGCAGCTCACCTGCCATCTTTGAGCGAATCCAGCACGTAGGCGCGGTGATTCTCGGCCAGATCAGGGACGCCGCTCTCGAGCGAGCCGATGAGCCCGCTCACCCGGGACGCCGGGGTCGAGCCGTCGCGCGCCGAGAGTTGCAGAAACTGGCTGAGCGCCAATCGGACGATCTGCGATCTCTTGCGCCGCATGCGGGTCGCGGCTTTGCTCAGAGCGTGGCTGAGATCCTCGGGCAGGCGGACGGTGAGCTGGGTCGACATCGATGGTCTCCGATCGTGTGCAGTGTGACGCACTGCGTTGCACTGTAAGTGTAGCAGGAACCCGCTCGGATGAATCTCGATGCGGTCCCCGGCGTTTCTCCCGATACCGAGTACCCGACCCTGCTCGGCGCCGACCAGCTTCACGCCCAGGGCATCGACGGTACCGGTGTGACGGTGGCGGTGGTCGATACCGGCTATTGGTCGCACCCCAACCTGGACACCAACTCGAACGGCGCCGCGCGGGTGCTCGCCCAGTACGACGCCATCGCCGACCAGATGGATCCGCTCGGCACCGATACCGACACCTTTGGTCACGGTACCCACCTGACCAGCGATCCTCTCGAGCGCCGCCGCCGGCGGCAAGTACAACGGTATCGCCCCGGGGGCCGACCTGGTGTCGGTGAAGGCTTTCTCCAACGGCACCGCCTGGCTGGTACCGCGCACTATGGCGGCCCCGCCCGGCGCGACACGGTCAGCGGCATCTACTACCACGCCGATCAGGTCGGCTACGAGTGGGACGGTACCGCTTCCCGTTCATCGAGGGTGGCGGCTTTCCATTCATCGAGGGTTCGGTGGCCGTTGCCGGCCTCGATTGGCTCGGCGACTACACGTGGACGAGCACTCCCTATGTCTGGTCTGCCGGCCTGATGGAGACGATGAGCGTCAACCAATGGGTGCCGCAGGAGTAGCGGCCGCCTGCACTCCCGATCGAAGAACGGCCCGCCCCGAATCCGGGGCGGGCCGTCTCTGACTCGAGAGGATGGCTTGACGCTGCTTTGCCGGGCCATGAGAATCCGGTGCGATGACTCCCGCCAAAGTGACTCCAGGATTGCGCGTCCGCCCTTTCGCCGTCCTGTTACTCGCCCTGGCCTGGTCCTCGGAAGCCGGTGCCCAGACCCGGAGTATCCGATTCGAAAGGCTGTCGGTGGCGGAGGGGCTGTCCCAGGCCACGGTCCACGCGATCCTCCAGGATCGAGACGGCTTTCTCTGGATCGGCACCCAGGACGGGCTCAACCGCTATGACGGCTACGGTTTCCGGGTCCATCAACACGACCCGGAAGACCCGGCGTCGCTGCCCGGCAACTGGATTCGGGCGGTGGTCGAGGACCCGGCGTCGGGTGATCTGTGGATCGGTACCGAGGGCGACGGCCTTGCTCGCTGGCGCCGGGCGTCGGACACTTTCGACCGCTTCCGGCACGATCCGCAGGACCCGTCCAGCTTGTCCGGCGATCGGGTCGGGGCGATCCTGGTCGATCGACCCGGAGACCTCTGGCTCGGGACCACGGAGTCTGGGCTGAACCGGCTGGATCCGGAGACCGGCGGTTTCGAGCATTTCCGCAGCGATCCGCAGGACCCCGGCAGTCTCAGCGACGACTACGTGCAGACCCTCTACGAGGACCGAGCAGGGAATCTCTGGATCGGCACCTGGGGCGGGCTCGATCGCTTCGACCCTGAGGCGCGGGCCTTCGACCACTACCGCCACGATCCGGAGGACGAGGCGAGCCTGTCCGACGACCGGGTGATGTCGATCCTCGAGGACCATGCGGGAACCTTGTGGGTCGGGACCGTGGACGGGCTCAATCGTTGGCAGCCTGAGACCGGCGGCTTCGCCCGCTACGTCCACGATCCGTCGAACGCGGAGAGTCTCAGCCAGGACCGGGTCCGTACCCTGTTCGAGGACCCCTCGCGGCGACTCTGGCTGGCGACCGACGGCGGCCTCAACCTGATGCGAGACGCTGCCGGCCGTTTCGCCCGCTATCGGCACGAGACTGCCGACCCGCTCAGTCTGTCGAACGACCGCGTGACGTCGATCTTTCAGGATTCGGGCGGCGTGCTCTGGGTCGGCACCCAGGGCGGTGGCCTCAACAAGTGGAACCCGGCAATGTGGGCGTTCTCCCACGTGAAGGCCGATACCGCGGGTGCCGGAGGGCTGTCGAACGACGCGGTCTACGGTTTCTCGGAAGACGCCGAGGGCCGCGTCTGGATCGGCAGCCACGGCGGAGTCGACGTGCTCGACCGCTCGTCCGGCCGTTTCCGCCACTATCGCCACGATCCCACCGAACCGGCGAGCCTGAGCGATGACCGGGTGTCGGCGCTGCTCCACGACCGGCGGGGGACGCTGTGGGTCGCGACCCTGGCGGGGGGCTTGAACCGCATGGACGCCGGGGCTCACGGTTTCCGCCACTACCGTAGGGACTCAGGCCGACCTGACGCCCTCGCCACCGACGCGGTGACGTCGTTGTTCGAGGATCGGCGGGAGACGCTGTGGGTGGGGACCTGGGGCGGTGGCCTGCACCGGCTGGACCGCGAGACGGACGCCTTCTTTCGCTTCGGCAACGACCCGGACGACTCGGCCAGTCTGAGCGCCGACCGGGTGACGGCGTTCGCCGACGACGGCGAGTCTCTGTGGGTCGGCACCTTCGGTGGCGGCCTCGACCGCATGGATCGCGACCGCGGCAGCTTCGAGCATCTGCGTCATGATCCGGAGCGGCCTTCGAGCCTGTCGAACGACACCGTCTACGCCCTCCACGTCGACGGGGCCGGGTCCCTCTGGACCGGCACCCAGGCGGGCCTCAACCGTCTGGAGAGCCTCAGCGACGGCACCGCCGTCTTCCGTCGCTACCTCGAGGCCGACGGCCTGCCCAACGACTCGGTGTGGGGGATCCGGCCCGACGCCTCCGGCCGGCTGTGGATCAGCACCAACGGCGGGCTCTCACGCCTCGATCCCGAGAGCGGGACCTTCGTCAACTACGACGTCTCTCACGGTCTGCAGTCGAACGAGTTCAACTGGGGCGCCCACTACGCGACCTCCGGCGGCGAGCTCTTCTTCGGCGGCACCAGCGGTTTCAACGCCTTCTTCCCCGACCGCATCGTCGCCAATGATCACGCGCCGCCGGTGGTACTGACCGGCCTCTCCCGCTTCAACGAGCCGCTCGCTACCGATGCGCCGCTGTTCGATCTCGACCGGGTAGCCCTGAGCTACAAAGACCACTTCCTGGCCTTCGAATTCGCTGCCCTCGACTTCGCGGCGCCCGCCAAGAACCGCTACCGCTATCGCCTCGAGGGCTTCGACGACAAGTGGGTCGAGCTCGGCACCGAGCGTCGGGTGACCTTCGCCAACATCGATCCGGGGAGCTACGTGCTGCGGGTCCAGGGCGCCAACAACGACGGAGTGTGGAACGAGGAGGGCCTGTCTCTGGCGATCTCGGTGGCGCCGCCGTTCTGGCAGACCTGGTGGTTCCGGGGGTTGATTGTGCTCGGCGCCGCCGGTGCCGTGGGCGCGGTGTTCCAGATCCGTACCGCCGCCATCCGCCGGCGCAACGTTCTGCTCCAGCAGCTGGTGGACGAGCGTACCCGCGAGCTCGAGGAGGCCCAGGAGGAGCTGGTGCGCAAAGAGAAGCTGGCTACCCTGGGCGAGCTCGCCGGCAGCGTCGCCCACGAGATCCGCAATCCCCTTGGGGTGATCAAGAACGCCAGCTATCTGATCGGCATGATGCGGGCGCCCGACGACGAGGACACCAAGGAGCAGCTCGACCAGATCAACCAGGAGCTGGATTACTCGAACGCCATCGTCGGCGAGCTGCTCGACTACACGCGCCGGCCGGCGCCGCGCTACGAGCGTTTCGCCGTGCAGGAGGCGGTGCGGAAGGCGCTCGAATCTCTCGAGCGGCCGCCGAGCGTGCGGCTCGAGGGCGACCTCGACGAGGAGCCGCTCGAAGTGCGCGCCGACCGCGGGCAAGTCCGGCGCATCGTCGCCAACCTGCTCGACAACGCCGTGCAGGCGATCGAGGGCCAGGGTTCCGTGCGGGTGGGTTGCCACCACATGGGCTCCGAGGTCGTCGTCACCGTCATCGACACCGGCGTCGGCATGGCCCCGGACAAGCTGGCCAAGATCTTCGAACCCCTCTACACCGACAAGGCCCGCGGCATCGGCCTCGGTTTGTCGCTGTCGAAGCGCTATGCGGAGCTCAACAATGGCCGCATCGAGTGCGACAGCGTGCCCGGCCAGGGCACGATCTTCCGCCTGGTGCTGCCCTTGTTCGAGGAGGAGGGGGGGCCGCCCTAGCGATAGATCATCACCCAGTGGGTGATCTCGTCGTCTGCCTCGCGCACCGGGTCGAGGCGCACCTCCATCAGGAACGAGCTGCCGTCTTTGCGGTAGAACATCATCTCGCCGACGAACGACTTGCCTGCCCGGCGCCTCTCGCGCATGCGCTCGAGCACCTCGCGTTTCGTCTTGTAGCCGTAGAGCAGATCCGAAGATTCGCCCGCCAGCTCGTCCTCCGAGTAGCCGCACATGCGGGTGAAGGCCGGATTGACGTAGGCGTAGCGCGCCTCTTCACCGGCGCTGGTCACCGCGATCGGCAGCTCGGCCTGCTCGAGGGCGGCTTCGAGCAGGCGTTGACGCTTCTGGCTACGGTCGAGCGCCAGGCTGGTCCAATGGCGCCAGGCATTGTGCACGCAGCGCACCATCTCCGCCGGGTCCGAGGGCTTCTCCAGGTAGCCGTAGGCGCCCAGGTTGACGGCGTCCTTGGCCGAGTCGAACGAGCCGTAGGCGGTGTGGAGGATCCCCTGGATGCGGGGGTCGGTGGCTTTCAACCCCTCGAGCACCTGGACGCCGGTGAGGTCGGGCAGGCGGTAGTCCAGAATCGCCACCGCGACCTGATTCTGCCGCGCCGCCTCCAGGGCCTTCTCGCCGGTCTCGCAAGTAAGGGTGGTGAAGCCCTCGTGCTGCAGGATCTTTGCCAGCGTGTTGCGCTGACCGGGGACGTCCTCGACCACCATGACGTGCCAGTCGGAGCCTCCGTCCGTTCGGACGGAGTCGGGCTGGCTCACGGTGTCGAGCGTCGAGGGGACGACGGAGTCGTCCGCGAGGATGAGTGTGGCGGGCACGGGGATACGATATCGATGTCGTGGATCCTGTCGCGGCCTTATTGTAGCCTGGATTGCCGCTGATGGACAGGCACGGCCGAGCGTCGCGGCAACGCCTGAAGGTGCCGGGCGAGCTGCTCGAGGCTGTGCAGGTCGTGGACAGGCAGAAAGTCGTCGACGAAGGGCAGCGCCGCCGACATGCCGCCGACCCGCGGGCGGTAGGCGCGCTTGCCGGCCAGGGGATTGAGCCAGATCAACCGGTGGCAGCGGTGGTGCAGAAAGCGAATCTCGGCCGCCAGACGGCCTGTGTCGCCACGCTCCCAACCGTCGGAGACGATCAGCACTACCGCGCCGCGGCGCAGCACCCGGCGGGCCCACCGCCGGTTGAACGCGCCGAGGCACTCGCCGATGCGGGTGCCGCCCGCCCAATCCGAGACTTCACGCGAGGCTTCGTCGATCGCCAGGTCGACGTTCTTGATCGCCAGCTGGTCGGTGATGCGCGACAGCCGGGTACCGAAGGTGAAGCACTCGACGTCCGTCAGGCTGTGACGGACGCTGAAGAAGAACTGCAACACCAGCCGGGAGTATTTCTCCATCGAGCCGCTGACGTCGGCGAGCAGTACCAGCGGTCGGGGTTTGACCTTGCGCCGTCGCCAGGGCGGTCGCAGCGGCAGGTGGCCGGTCCTCGCGACCTTGCGCAGGATCCGCCGCAAGTCGACCTGGTCGCCGCGCGCGGCCGAGATCCGGCGCCGGGTGCGGCGCTCGCTCGCTCGCCACTGCATCTCACGGATCAGGCGTCGCAAGGTGGCGAGCTCCTCGGGCGTCATCTCCGAGAAGTCCTTGTGCCGCAACACTTCCTCGTCGCTGGCCGTGCCGGAGCGGTCGGCCACTTCGATCTCGGGATCGAACCGCCGGGCCTTGTAGGCCATGTAGGTGGCGACGTCGAAGGTCTTGCGCGGCTGCGGATCGTGACGTGGCGCGGGCGGCGGGCGCCGGGCCAGCGGGCGCCCGCCGTCCGAGCACAGGCGCCAGAAGCTGTTGAAGACCGTCTCGAACAGCCGCAGGGTCTCCTGGCGGGTGACCAGTAGCGCGCGGGCGGCGTGGAAGACCTGGGCGCGGTTGGAGATGTCGAGCCACTCGAGCGCGCGGGCGAAGCGCAGGGTCTGGTCGAGCGAGACCGTCACGCCTGAGCGCCTCAGCATGCGCGGCAGGAGCAGGAGATTCCGCAGCAGTGGAGAGTCGGGTTCGGGCGGCATGCGGGTCATTTCTCTGTCGTGTCCTGAACGACATATAGTAGCGGCTGGTTTCCACGCCGCCCCATTTTCGAGGAGACGTCATGTCGCCCGCTGCTCTCCGCCTGCCGCTGCTCGAAGAGAATCCGCGTCGATGAGCTCACACGCGGCCTGTGGGGCCCGGGAAGGGGAGCCCGAGGCCTTGCTCCAGGTACGCGACCTGGCGGTCCACTACGTCGGAGCGGGCGGCGAGGAGGCCGCCGTGCTCGAGGAAGCCAGCTTCGATCTGGCGGTGGGGGAGACTCTCGGAGTCCTCGGCGAGTCGGGAGGCGGTAAGTCGACTCTGGCCCTGGCGGTACTCGGTCTGCTGCCGCCGAATGGCCGGGTGACCGCCGGTCGGGTGAGCTTCCACGGCCGGGATCTGCTGCGGTTGTCACGACGGGACCTCGACCAGGTGCGGGGTGACGAAGCCTCGATGATTTTTCAGGAACCGGGTGTCTCGCTGAACCCGTGCATGCGGGCGGGCGATCAGGTGGCCGACGTCGCGCGCGTCCACCGGCGCTGGCCGGCGAAGCGCTGCCGAGAGGAGGCTCGCGCGATGCTCGAGTTGGTGGGCTTCGACGACTCTGATGGCGTCTTCGGCGCCTATCCTCATCAGCTCAGCGGTGGCCAGAAGCAGCGGGTGGTGATCGCCCAGGCCCTGGTCTGCCGTCCGGCACTGCTGATCGCCGACGAGCCGACCGCCTCGCTCGACGCCACCACCCAGGCCGAGATCGTCGCGCTGCTCCGGGACCTGCGGCAGCGCCTGGGATTGGCCATGCTCTTCGTCAGTCACGACGTGGCGCTGCTGCATTCCCTGGTCGATCGGATGATCGTGATGTACGCCGGGCAGATCGTGGAGTCCGGCAGCCGGGACCAGGTAGTGCTGAAACCGTCGCATCCCTACACCCGGGAGCTGTTGCGATGTGTCCCCGGCGGTGCCGAGAAAGGCGTCGGCCCCGGGCGCCCGCGCCTGCCGACGATTCTCGGCTCGCCGCCCGATCCGGCGCGGTGGCCGCCGGGCTGTCGCTTCGAGCCGCGCTGCCCCGACCGCCTCGAATCCTGCGGTGCCCGGCGTCCGGAGCCACGTCCGGCCGGCGACGCTGGCACGGTGAGGTGTCTGCTGTATGACGACTGAAGCCGAGCTCGACGACGTTTCCGAGTCGCTGCTTTCGGCGCGCGGCCTGCGCAAACGGTACACGCGTCGTGGTGGGTGGTCGAAGCCCTTGGCCGTCCAGGCGCTCGATGGCGTCGCCGTCGAGGTGGTGTCCGGCTCGACCGTGGCGGTAGTGGGGGAGTCCGGCTCCGGCAAGTCGACCCTCGCCCGTTGCCTGGCGCTGCTCGAAAGGCCGGACTCGGGAAGCATCCGTTTTCGTGGGGACGACCTGCTGGCAGCGAACCGGCGGTCGGTGACGGCGGCGCGGCGCCGGATCCAGATGATCTTCCAGGACCCGGCGAGCGCGCTCGATCCCCGCTGGACGGCGGCCGAGATCGTCGGCGAGCCGCTGCGGATCCGGGGCAGGGAGCGTGCGCGAGAACGCCGGCGCCAGGCGCTCGGAGCCATGGAGCAGGTCGGGCTCCTGGCTCGCTGGGCCGACCGGCGGCCACGGGAGCTCTCCGGTGGTCAACGTCAGCGCCTGGCCATCGCCCGAGCGTTGATCCTCGAGCCCGAGATCTTGATTTTGGACGAGGCCCTGTCCGCCCTCGACCTGTCCGTCCAGGCCCGGATCGTCAACCTGCTGCTCGACCTTCAGGCTTCCCGCGACCTGGCCTACGTCTTCATCTCCCACGAGCTGTCGATGGTCCGCTACCTGGCGGACGAGGTCGTTGTCCTGCAGACGGGCAAGGTGGTGGAACGGGATACGGTCGCCGGGGTCTTCAACGAGCCGCGACATCCGCACACCCGTGAGCTGCTGGCCGCCACGCCGGTCCTCGAACGTGCCGCCGCGGGTGGAGGCTGAAGAGTCGTGCGCTGGATCGCCCGCCGTCTGCTGCACGGCCTGCTGCTGCTCCTCGGGGTCAGCGTGCTCACCTTCGCCTTCACCGAGATCGCACCGGGGGATTACTTCGACGAGATGCGCCTCGATCCTCGGATCTCCGCCGAGACGGTCGAGGCGCTACGTTCCCGATACGGGTTGGATCGTCCGCTACACGAGCGCTACCTGCGTTGGTTGGGCTCGGTGCTCCGCGGCGAATTCGGACACTCCTTCGCCTACCACACCTCCGTCGGCTCGCTGCTCTGGGTGCGGGCGAGGAACACCCTGCTGCTGACCGGCCTGGCCACTGGATTGGCCTGGCTGATCGCCGTGCCGCTGGGAGCCTGGGCGGCAGCATCGAAGAGGCGGTGGGTGCGGGCGCTCTTCGGCGGCGGCACCTCGCTTCTCCTGGCCATTCCCGACATCCTCCTGGCGTTACTCTTCCTGCTTCTGGCGGTGCGCACGGGTTGGTTCCCGGTGGGGGGCATGGCGTCGCTGGACTACCCGTCCTTCGACGCCTGGGGCAAGGTGAAGGATCTCGTGCATCATTTCGCGCTGCCGGTCACCGCCATGACCCTGGCGACCCTGCCGGTGCTGGTGCGTCACGTTCACGCTAGCATGTCGGAGGTGCTCCGCTCCCCGTTCCTGCTCTCGGCGCGGGGTTTCGGCATACCGCCACGCCGGCTGCTGTTTCGCTACGCCCTGCCAGTGGCCGCCAATCCCCTGATCAGTCTGTTCGGCCATTCGGTTGGCTCGCTGCTGAGTGCTTCATTGCTGATCGAAGTGGTCCTCAGCTGGCCCGGCATCGGCCCGTTGCTGCTGGAATCGATTCTCGCCCGCGACGTGCACGTCGTGATCGGCGCGGTTTTGATGTCCACCGTGCTGTTGATCGTCGGCAACCTCCTGGCGGATGTGCTGCTCTACGCCGCCGATCCCCGGATTCGGGTGGAGTCGTGAGGCGGCGCCGCAAGATCCTGTGGGCCGTGGTGCCGCTGGCGGCCCTGCACGGCCTCGTCCTGTTGGCGGAGTTCTTCGCCCCCTACCACTACGCCACCCAGAACCGCATGCTGCCCTACGCTCCACCCACACCTGTCCATTTCTTCGACCAGGAGGGCCGGTTCCACCGGCCCTTCGTCTACGAGCTGGTGCCCGACGAAACCGGCATGGGCTACAGGGAGGACCTCACCCGGCCTTGTTCCATCCGCTTCTTCGTGAAGGGGGAGCCGTACCGTCTCCTGGGGCTCTTCTCGACCGATCGGCACCTCCTCGGGGTCGACGAGCCCGCTCGCCTGCTGCTCCTCGGAACCGACGGGTTCGGCCGCGACCAGCTCTCGCGACTGCTCCACGGCGGGAGGATCTCGCTCTTCGCCGGCTTCCTGGCCGCGGCATTGTCGCTAGGCATCGGCCTGGCCCTCGGCTCGCTCGCCGGCTTCTATGGCCGCTGGATCGACGCCGTGATCATGAGAGGGGCGGAGTTGTTCATGGCCCTGCCCTGGCTCTATTTGCTGCTAGGCGCACGCGCCTTCCTGCCGCTTTCGATCAGCCCCGTGCAGACCTTCCTGCTGCTGGTGTCCCTGATTGGCACGATCGGCTGGGCGCGTCCCGCACGTCTGATTCGGGGGGTCGTCCTGAGCGCTCGGGAGCGGGACTACGTCCTGGCCGCGAAAGGATTCGGAGCAGGCGATTCCTACCTGCTGGGACGGCACGTCCTACCGCAGACCCTCGGCGTCGTCTACACCCAGGCGGCGCTTCTGATCCCCCTGTATATCCTGGCTGAGGTCACCCTCTCCTTCCTCGGTCTCGGGGTTGCCGAGCCGGAACCGAGCTGGGGAAATATGCTAGGTGAATTGCAAAAGTACCACGTTCTGACATCCTATTGGTGGATGTTCTCGCCCGGTCTGGTCTTGGTGGTGGTGTTTATCGTCTATCATCATCTAGCTCGTAAGTTATAGTTCAGTGGTACAATCTCGTGATGAAATCAAGAAATCAATGGCGGTAGCTGTGCAGGTAACCCACGGGACAATTTTGCGAACTTTGGTCGCGCTGCTCTTCTGGGCAGTTTTTCCTCTGATATCTACTCTCGCCCAGAGTGATGGAGCCGCTGGCGAAGTGACTCTCGAAGATCCCTTGATCACGAATCATCGAGTCGGAAGGAAGGGTGGCCGTCTGGTGACAGCTCTTCGCGCTGAACCATCGACGTTCAATCCAGTGGTAGCATTGAATATCCCTTCACAGACGGTGATTCGTCGGATGACGGCAAATCTCATCCGGATCAATCGTAAGACCCAGGAAACAGAAGCAGCTCTTGCGAAGACTTGGGATACTTCGAGCGATGGTCGCCGCTTCACCATTTACCTTCGGCGTGGAGTTCGCTTCTCTGATGGTCATCAATTCGATGCCGACGACGTGGTCTTCAGTTTTGAGCTATATCTGAATCCAGAGGTTGCTTCTCCAATACGCGACCTCTTGGTCATAGGTGACAAACCGGTAAGAGTAAAAAAGATCGATCGATTCACGATCGAGTTCGAGCTCCCGGAACCTCTCGCTGCCGGCGAGCGTCTCTTTGACGGCATTGCAATGCTGCCGAAGCATATCTTGAAAGACAGCTACATACGCGGCGAGATCGGAAGTGCCTGGTCGCTCGACACTGCGGAAAAAGAGATTGTCGGTCTCGGACCGTTTCGGATGAAAGAGTATTTGCCGGGCTCTCGTTGTGTGCTCGAGCGAAACCCACACTATTGGAAGTACGATCAAGAGGGAAATCGTCTGCCGTATCTCGACGAGCTTGTCTTCGTCTTCGTGCCGGATCAAAGTGCCCACGTAATACGATTTCAGGCGGGAGATACCGACATTATTGACCGAGTAAGCTCGGAGAACTTCTTGATACTCAAGCGGCAATCGAGACGCTCTGCCTACAGATTAAGAGATCTCGGCCCAGGGACAATATACTCGTTCTTGTTCTTCAATCTCAACGTAACTTCGGGCAAGGACCGTCAATCTCTGCGCGACAAGCAGAGTTGGTTTCGTGACTTAAGCTTCAGGAAGGCAGTTTCCGCAGCGATCGACAGACAGGGAGTCGTCAAGCTGGCATACCGAGGTTTGGCGAGCCCACTGGCCTCTCACGTGACACCTGGCGTGGCGCGCTGGGTCAACTCTGAACTTTCGGTTCAACCACGTTCCATAGCAGTTGCACGAGACTTGTTGCGCCAAGCAGGTTTCAGGTGGAATCGAGCGCAGAAGTTGGTTGATAAGAATGGTGCCGTAGTCGAGTTCTCGATCATTACTAGCTCGAGCAATAGTCAGCGCCTTCAGATGGCTACGATCATTCAGGCTGATCTCAAAGAGCTAGGTATGACGGTTCATGTCGTGCCGATAGAACATAGAGCGCTGATAGAGCGAATAACCCGAGAGTATGATTTCGAAGCGTCGATAATGGCCTTCGGTGGCGGTGATACCGATCCAAATGCACAGCAAACTATGTTGCTCTCAAGTGGCTATCTGCACTTCTGGCATCTGGGGCAAACTCAGCCTAGTACCGTCTGGGAGGCAGAAATCGACCGCCTGATGAAAGAACAGGTTCGCACGATCGATCCGGTGAGACGCAAGCAGCTCTTTGACTCCGTTCAAGAGCTGATGGCCGAGAATCTACCGTTGATACTACTCGTAAGTCCGCATATTCTTGTCGGTGCTCGAGGTGAGATCGACAATTTCAACCCCGCGGTCCTTGAGCATCCGACACTATGGAACGTCGAAGAGCTCTTCTGGTCGCAGCAGCGGTCTGAATAGGGAAGAAATGTCCGCAGTAGGCGACATCATTGATTCGCAAGAGCATACGCAAGGGGCCCTCTTCGCTCTGGCTGAGCTCAATAACGATGAGCTTCGTCAAGATCTAGTTCTCAAGCATCCTGAGCTTCGTCAAAGCTCCGCGGTCGAGAAACTAACGGCTGAAGCGGTTCGTCAGCTGAGGATCGACCTGAGTATTGCTGAACAATTCGCGGCAGCCGCCTGTTGGCTGGCCGAGGAGTTGGCTGATGAGTATTGTCGAGGTAGAAGCCAGCGAGCAGCGGCTAACGTCGCACATTTCAAGGGCGAGCACGAGAGGGCTTCGACGCTCTACGATGCCGCACTAGAGTGCTTTCTAAGAGCAGACGACCCGAAAGAAGTAGCCATTACTCAGAGTAGCGCATTACGAAATCTGATCTTTATCGGCCAATATGACCTGGCGTTCGAGTGGGCAAGTGAGGCACGAGATGTTTTCGAGGCCCTTGGTGATCGCCTCCGCCTGGCCAGGCTTGAGCTCAACTTCGCCAATATTCTTTTTCGGCAGGACCGTTGGGAGGAAGCAGCCTCGCGCTACGAGGCAGCCTACGAAGAGTTCAGATCTGTAGGTGAGTCACAAGACGTCGCGATTTCACTGCGAAACATGGCGGTTTGTCATGTGAGTCTCAACAATTTTCTACAGGCGGTGCAGATCTACGAAAAGGCTCGCGAGTACTGCCTGGAGAACGATCTGCCACTTCTGGTGGGTGAAGTTGACTATAATATTGCATACCTATACTACCTTCGCGGAGAGTACACCCGCGCGATCGAGCTCTATCAGAAGACTAGAGTCAGGTGTTCGAAAATTGGGGATCGGTACCATGCTTCTCTTTGCGATCTTGATCAAGCCGAGATCTTTCTCGAGCTGAATCTGATAGAAGAGGCGGTCGATCTAGCGCAGAGTGCCTTCGCAGGATTCGACGAGCTTGGTATGCCATACGAAACTGCCAAGTCCCTCGTGAACCTCGCTTTGGCGGTGAACCGACAGGGGAAGGTTTTCCTCGCTCTGGAGCTCCTGGTCAAGGCCAGGGAGATATTCTCTACCGAGCAGAATCAAGTTTGGCCGGCTATGATAGACCTTTATCAAGCATTGGTACTCTATCGGGCTGGCCGACCACTCGAAGCTGCTCGTCTGGCGCGTAACGCTCGCGATAGTTTTTCGGTAACGGCGCTGCCGACCAAGATTGCTACATGCGAAGTGTTGCTTGCTGGGCTCTACCTGGAGAACGGAGATTACGATCATGCTCGTGAGTCGTGCAGTGCAGCGTTGAGTCGATTGGCTCTAATGGACGTTCCGGCGATCAAGTTTCAGATTCAGCTGATCTTCGGTAGAATTGAAGAAGCGGCGGGTAGTCAAGAGCGAGCTCTCGAGTCTTACCGGAGAGCTCAAGAGAGCCTTGAGCGCTTGCGGGGGCACCTGCAGATCGAAGAGACGAAAGTGCCGCTTCTTGAGGACAAGCTTGTAGTCTATGAAAGCCTCGTTCCTCTGGTTCTTCACGGGGAGGAGAGCCCGCCCGACAAACCTGCCGCGTTCGAGTTCTTCGAAAAGGCCAAGAGTCGAAGTCTTGCCGACCTGGTAGCCTTCCGGGCTCATGCGCTTCCCGCGACGAGCGCGGCTCGCAGCGAGCGGGCAGGCCTTGTTCGGCAACTTCGTGAGGAGCTGAATTGGTATTACCGACAGATCGACCTTCAAGAGATGAGAGGCGACGACCGCTCTCTCGAAGAGGTGGCTCAATTGCGGGAAGTCAGCCGTCGGCAGGAAGACCACTTGATTCGGACGCTCGGTGAACTTCAATCATCAGATCAGGAATTCAGTTCTCTGCAAGAGGCGTCCACACTGGAAGTCGACGAAGTTCGTGCGGCGATTCCGGAGGACGCGCTACTTGTAGAATACTATTTCTCTCGCGGTACGATTTACGCGTGTGTGCTCGGGAGGGGGAAGATAGAGATTCTGCCGGTCAGCGTCGTCTCGAGAGTGCGCGAATTGCACCGGCTTCTGAATTTCCAGCTTTCGAAGTTTCGCCTGGGCACTGAGTATGTGGATGAATATTCGGACTTGATTGGGGAAGCTACGGATCTTCATTTGCGTGAGTTGTTTGGGGAGCTCATAGCGCCAATTCTCGAGCATCTTGACAAGGGGCGACTCATCATAGTGCCTCATGGATTTCTGTACTATATTCCCTTTCATGCTCTGTTCGATGGTGAACTTTACTTTTCTGATCGTTTTTCGATCTCGTACTCGCCGAGTGCAAGCGTTTTCAGCCTCGGGCGGACTAAGACGCCTGACTTCGAGGAGCGATCTGCAATCGTGGCCGTGGAGGATTCGGGGGGTGCGACGTCCAGGTTGCAGGAAGCAGAGGAGGCCGCGCAGTTGCTGCCGGGCTCGCAACTCTTCACGGGTGCTCGGGCAACCGAGGGAGTCTTGAGGGGCGAAGCCAAGAGGTGTCGGATGGTCTATATTGCAGCGAGTGTCATATTTCGTCAAGATAACCCGATGTTCTCCTCGATCCGGCTCAATGAGGTGGATCTGAGTTTCTTTGACTTATACAGCCTTGATCTTGCCGCAGATTTAATTATATTAACGGGGTGTGGGGAAGATCTGAGTGTAGATGGAGGTGGGGATGAGATCGTGGGCATGACCAGGGGGTTTCTCTACGCTGGCGCCAAGATGATAATGTTGAACCTTTGGCAGGTGGATGCCCGGAGCCGCGCAGTGCTTTTACGTGCGTACTTTCAGTTCCTGGGAAGGGGTTTAGGCAATGACCAAGCACTTCAGAAGGCGATGAAGGAAGTGCGTCAGTTCTTTCCCCATCCTTATTATTGGTCTCCGTTCGTGCTGTTTGGTGATGCTTTCCATTCTGCAGGCTCGTCTGGGCGCGATTTGTCTGCCTGATTCTCAGCAGCTCAATTCTTCAGTATTGCTTAATAATTCACTGTGCTGGCGTTGACTCATTCGACGATCGCGTTGATGGACTGACCTACTTTGAGCTGTGTCTTGGTCTTCATGGCTCAGGTCCTTTCGACGATCGCGTTGATGGACTGACCTGCTTTGAGCTGTGTCTTGGTTTTCATGGCTCAGATCCTTTCGACGATCGCGTTGATGGACTGACCTGCTTTGAGCTGTGTCTTGGT
>JAAELT010000020.1 GCA_024226315.1 bacterium | reverse complement strand
CCGATGTGGCATTCCTTCTAAACCTCCCCCTGCTTCCACATTTTTTAATGCTCCAAAATGCATCAAAAGTGCCCAAAAATGCACCAACACTGCTCTAAAATGCTTCCAAAATGCACCAAACGTGCTCCAAAACGCCCCAAAATGCCCCAAAACTGATCCAACCCCAAAAGTGATCCGAAATGCACCAAAAGTACTCCAAAATGCTACAAAATGCATCAAAAGTGCTGCTAAATGCACCAAAAGTGTTCCAAATTGCACCAAAAGTGCCCCAAAAAGTGCACCGAAAGTGCTCCGAAACGCACCAAACGTGCTGCAAAATGCACCAAAAGTGCAGTGCGTTACAAATTACACCACCTTCCTACCACACAACTTAGCCTCGACTGCTCCGACCTTTACTCACTATTCTCCGTTTCATTTTTATACTAGATTGTACCCACACCTCTGTTGCAATCTTTCATTTCTAAGTAGTTTTCCTATTGTCCTGAAGGCCGTAGTACAATTTTTTTTTTTTGAATGTCGCTCAGAAACATGTCCGGATGGGTCCCGCAATCAATTTTGGAGGAAAAAAAATTCGAAAAAATTTCGATTTTTTTCACTTTTTTCATTTTTTTGACATTTTTAATGATTTTTGGGGGCGACGTCTAAATTCTCCTAAGTAGTTTTGCTATTGTCGCCGTGTCGCGAAGGCCGTAGT
>JAAELT010000019.1 GCA_024226315.1 bacterium | reverse complement strand
CATTAAAATTAAAATTAAAACTAAAATTAAAATTAAAATTAAAATTAAAATTTTGAGATTTGTGGAAATGTTTTTAACATTAAAACAGATATTTGTAGACTATTCAAAACAATGAAAACAAAAAATAATAAGAATCGCCTTATGCAAGAATCGAACTCCAGTCAGGCAAAGTGCAGTGTAGAAACCGAGCACTCTAACCACTCGGCTATCCAGCCGTGCTTTACAATTAAGAGAAAATCTCCTACTGGTCACAATCTTCATGCAAAATCTTACCGATAAAACACGTTAAAAAATAATATGAAACGAATTTTAAAATTATTCCGAGAGCAAATTTTAGTTACCAGACGTCTCATCGACCATGTGAAACCATTTCCATAACGAAAATAGCAGAAATAAAAAAATTCGACAGGAAAAGATTCTCCCCTGAGGGGAATCGATCTCCCGACTTCAGCAATGCAGCTAACGTAACACGGCGCCTTCGCGACCGAGCTACAATGCCTTGACACAATCGAGGGATAATCCTTGTATAGAAAACAATCTGGCGATTGTTCAAACAGGCACCAATGACGCACATCAAAGAAGGGTTTGCCCCACTCACCCCAGAGACTGCAGCAGGCATAGAAAAATGAAGGGGCGATGGCTCGCCTACCCCACGGACGGCCACGAGTCGAAAAAGTCTGATCAGGGCAGCTTTGACGGCCCGGGAGGATGAGCTACCGCAAAATTTTCGCTAATCCGTTTTCCATTTTAGTATATACAGACTAGCCCTAACCCGTCCCAGGGCACCGCCTCATGGGGACCTCCGCCTCAAGGTTGCACCGCCCTCAAACAGTTTGTAAGACATGTATTTTGCCATTCCTGTTTTGTCTCTCTTCTGGTTTTGCGTTTTGTTATTCCAGTGTCATATTCTTTGGTCCATGATGAAACCCTGGTCCAGGGTCCTGCTCATTCCATCTGTTCAAAGGTCCAGGATCCAGGTCTGCAGGATCCAGGTCGGATTCTTAATCTTAGCCTCAGGCTTAATCTAAGTCTTAAACTTTAATTTAATCTTAATCTTATCTTTTATCTGAATTTGAATCTTATTCTTAATCTCAATCTTAATCTTAATGCAATGTTGAACTTAATTTTAAACTTGAACTTCATCGCGATATAGTATTAGTTTTAGTGTTCGTGTTATTCTTTACTTAATCTCAGTCTTAATCTTAAAGTTAATGTTATTTTAATCTTAATGAAAGTTCAAACTGTGACTGATAATTTATTTCATTTTTACTCCTAATCTTCATTTATAATAAATCAGTCTTATTGAAACTTAATCTTAATCTTCATCTTAACCTTATTCTTATTCGTAATCTTTATCTAAATTTTAATCTAAATCTTTTGTAAATCTTAAATTGGAACTGTAAGACAAAAATCAAAATTGAAATTAAAATTAAAGTAAAAACTAAAAATATTAATGAAATTAAAATAAAAACTAAAACTAAATTTGAAATTGAAATTAAAATTAAAGTGAAAACAAAAACTAAAACTGAAATTAAAATAAAAACTAAAACTAAATTTGAAATTAAAATTAAAATTAAAATTAAAATTAAACTTTAAAATTAAACTTTAAAATTAAACTTAAACCTAAACTTAAAATT
>JAAELT010000018.1 GCA_024226315.1 bacterium | reverse complement strand
GGCTGCTCGTACTTCTTGAAGTCCTTGCTGTAGCGCTCGAGTTGGCCGGTGAACAGCTCCTGGGTCTTGGCGTGGGCGAGCAGGGCTTCCCAGCCGCCGTCGATGCCCTTTTCTTGCGCCCATTTCTCGACCGCGGCACGGTCGGGGACGATCAGGGCGATGTTGAAGGGCTTGTTGAAGCCGTGGATGAAGGCCTGGGTGATGAAGGGGCTGAGCTGCAGCAACTCCTCGAGCGGCCCCGGTACCACGTACTTGCCGTTCTCGAGCTTGTACTGCTCCTTGATCCGGCCGGTGATGTACAGGAAGCCGTCTTCGTCGATGCGGCCCAGGTCGCCGGTTCTGAAATCGCCTCCGTCGTTCATCACGGCGGCGGTTTCCTCGGGCAGGTTGTGGTAGCCCATCATGACGTTGGGTCCACGGACGACGATCTCGCCGTCGTCGGAGTCCGCGTTCTCGACCACGCTCTGGTCGATGATCACCTCGACGCCTTCGATCGGCCGACCCACCGAGCCGAGCTTGCGCGCGGTCGGGTGGTTGGTGCTGACGATCGGGCTGGTTTCGGTCAGGCCGTAGCCCTCGCAGACGAAGATCCCGAGCCGGTCGATGAAGTCTCCCACCTCGGGCGACAGCGCGGCGCCGCCTGAGACGGCGTAGCGCAGCCGCCCGCCGAAGCGCTCGCGCACCTTGGAGAAGATCACCTTGTCGTAAAAGCCGTGCTTGGTGTTCACCCACCACGAGCTCTCACCCTTGGCCTCGAGCTCCTTCTTGCGCGCGGCGTTGGCCATCGCCGCGTCGAACAGGGTCTGCTTGAGGCCACCCTCCTCGGCGATCTTCTTCTGCAGGCCGTCGTAGATCTTGTTGAAGACTCGCGGCACGGCGTAGAGCACCGTGGGCTTGACTTCGCCGAAGTTGGCTACCAGCTTCTCGACCGACTCGGCGATGGCCAGCGCCGCTCCTCGTGACAGCATGCTGTGCAGCTCGCAGGTCTGGCCGAAGGAGTGAGCCCAGGGCAGGAAGGACACGGAGATGTCCGAGCTGTCGACCGGAAAGATCGAGGAGACGCCGTTCAGGTTGGAGACGATGTTCGAGTGCGAGAGCAAGACCCCCTTGGGCTTGCCGGTCGTTCCCGAGGTATAGATGAAGCCGCAGACCCACTCGGGATCGATCTCCACGGTGGACGCGGGACTGTCCTCCCCTCGTTTCTCGAGCGCCAGAAAGCTCGACTCGTCCTCGGCTGGCAGGGCCATGCAGAACACGTGCTCGACCGCGCCGACCTCGCCCGCCCAGTCACGTACCGTCTCGTAGATCGGGTAGGTGGCGGCGAGCAGCACCTTGGCGCCGGAGTCGTCGGTGATGTACCGCCAGTCCTTCTCCAGCTGGCTCTCGTACATCGGGCAGAAGCGGGCGCCCAGGCCGTACGCGGCGTAGGCCGCGATCGCCCACTCGACACGGTTCGAAGAAATGATGGCCACCGTGTCGCCCTGGGTGATGCCGAGGCTCGCCAGGCCGCCGCGGAACGCGTCGACCCGCTTGCCGAAGTCACCGTAGGTGATCCACTGCCACTGGTCTTCGACCTTGGTGCCAAAAAGATTGAGCTGCGCGTAATCGGCGACGGAGCGCTCGAGGACGTCGACGAGATCGGAATAGGCGCGCTGGTTCATGCTGAGCCTCCGGACTCTCTCGAAAAAAGGACCGATGAATGGGTTGGTATCGACAGATGCTCGGGGAGGGCTTCCCCGGCTGACGACTGCTTCATCATATCTTTTTCAGGCCTCGGAGTCCTGAGAGAAGATCTCCGTCTCCGCGGCGACCATCGTGCGGACGATGGCGTAGGTCACCTCTCGCGGCAGCCCGTCGCCTCGGAGGGGCGCTCAGTGTCCCCCGTCGCCCCGGAGGGGCGCCCAGCTCTTCCAATGCCGTCGGACCTCCGCCGCAACCTCCTGGCGTATCTCCTCGGGCGAGTAGACCCGATAGCTGTCGATCCGAGACATGTGACGGATGAAGTCACTGGCCTCGGCCATGGGCTGGAGTGAGCCGTCGTAGCCGCGCACCAGAACCCTGTTCTTGCGCAGCCGGTGCGGATCCTTGGCCGAGTGGTTGATCAGCAGATTCTCGCTGCCGAAGCGCTCCTGCAGCAGCGGTAGCAGTTGCTGGAACTGCCGACGTTCCTCTGCCGAGAGATGCTCCTTGGTCTCGAAAGCCAGCGAATACCGCTCTCGGTGGACGATGGCACGCGCGTGGCGATCCTCCGAGCGGCGCATGGTCTGGTAGACGGAGATGTCGTCGTGCCCCAGGAACTCGAGCGGCTCGGCGGGCCAGCGTATGCCGGTGGAACGCAGCCATTCGCTGAAGTGCAGTTCCATGACCTTGCCGGTGACGTTGAAGTAGACCTGGGTGAACATGTAGTACCGGGCCATCACCAGAGCCTCGAGGGCATGCACGCCGCCGTGGTCGACGCCGAGACGCCACTGGCCGTTCTCGGGATCTTCGATCGGTGCGACCGTGTCGATCAGGCGCTCGAGGTCGTAGCTGCCGTACTCGACGCCGCAGTAAAGGCTGTCTCGCCGCAGATAGTCCATCTTGTCGACGTCGAGCTCCGAGGTGACGATGTCAGTGAGGAGTCGCAGCGGGCCTTCGGCCTGTTTCAGCAGCACCTGCCTTACGTCGACAGGGTCCAGGCCGTCTCCGTGGCGATCGAAAATCTCCTGCATTTCCGGAGTCGCGATCAGACGGCAGGTCATCTCCTCGTGATCGATCGGCTCGGAGAACATGTCTTCGGCCGAGTGACTGTAGGGAGCGTGGCCGATGTCGTGCAACAGGGCCGCGACCCTTACCAGCCGGCGCTCCCGGCAGCCGGGAGCTTTTGGCAACAGGCCGTCGCTCTTGGCGGCGAGGGCGTCGTAGACCCGGCCGGCGAGGTGCATGGTGCCCAGGGTGTGGCTGAAGCGGCTGTGCTCGGCGCCGGGAAAGATCAGGAAGGTCCAACCCAACTGGCGAATGAAGCGCAGGCGTTGCATCGGCCGGCTGGCGACGAGCGCCGTCTCCAGGTCGTCGGTGCGGATGAAACCGTGGATCGGATCGCGAAACGACAGCATCACTCTCGACCCCAGTCGAGTTTCTCCACCTGCTGCTCTTCTCCGAGAGCGGCCAGCAGGTCACGGACCAGGGCTCCGTCCGGCGGCAGTGGTAGGGCGGGTGCCAGATCGGCGAGGGGCGCCAGCACGAAGCGGCGGCTCCGCATTCTGGGGTGTGGCAGGGTCAAGTCCCGCGACCGGCGATCGGACGAACTGTTCCTGACCAGGTCGCCGAAGAGAAGAAGGTCGATATCCAGGGGGCGCGGCCCATCGCGTTCGCCCTCCCGGCGTCCGGCGAGCCGCTCGAGCGCCTTGACCTGGTCGAGCACCTCCAAGGGGTCCAGGGTGTCGGTCTTCGGCAAGCTCGTCAGTGCGACAGTGTTGAGGAAATCAGGTTGAGGAACGGGCGAGATGGGAGCTGTCTGATAGAGCGGAGCCACTTTCAGGGATCCAAAGAGTTGCCGGAGCCAAGTGATCGCCCAACGCAAGACGGTCTCGGTGTCGCCGACGTTGCCGCCGAGCCCAAACGCCAGAAGATCGCCGCAGTTTCTGCGGGCGTCAGTCGTCTTCGTTCTCCTCTTCGTTCTCGTCTTCGCCGGTCCCGTCGTCGGCCTCGTCGGGAGGCTCGGTGGGTTCTTCGGGCGTCGGCTTCGCAGTCGCCTACTTCTTCGAGACAGTGCCTGTCGGCGGTTCCTTGTCCTCCTGGGTCTTCTGATCGGTGCCGCATTGCGGGCAGATCTGGCGCGGCTTGCCCAGGTCATAGAATTTCGTGCCGCACGACGAGCACTCGTGCTTGGTACCTAGCTTAAGCTCAGCCATGGTGGAATCCTCCCGGACGTCCAGAGGGGGGCGGCGAACGTAGCATTGCCTCGAAGCGGCTGTCAAGCGGGTGAGTATGATAGCCGCATGAATCTGAGGTTCGACATCCTGGCGACGTCCGGCCCCGCGCGAAGAGGCCGCCTGTTTACCGCCCATGGCACGGTCGAGACGCCGGCCTTCATGCCTGTCGGCACCCGTGGGGCGGTGAAGGGAATGACAGCTCAGGAGCTCGAAGCGGCAGGTGCGTCGGTCATGCTGGCGAACCTCTATCACCTGACCCTACGGCCCGGAATCGACGTCATCGAACGTCTCGGGGGCATCCACCGATTCACCGGCTGGCGTGGCCCGATTCTGACGGACAGTGGCGGGTACCAGGTCTTCAGCTTGGCGCGGCTGCGCCGCCTCGATCCGGACGGCGTCACCTTTCGTTCGCACTTGGACGGCTCGCTCGTGCGGTTCACTCCCGAAAGCGTGGTCGAGGCGCAGCGCCGCCTCGGGGTCGATTTCGCGATGACGCTCGACGAGTGTCCGCCGTGGCCGATCTCCGAGGCGGACGCCGAGACCTCGCTCGAGCTGACCACGCGTTGGGCCGAGCTGGCGCGCCGAGCGTGGATCGAGGACGGCCCGGGGGCGCTGTTCGGCATCGTGCAAGGCAGCGGCTACCGTGACCTGCGCCGGCGCGCGGTGGCGAGTCTGCGCGCCCTCGATTTCCCAGCCTACGCCATCGGCGGGGTGAGCGTGGGGGAAGGCACGGAGATGCGGCGGGCGGTGGTCGAGTGGACGGCCCCCGAGCTGCCCGCCGACAAGCCCCGATACCTGATGGGCCTGGGCACGCCTCTCGATCTGCTGCACGCGGTCAGCCATGGCGTCGATCTCTTCGATTGCGTATTGCCGGCGCGCAACGCGCGCCACGGCGTGCTGTTCACCCGCCGGGGAGTGCTCAGGATCAAGAACGCCCGTTTTCGCGACGACCCCCGGCCGGTGGACGAACGTTGTTCCTGTCCGCTGTGTACTCGGCAGAGCCGTGCTCTCCTGCACCACCTGATCCGGGCGGGCGAGCTGACGGGTCCGGTGCTGGCGACGATCCACAACGTCCGGTACTATCTTGACTTTATGGCCGATCTGCGAGAGTGTGTCGAGCTTGGAACGCTCACGGATTTCGCGCAAGAGTTGACCGACTGTTACGCTGACGGAGGCTCCCCAGCGACACCGCTCGCCGCCCCGCCCCGCCGTCCGAGAGCGGCCCGCTAGCTGACACCTGGTGGGCCTCGAATCCCGAAGAGGCCTGCTTGAAGCCCGTTCAGGGTTTCGTGGCAGTAAACCCGCACCCGATAACAGACCAGGAGCCCCCAGCCTTCGTGCAAGTCTCCGGCGGCTCAGCCCCCGCCGGGCCTGCCGAGACTGAAGAGGAACGACCAAAATGACGACTCACCTGCTGGTCGCGGCAGCTCAACAAGGGCCTTCGCCCATCCTGCAACTGATGCCGCTCGTACTCATCTTTCTGGTCTTCTACTTCGTCATGTGGATGCCGATCCGCAAGCAGAAGAAGGCGCTCGAGCAGCTGGTCGTCTCGCTCAAGAAGGGTGACCGGGTGGTGACCAACGGCGGCCTCTACGGTGAGGTGGTCAAGGCCGAGCCCGACAGCCACACCGTGATCCTCAAGCTGGGTGACAACGTCAAGGTGAAGGTCGCCAAGCGGGCGATCGCGGGACTCGAAGGATCTCCAGAAGACAAGGGAGCCAAGTAAATGGACCGTAGCCTGCTCTACCGCTTCATCGTCATCATCGCCGTCGTGGTGGCGGCAGCCTTCAGCGCCTATCCTCCGGAGGACAAGATCCACTATGGCCTGGATCTGCAGGGCGGCATGCACATGGTGCTGCAGGTCCAGACCGACGACGCGATCCGCTCGGAGACCAACAACGCCATGGCTGATATCCAGCGGGGCCTGGAAGAGGCCGGGATCACCGGCGTCGACATCAAACGCACCGGCGACTCGGCCTTCGAGATCCGGGGCGTGCCAGACGACCGGGACGACTTCGTGGAGGACATGGTCAGCGAAATCTGGACCATGCGTCGGCTGGGGGATCGCCTGCAGCTCGAACTCACCGGCCAGGAAATCCGGAATATCCGTGAGCTGGCGGTCAACCAGGCCCGCGAGACGATCCGTAACCGTGTCGACCAGTTCGGTGTCGCCGAGCCGATCATCCACCGCGAGGGGCTCGACTCCGAACGTATCGTGGTGCAGCTTCCAGGGGTCGACGACCCGGACCGCATTCGCCGGCTGATCAAGAACACGGCGTTTCTCGAGTTCCGATTGGTCAAGGCCGGCACCGGCCCCTACGGCAGCGAGAAGCAGGCGCTCGATGCGACCCGAGGCGACGGCGATCGGCACGAGGTCATGGCGGAAGATGAACGCGACGAGAACAAGAACGTCGTCGGCCAGCAATACTGGATCCTCGAGAAGCGGCAGGTGATCACCGGCCGCGACCTCAAAAACGCGCGCCCTTCGCCCGGCGACTTCGGCGAGCCGACGGTGACCTTCAGCCTGACCAGCGAAGGTGGCAAGAAATTCGGCGACGTCACGGGCGACAACATCGGCCGCGGCCTGGCCATCGTGCTCGACGGCAAGGTCATCTCGGCGCCGAGTATCCAGGCCCGGATCACCACACAAGGCGTGATCCACGGCAACTTCACGGTCCAGGAGGCTGAGGACTTGTCCACCGTACTGCGTTCGGGTGCGCTGCCAGCGGGTCTGACCAACCTCGAAGAGCGCACGGTCGGCCCAACCCTTGGCCAGGACTCGATCGAGAAAGGCACCAAGGCAGCGCTGATTGGCGGCGTGCTGGTCATCCTCACCATGCTGGTGGTCTACCGCCGGACCGGCCTCAACGCGGTTCTGGCGCTGACCCTCAACATCGTCCTGGTGTTCGGCGTGCTGTCGATCTTCGGCGCCACCCTGACCCTGCCCGGAATCGCCGGCATCGTGTTGACCATCGGCATGGCGGTCGACGCCAACGTGCTGATCTTCGAGCGCGTCCGCGAGGAGCTGCGCGCGGGGCGCACGGTCAAGTCGGCGATCTCCTCCGGCTTCAGCAAGGCCTGGTCGTCGATCTTCGACGCCAACTTCACCACCATGATCGCGGCGGTCTTCCTGTTCATGTTCGGCACCGGTCCGATTCAGGGCTTCGCGGTCACGCTCTCGGTGGGCATCGCCGCGTCGCTGTTCACCGCCGTCTTCATCAGCCGCTGGCTGTTCGACTTCTACACCTCGCGCCACCAGCGGATCGACAAGCTGTCGATCTGAAGAATCGCACCGCGCGCCTTCCGGACTGATTTCTAGGAGCTGAAATGCAGTTTCTGACCGATAGCCACATCGATTTCATGAAATACCGCAAGGTATTCATCTGGGTGTCGATTCTCCTGCTGGTGATCGCTTGCGCCGAGCTGTTCTTTCTCACCGGTCTCAACCTCGGCATCGATTTCGCGGGCGGCACCCAGTTGACGCTCCGGCTGCGCGACGACGGCGATGTCGACCTGCTGCGCCGGACACTCGAGAACGCCGGCCTGCGCGAGGCCCAGATCCAGCGTTACGGGGAAGAGGAGCGGCGTGAGTTCCTGATCAAGACGCCGGTGGTGGAAGACAGCGAGGAAGGTAGCAGCGAAGCCCTGACGGCCGCTCTAGAGAGCGACTTGAACAGCGACGCCGCAGGCCGGTTCGATCTCAACCAGCGGGGCGCCGATGCCCTCGCAACCCTGCTCTACGAGGCGGATCCGGACGACCGTGTCCTCAGTGACGAGATCGAAGCCCGTGACCACTACGCCGGGGTCGCCCAGGCGGTTCTCGACCAACGCCACAGCCTGGCGATCTTCGGTTCCTGGGATCAGCTCGCCGGCGTCCCGGGTCTCAGCGAAGAGAGCCTGACCGCGCTCAAGGAGAAGGCCTTCTTCGGCGCCTACAATGTGCTGTCGAACGAGAACGTCGGTCCCCAGATCGGATCGGAGCTGCGCACCAAGGGCGTGTTGGCGGTGGTGATGTCGTTGGGCGTCATGCTGCTCTACATCTGGTTCCGCTTCGAGCTGCGTTTCGGTATCGGCGCCCTGGTCGCGGTGTTCCACGACTTCCTGATCACGCTCGGGCTCTACGCGCTGTTGAACTACGAGTTCAATCTGCCGACCATCGCCGCCTTCCTCACCCTGGTCGGGTACTCGGTCAACGACACGGTGGTCATCTTCGACCGCGTGAGAGAGAACATGCGGCGCTCCCGCAGCAAGCCCCTGATCGAGGTCATGAACCACAGCCTCAACCAGACGCTGTCGCGCACCATCCTGACCTCCGGCACGACGCTGCTGGTGGTGGCGTGCCTGTTCTTCTTCGGCGGTGAGGTGATCCGAGGGTTCGCGTTCGTGCTGCTGATCGGCGTGATCATCGGCACCTACTCCTCGATCTTCGTGGCCAGCCCCTTCGCCCTGATGTGGGAGAAGTACTTCGGGCGCGACGCGAAGATGAAGAGGCGGAGCTAGCCGAGATCAGCCGCGGAGATCTTCTACTGAGAGACCGGCATCACGCATGATCTGTCTGAGCAGGCCGCGGCCGAGATCGCGCCCCTTGTGGATTGGCACCGTGACCCGGCGGCCATCGTCATGGCGGAAAATCGCGTGACTGCCGCTCTGTCGGACTCGCTCGAAGCCTCCTCTCTCGAGAGCTCGAACGACCTGGCGTGCTGTGAACGTCGGTAGACGCGGGCTCACACCGCGACTTTCACCTGGGAGACAGCCACTTCCTCGTAGATCGGCTCACCTCTTTCCAGCCGATCCTCGACGTGGAGGCGGATCGCGTCCTCGACCAGGCTTCGCGCCTCCGCCTCGGTTTCACCTTCGGTATAGCATCCCTGCAGTCCCGGACAGATCGCCAGGAACCGTCCGTCCTCGTCCTTCTCGATGACTACGGTGAAGTCGAAGTCGCGCATCGCGTGAGGAGCCTATCACGGCGCCAGACCTCACCTCATCTTCGCCAACCGTTCCTCGATCGACGCCACTGTCGTCCGCTGCTTCTCGGCGTCGGCACGGGTCTTCTCCACGGCTTCGGGCTTGGCGCGGGTGACGAAGTTCTCGTTGGCGAGGCGCTTCTCGAGCCCGCCGAGGTGGCGGCGGGCTTCTTCGAGCTGCTTTTCGAGGCGGGCCTTTTCGGCCTCGCGATCGGTCTCGCCCAGGCGTACGGCGACCTCGAAGGAGGGGTCGACGGCGACGGTGGCGCCGGCCGGCGCGGTCGAGCCGACGGGCGCGAAGTGCATCTCCTCGGCCCGCACCAGGCGCGCGATGATCGAGCGGCTGGCCTCGAATGCCTCGGCATGGCCCTTGGGGTGGACCTCGACCTCCACCTTGGCGCCCGGTTCGATGCCCTGCTCGGCGCGGATGCCGCGCACCGCGGCCACCAGGCGCACCACCGCCTCGACGTCTTCGGCGTCCTCTTCGAAGGCGTGGGCGTCGTCGGCGGTGGGCCAGGAGGCGTGGATCAGCATGCCCGAGCCGCCCAGCTCGCCCCACAGCACCTCGCTGACGAATGGCAGGAACGGGTGCCACAGCTTCAGGTAGGCCATGAAGGTGTGGTGCAGCACCTCCGCCGTCTCTTCGAGCTGCGAAAGCGGCTCGACCTTGATGGCTTCCAGGTAGAAATCGCACAGCTCGCCCCAGAACGACTGGCGCACGATCTCGGCCGCGTCGCCGAAGTAGTAGTCCTCGAGACGCCGGGTGGTCCGCTGCACCACGCTCCGCAAGCGGGAGAGCATCCAGCGGTTGACCGGGTGGGTAACGTCTCCAGGAGCCAGCGTTATGCGGTCGCGCTCGGGCGCGATGCGGGCGACCGTCGCGTCGGCCAGCTTGGCGGCGTTCCAGATTTTGTTGATCAGGCGTTTGCCGCCGACCAGGCGCTCCTTGCCGAGCTTCAGATCCTTGCCTGGGGCGTTTCCGACCAGGAGCGCCAGGCGCATGATGTCGGCGCCGTACTCCTCGATCGTATCCATGGGGTCGACACAGGTCTCGGGCTTCGACTTCGACATCTTGTCGCCGTCGCGATCAAGGACTAGACCATGGAGGTAGACGACTCGGTGCTGAACGGAAGTAGCCGATCCAGTGCTGAACGGGAAAGAAGTCCAACTACTGAAGCTAGGTTAGCTAGTTCTCAAGACAAACAGTACGTGGGCGGGCTG
The DNA here is from genome assembly GCA_024226315.1 of bacterium. GTDB lineage: Bacteria > Acidobacteriota > Thermoanaerobaculia > Multivoradales > J023 > JAAELT01. The sequence goes on along the minus strand of JAAELT010000018.1, from coordinate 55,600 downwards.
TAGGCATTGCTGCCTTGGAAGTTGCCAATTCCCAGGTGCTTGGATGCGACCGCCGGCCGAGATGTCGACAATCACTCATGATAACAAAGAACGATGCTCCACTAACAACGCTTTATGACGACCAGCGTAGTGTCATCGCTGAGCCTGTCCGAATGGCTGAATAGATCCATGGAATCACGAATCGCTTGAATAATACGTCTGCCGCCGCAAGTGCGATTGGCCTCTAGATGACTGATTAAACGAGCTCCTCCATATTCCTCGCCTTGCTCGTTGGTCAACTCTACGATGCCGTCGGTATAGAGAAGCATAAGACCGCCAGGTTCTAGCTGGCCTAGTCCGTTACCGAAGCGAGCATCTTCCAGTAAGCCGATTACTGGGCCTGTAGATTGCAAAAGCTCTGTTGCTCCGGATCCGGCAAGAAGAACGGGATTGTGGCCACAATTCACGTATTCAATTGCGTGACTCTCCGTATCAATCTCGGCGTAAAACATTGTCGCGAAACGATTCGACGTGGAATTCTCGAGCAGCACGCGATTCAGTTGCTCCGCCAGCTCGGCCGGACTGGAAGATGAAAAAATCAGGGCTCTAACGGAGGCTTGTAGGGCAGCCATGAGGAGTGCTGCGCCGATTCCTTTGCCAGAAATATCCGCAATCACTACTGCAAGTGAGCCGTCTCCCTTCTCGATAAAATCATAGTAGTCACCCCCGACTTCGAAGCACGACTCGCTGGTGCCGCTTATTTCGTACCCATCAATTGCTGGAAGGTTTTGTGGGAGCAGCTTGCGCTGTATTTCAGCGCCGACGGCAAGCTGGTCTTCTATTCTCTTTTTGTCCATCCTATCGGCGAGCAACAATGTGTTGTCGATTTTGATTGCGGCCATATTGGCAATGAAGCCGCTTAAGCGAAGATTGCTCTTTGTAAATGAATGACCAGGAGTGCTCGTGTCAAGATAAATCATGCCCATTACTTCTTGATTGTTCCACAGTGGAACACAAATAATAGATCCAATACCTTCGAACAGAATGCTGGGAGACTTCCTGAACCGCAAGTCGGCTTGAGCGTCGAGTGTGAGTATCGCTTTCTTGTTATCGCACACCTCGCGGATAATTGTCCGGCTAATCGTAATTTCAGCGTTGTCCTCAAAGCCTCTCGTAGCCTGCACCTTCAGGCCATCGGCATGCTCTTCCCTGCCCCAAGAGATACGCAGAAGTAGGGCGGCTCGTTCTGCAGGAACAACGCGCAGCACTAAATCGAGAAGCAGCTCCCCTAGGTCATCAAGTTCATAGTCTGAGATCAAGGCTGCGGCAACCTCACTAAGCGCAGGGAAAAGTGCACTTATATCCGTGCCAATGTGGTCGGCAAATCCGTCATCGGACATCCCCTGGTATCGAGCAAGAACCAGTTTGTCACTGCCAATTGCCACCGTCGACACGCTTGAAATGGGTGGCGGCGACTCGGCAACGGTCAGGCGAGTGATCGGATCGAGGAACCGGACCTCAAGGTCTCCCAGAGTTATCTTGTCACCGCTCTTTAGCGCCGTTTCGCGTCTTACGGCCGCGTCGTTAATGTGTGTTCGAGCATTGCTCTCTAGGTCCAACAGATAGTGTGTGCCTCGGCGATAAGTAATAATCGCGTGTCGCTGAGAGAGTCTGTGGTCTTTAACGCTAAGATCATTTGCAATATCCTCGCCTATCGTGAATGGGCTCTTGCTGAGCGCTAAGATGCGATCGGGCACTTTGCCCCTTTCCACTTTTAAACTCGGCATGTCATCTCCAGATGTGTGAGATTCAGGGTCGGTGGCTGCGGAAAGTGACTCTAAGCGGATACAGGAGATCCAGGGTCTTCCGTCTCAAGGGGCCGGTCAGGTCGGGAAGATGCAATTCGCTGCCCGAGTGATTTAATAGCTGCTCTTAGGACGCCTGGCCCGACACGGTTAATTAGTGTTAGCCCGAGCATTAGAATCTTGACCTCGTCTTCTATCTCCGCCCCGTCCAGTGTCGCCAGCTCCTCAGCTAACGACTTCTGGTCATCCGGTGGCAAATTCTGCATCAGCTCAAGGCAATATAGAGGCAGTGCCTTCCGAGACCTTTCGTACGACAGTTCCCGGGTTAGCCTTGCAACCTCCTCGGCACGGCCTTCTGCTCGCGTCCGATCTACAGCTCGATCCGCCGCATCAAGCAGCAGCTCCAAGAGTGCCGAGGGTCCGATTCCGATTTCCTTGTCCCCTGAGTGCAGGGAGAAAAAGGAACTTCGGAGTACCGCCATTGCGGCAAGCCCGGCTACTATGACTTGAACCCAGGGTAGTGAAGTCGAATTCTCTTCGAGACCGAACTTCATTCCGGACTCTTGTAGTAGTAGAAGGGCGATCGCCGCAGATCCTCCGTTAAGGCCAACATAGAAGACGCCCGGTACGGTTGCTAAAGCTCGCGAGGGAGCGTCCCGATAGCGGGAGATTACCTCGCCGATGCCAATCAACGCTCCGAGCATCACTACTGCTAGGTAGCTAAACATGCCAGTTATCCTTTAAGAATGTAGCGTCGCCCCATTTCAGTGAATCGAACTACTTCCCTGTCAGCACTAACAGCGAGTTCAACTATGCCTGAGTCGCAAATGCCGTCAAGGGTTTTGCTGAATTGCTGAATTCCAAGCCCGCTTCCTTCGTAAAGATCTGTTACGGCAATCTCTCCTTCGGGAGGAAGAACCTTAAGTAGATCTAGGTTGACTTTGCTTTGATGACTCCGTTCCGAAGTCTCCTTCTCGAATGTGTCCAGGAAGACCCCGAAACTCTTGCTCTTGCTCATTCTGCATTCTCCTTAAGCTGCGATTGCAAGGAACTTGCCGCTCGACGGAGGCGTTTCCCGCCGAGGCTCTTCAGCTAATCCCTGTTAGAAGGGTATTGCCTTGGAGGCATGCTGAAAACGCGTTAGTAGAAGTGAGTGGTACATCGATGTCGCTCCCGGTTGCGAGTCCGGCTCTAAGTTTTTGCCGAACGTGAGGTTTAATGCCATCCGCCCAGGTGTGATGCCTCTACAGCAGACTCTCGTGACGAATTCCTTTACGTGTTCCTTTACGTAGGGGTCTTCACCAGAATCTGTGGGCGAATAAGGTTTCAAAGATGCCTCCTCGGGCTCCGAAATCCAGATTCAAGGCGGACGGCCTGCGGCCGTCGATGTTCGTTGGGGAGGTCGCTCGGCCTTCTTTCGATTCCATAATGACACGGCTGGCCCGGGGGCCCCGGATCGCCCTCGGAGCCCGCTGCGCGGCTTCGTCCTGGATTCTTCGGCATCCGTGTCCTTTGGAAGGTGGGGCGGCTCCGGAGGAAGGCCAGCGACTCCCCGAGGGAGGGCGCTGGCCGTGTGCTACCCCGGGGACTCACCAAGAAAGCGTGATGAGCCCTCGCGTGCGCCCGAACAGCAGTTGCCCAGGAGAGGCGGTAACCGGGCGTTGAAACGGGCCGCCGGACGCCTGAAGGCGCCTCTGTGTATTTCACGGTCAGAAAGTCTCACCTCGATGATCGGAATAAGCCACAGTGGTTGCAGCTACCTACGCCGATCTGGACCCGCTTCCAACGCCCAGATTCTGGTGAAGAGGCTTACGTGACGTTCAACCTCTAGGCCACCCTCCTGACAAGTCAGAGTCAACTGGCAAATCCGATTGTACCAGTTCAGTAGGGCTGTTCGCACCCGCCGCTTACTCGAAGCGTCCATCGTGGCTGCCTTCAACGCCTTGACGCGGGCGATATGTTCTTCGAGCCGCTCAGCTGAGGGCCTCACATGGTGGATCGGTAATAGGTGACTCGTGCCCGTGAACGCGATATCACGCCGGCAGCCGAGGCAGAGAGGTTCCTCGTGGTGGCCGTTGGCGGAAGCTCTCCCGTGATCCCGCAACATACTGGACTCGCAAGTACTGGTCATGGGCGCAGACCCGAGTGTGAACTCCAAGATCGCCCGGGCAGTCTTTCTAGAAATCGAAGCAGGATCCCTGGCCTCAGGTGGCACCCCCTTGGACACAGAATGGAGCCGGCGCGAATAGCGAATCCTGAGAGCCACAGTAGCAAGATTGAGCCTGCTGCGGTCAATGATCCGGCCGCCGCGCAAGAGGCACGCTCGAACGCGCTTTTTTGCCGCAGAGAGTGCTTATTGCATCTGCTCATGTCGATTGCATCCGGACAGCACCTAGTATAGACTATCTTTGGCGGTTCGGACAAGGGACGCCACCGTAGAGAGAAGCCAGATGCCTGATACTGGCGTCGCACCGATCGGCAACACTCGTCTGGGTTACGGGTCGTACGGGAGTTGCTGGGGCTGCTTGAGTCGGGGGATTCGCGTCTTGCGCAATATTCATTAGTGATGTCTAACGCCGGTCACCTTGGCCAGGAAAAGCGACGCCTTCCGCGCTGAACGGTGGCGCAGTCCGCAATCCTCGGAAGAGGCATAAGAAGGTCCGGGTTTATTCTGTTCGGATAAAGAAATCAATTATCGTTTTCAGTGCGTTACCAAGGAGTGAGCAATGGCCGAGCTTGTAGAATCTAGATACGGCTTTATCTTCGTTGAGCACAGTCGTAACCACCACTATGTGGATCTGTATTTGCCCAAGTCGATGCTGACACAGCTTCAGTTGGTGCCTGGGTCTGGGGTTTTGGTGCAGGGCCTAGGCAGCGGTTCTTCGGATACTCTGCAGGTTCGGCCGGAGAAGGGCTCGGAAAAATATCCAACTGGATACTCTCCCTTTATCGCCACAATAAGATTCCGAAATCAAGTTGGAGTTTTGCGCAGATTCTTGGCGTCGGCTAGAGACCACGGCATTCTATTTGAGTTGCTGAATACGAGAGGTCTTCGGGGGAAATCTATGACCGATGTCCTGTGCGAGGGAGTAGTCGCCCACACAGAACCCTACTTTGACCCCGGAAAGGCTATTGCCGCCGTACTAGAGAAGGCGGCAAAGCCTGCGGGTGGTGACGTGTTAATGGCGTTTCCTATTGACTATAAAAAGCCAAAAAACGGGAAGGTGCTCTTTTCGTCTTATAGAACTAAGATACCCATCCTTCGAGGGTCCTATGGTAAGGTTCGTGTTGATACCCAAGGCAGTGGGCGCCCCTTCAAGCACTTTGAAGGAGAAATCAATATACTGAGGGTCGAATTGGATCGGCTGAGGCTTACTTTGACACTGGACACTTCCTTCTCGGATCTGCAGCCTTACATTTTATATTTTAATGCAGTCGATATTGATCCGGCGTCCCCGATCACTCAAACAATTCTGGAGGTCATGTATTCGCAAGACGAGGAGTTTAAGGTAGAAGCCTTAGAAGCATTTGAGTACCCTGAGTACAGAGCTGGAGCGCTTACTCCTCTTGGCAAAGATCTGATTAGGCCCACGGCAAGGGTGGAGGTGCTTTTTACGCGAGGTGTGCCTATTGACGACAAGAGTTCGCTGGAGAATATTCTCAAAGAGAGTCTGTCCCAAGAAGATTGGTGCCCGGCCGATTTAGAGGTTGAGATAATCGATCTCCAGGAGACCTTGTCAAAAAAAGTTGAAAGAGAGATTCCGGATGATACCGGCTGCAGTGCGTTCCAGAAGCTTCTTAATGACGAAAGGTATGTTTTTATTGAAAGTATTGGCAGTGGAGCTTTTGGGAATGTCAGTAAATACTTTGATAATCGGACTAACATGTTGGTTGCGGGTAAGCATATCACTGACGCCCAGTTTGCCTTAGAGTCGATGTCTTTCATTGAGTCGGAAATACGCGCTCTGGAGCTAGCAAGAAAGGAGCAGGGGATAAAGAATTTGGTTGCGATCCAGGATCATTTCTATGATGGCGAGATGCCGTTCATTGTCATGGAGCTCGTTGAGAATATTCTTGAGGATCATGCTGCTAACCCGGCGAGCGTTGGTTCTTCCAGGCGCCACTCTGTGCCCTCTGACATAGGTCAGTTTATGGAGATGGCAAGGCAGACGCTTGGGGCGCTCGGCTGGCTACATGCCGGGGGTGATATTCTGGAAGAGGGGATTCTTCATTCCGATATTAAGCCGAGCAATATTGGGTTTAATCTAAATGGCTCGGACATTGTTTGGAAGCTGTTGGATTTCGGCTTGGCTAAGAATTTGCCCAAGGACGTTCTGGAGGAGAAGACACAGAGAATAGCTGGAACCCCGGCCTACATGAGCCCGCAGGCGCTTCTGGGCCGTAAGCTAGAGAGCAATGACATTTATGCGCTGGGGATCGTCCTCTTTCAGGCGGCGTTTGGTTGGCAGCACCCCAGCATCCACTACAAGAGTCCAGAAGATTATAGTTCAATAGTGGCAACTGAGCGGCTTAGTTTTGTGCCTGAGGTCACAAAGTACGCGGTATATGCGCGAAACAAACAAGAAGAAAGTGTTGTGGCCGGAGGCGCTGTTCCGAAGGAATTTGCACGAAAGGACCTGCGATTCGCCATAACGTTCCCGGATGCTTGTGGGCCGGAGGCCCAGCACGAGCTAGCGAACTTGATCTACAACATGGTGAAGTTCTCTACTTCCGAGCGGCCTAGTACGGCGAGCGAAGCGCGCGAGGCTCTTGACGAATGGGCATCTCAGTACCTGCCTTAGTTAGGAGGCCGAGGAAGGAGTCGCGAAGTTGGCGATTACGGTCTTTCAACGTGATGGACCTGTCTGGTAAAAGAGGGCGAGTGATGGGCTGGCGGGGGCCGGCAAAGAGGGCTGTGGGGTAGTACTTTATCGTCGGTTTGGGGGTTCGAGGTGCGGACAGTCCTTATAGGTCCGGGTGCTGTGGCTCGAATGCTGGCCCTCACGTCTGTCCCAGCCGCTCCCCGATTGAAGCGATCGTGGTACGTTGCGTTTCGGCGTCGGCTCGAGTCCTCGCCACAGCCTCGGGCTTGGCACGGGTTAGGAAGCTCTCGTTGGCGAGGCGCTTTTCGAGTTCGCTTAGGTGGCGACGGGCGTCGTCAAGCTGTTTCTTGAGGCGCCGACTTTCGGCCTCGCGGTCGGCCTCGCCGATGCGCACGGCGACCTCGAAGGAGGGGTCGATGGCGACGGTGGCGCCGGTTGGGGCAGTTGAGCCGACCGTTGCGAAGTGGATTTCCTCGGCGCGAACGAGGCGGGCAACGATCGCCCGGCTGGCGGCAAAGGTCTCGGCGTGGCTCTTGGGGTACACTTCTACTTTCAACTTGGTGGCCGGCTCCAGTTCCTGCTCGGCGCGGATACCGCGCACTGCGACGACCAGCCGCAGCACCGCGGCGACGTCGTTGGCGTCTTCGGGCCAGACATGAGCGTCGTCGGGTTGCGGCCAAGGCGCGTTGATCAACATGCCCTCGCCACCAAGCTCGCCCCAGAGCTTCTCGGTGACGAACGGCAGAAAGGGGTGCCATAGCTTGAGGTAGGCCATGAAGGTGTGGAACAGAACCGCCGCCGTCTCCTCGAGTTCGGACAGCGGCTCGACCTTGACAGCTTCCAAGTAGAAGTCGCAAAGCTCGCCCCAGAATGACTGGCGGATTGTCTCTGCCGCGTCGCCAAAGGTGAAGTCTTGGAGCCGCCGGTTGACGCGCGTCACCAAGGTCCGCAAACGCGAGAGCATCCAACGGTTGACCGGGTGCTCGACCCGGTCAGGAGCCAGTGACGCGCGGTCGCACGCGGTCGCGATGCGTTCGACTGTGGCGTCGGTCAATTTGGCGGCATTCCAGATCTTGTTGATCAGCCGTTTGCTGCCAATCAGCCGTTCCCTGCCGAGCTTAAGATCCTTACCTGGAGCGTTGCCTGAGAGCAGGGCTAATCGCATGACGTCGGCGCCCGTTTCCTCAATGGTATCCATGGGGTCGACGCAGGTCTCGTGTTTTGTCTTCGACATTTTGTCGCCATCTACATCAAGGACTAGCCCGTGGAGGTAGACTGTCCTGAAGGGGATCTCGCCCGTGGCATAGATGGTCATCAAGATCATTCGGGCTACCCAGAAGAACAGGATGTCGTAGCCGGTCTCCATCACCGAAGTGGGGTGAAAGCGCTGGAAGTCGGGGCTGCGCTCAAGGATCTCTGACAGGTCGAGGCCTGCCTCCGCACCTACCTCGGGATCGACCAAGGTCGACCAGGTGAAGAGCGCAGAGGAGAACCAGGTGTCGAGCGTGTCTTCGTCCTGAGCCCATCCCTCGTCCCGTGGCGGGCGATGCCCCACGTACATGTCTTCTTCGCCGCGGTACCACACCGGGATCCTGTGGCCCCACCAGATCTGGCGCGAGATACACCAGTCGCGCAGGTTGTCGATCCAGTGGAAGTAGGTTTTCTCCTGGTGCTCGGGCAGGATGTGGATCTCGCCACTCTGCACCACCTCGCGCATCACCTGCTTGAGGCTTACTTTGCGGCCGCGCCACGGCACCGCGGGCTTCTCGACGGCGACGAACCACTGTTCCTTGGGCAGCGGCTCGACCGGCTGCTTCGAGCGGTAGCAGAGCGACATCGACTGGGTGTAGTCCTCGACCTTTTCCATCAGTCCCGCCTGCTCGATCTCGGCGACGAAGGCTTCGCGGCACTCCTCGACGGTCATGCCGGCGTAGTGCTCACCGACCGCTTCGGTCATGCGGCCGTCTTCGCCGATCACCTGGATCAGCGGCAGGTCGTGCTTTTCGGCCATCTCGAAATCGACGTGACTGTGAGCCGGCGTGACGCCGAGCGCGCCGGTGCCGGTCTCCGGGTCCACGTGCTCGTCGGCGATCACGCGGACGGTGATTGTCGGGCCCTTTGGCCAGGGTACTTCGTAAGTCTTGCCGATGTGCTCGCGCCAGCGCTCGTCGTCGGGGTGCACCGCTACCGCGGTGTCGCCGGGCTTGGTCTCCGGGCGGCTGGTGCCCACCAGGAACGGTCCGTAGCGCATGGTGTAGAACTTCGCCGGGCGATCCTGATAGTAGATCTCGTCGTCCGAGATCGTGGTCTGGAGATGCGGATCCCAGTTGACGATCCGGGGCCCGCGGTAAATCAGACCGTCGCGGAACATGCGGGCGAACACGGCGTCGACACAGCGGTGGAGCTGCGGGTCCATGGTATAGCGCTCGCGCGACCAGTCGCAGCTTGAGCCCATCGCCCGGATCTGTTGGCGGATGCGGCCCTGGGAATTGGCGACGTAGTCGGCGATGCGCCGCACCAGCTCCTCGCGTCCCAGCTCGCCGCGCGGATCGGCCATGCCCTCGGCCTGGAGATTGCGAATCACCACGCTCTCCGTCGCGATGGCCGCATGGTCGGTGCCGGGAACCCACAGCGCCTCGTAACCGCTCATCCGCTTCCAGCGGATCATCAGATCCTCGATCGCCAGCATCACCGCGTGGCCGGTGTGTAGCGTGCCGGTTGCGTTGGGCGGCGGCATAGTGATCACGAACGGCGGCTTCTCGGAGTCCGAGTCGGCGACGAAGGCGCCCGACTCCTCCCACCGCCGGTAGATCTCCCGTTCGTATTTCTGTGGTTCGAAGTACTTTTCGAGGGCCATGGTGTCCGGTCTCCGTGAAGCTGCCTGGGCAGCGGATCTGGTTTGCCTGAGGGATTCAGAAAGACGCTTGCGAGCCTCGCCGGCTCGGTGGGTGCCGATTGTACACTGAGGCTCCTCGATGACTGGCGCCTGCGAGTGGTTTCGCGGTCCCGTTTTGCGACGCAATCCGATCGTAAGATCGGCGCGGGCCTCCACGGTTAGTGGCGAGCAAGAGCCTTACCGCAGGGACGCCTTGCTCGAAGCCACCGATCGGAGTTTGCCGATCTTCCGGCGCGCGATCATGCAAGGGCCGATCTCGACGCCCTGCTCCAGGTCTTCCGCGATCGTGATCCGTGTCCCGGTCAAGGCCTCGATCTCCTCGCGGTCGTCGTTCAGAGCCGCCAGGACTTGAGGGTCGGAGCTGCCGATCTCGACGGTGCCGCTGCCCGCGGCGACCTGCTCCACGAGCTCGCCCACCCAGCCGGGGGCCTCGGCGCGCGCCGGCGCGCGCGCCGCGGTCCAGGCGACCAGCTTCTCGAACAAATAGGGGCAGACGGGGGAAAAGCCTGCGGCCAGGCGCTCGACGACCGCGGTGACGGTCGAGCGAATCGAGCCGAGTCCGCGCCCATCGTGCCGGCGGCTGGCGGCGATCTGGGCAAACCGGGCGAGGTCGTCGACCGCTTCGGCCAGCAGCTTGGCGGCGTCGCCGAGCCGGTGACCGGCGTAAGCTCGTCGGGCGCCGTCCGCGGCTTCTGACGCGCGCTCCAGAATCCAGGCATCAGCCAGCCGCGGCGGCGTGTCGGAGTCCTCGGCGTGCGTCAGGTGAAACAATCCGGTCACCTTGCCGCTCAACCGGTGCACCGTGTGGCGGGCGCGCCGCAGGTTGGATTCCGCCGCCGTCGCCAGTTGCATGGAGCCCGAATGGAGGGAAAGCAGGTAGCCGAGGCGCAGAGCATCGGCGCCAAAGCGACGGATCAGTGCGGCGGGCTCGACCGCGTTGCCGAGCCCCAGCCGCATCGGCCGGCGCACCCAGCGCACGACGAACCGCTCCTCGTCGTGGTGATCCTCGGGCACCTCGGCCGCGTCCGCGCGTTCCTCGAGCACCCGCTCCACGAGATGCAGGGCGCCGTGCACGTGAAGATGCCGAAAGGCCGGTCTGCCAGTGAGGGTCAGCGACACGAGCTGCGCCGGCAGCGCCCAGCGGGCCAGGATCTCGTGGTCGACGTAGAGCTCGTCGATCGGCTCGGGCTCGGCGTCGCCGGGCCAGCCCGCTGCTAGCAGGGTGGAAGCGACGAGCGAGAACCAGACGCTCAGGACGTCCTCCCTCGAGCTGTCGAGCAATCGCCCGCCCGGCGTCCTGGCGTCGGGCAGCGCGTGTCCCCACCAGTACTGGCGCGAAATGCACCAGGGTTCCGGGTTCTCGGTCAGCTCCAGGGCGCGGTCGCGCCAGCGCTCGTCGGAGAAGGTCACGCTGCCTGCCTCGATGGCGCGCCGCAGGCGTGCCGCCGCCTTGTCGAGATGCACGAAGACCTGGCTCGAATAGCCCAGGTTGACCAGTGTTCCTGAACGGCGAGCGCGAAAGGCGTCGACCTCGAAGCGGCCCTCGATGCGTTCGATGCGGCTTCCGAGGCGCTCGATCACCCGGCGCCGCGCCTCCTCGCGCACCAGGGGTGGCTCGCTGGGGAGAAGGAGTCTCCCTCGGCCATCGATCGCCACCCGGCGCTCCTCGATGCCACGATCTCGGGCCAGGGCTTCGTCGTCGCGATCGTGGGCCGGCACCAGGAATTTTGCGCTCGTCGCCAGGTCGCTGTAGGCGTAGACGGGCAGCTCGTCGTGCCGCAGCGGGTCGTGAACGGCGCGGCCCGCGAGGTGCCCGTAGGGGCCGTCCTGGCGGACTGCCACCGCGACCGCCCCGGGTAACAGCTCGGGGTAAAAGGTCTGGGCTTCGATCGTCTCCTTGGCCCCCGTACGGCCGCCGCGGACCTCGAAACGCACCACGTAGCGTTCCCTCAGCGCGATGCGGGTGCGGATGACGTCGGGCGAGACCAATACCGTTTCGGTGGTGGGATCGTAGTAGGCCAGCCGGCGCTCGCGGGTGATCAGACCGGCGTCCTTGAGCGCGTAGAACAACCGGCGCGCGGCGCGCTCGCCGTCCTGGCTCATGGGATCGAGCCAGGCGTCCGGATCGAATCCGACGCCGAGCTGATGCAGCTGCTCGCGGATCGCCGCGTCGTGGCCGCGATGAACGTCGGCGCAGCGTTCCGTGAATCGCGGCCGGCCGATCTCTTCGCGCTCGAAGGGCAGCGAGCGCTCGACCGCCAGCTGCAACGCCAGGCCGCCAGGATCGGAGCCCACGACGCGCCGCGGTCGCCTTCCGTTCTCGAGCTCCAGCGCACGCGCGCGAACGTCCATCAGGAGCGCCGAGAGGAAGGGCGCCAGCCCCGGACGGGCGGCGGCGGAGATGGGTGCCGCCGCCAGCGTCGTACCCTCGCCGCGAAAGCGTCCCTCGCGCTCCCAGCGGACCCGCAGCGTGGGCTCGTCGGCCCCCGGTGCGAAGGCCGCCGGTACCGGAGCTCTCTCCCCTGCCGCGCTCGACGCGACCGTCCGCCGGCGCCGGGGCCGATGCCACCGGGAGGCGATCAGCTGGTCGCCGATCCGCCGGCCGCGGTGGCCGATCATGGGGTGCAGCTCGCAGGCGGCGATGTCGGCGAGTTGGTCGGCGGCGGTCGCGGTGGTGATCATCTGGCCCCGGGCGTGCTTGAGAACCCGCAGAGTGTCGGGGTAGACGCGCTCGGCCGCCAGCTCGACGTCACGGCGCAGGTAGCCCTGCCACTCGTCGGCGCAGTTGGTGATGCCCATGCGGTTGCACAGGTAGTCCGGCACGTAGGCGATCCCCCGCTGACGCAGGCGTTCGGCGTCGGCATCCTCTTCGAGAATGTTGTTGGCGGCGCCGCAGATCAGTCGGACTTTGAGTCGCGGGATGGTGCGCGCGTTGATCTGCGCGCCGATGGCGCACGGCGCGAAGACGTCGACGTCGAGATCGAAGATCACGTCGTTCTCGACGATCTCGATGCGCGGACGCTCGCGCTTCAGGTCCTCGAGCGCCCGGGTGTCGATGTCGGTCACCCACACCTGGGCGCCGGCGTCGTCGAGCAGCGCCACCAGCGGGCCGCCGACGTTGCCCACTCCCTGGACGGCGACGCCGGCGCCGGCCAGATCGTCGGTGCCGGTCAGAAACCGCCATGCTGCCTGCATCGCCACGAAAACGCCGCGGGCGGTGGCGGGCGACGGGTTGCCGCTGCCGCCGAGCTCGCCGCCGACGCAGGTGGTGAAGCGATTCTGGCCGAGAATGGCATTCATGTCGGAGGTCTTGGTGCCGACGTCCTCGGCGGTGTAGTAGATCCCGCCGAGACTGGCGATGAACCGGCCGTAGGCGCGAAAGAGCTCGAGCCGCTTCTCGGTGCCCTCGGTGAGGTACTCGGGCGTGCGGATGCTCTCGGTGATCGCCACGATCCCCTTGCCGCCGCCCCACCACAGACCCGCCAGGGCGTTCTTGCGCGTCATGCCCCGGGCCAGGCGCAAGCCGTCGACCAGGATGTCGGCCAGGTTCTCGTAGCCGTTGAAGCGGAGCCCTCCCTGGGCGAGGCCGCGGCGGGTGTCGTGCACGAAGGCGAAGAAGAGCGTCGGGATGCCGTCTTCGCGGCCGATGAACACGCCCTCGTGATCGTCGAAGTCCTGGGACAGCTCGAAGAACGCCTTGACGGGCTTCAGCAGGCGCGGATGGGAGAGGGTGATTTCGCCGTTCTCCGAGATCAAGAAGGCGTGGTTCACGCCTTCTTCGGCGAGCAGGTCGTGGAAGTCCTCGACGCTCGAGCGGCGGACCGTGCGGGCGAGCTCGCGGCGTCGATGGTCGGTCTTGTGATTGGACATGGACCGCTGAATATAGCAACTCTTCCAAAGCGCGCCTGGTCGCCTAAACTAGCTGGCACAGTGCTCCGCAAGCTCGCAGTCATGTTCAACGTCCGCCGCGGCGAGGGCAGGCCCCTGCTGCTGCTGACCGGCTACGCCTTCGCGGCGTCGGCCGCGTACGTGCTGTTCTCCACGGCGGCCTATGCGCTTTTCCTGGCCGAATTCAGCGCCGATCGCCTGCCGCTGATCTACATCGTGTCGGCGGTTGCGGTGTCGTTGTTCGGCGGGCTCTACGCCTGGCTGGAGGGCAGGCTGCCGCTGGTTCGGTTGATTTCGTCGACGCTGGTCGTGCTGCTGGTCATCACCGGCGCCGTGCTGGGCGCGGTGGCGTTCCTCGGCGCCCGTTGGCTGACCTTCGCGGTGGTCATTTGGAGCGACGTGGCGTTCACCCTCGCCTGTCTGGGGTATTGGGCGCTCGCCGGCCGGCTGTTCGACATCCGGCAGGGCAAGCGGCTGTTCGGTCTGATCACCGCAGGCGAGCTGGCCGCGGGCGCGGCCGGCGGCCTATCCGTGCCGCTGGTGCTGCGCTTCGTCCAGACCCCGGTGCTTCTATGGCTCGGCGCCGCCGGCCTCGTATTGTGCCTGTTCTTCTTGCGCGCCGTCGTGAGGAGCGCCCGCGCCGAGCTGAGTGCCGGCGACGAAGACGAGTCGGGTGGCGAGGAGGTGGTGAGTGCCAAGGCGACCGAGGGTGGTTACAGAAGCCTGTTCCGAGGTCGTTACGTGTTGCTGATCGTCGGTTTTCAGACCGCCTGGATCCTCGCTTACTACTTCCTCGATTTCACCTTTTACGATCAAGCGGAGAACCGCTATCCGGACGCGGACGAGCTTGCTAGCTTCCTCGGTCTGTTCAACGGCATCAGCCAGGGATTGGAGTTGGCGTTCACCGTGACGCTGTCCGGCGCGTTGATCGGCCGCTACGGCCTCAAGCTGGGCTTGACCCTCCCGACCCTGGTCATGACCGTCGCGATGATTGTGCTCGGCGTGGCCCTCGGCGCGCCCGGCGGACTGTTCTTCTGGATGCTGATCGCCACCAAGTTGCTCTACGGGTTGTTTTCGAGCTCTCTGCTCAATCCGGCGTCGAGGTTGCTCTACCAGCCCTTGGCGCCAGACCGGCGCGTTTCGCTCCAGACGTTCGTCGAGAGCATCTTGACGCCCCTCGGCGGTGGCCTCGCGGGCGCGGTGCTGCTGCTGGTGGGTAGCGGTGACGGTACGCTGCCGCGTCTGATTGTCATCATGCTGGTGATCTGGGCACTCTGGGCGCTGGTCTCGATGATCCTCCAGCGCGAATATTCGGCGGCACTGCTCAGCGCCCTCAACAATCGAACGCTCGAGGGCGAAGAGCTCTCCTTCACCGACGCCAACAGTGTCGCCGTGCTGCGCACAAAGCTTCAAAGCCCACGGGTCGCGGAAGTGCTCTACGCTCTGGCGCTGCTCGAACGAATCGAAGACGATGCCTTGCCGGCGCTGTTGCTGGAGGCCCTGGAGCATCCCGCCGCGGAAGTGCGGCGCGAGGCTCTGGAGACGATCGAACGGCTGCGGTTGACGGATGCCGCACCGCGAATTCGCCGCCTGATCGAAGAGGATCCGGCGCCGCGGGTACGCGCCACCGCCATCGGAACATTCTGTGAGCTGGGGTACTTCGACGACGTCGACGAAGTAACACCCTTCCTCGACGCCGAAGATCCGGAAGTGGCACTCGGTACGATCGTCGGGCTGCTGCGCGGGGGCGGCATCGAGGGCGTCCTGGTTGCCGGCAACCGTGTGCTCGAGATGCAGAACGCCAGCGATCCGGCACAGCGGGTGCGGGCCGCCAGGGTGCTCGGTGAGATCGCTGCCAGGGGTTTCTACCGGCCGGTTCTGAAACTGCTCGAAGACGGCGACGCCGAAGTTCGCGGCGCCGCTGTTCAGGCCGCCGGCGAGATCCGTCACCCTCGGCTGTGGCCGCCGGTGACGGCCTGTCTCGCACGGCGGGAGAATCGGCGGCAGGCAGCCAGAGCGATCATCGCCGGCGGCGCCGAAGCTGTCCCCGCGCTCGCGGAGAGTCTCGACCTGCCCACCGCCACTCGTGACCTCAAGAGGCTGTTGCTTCGTCTATGCGGCCGGATCGACGCAGCCGCGTCCGTCTCCCTGCTGCGCCGGCACCTGGAGGACGCAGACGGTGACCTGCGGCTGGAGGTGCTGAAGGCGCTGCGCCGGGTCGCCTACGCGGCCACGCCCGAGGACAAGCCGGGCGTCGATGCGGCGGTCGAGCGTGAGCTCGACGAGGCGGGCCGTTTGCAGTCGGCACTCCAGGATGTCGCGGACGAGGCCTCTCCTCTCTCGGGGGCGTTGCGGCTGGAGCTTGCCGACGCCGTCGACCGGACGCTGCTGCAACTGGCCCTGATCCTCGACGCCGAGGTGATCCAGAACGCGCGGGAGAACCTGTCCCATGCCTCGAAGGAACGCCAGGCCTACGCCGTGGAGCTTCTGGACACGGCGCTCGCCAACGAGATCAAGACAGCCCTGTTGCCGCTGCTGGGCGACCATGAGCAGGGACGCTCGAAGAGCGCGGCGCCGGACGAGGCTATCGAGCGGCTGGAGTGGCTGAGCTCGGAAGCAAGGAAGCCGTGGACCCGCGCGTGCACCCTGGCGTATGCGGGACGTGAGCGGGTCACGGCGCTCGAACCGGTGGTACGCGCCGCTCTCGCCGACGACGAGGCGGTCGTACGGGAGAGTGCGCTGTGGACTCTGGGCGAGCTCGGATCCGCGGACCTCGAGCAACGATCACGATCCATGGCCGATGACGAGTCCCCCCAGGTCCGGCAGCTCGCCGCGCGCCTGCTGGGACTGGAGGAAGCGAACATGGCGAAGCTCCTGACCCTCGAACGGGTGGTTTTCTTGAAGGCGGTCGGTATCTTTGCGGAGATCCCGGAAGATGTGCTGGTCTCGGTCGCGGCGGTCGCGACCGAGGCGGAGCGCAAGGCCGGCGAGCCGATCTTCGCCAAGGGTGACCTGGGCCGGAATCTCTATGTCATCGTCAAGGGCCGCGTGCGCATTCACGACGGCGAGCGGCTGGTGGTCGTCCTCGGGGAAGGAGAGGTCTTCGGCGAGATGGCGGTGCTCGAAGCCGAGCCCCGGTCGCTGTCGGCGACGGTCGAGGACGACGTGCTGCTGCTGGTGCTCGGCCGCGAGCAGTTCCAGGAGCTGATGGACGATTACACCTCGATCACGCAGGGCGTCGTCTCGATGCTCTGCCGGCGACTGCGGGAGCGCACGTCGGAACAGGAACGCTAGATGCTCCGCAGCCGGCCACCGTCGACCGGCAGGCTCACACCCCGCACATAGGACGCCGCGGGCGACGCCAGGAAGGCGATCACCGCGCCGAGCTCCTCGGGGCGGCCGATCCGGCCTTCCGGGATCATACTTTCCCACCGCCCCTGCACTGATTCCTCGTCACCGTCGGCCTGGTCCGCAATCTTCTTGCGCAGCGACATCAAACGTTCCGTGGCGGTGAAGCCGGGCAGCAGGTTGTTGATCGTGACTCGCGGCGGCAGCTCCCTCGACAACGTCTTGGCCCACGAAGCCACCGCGCCACGGATGGTATTGCTCACGCCCAGCCCCGGCAGCGGCTCGCGTACCGAGACCGAGATGATGTTGATAATGCGTCCGTAGCCGGCCTGGATCATGCCGCCGAGGGCCAGCTTCACCAACAGGTGGTTGGCCAAGAGGTGCCGGCCGAAGGCGCCCACGAAGTCCTCCTCCCGCGCCTCGAGGATCGGCCCCGGAGCCGGCCCACCGGAGTTGTTCACCAGCACGTGAACCGGACCCTCCCGCTGGATCAGGCCCTCGACCGCCGTCTTCAGCCGCCCGCGGTCGTCGTGGTCGGCGACCACGAAACGGGCGCGTGGCGAGCCCGCGCGCTCGAGCTCGAGCATCAGTCTCTCCAGGGCTTCGCGCGAACGCGCCAGGGCGGTGACCTCGGCGCCGAGCTCGGCCAGGGCGAGCGCCGCGGCGCGTCCGATGCCGGCGCTCGCGCCGCACACCAGCGCGTGCCGGTTGCTCAGGGGCAGATCGTGAGTGGATGGCATCGTTGGGGGCATGGCTCGAGTCCTCGTCAATCGCGGCGGCGCGGTGGCTTCTCCTGATCGGGCAAATCGGCTAGGCTCTGTTCATTGCAGCTGCCTCGTGGCCCGTCGCCGTCATCGAGCGTCCGGCCGTCTGAGCCTCAGCGCCGGAGAGCATACCCGCAAGCGCATGAAACCGCCGAATCGTCCGAGACAGGGAGGCGGACGATGAGCCCCGAATTCGAAGACAAGCAGTTGTTGATCGATCGTTTCGCCGAGCGTGCCGAGGAGCTCGCCGCCGGCCAGGACTTCACCCTGGTCGAGCCCTTCGCGCGCCAGTGTTGCGAAGAGCTGTCGTTCGAGGAGCTCGAGGGCGCCGATTCGGGCGACCTCGCGCGCGCGATCTTCCAGCTGTTCGCGCTCGGACAGCGGCGGCGGGCCGGCGAGCTGCTGCTCGAGGTCTTCAACCCGGACGCGGAGAACGACGGCTGGGGCGCCGACCGCACGGTAATCCAGTTCGTGATCGACGACATGCCGTTTCTGGTGGACTCGGTCACCGGCGAGGTCGCTCGGCGGGAGCTCACTGTCCACCGGGCGATGTACCCGCAGCTTCAGGCCCGGCGCGACGCGAAAGGCACGCTGCTCGATTACGTCGCTCTGGGTTCCGAGCGCCAGGAGAGCTCGGAGGAGGCATTCGTTCATCTCGAGGTGGACCGCCAGACGTCGCCGGCGGTGCTGGTCGATCTCGAGACCGCCCTGCGCAAGGTGCTGGCCGACGTGCAGAAGGCGGTCGAGGACTGGCAACCGATGTGCCAGGCGGCGGCCCGGGTCCTGGAAGAGCTGGAGCAGCCGTCGCCACTGCCGGAGGACGAGATCGGCGAGATCCGGGCCTTCATGCGCTGGGTCTACGAGGACCACTTCACCTTTCTGGGGTATCTGGAATACCGCCTGGAAGCGGACGGGGACGCCGAATACCTGCGCCCCCTGCCCGAGACAGGTCTTGGCCTGCTGCGCGAGCTCCCGCTCGGCGAGCGCGCCACGAGCGACCGTCCGTTGACGTCGGAGGCGGTGAGATTCCTGCACGGCGACCGCCTGGTGGCGATCTCGAAGACCAGCTCCAAGGCGACGGTGCACCGCAGCGTCCACATGGATCTGATCTCGGTCAAACACTACGACGACGAGCTCGAGCTGGCCGGCGAGTACCGATTCCTGGGCCTTTTCACCTCGATGGCCTACAGCATCACGGCGAGCGAGATCCCGCTGGTCCGGCGCAAGGTGGCGCGGGTCATCGGGCGCACCGGCTTCCCGCCGGTCAGCCACAGCGCCAAGGCCCTGCGCCACATTGTCGAGAACTATCCGCGCGACGAGCTGTTCCAGATCTCCGAAGACGATCTCTATCGCTTCGCCCTGCGCACTCTCGAGCTCCAGCTCCGACCTCGTCTGGCACTGCTGGTGCGGCGTGACGAGGAGGACCGCTTCTTCTCGTGCATGGTCTACGTCCCCCGTGACCTGCACTCGACCGAGCTGCGGGTGCGCATGCAGGACATTCTCGAGCACGCCTTCGCCGGCGAGGTGACGGCCTACCGCACGCGGATATCCGACCAACCGATGGCCCAGCTCCAGTTCATCGTCCAGCCGCGGGGGGCGGATCAACCCGAGGTCGACGTCGCGGCGGTCGAGGTCCGCCTGACGGAGGCGGCGCGGACTTGGAACGATCGATTGAAAGAGGCCCTGGGCGCGGCGAGCGGGCAAGAAGCCGGCCTCGAGGCCTGGCGGCGCTGGGGCGAGGCGTTTCCCAGCGCCTATCAGGAGATGATTCCCGCCGCCGAAGCGGCCCGGGACATCCCGATCCTCGACGAGGTGGTGGAATCCGGAAAGCTCGGCATGCGTCTCTACCGGCGCGAGGGGGCGGTCATCACCCGCTACCACTTCCGGACCTTCGAGCTGGCGATTCCCGCACCCTTGTCGAACTTCCTGCCGATCCTCGAGAACATGGGCTTCACGGTCAACACCGAGAGCCCCTTCGAGGTGCGTCCGGCGGAGGTTCCCAACCCGATCTGGATCCGCGATTTCGAGCTCGTGGCGCAGGATCTGAAGGTCGATCCCGAGGACGCCCGGGAGCGGTTCGAAGAAGCCTTCGCGTGTGTCTGGAGCGGAGAGGTCGAGAACGACGGCTTCAACCGACTGGTGCTGCGCGCCGGGCTCGACTGGCGGCAGGTGGTGCTGCTGCGCGCGTATTACCGCTACCTGCGCCAGATCGGCTTCGCGTTCAGCCAGGGCTACGTCACCGAGACCCTGGCCAGCCATCCGGAGATCGTCAGGCTGCTGGTCGAGCTTTTCGAGGTCTATTTCGATCCCGCGCGACAGGCTGAGGAATCCGGCGCCGAGGAGTCCGATCCCGGCCAGGGTGTCGTTCAGCGGATCCAGGGAGCGCTCGAGGGGGTCGAGAGCCGAGACGAGGATCGCATCCTGTGGCTCTTCCTGAACCTGATCCAGGCAACCCTGCGCACCAACTACTTCCAGTCGACCCTGGTGGGCCGGCCCAAGGACTACCTCTCCTTCAAGCTCGACGCCGAACGAGTGCGGGAGCTGCCTCTGCCCCGGCCCTGGGTCGAGGTCTTCGTCTACTCGCCGTGGATGGAGGCCGTGCACCTGCGCGGCGGCAAGGTGGCGCGCGGCGGCATCCGCTGGTCGGACCGCCGGGAGGATTTCCGCACCGAGATCCTCGGCCTGCTCAAGTCGCAGAAGGTCAAGAACGCGGTTATCGTGCCGGTCGGTGCCAAGGGCGGTTTCGTGGTCAAACAGCCACAGTCCCAGGGCGACCGTGACGCGGCTTTCGAGGAGGGGGTGGTCTGCTACAAGACGATGATCCGCGGCCTGCTCGATCTCACCGACAACCTCCACGGTGACCCGTCTGGCGGAACCAGGGTCGCCCCGCCTCCAGACGTCGTCCGCCGCGACGGTGACGACACCTATCTGGTGGTCGCCGCCGACAAGGGGACGGCCAGGTTCTCGGACATCGCCAACGGCGTCGCCCGGGAATACGGATTCTGGCTCGGCGACGCCTTTGCCTCGGGCGGCTCCGTGGGCTACGACCACAAGAAGATGGCGATCACCGCCCGCGGAGCCTGGGAATCGGTCAAACGTCATTTCCGCGAGATGGGCCGCGACATCCAGAGCGAGAGCTTCACCACCGTCGGTGTCGGCGACATGTCGGGCGACGTCTTCGGCAACGGCATGCTGCTGTCGAAGCACACCCGCCTGGTGGCCGCTTTCAACCACCTCCACATCTTCGTCGACCCCGACCCCGATCCCGCCGCGTCATTCAAGGAGCGCCGGCGGTTGTTCAAGCTGCCGCGCTCGACCTGGGCCGACTACGACGCCAAGCTGCTGTCGGCGGGTGGCGCGGTGTACGAGCGCGCCGCCAAGTCGGTGACGGTGAGCCCCGAGGTCCGCGAGCTGCTCGGCCTGACGGTCGACGATCTGCCTCCCGACGAGCTTATCCGGGCAGTACTGCGCGCCAAGGTCGACCTGCTGTGGTTCGGCGGTATCGGCACCTATGTCAAAGGCAGCGCCGAGGCCCACGCCTCGGCCGGCGACTTCACCAACGACGACGTGCGCGTCGACGCGGCGGAGCTGTGTTGCCAGGCGATCGGCGAGGGCGCCAATCTCGGCCTGACCCAGGCCGGCCGGATCGAGTTCGCATTGACCGGCGGCCGCATCAACACCGACTTCATCGACAACTCGGGCGGAGTCGACTGCTCCGATCACGAGGTCAACATCAAGATCGTACTCGACGAGGCGGTCGCCGCAGGGGACCTCGAGAAGGAAAAGCGCGATCGACTGCTCGGCAAGATGTCCAAGGAGGTCGCCGCGCTGGTCTTGCGGGACAACTACCTCCAGACCCAGTCGATCTCGATCACCCAGGCCCAGGGCGCGGGCCTGCTCGACGAGCACGTGCGTTTGATGCGTACGCTCGAACGTTCCGGTCTGCTCGATCGGCGGCTCGAGGGGTTGCCCGACGAGACCACCCTGGCGGAACGGCGGGAGTCCAAGCGCGGCCTCACCCGGCCCGAGATCGCGGTGCTCCTGGCATACAGCAAGATTTACGTGCTGGGGGAGCTGCTCGACTCGCAGCTGCCTGACGAGTCGCTCCTGATCGACGACCTCGTCGGCTATTTCCCGCGCCCCATGCGGCGCCGGTTCCGTGCCGCCATCGAGCGCCACCGCTTGCGCCGCGAGATCGTCGCCACCCGCGTGACCAACAGCATCATCAACCGCGTGGGTCCGGATTTCGTCATCCGGTTGGCCGAGGGAACAGGCTCCAAGATCGCCGACGTCGCGCGTGCCTACATCGCTGCCCGTGACGTTTTCGCCATGCGCTCGGTCTGGGAAGAGATCGAGTCGCTCGACAACCGCATGCCGACCGACCAACAGAACCGCCTGTGGCTCACGTCGGTTCAGCTCATCGAGCGCGCTACCCGGTGGTTCCTGCGCTATGGCGGACGGCCGCTCGACATCACCGCCTGCGTCGACGAGTTCGAGATGGAAATCGTGGTGGTCGCGGCCCAGCTCGTGGACCTGCTGGCGCCCCGCTCCAAGGCCCGCGTGCGCCGCCGGACCAAACGGCTACGCGAGCTGGGAGCGCCGACCGAGCTGGCGACGCGCATCGCCAGCATGGACATCCTGCCGTCGGCCTGCGACGTGGCGCGTTGCTCCCGAGCCTCGGAGGTGCCGGTGGAACGGGTCGGCCGGGTCTACTTCGCGGTCGGCGAGCGCTTCGGCTTCGACCGGCTGCGCTATGAGGCGAGCCGTCTCGGGGGCGAGAGCCCGTGGCTGCAAGCGGCGGTCACCGCCAACGTCGAGGATCTGTCCTCTCATCAAGCGGAGCTGGCGCGCCAGATCGTGGCCCATCCGGGCAAGGCGAGAGCGGCGATCGAGGCGTGGTCGAGCGAGCGCTCGGCCGCGGTTCACCGGCTCGACAGCATGCTCGAAGACTTCGAGGTCGGGAGGATCGACCTGGCGATGTTGACCATCGCCGAGCGCGAGCTGCGGCGGCTTGTAGGCCATGACGCGTAGCGCCACGGCCTACGGAATAAAAGACCGCCGAATCGCGTTTGAATCACCGACCTGAGAACCGAATCAGCGGCCGCGTCCGGCGCGTCGCTGCCCCAACAAAAGCAAACAAGACAGAGCTCGCCGCCACCCGGCGAATCATGGAACGAGGGAGGCTCTTGCCATGGCACAGAAGACCGACGCCGGAAAGAAGACCAAGAAAGCGACTCCAAGCGCGAAGAAGACGACGACGAGCGCGAAGAAGAAGCCGCGCGCGCGCAGCTACCAGTTCAAGGCGGAGACCCGCCAGCTGCTCGACATCGTCATCCACTCTCTCTACACCAACAAGGAGATCTTCCTCCGCGAGCTGATCTCCAACGCCTCGGACGCCTGCGACCGTCTGCGCTTCGAGGCGCTGACCGATCCCAGCCTGATGGACGGCGCCGAGACGCTCGAGATCCGCCTCGAGGCCGACCCCGACGCGCGCACGCTGACGATCGAAGACAACGGCGTCGGCATGAGCCGCGAGGAGGTGATGGCCAACATCGGCACGATCGCCAAGTCCGGTACCCGCGAGCTGGTGCAGAAGATCGAGGAGGGTGAATCTTCTGAATCACTCGAACAGCTCATCGGTCAGTTCGGCGTCGGCTTCTATTCCTCCTTCATGGTGGCCGACCGCGTGACGCTCGTCAGTCGCCGCGCCGGCGAGGAGAAGGCCACGCGCTGGGAGTCTACCGGCGACGGCCGCTACACCCTGGGCGAGGACCACCGCTTCATGCGCGGCACCACCATCACCCTGCACTTGAAAGAGGTGGACTCGGACAACGGCATCGAGGACTACACCGATTTCTTCACCGTCCAGGGCATCGTCAAGCGCCACTCCGACTTCGTCGGCTATCCGATCCTGATGAAGCACCAGCGCGAGGAGACCGAGCGGGACGACGAGGGCAAGGAGATCGAGGGCTCGGCCAAGACGGTGATCGAGGACAAGACCCTCAACTCCATGAAGCCGAGCTGGACGCGGCCGGCCGGCGACGTCACGGACGAGGAGTACGCTGAGTTCTACAAGCACATCTCCCACGACTGGAACGAGCCGCTCGACACCCTGTCGCTTAGGGCCGAGGGCCGGATCGAATACCGCGCGCTGCTGTTCCTGCCCGGCAAGGCGCCGCATGACATGTACTTCCGCGACCAGAAGTTCGGCCTGCAGCTCTACGTCAAACGGGTGCTGGTGATGGAGCGCTGCGAGGACCTGCTGCCGCCCTACCTGCGCTTCGTCAAGGGCGTGGTCGACTCCGACGATCTGCCGATCAACATCTCCCGGGAGATGGTGCAGCAGGACCGCATCATCGGCCAGATGCGCAAGTGGCTCACCCGCAAGGTGCTCGACCACCTGGCCAAGATCGAGGCCGACGACAAGGAGAAATACCTGAAGCTGTGGAACGAGTTCGGCCGCGTGCTCAAGGAGGGCGTCGGCTTCGACTTCGAGAACAAGGACCGCATCGTGCCGCTGCTCTACTTCCAGTCTTCCGCCGACCCGGAGAAGCTCACCAGCCTGGCCGACTACGTGCAGCGCATGAAGGAAGGCCAGGAGGAGATCTACTACCTGAGCGGAGACAACCGCGCGGCGGTGGAGAGCTCGCCGCACCTCGAAGCCTTCAAGGAGAAGGAGTACGAGGTGCTCTACCTGGTCGACCCGGTGGACGAGTTCGCCGTCCAGGGGATCACCGAGTTCCAGGAGAAGAAGCTCAAGTCGGTGGGCAAGGGCACCGTGGAGCTGGGTACGGAGGAGGAGAAGAAGCAGGCCGAGAAGGAGCTCGAGGAGAAGCAGGAGAGCTACAAGGACCTACTCGAGTACCTGCAGAAGGCACTCGACGAGCACGTCAAGGAGGTGCGCCTGTCGAACCGCCTCACCACCTCACCGGTGTGCCTGGTAGGCGGGGAGTTCGACATGAGCCCGCAGATGGAGCGCATCCTTCAGCAGACCGAGGGCCTGGGCGCCATGGGCGGCCCGCAGAAGCGCATCATGGAGCTCAACCCGAAGCACGACGTGCTGGCCAGGCTGCAGGAGAAGTTCGCCGCTGACCAGAAAGACCCGGTGCTCGACGACTACGCCCATCTGTTGCTGGGCTACGCCTTTTTGGCCGAAGGCTCGGAGTTGCCGGAGCCGGGGCGGTTCAACAAGTTGGTCGGGGAGTTGATGGTCAAGGGTCTGTAGGCTCATCCCTTCTGGCTCTCCCCCTTTGGAAAAGGGGGAGTTGGAGGGGGATTCTCTGGGGCCGGAGAATCCCCCCTCGGTCCCCCCTTTTTCAAAGGGGGGAAGACGGACGGGGAAAAACGCCCGAGGCGTCCGCAGCGGCCGCGAGAGCCTCGTGCGACCGCCAGGACGACGAACGGCCGAGATCAGGCTCGATGATCGTGCCCAAAGCGGGAAACGGCGGCTGTGAACGCGAGGGAAAAGTCGTCCCTTGCTTCCACAGCGGCTGTTTGCGCGTCTGGCTGCGAGAAAAGCCGCGAACGTCGCCCGATCGCGCTCTCGGCCGTCGCTCGAAGCCAAATCAGCCACTGTGGACGGCAGGGAAAACTTTTCCCAGGCTTCCACAGTGCCCATTCCGGGCTCCTGAAGCGCACGGAAGGTTCGAACGGCAACTGTAAATACCAGGGGAAAGTTTTCCCTGGCTTTCACAGAAGAAATTCAGCCTCCCAGGGGGGTTTTTATGCTGCGAATGCGGGGCAGGCGAAGAGATCGCGCTGTGCGACCTGTCCCCGCTCGATTCGCGCCGAACGGCCAAGCGGCGGCAGAGCCACTTTGCAAGGCGAAAGAGCGTACGCTATAATGTACGCCCACAGTGGGGAGGCCCCGATGAGCACGATCAACGCCACGAATGCCCGCGCCAATCTCTATGCGCTCCTGGAGCAGGTCAGCGAGTCCCATGAGCCGGTTCAGATCACCAGCAAACGGGGGAATGCGGTCTTGATTGCCGAGGAGGATTGGAGATCGGTTCAGGAGACGCTTTATCTTCTATCGGTCCCCGGGATGCGTGAGTCGATCATCGAGGGAATGAAGACGCCTCTCGACGAGTGCTCCGAGGATCCCGGCTGGTGACCTGGCGAGTTGTCTACACCCGCCAAGCCAGGAAAGATGCGAGGAAGCTCGCGAAGTCCGGACTCAGGTCTCAGGGCGAATCGGTCCTCTCGATTCTGAAAGAGGATCCTTTCAGGAGCCCGCCCCGGTTCGAGAAACTGACAGGGGATCTCTCGGGAGCCTTCTCGAGAAGAATCAACATTCAGCATCGCATCGTGTATCAGGTGTTGGCCGAAGAGTGCACCGTCAAGGTGCTTCGCATGTGGACGCGCTACGAGTGACCCAGATCTCGATGTGCCGTCTGCTGGCGTTGCTCCTTCTCGCCGCCGTCTCACCGGCTTCCGCGGACTGGCTGGTCACCCTCGACGGCAAGCTGATCGAGACCGACGGGCCGTGGACGATCGACGGGGAGACCCTGACCTACGTCGACCTCGAAGGCGTGGAGCACACCCTCGACGTGGCCGTCGTCGACCTCGAGGGCAGCGAGGAGACGACGGCGCTCAAAGCGGGGCTGCCCTACGAGCCGAAGCAGGAGCCGGAAGCGGAACCGGCCGGCGGGAAGAAGGCCGGGAAGAAGAAGGGCAAGAAAGAACCGAAGGTCATCCTCTACATGACCAGTCTGTGCCGCTCATGCGCGCAAGCGCGGGAGCTGCTCGAAGAGCTGGGGGTCGACTTCGTCGAGAAGGACATCAACGCCAGTCCCAAGGCGCGGCGCGAGTACAAGAAGAAGGCCGGCCGCGGCGGCGGCCTGCCGGTGATCGACTTCGACGGCCGCCTGGTGTTCCGGTACAACGCCAAGGTCATTCGCCAGCGCGTCGAGGAGCTCAAGGAGAAAGAGGCTGCCGGGTTGTCCCACCGGTCAGAAACCGGATATGATTCAGATCATGACAACGATCCGAATCACTTCCGCTGAGAAACCGTTCGACTCCCGGAGGGTCGCGCGCCTGGCCGCGGGGCTGATCACGACCGCCGAGGCGATGGGCCTGCTCGGCGAGATGGAGGTCCGTCGGCTCGACATGGCGACGTTTCGTCGCGTGGTCGACCGTATCGCCACCGCCGGCATCGGCACGGAAGTCCAGGCGGCGCTGAGTGCGCCGGCCGATCGCGATCAGCCGGCGGAGATCGACCGGCTCCTCGACCGGCTGGCGATGGCGCTCGAGGAGTCGCCCTCGCCGTCGCACGAATGGGGCTCTCTCGAGAGCCTGTTCCGCGCGGATCGGCTGGCGAGGCTGCTGAACATCTCTCCCGCCAGCGTGCGCCGGTATCAGACCGGAGCCCGTCAGACGCCTGATGAGATCGCCGCCCGGCTCCACTTCCTGGCCACGCTGGTCGGCGACCTCGCCGGCGCCTATAACGCCTTTGGAATCCGCCGCTGGTTCGAGCGCTCCAGGGCGATGCTCGACGGCCACAAGCCGGCCGACCTTCTGCATGGGGATTGGGATCCGGAGAGTCCCGAAGCGCGGCGGGTGCGGGAGCTCGCTCGCTCCCTGGGGTCTTCGGCGGCGACGTGATCGTCTTCCGGCACGCCGATCCACGATTCCCCTTTCTGTGGGAGGCAGCCGCCCAGCCGCCGGGCCGATGGCACGGCGAAGGCGAAGGTCCGGCACATTACTTCGCGGCTACCCCCCACGGCGCCTGGGGCGAGTTTCTGCGCCACGAGGAGATCAAGGATCCCGAGGATCTCGAGGGCATTCAGCGGGCGCTTTGGGCCGTCGAAGTGCCGAGGCCTCCCACCGCCCGGCCACGGCTGAGCGAGGACTCCATGCGCGGTGGGCCCGAGTCCTACGCTGAATGTCAGGCGGAGGCCGCTCGGTTGCGGCGGCGGAATGCGAGGGGCCTGAGGGCCCCGGCGGCGGCGCTCGCTCCGGGCGGCGCGAGCGGCTGGTCGGTGGACGGTGGCCTCCGCCCCGGCCCCGCCCGGGACGGCGAGGTCTATGTCCTCTTCGGCCAGCGAAGCGATCTTCTGGGATGGCCCGTGGTGCTCGCCGGCAGTCCGCCCGAGGAGGTCTTGGAACGGGTGCGTCACTTCTGACGGCCCCGCTCAACCTCCCACGAGGCCGAGGAACGAGTAGCTGCCGCGCACCTCCGCCGATCCATGGGTATTCCGTTTGCCATCTCGCTCCTTTCAGAAAAACAGTGACATCGGTCGCCAGCGCTCGTCGAGCCGGTGGAGGCCCTCCTCGCGCGCCGTCCGCATCGCGCCGCGCACCTCCGCCGAGGACGATGGCCGGTCGATCTCGGCGTAGTTCTCGGGTCTCTTAAGCGCCTGGGCGTCGGGTTGGTACTGGTCCATGACGTTGACGTACGTGTCGGTCGAGATCTCCTCGGCCAGGAAATGCATCACCTCACGAGTTCCGGCGAGCCCTTCCGGCATCACCAGGTGGCGCACCAGCAGGCCGCGCAGGGCCAGGCCGTTGTCGTCGAACACCAGGTCGCCGACCTGACGGTGCATCTCCTTGACCGCCGCGCGGGCGGTCTCAGGGTAGCTTTCGGCCAGCACCAGCCGCTTGGCGATCTTCGGATCCCAGAACTTGAAGTCGGGCATGTAGACGTCGACCACGCCGTCGAGCAGCTCGAGTGAGCGTAGTGAGTCGAAGGCGCTGGTGTTGTAGACGATCGGCAGGCGCAGGCCGCGCGGCACCGCTTCGCCGATTGCTTCGAGCACCTGCGGCGCCACGTGCTCGGGGGTCACGAAATTGATGTTGTGACAGCCCCGGACCTGGAGCTCCAGCATGAGCGCCGCGATCTGCTTCGCGTCGAGCTCCTCGCCCTTGGGCTGCCACGAGATGTCATGGTTCTGGCAGAAGACGCAGCGCAGGTTGCAGGCGGCGAAGAAGATCGTGCCGGAACCGTTCCACCCCCGCAGGCAGTCCTCCTCGCCGAAATGCGGAAAGGCGCTCGACACCAGGGCGTGGCGGCCGGTGCGGCAGACGGCCTTCTCGTCGGCCAGGCGGTCGACGTCGCAGTCGCGCGGGCAGACCCGGCAGCGGCGCAGCTCCTCGAGCGCCTGGCCCACCTTGTCGGCCAGCGCCCCCGACTCCCAGGTCGGGAGGTAGGCGGGGACGAATGACTCCCGCGGCTGCACGAAGCGCCGCATCGTCTCGGGCATGCGACCACCCCGGGCCGCCAGCATGTGGGCCATTCGTTTCAGGATACCGCGCCGGCGCGCAGCCCGCCAGGGTGGGGCAAGACGTGGGGAAAGACCACCCCGCCGGACGTAGCGCGCGACGCTCTGGGCGTCGGATCATGACAACGAGCCGGAGTCTCTCTCGCCAACGCGCAACGATTCGGAGGCCTCAGATGCAGATCAAGACCGTCCTTTGCCCGATCGACTTCTCGACGCTGTCCGACTTCGAGCTCAAGTTGGCGGTGGAGGTCTGCCGTGCCTACGGCGCCCGTCTCGTGCTCCACCACAACCTCGCCGCCGCCGCCGCCGGCCTTCACAAGGCCTGGGAGTGGGAGCAGGCTCACGAGGACGAGCCAGGCATCTTCACCGAGCCCGAGGCTCGCGAGCACATGAAGGACGTCCTCGACCGGATCTCCGCCGACGTCGTCGTCGAAGCGCGCATCAGCCGCGGCCCGATGGGCCTGGTGCTGCTGCACCTGATCCACGAGATCAAGGCGGACCTGGTGATCCTGGGCAGCCACGGCTGGTCGAGTGACGAGCACAGCTCGCTGTCCGAGCGCATCATCGAGAGCGCGCCCTGTCCGGTGCTGACCATCCAGGAAGGCAAGGGCGACCGGCACGCGTTCCACCTGCGGGCCACGAACGGCGACGCGGCGTCGAAGGTCCTGGTGCCGACGGACTTCTCGGAGTCAGCGGGCAAGGCCGTGGCCTACGCCCTGGAGCTGGCGCGGCGATCGCCGCTCCAGGTGCACCTGCTGCACGTGCAGTCTGGCCGCAGGCCCTCCGCGGCGCCGGTGAACCACGTCGTCGATCCGGCCGGAGCCTCCGAGGGCACGGCTGAAGAGACGCGGCGCAAGTTGCTCGAGCTGGTGCCGGCCGACCTGGCCGAGCGCGTGGAGTGCCATGTGGAGGTCGGCAAGCCCGCCGACGAGATCATGGCCGAGGCGAAGAAGCTCGACGCCGAGCTGATCGTGATGGGGGAGCACGCTCGCGGCTTCTTCCGGCGTTTCTTCACCCACGACACCTCGCGCGACCTGCTGCACGGAGCGGGGTGCCCGGTGTGGTTCGTGCCGGCGGGCTACGCGGTGTAACTACGCGGCGTCCGGCATGAACCGGCTCAGCCACTGGAGCGCGAAGGCAGAGGCGGCGATGGCCAGGCTGTAGATGACGATGGTCTTCTTCATCGGGCTGGAGGATCGGATCCCGACCCGGAGGTTATCTCGACACGGGTCCGAGTGAGAATCGGCTGGCTCGGGAGTCTTTCCATCCGAGAAGATAGCTGACATTATTCGTCGATAACGACTTCGAGAGGGCAAGAAAAGTGAGTGGAAATCAACAGCGATCTGGAACGCTTGCGCCGATCATGGCGGTCGCCTGCCTGGTGCTCGGCGCGACCGGCGCCTGGGCACAAACGGTCGTGGTAGACGAGACGAACGCGAGCTGGTCGATCGGAGGGGAGTCGGGTACGCCGACGTTCGGCTACGTCATGGGCCCGGGCACGCCGCCGATTGGATCCGGCAGCGTCAACTTCCAGCTGCCGGCGATGGCCGACGGCGCGGCGGTTGGATCCGGCGTCCACAACGGGCTCCGGCTCGCCGACATCACGACGCTGACCTACTCGACCTACCAGAACACGACGCCCCAGGCGGCGTCGCTGCAGTTCAACGTCGACTACGACGACACCGACGGCAGCACTGCCTGGCAGGGCCGCCTGGTCTTCGAGCCCTTGACCGCCGGCACGGTTCTGACCAGCACGTGGCAGAGCTGGGACGCGCTGACCGGTACCTGGTGGTCGACCGGAACGCCCGTCGTCGGCGACAGCGCGGCCGCCGTGGCCTGTCCGCAGGGCGCGCCCTGCACCTGGGCGACGGTCCTTTCCACGTATCCCAATGCCGCGATCCACTCGACGCTGGGTGCCTTGCTGCTCAAGGGCGGATCGGGCTGGCCCGCGGGATGGGACGGCAACGCCGACGCGCTGCATCTCGTGACCTCCGGCGGCACCGACGTCACCTACGACTTCGAGACCGCGGTGCCGGTCACGCTGCAGTCGTTTACCATCGAGTAGCGCTCAGTCAGCGCCCGGGCCGGTCGGCCGCCCGCCGGACCGCCCATCGCCAGCCAGAGTTGGATAGCCCGCTCGACGTCCGCTCGCAGCTCTGCCTCGTCGAGCCGTCCCTGCGCTCGCGACAGCCGCCGCGCGGAGACCGTCCGCACCTGATGGCACAGGGCCAGCGAGGGGGAAGGGAGCAGGGTCGTTTCCGCGGGCAGCAGAACCTCCGTCGGGTAGACGCGACGCCCTTTCTTCCAGGTGGTCAGCGGGACGATGGCCACGAGGCCGATCGCCCGCGAGATGACGTTGTTGCTGAGTACGAGAACCGGCCGGCGTCCTGCCTGCTCGTGTCCGACCGAGGGATCGAGCCCCGCCCAGGCGAGGTCCCACTTACGGAACGTCACCGAGACCCCTGCTCGACTTCCGCGTCCAAAGCCGCGAAATCTTGCAGCACTGCCTCGTTGTCAGCCTGAAAGAGCGGATCCCGCGCTGCTTCTTCATAGACCCTCGCCAGCGCTTCGTGATCACGTTTGGCGAAGTAGAGCGCCAAGGCATCCGCGACCACTGCGCTCTTGGACTTCGCCATCTCAGCGGTCCGGCGATCGAGCTCCGAGACCAGTTGCGCCGGTAGACTGTAGGTGACCTTCCGGACGCCGGTCCCCGATTCCCGCGTCTTTGCTGCGCGCTGGGCTGTATCCATTGCCATAACCTCCTACAGCCCATGTTATGGCATCCCGGTCTGCTCCTCAATGGCGCACGATGCCAGACCGAGAGGCAATCAGCGCCCCGCTACCCCGACGGATAGGCCACGACGGCCCCCGAACCACCCGGGGAACCGTCGCGCCCGACACCGCGCCGGCGCAGAATCCGCGAAGGGGCATCGCACCGCGCCGCCGACTCAACCAGGAGGGCGCCATGTTCGAGCACATCTTGATCCCGCTGGACTTCACCGAGAAGAACGATCCGGCCATCGACGTTGGCCGGCAGATGGCGGGGTCGATGCAGTCGCGGCTGACGCTGCTGCACGTCATCCAGGAGATCGAGGGTGCCGCCGACGAGGAGATGCGGGCGTTCTACGGCACGCTCGAGGGCCGGGCGCGCACAGCGCTCTCGCGCCTGCAGATCGATCTCGCCAACGAGGAGATCGAGGCCGAGACCGCGATCGCTTTCGGCAAGCGCCCCGAGGAGATCGTGCGCTTTGCCGCGGAGGGCGGGGTCGACTTGATCGTCATGAGCTCGCACAAGCTCGACCCCCGGGCGCCGGCGCAGCCCTGGCCGACGATCAGCCACAAGGTGGCGGTGTTCTCGTCGTGCCCGGTGTTGCTGGTGCGGTAGCCTCCCCGACTTCAGACGCCCGTTTCCCCGGCGGCCCGTGGCAGCGTGAAGCAGAAGGTCGACCCCGGCCCGCGTCCCTCCCGCCACTTGCCTCCCTCCGGGTCCGTGTCTCGCTTGCCCCCCTCCGGGTCCGTGTCTCGCTTGCCCCCCTCCGGGTCCGTGTCTCGCTTGCCCCCCTCCGGGTCCGTGTCTCGTTCGCCCCCCTCCGGGGGGACGGACTCCACCCAGATCCGGCCGCCGTGGATCTCGACGATCCGCTTCACCAACGCCAGGCCGATACCGGTGCCTTCGGTCGCTTCCGGGTCCAGGCGTTCGAAGAGACCGAAGACTTTCTGGTGGTACCGCGGCTCGATGCCGATGCCATCGTCGCTGACGAAGAAGACGGGGTCGCCGGCGACCGCCTCATCCCCGTCGCGCCGCCAGCCGAGCTCGATCCGCGGTGCCGCGTTCTTGCCCGCGTGCTTGGCCGCGTTCTCGATCAGGTTCTGGTAGACCTCGAGCAGCCGCGCCCGGTCGCCCGAGACCGACGGCAGGTCGGGCGCGATCACGACCTCCGCCCGGTGTTCGGCGATCGACCCGGCGAGAAGCTGGCAGGCCTCGGCGGCGAGCTCGCCGAGCGCCACCTCCTCCGGCGGGTTCATGACGTGGCCGACGCGGGAGAGCTCGAGCAGGTCCTCGAGCAGCCGGGTCATGTTGTCCGCGGCGGCGCTGATCCGCTGGATGTCGCGCCGCATCCGGTCTGCGTCGCCGGCGGCCGAGTCCTTTTCCAGGAGGCCGAGGAACCCCTTGATGGTGACGAGCGGGCTCTTCAAGTCGTGCGACACGGTGTAGGTGAAGCGCTCGAGCTCGGCGTTCTTCGCCTCCAGCTCGGCAATCAACCGCTCCCGCTCCTCGAGCTCGATGGCCCGGTCGGCGAGCAGCGAGTCCTTGAGCTCGCCGAGCTCGCGAAGGTCGCCACTCACCGTGCGCTCACGTTCGGCGATGGCCCGCTGGCGCTCGACCTTTTGCTGTTGCCGGCGCAGAGACCCCAGGATCGCTCCCGCCAGCGCCAGGCCGTAGAGGGAGTAGGCCCACCAGGTTCGCCACAGTGGCGGCGGGACGCGAACGCGGATCGACGCTCCCTCGTCGTTCCACACCCCGTGGTGGTTGCTGGCCGTGACCCGAAAGGCGTAGGCTCCCGGCGGCAGGTTGGTGTAGTAGGCCGCCCGGCGGGAGCCAGCGTCCAGCCAGTCCTCGTCGTAGCCGTCCATGCGGTAGCGGAACCGCACCTTCTCCGGCGCCGCGAAGCTCGAGGCCGCGTAGTGAATCTCCAGATCACGCTCGCCGACGCCGAGCATGGTCTCCGGTCCCGGAGCGAGCTCTCGCCGGCCGGTGAGGACCCGTTCGATCACGACCAGCGGCGGCACCGGATTGACCCGGAAGCTGCGGGCGTCGATCATCGCCAGACCGTCGATGGTCGGGAACCACATCTTGCCGTCTTCGGTCCGCCAGCCGGCTGGCTGGCGCGCGCCGCTGCCTTCGGCCATGCCTTCGGTGCGTCCGAAGGAGACGCTGAACACGGACTCCCGCTCGCCGTCCGCGAACGCGTTGAGCTGGTCGCGATGGACGAAGAAGAGCCCGCGGTTGCCCAGCATCCAGAAGTTGCCGCGCTCGTCTACCAGGATCCGGGTGACGACGTTGTCGTAGAGGCCGTCCTCCATGGTGATGCGGGTGAGCCGGCCGTCCTTGAGCCGGCCGAGGCCGCCGCCGTAGGTGCCGATCCACAGAGTGCCGTCGTTGTCCGGGTGGATGGCACGCACCATGCCGGCGGGCAAACCGTTCTCGCGAGTGAAATTCTCGAAGAGTTGCCCCCCTCCGGGGGGACGACCGCCCGCGAAGCGGCTCATGCCTTCGCTGGTACCGATCCACAGCGTCCCCTCCCGGTCCTCGGCAAGGAAATGGACGTGGTCGCTCAACAGCCCGTCGCGGCGGGTGTAGAAGCGGACGTCACCGCCATCGAACCGCGCCAGGCCGAACCCTCGGAAGCCGATCCAGAGACCGCCTTCGCGATCCTCGAAGATCGCGTTGATCACCTGATCCCGGGTGTCGACCAGCACGTGCCGCGCGACAACGGCACCGTCTCGAAAGCGCACGAGGTGGCCGCCGGTGCCGACCCAGAAGTCGCCCTGGCGGTCGCGCAGGAAGGAGCCAACGCAGCTCAGGTCACCTCCACCGGCAGCAGCGGGATGGGCGCTAAAGGTCCCGGCGCGCCAGCGGGTGAGCGGCATGTCGCAGCCGGAGGCGACCCACAGCCCCCCTTCGCCGCCCTCGATGACCGCCCGGATCTCGGGGTGAGCAAGGCCGTGCTCCGTGGTCCACCGCGTCACCGGCTGACGCTCGAGACTCCACAGTCCCATGCCGTGGGTTCCCACCCACAGGTTGTCTTCACGGTCAACGTAGAGAGCATACGCCGGGGCAGGGAGCTCGATGGATTCGGCGGCGACCGGCAACGGACCGCGCCGGTCGCGGCCGGAAATACGATAGAGCCGCGCTCTCCCACGGGAGCTGAACCATAGCTGGTCCTGACGATCGAGGACGAGCCTGACGCCCGGGACCGAGCGTTCACTCGCCAGGACTTTCTGCCAACGCCCTTCGTATCGACGGAGCAATCCCTGGGCGCAATCCAGCCAGAGCATCCCGTCCGCGTCTTCCAGGATCGAGTAGATCTCGCCGCGCGGCACATCGTCTACCACGGTGAATGTTTCACTGCGGGGGGACTTCTCACTTGCCCCTTTACCATCGTACCGGGCGAGACCCGCCACCGTACCGACCCACAGCACGCCGTCATCGTCGACAGTGAGGCAGAGGACCGCGCGCGCGGGCAGCCCGTCGCGCTCGGTGAAAGTTTCGAAGGCGCCGCTTCGCAGACGCGCGAGACCGCCGGCGGTACCGAACCACAAGTCGCCGTCGAGGTCTTCAGTGATCGTCCACACGACGCCTCGAGGCAGGCCGCGCCGCTGGTTGTAGGCGGTGAAACGGCGACCGTCGAAGCGGCTCACTCCTTCGAATCGGTGGCCGACCCAGATTGCTCCCTGGCGGTCGACATGGAGGGACATCATCCGATTGTTCGCCAGCCCCTGGTGACTGGCAAGATCGAAGACTCGGAAGTCGACGCCGTTGAAACGGGCGAGACCGCCGAAAGTCCCGAGCCAGAGGTAGCCGTCCGAGGTCTGAGCGATGGAGAGGACCGACTCCTGGGGCAGGCCGCTCTGCGTCGTCCACACGCGGTAGAAGTACGTCGACCCTCGACTGCCGGACAGGAGCCCGGTCGAGTCCTGCGACACGGCCGGACCGGGCCAGAGCCAGGGAAACGTCGACAGGATCACCAGCGCTCGAATCGAGAATCGCGTGGGCTTACCGAGCCTCTTGGACATAGGGCCTGTCATCCTCATATCGTATCGCTGGATCGGTAGTAGTTGCTGGTGCGGCAGTTCCCATGGCGTGGTCGGGTCGAGGAGGGTAAGCTCGGAGTCACTCTTGATGAGCTCGCCCGCCGAGAGGTTCGCGCCATGTTCTTCCGACAGATCAAAGACAACAGTCTGGCCCAATACGCCTACCTCATCGGTTGCCAGAAAACCCGCGCCATGCCGATCTCCACCGTGGGCTACGAGAAGCGCCACAACGCGGTGCTGCGCGAGGTCGAGCTGGGCGAGGAGGGCTTCGTCGGCTCGATCCTCGAAGGCCAGCCCGAGCCGCCGCTGTATTTCGCGCGCATGAAGCGGCTCAACAAGGAGGGCCCGCCGGTGCTCGGCGAGCTGCCGCGGCTGCGCCGGCTCGCCGGCCGGCTCGACCTGGTGGTGGGCTGGGCGCCGCCCCAGACGCTCGGTCACCGGATCCTCTACGTCGACGACGATATCGAAAAGCGCGATCCGGCATCGATCTGATCTTCCGGATGATGTTCCAGACGTGGATCCTGCCCTGCCTCGTCGTCGCGCTGTCGTTGCTTGCGGCGGGGCACGCCATGCTCCGCAAGCGGGATCCGAAGTCGGCGATGGGCTGGGTCGCTCTCTGCTTGACCCTGCCCATCTTCGGTGCCCTGATCTACATCCTGTTCGGCATCAATCGCATCGAGACGCGGGCCAGGGCGCTCGACGGCATCGCCTCGAATCTCTCCGGCAGTCCGCTGTGCGAGAGCGCCGCTGTGGTGGCGATCGCCGACCTGCCGGCGGAGTTCTCCGAGCTTGCCCGGGTCTCTGAAGCGGTCACCGGTCTACCGCTCGCCGGCGGCAACCGGATCGAGATGCTGCACAACGGCGAGCAGGCCTTTCCGGCGATGCTCGAGGCGATCGAAGGCGCCCGGCATACGCTCTACCTGACCACCTACATCTTCGAGACCAACACCACTGGCTACGCCTTCGTCGACGCGCTGGAGAGGGCGGCAGGCCGTGGCGTCGAGGTGCGGGTGATCATCGACGGCTTCGGCGAGTGGTACGCGTGGCCCAGGATCGGCAGAGTCCTGGCCAAGCGAGGCATCCGGGTCGAGCGTTTTCTCGAGCCGAAGCTCATCCCGCCGACCTTCCGTTTCAACCTGCGCAACCATCGCAAGATCCTGGTGGCCGACGGCTGGGTCGGCTTCACCGGCGGCATGAACATCGGCGACCGGCACCTGGCCGAGGACATCGACAATCCGGGGCGGGCGATCGACGTTCATTTTCGCATCGAGGGGCCGGTGGTCTGTCAGCTCGAGCGCGTGTTTTTGCACGACTGGGCCTTCGTCAGCGGCGAGCGGCGCGAGCCGTCCGCTGCCGGCGGGCAAGCGGCGGGGGAGGCGGTGTGCCGTGCCGCGGTCGACGGCCCTGACGAGGACATCGACAAGCTGGTCACCATCCTGGTCGGCGCGGTCTCCGCGGCCCGCCACAAAGTGGCGATCATGAATCCCTACTTCCTGCCGCCGCGGACGCTGATCGGTGCGTTGCAGGCGGCGGCGCTGCGGGGAGTCGAGGTGACCGTGGTTCTCCCCGCCTCCAACAACCTGCCGTTCGTGCACTGGGCGAGCCGCAACATGCTTTGGGAGCTGCTGGAGCGAGGGGTTCGCGTCTACTACCAGCCGCCGCCTTTCGCCCACAGCAAGCTCTTCGTGGTCGACGACCACTACACCCAGATCGGTTCGGCGAACCTCGACCCGCGCAGCCTCAGGCTCAACTTCGAGCTGGCCGTGGAGGTGTTCGATCGGCCGTTCTCCAGCCTGGTCGCTGCCCACATCGAGAGCGTGCGCCGGCAGTCTCGCGAGGTCACGGTCGAAGAGGTCGACAACCGGCGCTTCTTCGAACGGCTCCGTGATTCCCTGGCCTGGCTGTTCGCGCCCTACATGTGAGTAGAATCGATCCATGGCCCAGACCGAAACAGCGCTGGCGCGCGAGGATCCCTTCGAGCGATTCGGCAAGGTCTTCCAGAAGGCACAGGCCACCGGCATGGAAGATCCCAACGCCATGGTCCTCTCGAGCGTCGACGCCGGGGGCCAATCGTCGTCTCGGGTCGTGCTGCTCAAGGACTACGATGCTCGAGGCTTCGTCTTCTACACTAATCTCGAGAGCCGGAAAGGGACCGAGATCCTCGCCAACCCCCAGGTCAGTCTCATCTTCTACTGGCGGGAGCTGAAGCAGCAGGTGCGGGTCCAGGGCCACGCCGATCTGGTCGGCAACGACGAGGCCGACGCCTACTTCGCCACCCGCCCGCGTACCAGCCGGCTGGGCGCCTGGGCGTCGAAGCAGAGTCAGCCACTTCCGAGCCGGGCACACCTGATGGCCCGGGTGGCGAAGTACGAAGCGAAGTACCTGACCGGACCGGTGCCGCGCCCGCCCCACTGGTCGGGATTCCGGGTGGTACCGTCGACGATCGAGTTCTGGGTGGCCGGCGCCTTCCGCCTGCACGAGCGGTCTCTCTTCGAGCGCACCGAGGACGGCTGGGTGTCGAGGAGGCTGTACCCCTGACGAGCTCTGAGCGGGCGGCCTGATGGCCGAGGAGTGGAAGAATCCGGCCCGGAGAGCTATACTCCCGGCCTGTTCGAGTCACGAACACTGATGAATCTCTCGACACACCTGACGTGAAAACCGCCCTGAGAACGCAAGCGACGAACCGGGGCCTGCGCCGCATCCGGCGCTTTTCCCATCGTTTCTCCACGGCGAGATCCCACCTCGCCGCGCCCCTGTTCTTTCCTGCCCCGAAAGACCACGAGGCGCCCTCGGCGCAGGTGCCGGCCAAGCCCGACGACCATCTGCGGTTCTTCTCCCTCAACGTGGCGCACGCCCGGCGCAATGTGCCGGCCAAGCCGTTTCTGCGCCGCTCGACGGCGCAGCGCAACCTCGCCGACATCGCCGACACTCTCCGCCAGCTGACCCCGGACGTGGTCGCCCTCCAGGAAGTGGACGGCCCCTCCACCTGGAGTGGCAACTTCGATCACGTCGCGTCCCTGGCCCGCCAAGCGGGCCTCTCCGATCACTACCGGGGCAACCACAACGCCTTCGGTTTCGGCGGCTTTCGCTATGCCGCCGGTACGGCGTTGCTGTCGCGGCAGCCGTTGCTCGATCCGCTGTCGCACCGTTTCGCGGTGTCCTGGCGCGACACCAAGGGTTTCGTGGTGGCGGCGGTCGAGGTGCCCGAGTGGGGCGGGGTCGAGGTCGACGTGGTGTCGGTGCACCTCGACTTCCTGCGGCCGACGGTGCGCCGCAAGCAGATCCTGCGCATGGTCGAGGCCCTGGGGGAGCGCGGGCGCCCGCTGGTCGTGCTGGGAGACCTCAACTGCTGCTGGCACCACGAGCCGAGGTCGATGGATCTGCTGGTGCGCACTCTGGGGCTCCAGGCACACGAGCCCGAGACCCTGGAGGCCACCTACCCGGCCCACCGGCCGCGTCGCCGGATCGACTGGATCCTGGTGTCGCCGCAGCTCGGCTTCTCCGGCTATCACACCGTGCGCGCGCCGCTCTCGGACCACCTGGTGCTGGTGGCGGACCTGGCGCTGCGCGAAGCGGCCTGAGGCCAAGCTCCGCCCAGGGCTCACGCCCTGGGCTACCTCGTGTCGCCCTCCGGGCTCCGGAGCCCCGACAGGGGCGGTATGTGGTAGCCCAGGGTGTAAACCCTGGGATTTCGGGATGGATCTACTGGGTCAAGCCGGCGGGCCAGGTGGCCAGCCGGCGCCTCAGCGCCTGGACGTTGGTTTCGACCGGCTTGGACGTGTCGACGATGAAGTGCTCGTCTTCGCCGAGCTCGTCGACCGTCTCCCAACTGGCCGCGAAGTCGTCGAAGATCTCCAGCCGGCCGTCGCTGATGCTCGATGCGCGGGCACGGCGCTCGAGCCGCTCGCGGCAGGTCGCGGGCGTGGCGTAGCACTCGACGAAGCGAAAGGGCACGCCCAGGTCGCGAGCCAGTCGCCGAGCGGCGGCGCGCCGGGCGCGGGAGCGGAACGACGCGTCGAGAATCACCGGCCGGCCCGAATCGAGCACCGCCCGAGCCCGGCGCAGGACTTCCTCGTAGACTTTCTCTGTGAACCCCGGGCGGTAGGCGCCGGTGAACGGCGCGACGTGCACCTTGTCGCGCGCCTCGACCCCGAGCAGGAACTTACGGGTGCGGTCGGCGTCGATCACCGGCGCGGTGAGCTCGGCGGCGAGGCGGCGGGCGATGGTGGTTTTGCCCGCGCCGATCAGTCCCCCGACCGCCACTACCACCGGCGGCAGGAGCGACCGCCGCTCCGACGCCAGCGCCAGCAGGAAGAAGCGCCGCGCCTCGTCCGCGGCGTGCCGCCGGGAGCTGGCGTCGGCGCCTTCGTTCGTCGCCAGCATCGAAGCGATCTTGCCGCGGACGAAAGCGCGGTAGCTCTCGTAGAAATCGACCAGCGGGTAGAGGTCGTAGTCGTTCGCCTCCCGGGCATAGGCCGCCAGGAAGTGCTCCGCCAGGTCGGCTCGGCCCTGCCAGGCGAGGTCCATGGCGAGAAAAGCGATGTCGGCGCAGGTGTCGGCGAAACGGAATCGCCGGTTGAACTCGATGCAGTCGATGATCGTCACCTCCTCACCCGTGAGGTAGACGTGATCGAGTCGCAGGTCGCCGTGGCCGTCGCGCACTTTGCTATTCGCCAGCCGGCGCTCGAACAACTCGTGCCGTCGTGCCAGGAAGCTCCGCTGCCAGCCCTCGACCTCCTCGGCCTCCGCCGGGCTCAGGTAGGAGCCGAGCACGTCACGGGTCTGCTCGAAGTTCTCTTCGACATTGGCGCCGATCACTCGGATCGTGCCGTAGCGGGAAGTCTCCTCGTCACACCGCGCTCGCCTGTGGAAGGCCGCGATATGGCGCGCGATGCGCTCGACGTCGTCGCGCGAGAGCATCTCGCGGGCGAGTCGCTGGTCGGCGCGAGCGTCGTCGGGGAGTCGCTTCATGTGCACTGCCCAGTCGACCGGCGCGCCCGTGCCGCCGAAGCGGTGTTCACCCGAGCCGCTCCTGGTGATCTCGAGGACGCCGCGGTAGACGTCGGGTGCCAGCCGGCGGTTGAGTCGCACCTCCTCCTCGCAGGCCTGGCGGCGTTTCTCCGGCGTCGAGAAGTCGAGGAAACCCAGAGCGACCGGCTTCTTGACCTTGAAGACGTCTTCGCCGTCCAGGAAGACCCAGGAGATGTGTGTCTCCCGTAGCTCGATGCCCGGTCGGCGCAGGTCGCGGGTCAGATCGCCGGGATCGATGCTCCCCGTGCCCATGCCGGGACCCTACGCCGCCCCCGGGTGGGAGCCAACACCCCTTTGGATAGTCTTGCGCTTCCATGAGTGCTCTCCTGCTTCCGGGAAGAACATTCTATTTAGATACATGCTCCCATAAAGAGAGATTTCCCTTGATCAGAGGGCGCCGATCGGTTAACCTCCGGGCTTCGAGTGAATCTTGCCCACGGAGGATCGCTGGTGAAGGTCATGGATTTCGAAGTTGACGAGTCGCTCGTGCCGCGTCTGCTTTTCGGCGCGCTGTCGGAGCACGAGCAGAGAATGCTCACGGCGCGTCTGGCGCGTAGCGACCCCGAGTTTCGCGCCTGGTTGCGATCGGTTCTGCAACCTTTCGAGATGTTCGATCACGATCTGGTGAAGCGGTACTCGGCGGCGCTCGAGGAGCCGAAGCGCGAGATCGAGCGGCGGCGGCTCGATCTGCTCTCTCTCGCCTTCGATCGCGCCGTCGATCTGGAGGCGCTGATCGGCGATTTCACGGTCCGCGACGCGCTCGAGGTCGGAGAGACCACGAGCAGGTTCTTCACCTGGAGCATGGCGGAGCTGTTGTTGCGGCGCAGCCGGGAGAGCTCGAAACGAGCCCACCATGCCAAGACCGATCTATACCTCGCATCGATGGTCATCGACGTGGTCGAGATCCTCGGCGCCTCGGGCCATTCTCCCGATCTCGTCAACGTCGTGCACGACGTTCGGAGCCGGATCCGAGAGACCGCGGAGATGTTGGCCAGCTCGGCAACCCTGTCGGACAAGACCCACTGAGTCACGGATCGGATTCGCCGATCCCTGGTGCGGATCGATCATCGTGGACGTTTTCGTGATCGAAAGTAGAAGGCTGGATCAACGATCAAAAATAGACTATATTCAGTTTCGGAAGCCGGTCTGGCGAGCCTGGGGGTAAGCACCGAGTGATTGGTGTGGATTGATCGAGCCCAAAACCCCACTACTCCCGTGTTCGTCGGGCCGGCTCGTCTTTGCTCTTCTTCACGGCCCCTGGTCTTCCCGATCGACGAGTCTCCCGATAGACGAACCCCCGCCCCGGTTCGTTCAATGGTCGTGAGCAGCCCGGGAGATCTGGAATGAGCCGTCGCCGCAGACGCTGGATGATCGGGGCTCCGATCGTCGGCTTCTGGCTGTTGATGATGGGGCTCCTGCTGCGCGGCGAGCTCGGCGTCAGGCGTTCAGGCGCGGTCGGCGCCGAGAGGCTGAGCGAGCCTACCGACTCCTGGCTGGGCGTCTACCTGGCCGAGGGGCAGAGGGTGGGTCACGTCCACTT
Source organism: bacterium (assembly GCA_024226315.1). Lineage (GTDB taxonomy): Bacteria > Acidobacteriota > Thermoanaerobaculia > Multivoradales > J023 > JAAELT01. Next base: position 13,491 of record JAAELT010000018.1, on the reverse strand, counting down.
GCGCCAGATTCCCGAGGAGCGACATCAGCTGGCCGGCGTGCGGATGGAGCTCGCGGCGCGCATGAGTCTCGAGCTGATCGGCAAGAGCACGGATCTCGACCTTTCTGGCTCGATCTGGCGCCCCTACGAGTCACCGCGGGCGGAGTTCGACTTCGCCGTGCGCTCGGCAGGGTTCGACTTCGAGCTCTCGGGCGAAGTCGCGGACGGCGAGCTGCGTAGCGAGATGGTCTCGGCCGGCGAGGTGATCCCCTGGCGTCTACCGGTCAACGACGCGATGATCTTCTCGGGCGGCCTTGGCTCGGCGTTGCGGTTCCCGGCCCTCGAGGTCGGTGAGCAGGTGCGGCTCGACACGTTCGATCCGCTGACCCTCAGCAAGAGCGAAGCGCGTGTGCGCTGTGTCGCCCGGGAGGTTCTCTCTCTTTCGGCCGGTGAGGTCGAGACCTGTCGCCTGTCGGTTCAGATGAGTGGTTTGAAGTCGCTGGCCTGGATCGACGACACCGGCGAGGTAGTACGAGCCGAGACGCCGATCGGCCTGGTGCTGGAGCGCATTTCGCCCCATGACGCGACGGCGCCGGTATCCGGGCAGCAAGCGACCGCCGGCCTGCTCAGCCGCACGGCGATCCGTCCCTCGGGCCAGCGGCCGTTCCGCGCGGCGCGGGCGATGACCATCCAGCTCCGCGGCCTCGACGACCTGCGTCTGCCCGAGGACCGGGTGCAGGTCTCGCTGGGCGGCGGCCGCTACCGCCTGAGCGTGCCCGCCGAGCCGCCGCCCGGCCTCGATCCGGCCAGCTCGCCCGCGGTCGCGCCTTTCCTGGGCACCGACGCGTTCATCCAATCCGACCACCCGAAAATCGAGAGCCAGGCGGCCGCCGTGGTCGGCGACGAGACGGACCCGTGGCTCCGGTCGCGCGCGATCCACGACTGGGTGTTCTCGCGGCTGGACAAGGAGCCGGTGCTCAGCATCCCTTCGGCGCTCGAGGTGCTGGAGCAGCGCCGTGGCGATTGCAATGAGCACACCGTGCTGTTCACCGCCCTGGCGCGCGCCGCCGGTGTGCCGACGCGGGTAGCGATCGGACTGGTCTGGAGCGACGAGCTCGAGGGCTTCTACTATCATGCGTGGCCCGAGGTCCACCTCGGTGACTGGGTCTGGATGGACCCGACACTCGATCAACCCCTGGCCGACGCCACCCACGTCAAACTGCTCACCGGCGGCATCGAGCAATGGCCTCGTTTACTGCCCTATCTCGGCAAGCTGGAAATCGAAGTCCTTGAGATCGAGTGAGCCATGACCGTGATGATCCAGACGCGGGGCCTGGCCAAGCGTTTCGGGCCCAAGACCGCCGTCCAGCCCCTCGACCTCGACGTCGCCGAGGGCGAGTTCTTCTGCTTTCTCGGCCCCAACGGCGCCGGCAAGACGACGACCATCAAGATGCTCACCGGCCTCAGGCGGCCGAGTGGCGGCAGTGCTCTTCTGGGAGGCCACGACATCCAGCGTGATCCGATCAGCGCCAAGCAGCTGCTGGGCTACATCCCGGACCATCCGTTCCTCTACGAGAGATTGACCGGACGCGAGCTGATGCGTTTCGTGGCCGGGCTCTATTCGCTGCCCGAGGAGACCTTCGAGCAGAGCTGCGACGATCTGCTCGAAACCTTCGAGCTGTCCCACGCCGCCGATCAGCTGGTCGAGACCTACAGCCACGGCATGCGGCAGAAGCTCAGCTTCGCCTCCTGCTTTCTGCACCAGCCGCGGATCGTCGTCGTCGACGAACCGTGGGTCGGCCTCGACCCCAAGAACATCCGCTCGGTCAAGACCTACCTGCGCGACAAGACGCGCCAGGGATTGACGGTCTTCATGTCGACCCACAGCTTGCAGATCGCCGAGGAGCTGGCCGACCGCATCGGCATCATCCACCGTGGGCGGCTGCTGCACGTCGGCACGGTGGACGAGATCAAATCCCTGGCGTCGGCCGCAGCGGGCTCGCTCGAGGACGTATTCTTGCAGCTCACTCGCGAGGCCGAAGAAGAGGAATGAGCCGCACCCTCTTCTCGCCCCTCGGCTCGTCGCAGCTCGGTGCCATCCTGTGGGCCAAGCAGCGCATCGTGCGCCACACCCTCGCCTCGGTGCAGCGGGAGTCGAAGCTCAAGGTGGCGTTCGTTTCGATCTCCGCCGTGGCGTTGTGGCTGGGCATATTCCTGCTCTCATGGTCCGGCTTCGGGCTACTCGGGGGCATGTCCGAGCAGGCCCTGGGGGTCGGCGCGCTGCGTCTGAGCGACCTGGTCATGGCGCGCTTGTTGTCGGTGTTCGCCCTGGCCCTGTTCGTGATGTTGATCTTCTCGAACGTGCTGATCGCGTACTCGACGCTCTACCGCTCCCGCGAGGTGACCCACCAGCTCCAGAGCCCGATTACGACGGCGACCTTCTTCCTCGGCCGGTTCTACGAGTGCGTGACCTTCAGCTCCTGGGCCTCCGCCTTTCTCGGCTCGCCGGTGCTGCTCGCCTACGGGCTCGAGACCGGCGCGCCGCCGGTCTTCTACCTGGCGCTCGTCGCCTTCTACCTGCCCTTCGTCACCATCCCGGCGGCGCTCGGCTCGCTTATCACCGTGATCGTGGTGCGGGTGGTGGTGGCGGTGAAGGGATCGCGCCTCCACCGAGGGGTCTGGCTGGGGCTCGCCGGCGTGCTGCTGCTGGCCCTGTTGGGTTTCTTTCGAGGCCGGATCGAGGTGCCGAGCTTCGTCGAGACGCCCAGCCTGCAGGCAGTGGTCGAGACCCTGGGGCGGACGCAGTCGCCGTTCCTGCCCAGCTTCTGGGTGTCCCAGGGGTTGCTCGGCACCGCCACCGGGGACCTTGGCGCCGGCCTGTTCCACTGGTTGCTGCTGGTGTCGAACGCGCTCTTCCTCGTCTGGCTGGCCACCCTCGCCGCGGAGCGCTGGTTCTATGCCGGTTGGACGGCGCTCGGCGACGGTGCCGGCGTTCGACGGGCCCGAAACGGCCGCGGCATCCTGGATCGCTTCGACGCCTTCCTGCGTCCGCTGCCGCCGCCGGTCCGGTCGCTGGTCTCGAAGGACTTCAAGCTCTTCTGGCGCGATCCGGCGCAGTGGTCGCAGTTCGTGCTTTTCTTCGGCATCATGGCCCTCTATGTCGCCAACATCCGGGGCGCGCGCAGCTTCACCCACGACGAGTCCTGGCGCGCCCTGGGCACGTTGCTCAATCTGGGCGCGGCGATGCTGATCCTCGCGTCGCTCACCACCCGCTTCATCTATCCCCTGGTCAGCCTCGAAGGGCGCCGGTTCTGGATCATCGGCCTGGCGCCGGTGACCCTGCGCCAGATCATGTGGCAGAAGTTCTGGCTCTCCGTGGGCAGCACCTCGGTCTTCACGGTGAGTCTGGCGGTGCTCTCGGGATGGCAGCTGGGGCTCGATCGCACCGCCTTCGCGCTGTCGGTGGCGGGCATCGTCGCCACCACCTTCGCCTTGTCGGGCCTGGCGGTGGGCCTCGGTAGCCTCTATCCCAACTTCGAAGAGGAGAACCCGGCGCGGATCGTCTCCGGGCTGGGCGGCACGCTCAACTTCCTGCTCAGCATGCTCTTCATCGCCTTGATCGGTGCCGGGCAGGCGGCGGTGCTGCTGTGGGGGCGCCTGGCGGCTTTCGTCGGCGAGGACGCCTATCCCTGGGTCGTCGCCACGGCGGTGGCCTGGATGATCGTGCTGACCGCGGTCACCTGCCTGGTGCCGCTGCGCCTGGGTCTCGCGAACCTCGAACGCGCCGAATTCTGAGGATCGCTCGCCCATTCGGCCGCCTGTTCGATACACTAATTCGATACACTGGCTGTCTTGCGGAAGAGAGTGTTGGCCGGACCGGTCGCGGCGGCGGTCGAAGGGCCGGATCGATCAAGGAAGAGGTGTGAAATGAGGCCTCGGAACTTTGCTCTGGTATTGATTCTCCTCACCTGCCCGGCGACCTGGGCGCTGGCCGAAGACGCGGCCGAGGTGGATGACTCGAAGTGGGGCTACTACGTGATCCGGCCCGGCGACACGATCATAGGCCTCACGAGACGGTACTTGGGATCCCCGGAGCGCTGGCGGGAGAACTACGCGCTCAACGACAAGGACATCGCGGATCCGGACGTCATCACACCGGGAGATCACATCAGGTTGCTGCTTCCGGAGAAGCTCCCGGATGGGGCCCAGTTGAGGAGGATCTCCAATCGCGTCGAGGATCAGTCGACGTCGCTCACGGTCTATTGCCGTGATCGTCCAAGAGACGATCAGTGCTCGGATGATTGGGCCGACGCCAAGCAGTGGGAGATCCTCCAGTCGCGCGACGGCATCCATACCTACAAGAAATCTTCCGCCCTGCTCCAGTTTCCCGATGGCACCGTCCTCGCTCTGACCGAAGATTCGTTGGTGTTTCTGAGCGACGAGAAACCGACGCAGGAGGAGGTCGAGCGGACCCAGATCGAGGTGAAACTCGGTCAGGCCGACCTGTCGGTGGAGGCCGGAGCGGAGGCGCCGGAGCAGTTCGAGATCATTCTCGGCGACGCCACGGCGACGCCCCAGCCCGGCGAGGACGGTTCGCTCGCCACCCGCGCCCGGCGTCCCGAGAGCGGCGGTGCCCAGCTCATGGTCTACAGCGGCCAGAGCGATCTCGAGGCTGCCGGCGCCACCGTCAAGGTGGCCACCGGCATGGGCTCCTCGGTGCCCGAGGGCGAGCCGCCGAAGCCACCCGAGAAGCTCCTGCCGGCGCCCGCCGGCCTCGAGCCCGGCGCCGGGGCGCGCCTGGCCACGCCCAGGCCGGCCTTCGCCTGGCAGGCGGTCGATGGTGCGCGCGACTACACCATCGAAGTCTGTAGGGACGCGTCCTGCGGAGCTCTGGTGGAGAGAGTGGTGGCAGTGGCCGCCGCCTCCTGGCAGCCGGAGGACCTGCCGGTCGAAAAGCTGTTCTGGCGGGTCACGGCGGTCGCCAAGTCGGGTCTCGACGGCTACCCCAGCGACGCGGTCTCGTTCGAAATCCTCACCGACACCGAAGACACTTCGGCTCCCGAAGTGAACGTCAGCTTCACCGACCCGCGGCTGGCGCCGCGCTACGGCCTCAACGATCGCTGGATCGTCGGCCCGGGCATGGAGGTCGAGGTCGAGGCGACCGACGAGGGCAGCGGCGTCGACCGCTGGACGCCGTCCATCGACGGCAAGGAGGTCGAGAAGTCCGCGCTGAAGGGACCCTGGCAGAGGGGCGAGCACACGGTGAGTGTCACCGCCGTGGACCGGGCGGGCAACGAGCAAGAGGTCGAGGTGCCGTTCATCTACGACCCCGACCCGCCCGAGTTCTCCTGGGGTTTCGAGGGCGATCCCGTGGCCGTCGGTTCCACCGGCGGAGACCCGGGAGACGACCTGGGCGGGCCGTCGCCGTCGATGCGCGGCCGCCGCGAGGTGAAGACGAACAAGCACCTGTGGCGGGTGGATTCGGATCTGCGGCACGTGGTTCTGCGTTTGCTGTCCGGCAAGCCGATCGGCCTCGAGGGGCTCGGTGCCCTGGGCAAGGACCAGGGTCTGTGGGTGCGGGCGGACGACGCGGTCTGCAGCGACCTGAGAGACGTCACCTACGAGGTGGAGCCCGGCATCGCCAAGAACACCTACGTGTTGCGGATCGAGGCGATCGACTGCGTCGGCAACGCCCGGCGCGGCAGCGTGCCGCTGGCGCGGCACAGGAAGTAGCGGGACCCGACACGTTCTAGGCGAGGGCTCCCATGCGAGGTTCGTTGCTGCTCAGGGTGATCGTGGCGCTGGCCCTCATGGGCCTGCTGCCGATCGCTATCACCTACTTTCAGCTCAAGACCAACGAAGACGCCCTGACGTCGCAGGTGGAGCGCACTCACATCGTCACCTCGCTGGCGGTGGCGTCGCAAGTGGACACCTACCTGGAGGGCATGTTCGACCTGGCGCGGTCCACCGCCTCGCATCCGGTGCTGCTGCAGAGCCCGCGCTCGCCCACCGCCCAGGAGCTGCTGCGCGGCATCCTCCAGGCGCAGCCGGATGTCGCCGTGGTCGGCGTCTTCAACGCCACGGGCGAGCTGGTGATCAAGGTCCAGCGCATCGACCTGAAAGACGAGCTCGGGGAGCACTACGACGTTTCCCCGGAATCCGGGGAACCGACGTTGCTGCGCGGCGCGACCAAGCGCTGGCTGCGCCTCGGCGCGCCGCTGCCGCAGGAGGCCGGGCAGCTGGTCCTGCTGGTCAGGGCAGAGCATCTGAACGCCACGGTCCAGGGCTACCAGATCGGCGAAGAGGCGCTTCTCGCCCTGGCGACTCAGGACGGGGAAGTATTGTTCGGCGGTGTCACCACTCTCGACACGTTTCCGCCCGACCTGGTGGAGCTGGCGCGCTCCGGCAAGCTGGGCTCGGGCAGCGGCGAGTTCGAGCAGACCACGATCGGTGACGCCATCGTCGGCTGGGCCGAGCTCGAGCAGGCGCCGTGGTTCGTGCTCTCCCGGCAGCCGGCCCACATCGCCCAGGTGGCGCGAAATCGGATCCGGCGGGCGACCTGGCTGTCGGCGGCGGCCGCGATTCTGCTGGCGGCGGCGATCGCGAGCGGCGCGTATCTCACCGTCGTCCGCCCCCTCCGGCGGTTGGCGGAGGCCCAGAACGAGCTGATGGGCGAGGCGCCGGTCGCCGGCGGTTCCGAGATCGCTCAGCTCGAGGCGTCGTTCCAGCTTCTGCAGCAGCGCATCCGCGATTCCGAAGACCTGGGCAAGGTATTCCTGGGCCGGTACCGGGTCAAGGAGTTGCTCGGTTCCGGCGCCATGGGGTCGGTGTTCCAGGGCTGGGACCCCAAGCTGAAGCGCGAGCTCGCTCTCAAGACGATGCGCGTCAACGCCGAGGACATCGACCAGCAGAAGCTGATCGCCAGCTTGATGGACGAGGCGGCGGTCAGCGCCCGCTTCCACCACCCCAACATCGTCACCGTGTACGACGTCGCGGAGGAGGGCTCGGCGGCATACATCGCCATGGAGCTGGTCGATGGCACCAACCTGGAGAAATACCTCTCCAGTCGCGGGCCGCTCGACACCGATCAGGTCATCCCACTCGGCGCGGCCATCGCGCGCGCGCTGGCGACCGCCCACAGCCACGATCTGGTACACCATGACGTCAAACCCGCCAACGTGCTGCTCGGTCGCGATCGATCGATCAAGGTGACGGACTTCGGCATCTCCGAGCTGATCTCGGCCGCCACCCGCTCCGACGACGTGATCTGCGGTACCCCGGGCTACATTGCGCCGGAGTGCTTTCTGGGGGACCCCTACTCGCCGAGCGCGGATCTCTTTTCTCTGGGCCTGATCTTCTACGAGGCCCTGGTCGGCCGGCACCCGTTCCAGGGACGGACCCTGCGCGAGACGATCCTCAACACCGCCACCATCGAGCCCGAGCCGATCGAGAACTTCCGCGCCGACGTGCCGCCGGAGCTGGCCGAGCTGGTCGCCTCGCTGATGGCCAAGGAGCCCGGCGACCGGCCGCAGGACGCCGCGGCCGTCGCCACCCAGCTCGAGACCATGGTGCGGTCACGAGACCTCGGTTGGACTCCTCTGGCCTTCGAGAAAGCGGCGGAGTCGGCCGGCGCCGATCAGGAGATCGGCAAGACTCAGCTGATCTCGAAGACCGAGAACGCTTGAGCCGTCAGCGCCGCCAACAGGCGAGCGAAAGATGAACCCAGTCGCGATTCTCAAGGTTGTGGGGACCCTGCTCGTCGTCACCGGCTCGTCGATGGTGCTGCCCTTTTTCTGGTCCCTCTATTACGGGGAAGACGATCGACTGCCGATCCTGTTCTCCGCCGTGATCATCGTGGCCCTGGGACTCGCCGTGCGCTTCGCGGTTCGCCGCGGCAACCCGGAGCTTCAGATCAAGGACGGGCTGTTCGTGGCGTTCTTCGGTTGGATCGTCGTCTCGGCCGTCTCGGCGCTGCCCTTCATGCTTCACGGCTCGATCCCGTCGTTCACCGACGCCTTCTTCGAGATGATGTCGGGCTACACGACGACCGGCGCGACGATCCTCCAGGACATCGAGAGCGTCCCCCACGGCCTGCTCTTCTGGCGCAGCCAGACCCATCTCCTCGGCGGTATGGGCTTTCTGACTCTGGCGATCATCTTCATGCCGCACGGGATGGGCGGGGTCCGGCTCTTCCGTGCCGAGTCGAGCCCCGGCCAGATCATCACCCGCGAAAGGTTCCTTCCTCGCAACCGCGACGCGATGGTCTTCCTATGGGGGATCTACCTGGCTCTGAACGCGCTCAACACCGTGTTCCTGTGGCTGGGGGGGATGTCACCGTTCGACTCGTTATGCCACGCATTCGGCACCGTTTCGACTTCCGGGTACTCGCCCAGGAACGCGAGCGTGGGCCACTACCAGAGCGCCTATTTCGACTGGGTGACGATCCTCTTCATGGTCCTCGGCGGTGTCACTTTCGTTCTCTACTACCGGTTCCTGAAGGGAGACTTCCGGACCATCGTCCGCAACACCGAGCTGCGCTGGTATCTCATTCTGATCGCTCTCTTCTCCGGTCTCGTCTCCTGGAGCCTCTGGTGGGGCGGGACCTACTCCGGAATCCTGGACTCGGTCCGATACGGCACGTTTCAGGTCGTCTCCCTGTTGACGACCACCGGCTTCACGACCGCCGACTACGAGCTGTGGCCGCAGGCGGCCCAGATGCTGCTGTACGCGGTCTGCTTCGTCGGGGCTTGTGCCGGCTCGACCACCAGCGGCATCAAGGTCGTTCACTACGTCATCCTGGTCAAGTATCTCTACGCGACCATCCGGCGCATCATGCTGCAACCGATGGCAGTCTCCACGATCCGGCTCAACGGACGCGCCATCGAGTCCTCCGCCGTCGAGCTCGCGATCTGTTACTTCGTCGTCAACATCTTCATGGTGCTGCTCGGAGGCTGCTTCATGACGTTCGTGGACGATCTGGACTACACCTCGGCCATGAGCAGTGTGATCTCCGCCCTGATGAACATCGGGCCCGGCTTCGGCAGCGTGGGGCCCTCCCACACCTTCGAGCCGCTGTCGGACATCGGCAAATGGTTCCTGTCCTGGAACATGCTCGTCGGCCGGCTGGAGATGTTCTCGGCACTGGTCGTCTTCTACCCGGCGTTCTGGAAGAAATAATCAGTCCGAAAAGAAGCCTGGCAGATCTTTCAGGGACCGCGGGTGGCAGACCATGATAACCCGCTCGCCAGGCCCGATCTGGGTGTCTCCCTGACCGATCTCCCACTGGCCGTTCCGGCGCACGCCGCCGACGAGCATCTTGCCGTCGAAAAGCGAACGGAGCTTCGAAAGTGGTTGACGCGTGACTCTCGAGCCCGGTGACGCCACGACCTCGACCGCCTCGGCCGCCACGCCATGAAGACGGGCGACGGAGAGTAGCTCTCCCCGGCGGATGAAACGCAAGATCTCGCTGCCGGCCAGCATCTTCTTGTTGAGCGCGATGTCGAGACCGATGGTCGTCGCGAGAACCACATAGTCCTCCTTGTTGACCATCGCGATGGTCTTGCCCTGCGATCCCTTGGGATCCCGGTTCTGCCGATTCATCAGGTGCTTGGCGAGCAGGCAGCTGACGATGTTCGTCTCGTCGCTTCCCGTGGTCGCGATGAAGATGTCCATCTCGAGGATTCCGGCCATTGCCAGGACGTCCGCGTCCGAGCCGTCGCCGTGCAGCACCTCCGCATGTCTCAAATGGTCGGAGAGCTCGTCGCACGTTCTGGCGTCGCGCTCGATCAGCTTGACCTTCACCGACTTGCCGAGGAGCTCGGCAACCCGCCGACCCACGAGGCCGCCTCCCAGGATCATGACCCGGTGGAGGGTGTGCTTCTCGACGCCGGCCATCTGCATCAGCTGGGGGACGTCTTCCCTCCGGGCCATGATGAAGATCTGGTCCTGGGGCAGGATCTCGAGATTCCCCTGGAGAGTCAGGGTGCGGATCCCGCGGGCGCAGGCAACCATCCGAAAGGGGAGTCCGGAGTAGAGCTGCGCAACCTCCGCGAGCGTGCGGTGCGCGATCGGGGAGCTCGCCTGGACCGGGATTGTCACGACCTGGCACTGCCCATCGGCGATCTCGATAACATCGTTCCCGGCCGTGCGCGCCACCAGACGATGAATCTCCTGGGCGGCGACCTCCTCGGGATGGATGAGGAGATCTGTCCTGAGGTCTCGACTCGAGAAGCTCCCGTCCCGGTCGTCGAACTCCAACGAGCGCACTCGGGCGATCTTGCGCCGGATCCCGAATCGGTGGCCGATCATCGATGCGACCATGTTCACCGCGTCGTTGTCGGTGACGGCGAGCAGGAGATCCATCTTCCGAGCGTCCGCCTCCTGCCAGCAGGCGACGCTCATCGCGTCTCCCTTGATCAGCCTCGCATCGAGATTTCCGTCTGCCTGACGGAGAGGCTCCCGGTTGTTCTCGATGACCGTGACCGCATATCCCTCGTGTACGAGCCTCTTCGCGAGGTAGGAACCGATCCCGCCGAGTCCGAGAACCAGGACACTCTCCACTCCCTTCTTATGCTTTTGCTTCTTGAACATCGGCCGGTTCTCGAACCCTCTTGCATCTTTCGGCGGCTCCCCGCGTAGAGTCTACAGAGTTCTAAGTGAGAGTCGAGGCGCCCGACGACCTTCGGCCGGCATCGTCATGGCCCGAGGAGGCCGCGAGCGGCGGCGGATCGCCGCACCGTGACTTGCGAGACGCGGCCGATCTTGATGATAATCAATCCCAATCTTCACGAGAGGGTCCCGGACACGGGGTCAGGGCCGATGGAACGGGTACGACAACCGCCGACGCGGTCGGCAACGCGCCAGATACGAGACTGGCAGGAGGATGGCATGCGAGGACTGCGAACTGTTTGGCTAACGGCGTTTTTGCTGCTGTGTGCGGTTCCGGCTCTGGCCCAGGACGGCCAGATCGAGGGCTCGGTAATCCGGGACGACGGTGCCGGCGTCGGCGGCGTCACTGTGGTGATCAACGAGCTCGGCAAGGTCGAGATCACGGGCGGCTCCGGTGCCTTCGCCTTCAGAGGCGTGCCGGCAGGCAGTTATACCCTGAGCTACTCCCTCGGCGACAACGCCGACTCGGGCGAGGTCGAGGTCGGCGCGGGCGAGACCGCGACGGTCGAGAAGACCGTCGACTGGGACGTCAGCTTCGCCGACACCATCACTGTCTTTTCGGCTTCGCGCCGCCGCGAGCGGATCGCCGAGGCGCCGGCGGCGGTGACGGTGATCACCGAAGAGCAGATCGAGCGCGAGTCGACCCACGGCCAGTTGCCCAAGCTGCTCGAGTTCACCCCCGGCGCCGAGGTCACCCAGAGCGGCGTCTACGACTTCAACTTCAACTCCCGCGGCTTCAACAGCTCGCTCAACCGCCGGATCAAGGTGCTGCTCGACGGCCGCGATCCCTCGGTGACCTTCCTGAGCAACCAGGAGTGGTCGAGCCTCACGGTGCCCCTGGACGAGTTGGCGAGCGTCGAGCTGGTGCGCGGCCCGGGCGCCGCGCTCTACGGCGCCGACGCCTACAACGGCGTCATCAACATGACCACCAAGTCGCCGGCCGACTCGACCGGCGGCAGCGTCCGGCTCACCGGTGGTGACCTCTCGACCCTGCGCGGTGACCTCAGCGCCTCGGGCGCGCTGGGGGGCAACTGGTACGGCCGGCTGAACGCCGGTTACCTGGAGAGCGACGACTACGCTCGCACCCGCCTCGATCTGAATGGCAACGGCGTCCTGGACGTCCCCGCCGAAGCCGAGTATCCGGGGCTCAACGTCGAGCGGGCGCCGTTGGCCCAGGACCAGAACGAGGGGACCTGGGGCAACGTCCGGGTCGACCGCGACTTCGGCGGCTCGACACTGTCTCTCGAGACGGGCTACTCCGAGTTCGAGGCCGGCGGCGCCGTGGTCACCGGCATCGGCCGCACCCAGTTCTCCACCTCCGAGCGCACCCACTTCCGGTTCAATTTCAATACCCAGCACTGGAACGTCCTGGGCTACCACAACGAGCGCGAGAACCCCGTCCTCTCCCTGGGCACCGGCGCGCCGCTCTTCCTCGATTCCGACAACGACCACATCGAGGTCCAGGGCAATGTCGGCTTCGGTGGCGGCAAGGGCCGCTTCATCGGTGGCGCCTCCTATAGCGAGGAGACCTTCGATTCCACCTTGCCTGCCTTCGGCGTGCAGAGCCTGGTGTTCTCTAAGGTCGAAGAGGACTTCCAGGGCGTCTACGGCCAGCTCGAGTACGCCTTTACGGACAAAGTCAAGGGCGTGGTCTCGGCGCGCTACGACGAGAGCAGCCTCTGGGACTCGGAGTTCTCGCCGCGGGCGGCGCTGGTGTTCTCGCCCAACCCCAACCACAACTTCCGGGTGAGCTACAGCGAGGCCTTCCAGTCGCCCAACTACTCCGAGTACTTCCTGAACGTGATCGTCGCCCCGCCGGTGACCGCGCTCGCCGGTTTCGAATTCGCGTTGTGCGCCCCCTTCGGCGTGCAGTGCGGGCTCGCCGCGGTGCCGGTCAAGGCGCTGGGCAATCCCGACCTCACAGTCGAGCAGGTCGAGACCATCGAGGTCGGCTACACCGGCGTCCTCGGCCGCAAGGCCTACCTGACGGTCGACTACTACGACAGCACGCTCGAGAACTTCCTCACCGACCTGATCTCGCCCTTCAACCCGACCCTGGGCTTCATCAATCCGGCCTTCGGCCCCTACGCGGCGCCCGCCGGCATCCCGGAGCCCTTCCGCAGCATCCTCGAGGCCGGTGTGCGAGGGGCGGTGCCGACGATGACCAACGACCCGCTCACCGGCCTGGCGCTCATCAGTGGGGCGACCTACACCAACTTCGGTGATGTCGACACCCAGGGCATCGAGCTCGGCCTCAACGTCTACCTGACCGACGACTTGAAGCTGGACGTGATCTACAACTGGTTCGATTTCGACGTCAAGGAGCAGCTCGCGGCGGATCCGCTGCTGGCCAACGCACCCGAGAATCAGTACGGCTTCAGCCTCTCCTACATCGCCGACAAGTACGACGTCTCGGGCAAGTACCGCCACGTCGACGGCTTCGAATGGGCGGCGGGCGTGTTCCGCGGCCCGGTCCCGTCCTACGATCTGGTCGACCTGACGGGGAGCTACCGGATCAACGACCGCGTCGCGGTCGGCATCAACATCTCGAACCTGTTCGACAAGAACCACTACCAGCTCTTCGGCGGCGATCTGCTCGAGCGCCGCGCCTTGGGCCACATTCAGTTCAGCTGGTAGCGGCCCACGAGACCGCTATTCCCGGAGCCCCTCCCCGGCGGAGGGGCTTCCCATTTGCGGGCACATCGCCTTCCTCCGACCGACGATTGACACCCCGCCGCCGGTCCCTTATGCTCGCGCTCGCGTTTTCGGCGGGGCGTGGCGCAGTCTGGTAGCGCACCTGCTTTGGGAGCAGGGGGTCCCCAGTTCGAATCTGGGCGCCCCGAT
>JAAELT010000017.1 GCA_024226315.1 bacterium | reverse complement strand
TAGCTGAGGATTCCGCCTCTTGCTTGATCATCGCCGCTAAATGCTCGGAAATCAGGGAATCCTTGATTTCCTTGACCCTTTCTGCCGGTTCCCAGCCGTCTTTCTTGAGCCCTTTGATCACCTCAGCCTCGGACGGGCCCCTGTCGTGGCCAGCCTTGAAAGCCAGCCCCAGCGCAGCCCCGCAGAAGAGCAGGAGCAGGATCGCCCAGACGGCCCAGTGAACCCTGCGCTTTATGTAGTCCCCGATGTAGCTCATCTCCACCTCCTGCCGAAACGCATTCTGCCGTCGGCGTAAGTTCCGTCTGGGTTCATCACTCGATAGCTCTGCGGCCCGCGCACTCCCTCGTCAAGCATCAGCAACGCGACGATCTCCGTGCAGGACGAGGACTGGACCTGAGCGGTGACGTCGGGGCCGAACTCAACCTGGACTCCTGGGGCAAAGTTCTTCCCGCGGAAGGTCACGAGCCTCATCCTCGGCCCGATGTGAACCGGCTCGCCGATGCGAACTCGACGGAG
>JAAELT010000016.1 GCA_024226315.1 bacterium | reverse complement strand
GGAATATCCGCGCCGGCCGAATCCATCCGCGTGTTGCCGACCTTCGTCCGCCCGCTTTGGCTCCACGTCGTCGGCTACCCCATCGCCTACACGCGGACCGACCACCTGCTGGGCGCGCTCGAAGCGACCGAGCGCCATTGGTGGCGCTCGGCCGACGCGGTGGACCTCGTCCGCGGTCATATGCGCGGCGGCATGACGGCCCGTTTTCCGGCGTCGATGCTCGACATCGGCCCTTTCGTGGCGCGAACGGCCTGAGGGCCGAGATCTCGGGAGGGCGGCAGCATCCCATCCCGGCCCAGCTCTCGACGGACAGAGGAGAGACCCAGGAGCCAGGACCCAAGGGGTCGAGCTAGCGGACCGGGGCGGTGCGATATGTTCCGCGGCGTGCCCGCTACTCGCCGCCGCGCCGCGCTCAGTGGCTTCGTCTCGGATGGAGCGTCGCCGACCCTCTCGGTGAGATCGAAAACGCCGACGCTGGTGGGCGCCGCGGAGCACGACTACACGTCGGTCGAGAGTAAGAGGGAGTGGGCGGCCCGGATGCCGCGGGCGGAGCTGGTGGTCGTCCCCGATTCTCGGCACGCCTTGCCGGCTGATCGGCGGACGTCCAGTGCTATGATGGAGGCAGCGTTTTCGGGTCGGGAGTCCATGACAGCACCACTCAAGGTCGGCATCCTGCGCGAAACCAAGGAGGGTGAGCGTCGTACGCCGCTCGTACCTGACGATGTACGGCGCCTGGCAGAGCGCGGCGTGAAGGTGATCGTCGAGTCGAGCCGCGCCCGCATCTTTTCCGATGAGGCTTTCGTGCAGAGCGGCGCTCAGGTCGTCGACCGCGCCGACGGCGCGGATCTTCTCCTAGGGATCAAGGAGCCCCGCATCGAAGATCTGATGACCGGCAAGACCTACGCCGTCTTTTCCCACACGATCAAGGGACAGTCGAACAACATGCCGCTGTTACAGGCGATCCTCGATCGGGGCATCACGCTGCTCGACTACGAGTGCGTGACCGATCGCCACGGCACACGCCTGCTCTACTTCGGACGCTTCGCGGGCATCTGCGGCATGGTGGACAGTTTGCACCATCTTGGCACCAAGCTCAGGTTGTGCGGCATCAACAATCCGTTCACCGCCATCGGCCCCGCCCACTCGTACGAATCGCTGGACGCCATCCAAGCCTGTCTCGACGAGGTGGCGGCGACCATCGAGAGAGACGGCGTGCCCGGGCAGATCGCTCCGTGCATCATCGGCATCACCGGCCACGGCCACGTTTCCCAGGGGGCCCAGGAGATGCTCGACCGGCTGCGTCCGGTGGAGGTTCACCCAAGGCGGATCGGTGAGTTCGTCGAGCACGAGCGCAGCCAGCGGCAGCAGCTCTACAAGATCGTCTTCCTGCGTGAGGAGAAGTTCCGCTCGCAGGAGGGCGGCGGCTATTACTTCGAGGAGTACCTGGCCCATCCAGAGCGCTTCGAGTCCAATCTCGACTGCTATCTGTCGGACTTGACGATGCTCGTCCACACCAGCTACTGGGACGAGCGATATCCGCGGCTGGTGACGCGCGACATGGTCCGGCGCCTGGCCGAGCACGGCTCGCTGCGGCTGGAGATGATCGGTGACCTCGCGTGCGATCCCGGTGGCTCCATCGAGCTGACGCACCGAGTGACCACCATCGAGAAGCCGACCTACACCTATGACTTCCGCGGCGACCGCTACGTCGAGGGCCCGGCCGCCGATGGGATTTTGATAATGGCTGTGGACAACCTGCCCGCGGAGTTGCCACGGGACTCGTCGGTGGATTTTTCGGCACAGGTGCGCCGCTATGTCTACGAGATCGCGACCCACGGACTCACAGGTGAAGATGACGACCTCGACGTCTCGCCGGAGATCCGAAGAGCCCTGGTGACCCGCGCCGGCCGTTTGACCCCGGCGTTCGAGCGCCTAAGGCGGGTTCTATCCGGTGCCGCCTGACCCGGGGGCCTCCCGAGATCCCGGTCAGGCTGGACAGATTCTTCAATCGCGCGCCTGTGTGAAGGGGGGGACGCAAATTCTGCGGTAGCGCAAAATCTCCGAATTCCGTCCCCGCCGGGCATCGCTGTCCGTCTGTGAGACCTCACCAGGTAGCATAACCGGCATGCGAGTCGCGATCCTCTCTGACGTCCACGGCAACCCGATCGCCTTGGACGCCGTCCTGGCCGACATCACGAGGCATGGCGGCGTTGATGCCTTCTGGGTACTGGGGGACCTGGCGGCTCTCGGTTATGACCCAGTCGGTGCCATGGACCGTCTCGCTGCGCTGGTTGACGCTTCCTTCGTTCGCGGAAACACGGATCGGCTCACGCTGACCGGCCTCTCGGAGGCGCTTGTCCGGGAGCAGCTGGCACGCGAGCCCGAATGCCTGGGCGAGGTCCTTGAGGAGAGTGCCACCTACGGCTGGACACGGGGCGTGCTGAGCGCAACGCATCTGGACTGGCTGGCGCGTCTTCCATTGGAGCTCAGGACAACGCTTCCGGATGGCACCCGCGTCCTGTGCGTGCATGCGGCACCAGGCACCGACGATGGCGACGGCATCCACCCGGCACTGACGGACGACGCGCTGGCCGAGAACCTGGCCGACGCCGACGCTGACCTCGTGTTGGTGGCGCACACACACTGGCCATTGGACCGCACGGCCGGCCGGGTGCGCGTGATCAACCCCGGCAGCGTCAGCAACCCCGAAGGGAAGGACGTGCGGGCCAAGTATGTTCTGCTGGTCGCCGACGAGGCGGGCTACAAAGTCCAGCCGCGCCACGCCGAATACGACAACGCGGCGGTCATCGCGGCCGTCGAGGCGGCGCGGCACCCCAGCGCCGCCTACATCACCTCGTGCATGCGCGGCGAATCCACTCCGGCCTGGATGGATAGCTCGTCTGCTCCTCCCCCGAGCCCCGCCTTCGCCGAAACCGGTTGATCTCTCCCGGCATTCAACCTACGAAACGGATGAGCCAGCGGACCACGTTGTGCCAAAGCTGATCCCACTGGTCCTCGGGCATAGAATGCTCGGCGTCTTCGAACTCCACATACGCGAGCCGATCGGGAGCCTTGGCATAACTCGGCTGGAGCGCGGCATGAAGCGCCCGCGCGCCGGCAGCGGGTACGTTCTCGTCGCGGCCGGCGTTTTGCGCGAGGAGCGCGACGGGGTAGAAGCGGTCGACATATCGATGGGGGCTCGAAGGGCGGTCGAGCTTCCAGCGTGGCGAGCCCAGGATCGGCGTCGCGGCCCCGATGCGCCGGTCGGCGAGGGGCACGCCCGGGCTTCTTGTGGCTCGACGATCGGCGCTACTGATAGACGGCTGGTCTGACAATGTTCTTCAGACCGGCCGCCCGGAGGTGTTCGGCGGCTTCGTCGACGCCCTCTTCGGTCATTGGCGTCCACGACCGCGCCGGGCCTCTCACCCCGTGGCGCTGAAAGGCATTCAACTTCACCCGGAGGTCCGTTCCCAGCGATCGAACGAACTCCGCAAGGCCATCCAACTCGGCCGGGATATCCGTCTCCCCGGGAATCAACAGAAAGCGCAATTCGTGTAGTCGTCCCGCCGCATGAACGAGGCGAGCAGACCGCAAGGTCTCACTGCCTGACTGCCCGGTCAGATCCTGGTGCCGGGCGGAACAGAATGCCTTGATGTCGATCATCACGCCATCGGTCACCGGCAACACTTTTTCCCAGGCGCCAGGTCCCAGACATCCATTACTGTCGAGAAAGCAGCTGAGGCCACGGAGCGCCGGATCCGCCTTGATCGCTGCGAACAGCTCGGCGACGAACTCGAGCTGCAGCGTTGGCTCTCCACCGGAAACCGTGATTCCGCTCAGGAAGGGTCGACGAGGCCGCAAAAGGGCGAGTATGTCCTCGATTCCATAGTCACTCACCATCGGATTGGCATCGACCGGGCAGGCCGTCAGGCATGCATCACACTCATCGCAGGCATCGGCGTCGAAGACGACTCGCCCAGCCTGCATCGAGAGAGCGCCGGCCTCGCAGACCGGGAT
>JAAELT010000015.1 GCA_024226315.1 bacterium | reverse complement strand
TGGATCAAAAGGCTTTTTATGGCCTTGTCTTACTATTTCTGGACGTTTTGGAGTTTTTTCAAAACCACCAAATTTGGCCGATTTTTGGCAATTTTCCCTTAGTATACACTTAACTTTTTTGCAAAAATCGGTCGATTTTTAGGTTTTTCTTTTATTTTATTTATGGTCAAATAGGGGTCCGAATAACCCCCAGATTGGATCAAAAGGCTTCTTATAGCCTTGTCTTTCTATTTCAGGACGTTGTGGAGTTCTTTCAAAACCACGGAGTTTGGCCGATTTTATTTTATTTATGGTGAAATAGGGTCCGATTAACTCCTCGATTGGATCAAAAGGCTTCTTATAGCCTTGTCATACTATTTCTGGACGTTTTGGAGTTTTTTCAAAACCACCGATTTTGGCCGATTTTTGGCAATTTTCCCTTAGTATACATTTAACTTTTTGGCAAAAATCGGTCGATTTTGTGGTTTTACTTTTATTTTATTTATGGTCAAATAGGGGTCCGATTAACCCCCCAATTGGATCAAAAGGCTTCTTATAGCTTTTTCTTACTATTTCAGGAGGTTTTGGAAATTTTTCAAAACCACCGATTTTGCCCGATTTTGGGCAATTTTCCCTTAGCATACACTTAACTTTTTGGCAAAAATCCGTCGATTTTCGGGTCTTATTTTTATTTTATTGATGGTGAAATAGGGGTCTGATTAACCCCCCGATTGGATCAAAAGGCTTTTTATAGCTTTGTCTTACTATTTCAGGAGGTTTTGGAAATTTTTCAAAACCACCGATTTTGGCCGATTTTCGGCA
>JAAELT010000014.1 GCA_024226315.1 bacterium | reverse complement strand
TCCTTGAAGTTGGGGCTCATCGGCAGCTTCTTGAACGGCTTGGGCAGCTTGCCGGCCGGGCCCCAGGGCCCGGCGAGGTCGTCGGCGCCGAGCCAGCTCTTCTCGAGCCGCAGGTAGTAGGTCTTGTGCTTGGCCTTCTTCTTCTCGCTCTCGTACTTGAACAGGTCCCAGTTGGTGTTGGCGGCGAAAGAGAGTCCCACGGCCTTGTCGCCCACCGGTACCCAGGCGGCCTCGCCGTCGACGTTGACCAGGACGGCCGGGGTGGTGGAGACGAAGATCTTCGGCGGATCGTCGTTGAGCTCCACCTCGCGCACGCGCACGCTCGAGCGCTCCATCATCGCCAGCAGCCGGTCGAGCGACGCCGCCACGGGTTCTTTCGGAAAGATCGAGCGGACGATGTCCTTCAGTTGCTCCTCGGTGGTGCCCTCGACGGCGGGGAAGCGCACCGCGCCGAGCTCGAGGTCATGGATGAAGACCGTGCGGGTATCCATGTGGGCGTCGGTCCGGGCCTTGATCGCAATGGCGCCGGGCACCGGATCTTCCTGCCCCGGCGGCGTCACCATCACCGCGGCGTCGGCCTCCATCCGCAGGTAGTCCTGCCAGGAGCGGATCTGCGGTTGGTAGACGACCAGTTTGTAGTCTTCGCCGGTGTATTCGCGCGGCCAGCCGAGCTGCGGCGCGGGGGCGGCGGTCTGCGAGACGTCCGCGGTTGTGTCGTCTTGGGCGGCGGCGCTGCTCGTCAGGGCGACGGTCAGTATCAGAAGGGCGAGGAGGCGCTTGAAGAGCATCGACGATTTCCTTGCTAGATGGATCGGGCCTGAACGGAAGGAGTGAGCGAGCGCATCGGCGCGCCCGCTCGGGGAGGCGAGTCTACTTCTTCTTGATCGGCAGCGGCTTGACCTTCACCAGCCTGGTCGGCTGGGTGCCGGTGAACTCGATGTTGAGGCGGTTGGTCTTCTTGTCGATCGAGAGCTCGACGCCGACCGCTGCCGTTCCCTCGCCCTCGCCGGTCTCGGGATCCAGCTCCAGCACCATCAGGCTGACGTTGTAGTCGGTGCTGCGGGTGTTGCGCGCCAGCTCGACGAAGCCCATCGGCCGGTCGGTCGCCAGGATGATCCGGCGCTTGCCTTCGACCTCCACCTGCCAGGCGTATTTCATGTCGTAGCCGATCCTCTGCGGCGCTTTGACGTAGCCCTTCTCGCTCGTGTCCTGGAGCTTCTTGTAGAGCGCTTTGCTGCCGCCGTCGAGGAAGGTCTGGATCAGGGCCTCGCGCTCTTCCGGGGAGGTCCACTCGTAGATCGCGATGTCGAGCGTCGAGGTGGTGCCGCGGTCCAGGCTGATGGCGCGACCGCGGAACTTCTCGATCGGCTCTCTCTTCTCTTTCTTGGCCCACGCCGGGCCCACGGCCGCCGCCAGCAGAGCGAGGGCGAGCAGGGTGAGCAGCGTGGTGCGGATGGTTGTCTTCGATGTCATTTTGAGGTCTCCTTTCGACCGGACTTTCGCGTCTTGATGGGCGAGTGGATTCGCTGGATTATATGCTCCAGCTATCGTTTCGGCGGCTCTGGATTTGCTGGCAGCTCCGCGGATACCATGCGCGCATGCCGAAGAAGAAAGAGCCCTGGGACGACGCCGTCGGCGACACGCCGTGGGCGAAGCGGATCCCACCGGCCCCCGGCAGCCTGCGCATCGTTCAGGCCTTCGTCAACACCGCCGACCTCGGATCGTCGCGCGACGATCTCGCCAGCCCGGCGGCCCTCGCCGACTACATGGCGCGCTGGAAGCTGCTGCCGGCCGGCACCGAGCTGTCGGATTCCGACCTCGGGCACACGCGCGCGGTACGCGAGGATCTGCGCTCGCTGCTGCGATCCAACGTCGGCAAGGCGCTCGACCCGAAGATCGAGGCGCGCCTCGATCTGGCGGCGAAGGCCCCCATGTTGCGGGTCCGCTTCATCGGCGGGGCCCGCTTCGAGCCCGCCGGCGCCGGCCTCGACGCCGTACTCGCGGGCTTCTTCCAGGTCTTCGCGCAGCTCCTGATCGACCGGCGCTGGCCGCGGTTCAAGGCCTGCGCCGGCGACGACTGCGGCCTGTGCTTCTGGGATGCTTCGAACAACCGCACCCGCAGCTACTGCACCCTGCGATGCAGCAATCGCAACAAGTCGCGGACGTTTCGCCGTCGCCACCCCCGCAACCAGTGACAAAAGTCATTGGTTGCCGCGCCACGGTGCGATAACCGGTGACAAAAGTTATTGGTTGCCGCGCCACGGTGCGATAACCGGTGGTAAAAGTCATTGGTTATCGCGGCACGGTGCGATAACCGGTGACAAAAGTTATTGGTTGCCGCACCACGGTGCGATAACCGGTGACAAAAGTTATTGGTGATCACGCCGTGGCGCGACAACCGTTGTCAGAAGTTATCGGTTGCGACCGACCGGCACACGGGGATTCATTCCCGTGGGATCAGGATCAGAACGCGAACACCAGGCCGGCCTTGAGATCAAACTGGAGGAAGAGCGACGTGTCCCGGTAGGTGACGCAGTTGTCCGGGTTGCAGAAGACCAGCCTGTCGGCGTCGACGAAGGTGTGGTAGGCGCGGCCCTCGAAGCGCACGCCGACCGTGTCATTGAACATCAGTTTGACGCCGCCGCCGACGGTGGTGGAGAAGTGGGTGTCGCTCGCGCCGCCCTCGAAGTCGAAGCTGGTCGCGCCGATCGAGCCGACCACGAACGGCCGCACCTCGTCGCTCGGTAGCCACTGCCAGAGGAAGCCGACCTGGAAGTACTCGACGTCGACGTCGACGTCCAGGCGGTTGTGTGGGCCGAAGTAGAATGGAACTTCCAGCTCGCTTTCCTGAAAGCTGTAGAGGACGTCGATCTGGGCGTGGCGGTTGATGGCGAAGTCGAGCATCAGGCCGAAGCTCTCGCCCTCCTCGACCTCCAGGTTGCCGAAGGCGGTGCCGTGGTCGAAGTCCTCGCCGAATCTGCCGACGAATTGGAAGCCGACGAAGGGCGTGATTTCGACCTTTTGCGCCGACGCCGCCGACGCGGCGAGTAGCAGCGCCAGGAAGATGACCGGGATCTTGGAGCTCATGGATGTTCCTCTCGTAGGTGGGTTGCCGTTGCCGCCATCCTAGGGCGCCGCGGGCTCCTGGGCTTGATGGAATCATGAGGCTTTGATGAGGGCCTGCGCGGCCCGGCTCAGAACGCGAGCACCAATCCGCCCTTGACGTCGAGCTGCACCAGGAAGGTGTCGTCGTCGTAGGAGAAGCAGCCGCGGGGATCGCAGAACACGTCGTCGTCCTCGTCGATGATGGTCGAGTAGATACGTCCGTCGAAGCGCACGCCGAAGTTCTGGTTGAACATCAGCTTGACGCCGCCGCCGCCGCTCCACGAGAAGCGGGTCTCGCTCTCGAAGCCCGGGGATTCGAGGCGCGTCGCCCCCAGCCCGATCACCACGTAGGGCCGTGCCTGGCCCGGCGCCCACTGGTAGAGGAAGCCCAGGTGCCAGTACTCGATGTCGAGATCGGCGACGTCGGGGCCGAACAGGCGGTTGGCCTGCAGCTCGGTCTCCTGGCGGTTGTACATGAGCTCGATCTGGCCGCCCTCCGGCCCGCCTGGATCAAGGGCGAAGTTCAGGAACAGGCCGTAGGTCTCGCCCTCGTCGACGTCGACGCCGTCGAAGTCGCCCTCATCGAAGCGGTCCTCGAACTCGCCGGCGAACTGGAAGCCGTAGAACGGCGTGATTTCCACTCTCTGGGCCGCCGCGCTCGATGCGGTGAGGATCAGCAAGGTGGCGGGAATGAGAAATCTGCGCAGCATGTCGTCTCCTTTCGGGACGGTCCGGCGCGCGGGTGGTTTTCGGCGGTGAGGAGTGCCGCGCCGTGCCTGGAGACATCATCTCATATGGGGATTCAGGATTGCGGTTCGACGACCACCTCGTACCGTTCTCGCAGCCCCTGGTAGAAGGCCTCCTCGGCCTCCTTCCGCCGGGTCGCGCGCCACTCGCGCTCCACGGCCTCGCGCGCGTCTTCGAAGCGTGGCGCCTCGCCGGGCTGCAATTCGCGGATCAGCACCAGGTGCAGGCCGTAGCCCGACTCGATCGGTCCCGCCCAGCTCCCGACGGGCAGATCGGCAAGCTGCTCGACGAAGACCGACCCGAAGCGATATCCCACCTTGTCGAGGGGAACCTCCGTGTACTTCCGGGGCAGGGGTAGTCGGTCGCCGAGGGTCGCGACGTCGAGCCTTTCGGCGCCGGCTTCGAGGCGCTCGAGCAGGCGCCGGGCGTCGGCCGTCGCCGCCTCGCCGCGCTCGTCGCTGTTGAAGTAGACGTGCTCGAAGGTGATCCGCGTGGCGGCCTGGAACGGCTCGGGATGCTCGGTCAGGTAGGCCCGGAGATTTTCCTCGGTGGGTTCGGCCGAGTCGAGCATGTCGCCGAGGAAGAACTCCAGCTTCTGGCGCATACGCCGCCTGACGATGGTGTCGTTGCGGTCGAGGCCCATGGCCACCGCCTGGCGGTAGTAGATCTCCTCCCGTACATAGTCTTCGATCAGCCCCTCGAGCTCCTGGGGGGTCGGCGGCCGCTGCCAGGTGCGCGCGAAGCCCTGGGCAAGCAGCTCGACCCGCGCCGCCGACACCGTGATCGGCTCGCTCTCGCCGTCCTCGCGGTCGCCGACGATGGCGAACAGCAGGAACAGACCGGCCCCCAGAGCCAGGAAGTGGATCAGGGGCTCGCGCAACAGCTTCATTGTGGGGTTGCGACGTTTGGCCCGGAACGGCGGCCGGTCGTGTACCGGGTTGGCGATGGTGGCACGGGCCTGAAGACCCGTGCGGCCTGGTCCGTTTGCAGATGCAGGCTACCCGTCCTGCTCGGCCTTCATCTTGCGGATCGCCCGCGCGCGGCCGCCGTACATCTTCTCCCACCGCTTCATGAGCTTGCCGAGCGCCTTCTCGAGTTTCTGCTCGTTTCTCTCGTAGTCCTTCTTCACCGCCGCCGTCGCCATGCCGCGCCAAACCAGGACCTTCCGTTCCCGGTCCCAGACGTCGACCACCACGGTGCCTTCCTTGAAGGTAAAGGACTTCTCGCTCACTTCGCGGGTGCCGACACCGCCGTCCCAGTAGGAGCCCAGGTTGAAGCCGGGGCCGTAGGTGTACTCCAGGTCACCGAGGACAAGTCGGAGGTCGCCGCTGAAGGCGGCGTAGTAGGCGATGTAGACGTCCGGCTCGGCCTCGTCCGGCTTCAGCCCGCCGTCCGTGGCGTAGTCAGTGAGCTGCTGGACGACCCGCTCATGCAGCGACGAGGAGACCCGGCGCAAGTCGAAGCCGGTCTGCTTGAGCGCGAAGGTTTTGTACTCACTGAACGCGGTAGCGCCGTCGAAGTCGATGTGGATCTTCTGCGCCGAAGCGGGCAGAGCGGCCAGGAACAGAACGAGGAACAGGGGCGGGAACAGATGATTTCGCATGCGCAAATACTAGCAGCCCCCCCGAGCTCCGTTCAGGGAGCGTTCCCCTTGTAGCACGGGTCTTCAGGCCCGTGCGAACCGTCGTCGCGCCTACTGCAAGTCCGCCAGCAGCCTCTCGAACGTCCCGACCAGCGCTTTGCGGACCTTGGAGCGACCCACCATCTTCTTGGCGCTGCTGCCGAAGCCGCCGACCAGGTCGGTCGACGTGCGGTTGAGCAGCAGGTAGAGCGAGTCGGGTCCCAGGGAGGTGGTATAGGAGGCCATCTGCAGGGAGTTGTAGAACTGACCGACGTAGAAGTGACGCTCGGCCGAAAACAGCGCGCCCTCGGTCTCGTAGACCGCCCGGTGGGTGAGGACGAACGTCGGGCGCCCCTCGACATTCCGTTTGAGCCACAGGAACTGGTGATGCGAGCCCTCGGGCTGTGCCTTGGGATACTCGAGCCACGCCCGGTAGATCTCGGGAGCTCGTTGGCGCAGGAGCGGCATCTGTTCCGCCGCCAGGCGCAGCTCCTGCCGCGGGTCGGCGACCTTGTTCCGGGAGCGGGCATAGTTGGCGACGGCCTGCAAGCCCCCCTTCCGGTACGCCTCCAGGCGCTCCGCGAGCACTGTCCGGTAGGCCGCGTTGACCTTCGAGCGGCAGGCGGCGTCGCGATCGCAACCGCCGGTGGAGACTCCCTTGGCGAGGCTGGTGAAGCGCCCGATCTCTTCCTTGCTGAGATTGAAGTCCGATCCCGGCTCGGCTTCCAGCAGCCCGCGGATCTCGTCTCCCTCCTCGGCGGTGAAGGCGATTTTCGCCAGCGCCTCCATGGCGTCCTGGTCCGGTTCGATCCGGCCGACCGCGAGCAGGTCTTCATCAGCGTCGAGCACCCGGACATCGCGCCAGGCTTCCATGGCCTCGGACAGCGGCAGCGGCGCCTTGAGGGCGAGGAGAATGGCCATCTCCTTGTCGGACCCCTCGTCGAAGTCCCTGGTGACGATTTTGCCCGCGAGCAGGTCCGCGCGCTGCTCATCGTCGAAGCGGGCAGCAGCGATGACCTCCTCGAGGGTCAGAGGTGGGGTGTCGGCGCCGAGCACGCCGGCGAAGCCGAGAAACAGGGCCAGAAGCGAGATCAATGAGTTGCGCATGACGGCGATACTACTCCTTCGGCCCGAGGCTGGCTGCTCAATGCGCGACGGCCGCCTCTCCCAGGATCCGGTGGTAGGTCCGTGCCGAGTCCTCGTCGTTCAGGATGCCGACATGGTCGAGGTCGAAGCCGTAGATCCGCTCGGCTCGCTCCTGAAACCACGGATGGATCTGGCTGCCGACGGCGATCACGGTGTCGTGGCTGTAGAGCATCAGCGGGTTCTTGCGGGTATGGAAGCCGAAAAAAAGATGGTGCGGCGGAATCCCGGGCGGCTCGCTCTCGAGACCTTCCAGAAAGTCGCTTTCGGGCTGCATGTCGATCCAGGAGGGCACCACCGCGGGCGCGTACTTGACGCCCTGGGCCGCACCGCGGTGGCCGTTCCAGGGGGTCGAGAAAGTGACGAACAGCTCGATTCCGCCGCGGTCGGCGTCTCTCTCGATCTGCAGCAGAGACGACCGAGCCACCAGCCCGCCCATGCTGTGGGCGGTGAGGAACAGGCGCTCGACGCCCAGCTCCTGCCGCAGCGAGGTCGTGAGCCGGCTCAGCAGACGGCCGGCGCGCTCCAGCCGGACGCCGGACGGGTAGTGATAGATCCAGGGCTGGAAGCGCTCGCGGTCGAGCCCCTCGATCAGATAGCCGAAGTCGCGCGGCGAGCCGCCGATGCCGTGTACGAAGAGCACCGGGATGCGCTCCGGGTCATAGGGCTCGAGGAAGAAGATGCCGCCGCCGACCTCGCGCACCGCCGTCAGTGGCGACCACATTCCAGCCTTGGCTTGCTCGAGGCTGAAGCGCTCGTCGTCGAGGCTCGCGATCTCGCCGGCGGCGATCGGTATCGAGTCGAACGAGGCCTGCGGAAGGCCGCTGAAGTCGATGCCCTGGAGCAACGGCTCGCTGTCCGCGTGGAGCAGGATCCGTCGGCCCTCGAGGCTCTCGCCGGGCTCGACGACGATCGGTTCCCGCAGGCCGTAGACAGTCGCCGGTTCCGTCGCGTCCGGCATCAGGTCGCCGTCGGCGTCCTGGAAGGCTGCGATCAGGTAGGGCTGGCCGGCCTCGACGATGAAGGCATAGTTGCCGACGGTGGAGGTCAGCCGATCGGCGTCTTCCAGCTCCGGCCCAGCCTCGGCGTGACGGTAGAGCGCCACCACGACGTTCTCAGTACCGCCGTCGGGCGTCTCCACCGGCCCGGAAATCAAGCCCAGCCCCTTCGCCTCGGACAAGTCCCGGCGCAGGCGGTTCATCGCGCAGCCGGAGGTCGCCGTCAGCACGAGCGCGGTGAGCAGGGCTGCCGCCGCCGTGGCCCGCGCGCGACCGAAGAACCGGGACCGAGTGTCGCCGCCATGTCGCTTCATGCCCGTCTCCTCGTCGTTCGAGCTCCAGCCCGCCGTCCTCGTCGATTCTCGGAGAGGGGATTATACGGGCTGTCGACGGGTCTGCCCGCCGCGGGCTCGGGGTGGCGGCTCGGTTGCTTTCTGTCTGGATGGTATGATGCCGGCGGTCTCAGGGGGCAACCGCTCGACGCCGCGCCCGGCTCGAGCCGCCGAGTCGACTCCAACAGTACGTCCGCGGAGGATGGCCATGACTAGATCCCTGGTTCAGCTCATCGTCGCCGCACTGGCCGCCGGGGGGCTCGCCGCCCAGCAGCCGGCGCCGAATCTCGAATACTCTCCCGATCCAGGGACGGTGGTCGTGCAGTACACCCACATCCACCACATGCTGGCGCAGCGCGACCCGCAGCCGCTGATGCGGATCTACGGCGACGGCCGGGTTCGCGTGCACTACCCGGTCTACTCGCCCGATGCGGGCGACTACGAGCTGCGCCTGACGCCTCGGGAGCTGCGCGAACTGCTGCACGGGCTCGCCGGCGACGGGATCATGGACTTCGACCAGTCGGCCGCCAGGCAGCAGCGGCAGCAGGCCGTGGCGGCGGAGCGGGCCGCGGGCCGGCTGCACTACGTGTCCGACGCCACCGAGACCGTGATCGGCGTCCGGCTCGAGGCCTACGGCCCGGCCGGAGCGGATGAAGCCCCCGGCCTGGAGAAGGCCGTGCGCTGGCTCAACGTCTACACCGACAGCCAACAGTATCCAGATCTCGCCCCGGTGCGGGCAATCGCCGCCGCAGAAACACGACTCCGGACGCTGCTTGAGCGCTCGGATCTGACCCGGGTGAGATAGGAGGGAACGGCGATGCGCAACAAGCACAACACGGCAGTCAGTGGCTTCTTGGTCGTGGCGGCGGTCGCCGTCGCATTGATCGCGTCGGTCGCCGTCGAGCGCCCGGCTCACGCCGGCGGCTTCATCTTCGCCGGCGAGAACAACGGCGTCGACCTGATCACCCATCCCCAGGGCTACACCGGCACCCAGAACACTCTCAACCTCAGCGTGTGCATCGACTCGACCCTCAGCAGCGTGCCGGCGGGGGCCAGCTCGCTCGCGGACCTCGAGCAGCCGGTGCGCAATATGGTCGCGATTTGGAACCAGCTCCAGCCGACGGTCGGCAACACCCTGCTGTTCAGCAATAACAACATCCCCGACACGCCGGTGCTCTACGACTGGGAGTCGGTGGCCCTGCACGAGCTCGGGCACTGCATTGGTCTGGCGCACCCCAACGCGGCCACGGAGTCGGGGCTGCCCTCGTCACAGTCCAACTACACCAAGGCCACCGACGGCGTGATCGACGGCAACGACAACACGACCGCCGCCTTCAATCTGAGCCCGGGCACCGACGGCGTGATCGGCACCTCCGACGATGTCCGCGGCAACGACGACAACCTGCACTGGTTCCGCACCGACACCAACGATCCCGGCCAGCTCCCCCTGCCGGTGCCGGTGGACGCCTCCACCTACGACCGCGACCTGTCCTCGCTGCCGGTGGGGGACAACTTTGCCGCCAACCTGGACCGTGCCGTGGCCGGCACGTTGGGGTATCCGAATACCTCGACGTTGAGGACGGAAGCGGTGATGCAGCAGGGCAGCTTCAACGACGAGGACCAGCGGCGGCTCACCGCCGATGGCGTCGCCACCATCCTGCTGGGGCAGAGCGGCCTCGACGAGACCGCCGGCACCGCCGACGACTATGTGATCAACCTGAGCTACGGCGGCATCCAGGCCAATCCGACCGGCTGTAACATCGACATCCGGATCACCGGGGGGTCGTTCGCGTTCTGCTCGACCGGCGGATTCTTCATCGGAACCAACCACGTCCGGATCAGTACCGCCTACATGCAGTTCGGACCTTCGGTGGTCACCTACTACTTCAACCAGGATGGTCCCTGTCGCCAGACCATCGACCTGGTGACCGGCCAGTGGAAGCAGATCGCGCTGTCGTGCTCTCCCCCCGCCGGCTCCGACACCGTGGCGGACCTCTTCGGCGACGACCTCTCCGGCACCTACGGCGTCAACTGGATCGTCTACGAGCGCGACGCGGCGAACAACGTCTACGTCCAGCTCGCGCTCACCGACACCATGGAGGTCGGCCGCGGCTACTGGATCAAGACCAACATGGCTTCCCAGACGGTCAACATCGAGGAGGATTTCAACGGTGACGCCGACATCCCCCTCGAGGATTCCGCGACCGGGCGATTCAACATGGTGGGACACCGCTATTGGTACGACGAGGCATGGGACGACGTGCGGGTGATCGACGGCGCCAGCGTCCTGACCCTCGACCAGGCCGATCCGTTGGACGCCTGCCAGGGGATGAACCCGGTGGCCAATGGCTGCATCATGTCGCGCGTCGCCTACAAGTGGAACGGCGCCGCCTACGAATCCTTCGACGGCCAGACGATGGGCATGGAAGGGACGCTCGAGAATTTCGACGGCTTCTGGGTCAAGGCCTTCAAGAGCGGCATCAGTCTGCGCATCCCGGACCAGAAATCGATGCCCGTCGATCCCAACAGCGAGCTCCTGCCGGCATCGGAGACGGCGTCGCGAGCGGCCGTCGAGACCCAAGGCCCGGGCCCGGCGCAGGACGGCTGGTACATTCGCCTGATCGCCGAATCCGGGGACCTGCGGGACGCGGGCAACGTCCTCGGCCAGCTCGCCGACAGCCGCCGCGGCTACGACGCGCACGACCTCGGGGAGCTGACGCCATTCGGCGACGACTACCTCACCGTGGTGTTCCCGCACCAGAACTGGGGCGAGCAGTCCGGCGACTACACGTCCGACTTCCACCGCCTGCGCCCGGGATTGGACCGTTGGGGCTTCGAGGTCTGGTCCTCCGACCCCACCGCTGAGGTGACCTTGAGCTGGGAAGGACCGCGAGAGCTGCTCGAGCGCGCGCAGCTGCGCGACGAGGAGACCGGCGAGCGGATCCGCGTTCAGCCCGGAGGCAGCTACACGTTCACCATGACCGACATCGGCCGCGGCTTCAAGTGGGTGGTGAAGAACACGATCCGGTGAGCGGCGTCGCGTCGCGGGGACACGCCCAGAGGCTCCTGAAGCGAGCTCTCGGCGCCGGCAAGCCGGCACGCCTGCGGGTCCGGGGGCGTTGCATGGAGCCGCTGATCCGCGCCGGAGACTTCGTCGAGGTGCGGCCAGGCGACGCGGTCGAAAGCGGCAACGTGGTGTTGGCCCGTGACGGCTCGGGCGGGCTGGTCTGTCATCGGGTCCTGGAGCGGCGGGGCGAGAGCGTCCACCTGGCGGGCGACCGTTCGTCGATGATGCGCCGAACCTCCCGCGACAGCCTGCTGGGCGTCGTCCACCGCGTCGAGAGAGGCGGTGCCGAGCTGCGGCTCGGCGGCTGGTGGACGCGCCGGCTGGATCGGCTGCAGGCCGCCGTTCACCGATGGTCGCTGCGCTGCCGGGGATCGGCCGTGGGGCGCGCGGTCGAGGCGCTGCGGAGATTGCTGCTCGCATCCCGCGGGCTCGTGTGGCTCGCCGCGGCGGCAAGGCGGGCCAGCACGGCGGGCGCGTCGGGGCGGCGCCAACCGACTTCCAGCCGGTAGGCGGGCACCGAGCGCGCCAGGTGCACGAAGGCGCCGAACCGATCTCTCGCCTGCGCCCCGGAGGTCAGGAAACCTCCCTGCCGGATCAGGCTCTGGAGCGCCGCAGGGAAGGCCAGCGGCCGCAGACGGGTCTTGGCTCCGCTAGAGACGGTGGGGCAGACGATCGCGCGCAGGACGACCTCGTCAGCCGTAGGGGCGGGCACCTGCTCGGCTCGGCCGCCGCGCGGGAAGGCGACCATCCTCGGACCGCCGGGTGCCGGCCGCAGCCACATCAGGTCGTCCGACAGCACGCCATGGCCGGCGCGGTGCATCTGGCCGAAAATCGTCGACTTGCCGGCGCCGCTCGGACCGGGAAGCAGGATTCCGAAGTCTCCGATCGCCACCCCCGCGGCGTGGACGCCGAGCCAACTTCGGCTGGCTGCGAGCTCGATCAGCATCGGCGCCAGCGCCAGGGCGGTGAACTGATCCAGCTCGGTGTCGGACGGCTGCTCCATGCAGATTCCAGCGCGGCCAAGGGCGCCGTCGCACCACGCCCGGATTCGAGGCAGCTCGAAGAGCACGAGCTCGCCGGCCCGGCGGACCAGGAGCGGCGGCTCCTCTAGCAGGGTGCGAGGCGCGGCTGCCGCCTCGGGTAGAGACTCCGAGGTGACGGGTATCGGCGCGGTCGCCGACCGGGCGTCACCATTGCCGGTGAAGTGGCCGAGGAATCGCTCGATCCGGCCGAGGAGGTTCACGGGGAGCTCGAATCGGAAGGACAGGCCGGGGCCGACGGTGACCCGCGGGCAGCGTCCGCCGGTCATGAATCCTCGGCGCGCACGGCGAGGCCGATCTCGCGCAGCCAGGTGACGAACTCGATCAGGTCTTCGGCGGCGCGCTCCGGATCGACTTCGAAACGGGCGCTGATTGCGCGCGCGATCGCCGCCAGGTCGCGCTCGCCATCGAGACGTTCCCAGATGAAGCCACCGACCTCACCCACGCCGTAGTAGCGGCCGGATCTCAGGTCCAGGATCAGGTAGTCGCCAGGGGCACTCTCGCCCGCCGACGATGCGCTCCTGACGAATCGCTCGGTCGTGGTCACGGGATCGGTTTCGCGCGGCATCGAGCTCCCTTCGTTCGGACTGCTAGCCCGGCGACGTGCTTACTGGCGGTGCCGAGCTCCCGAGCTCGGGCGCCGGCCGCCAACTCTGTGGCGGCGACGAGCCGTGCCACCTCCGCCCAGCGTCGCGTCGCCGGCTCGAACGGGCCGCTCGAGGTCCCGCCCGCGAGACCCGGGGGTCGAGGTCCCGCAGCTCGGGCTCGGTGAAGCCCGAAGCCTCCAGCGGATCGTCACGGTCGAGCCCCAACGCCTGCGCGCGATCGAGCAGCAGGTGCGGGCTGCGGGCGAGGACGGTGACTTCCAGGCTGGCCATGGGCGGTGATGGTATCGCTCCGACTCGCGCGACCCAAGCTCATCGATCGAGCCGTCACTCGGGGGCCGGCCGCCGGCTCAGTATTTCCAACCCAACGATGCGGTCAGCGTGAGATCGTTGTTGCGCGCGTCCTCGCCCACCGGGTCGCTGTCGTAGCTCTCGTAGACCGAGAACCCCCAGAACAGGTCGTCGACCAGCTCGCGCCGCAGGTCGGCGCGCAGCTCCATGCGCAGCCGTCCCCAGGAGGTGAGGCTCGGGTACAGCGTCAGGTCGATGTTGACCTCGAGCTCCGGATCGTCGAAGTGGAAGGCGAAGTAGCGCAAACCCAGGGTGCCTTCCAGGTTGGTTTCGCCGGAGTCCAGGACGCCAGTGTATTCTTCTCGCGACGCGGCCAGGCCGGCGCCCAGATAGAGCTCGCGGATGTTGGTGCGCACCGCTCGGTAAAGGGCGCTGCCGCGCACCAGCCAGCGGCTCTCGAGCCCGAGCTCTTCGTTGGTCTGCCCGGTGGCCGACGCGTCCCAGGCCCAGCGCCGAGGCAGGTGGCGGGTGATGGTGTAGGTGAGGTCTTCGCGGGAGAAGGACTCGTCCCCGGTGTCGTTGACGATCGCCAGCAGGCCGATGTCGCTGACGAAGCGCCGCGTCCGCCGGCTGAACTCGCCGTCGAAGGAGAGCTGGGTGACGTCGCTCGCCTGGTTGAAGCTGAAGCCGAGGGAAATCGACGCGTCGATCTTGCCGACGCGGCCGATCTCCGTCTGGTGAATGAACAGGATCTCGTCGAACGGCAGCCGCGCCGCTTGTTCGTCTTCCCCTTCGACGATCAGCACCCGGTCCTCGTCGGTCTCCGCCAGGTGGCCGAAGTGGAGCGCGCCGCTCCGCACCTCGACCTCGAACCACAGCTTGCTCTCGATCCGGGCGATCTGCTGCCAGTCCATTCTCACCGTGCCCATGAAGTCGGTTGAGACCTGGAGCTTGCCGCGCTCCAGGCTCTTGACCTCGCCAAGGATCTGGTTGCCGTTGGTGACCAGGATGAGGTCGGTCTTCTCGGCTGCCGCCGGCGCCGCCAGCGCCGCGAGCAGCAGTAGGCCGGCGGTCAACCTGCCGCTGGTTCCGGGAGTCATTCCTTCGAGCTTCGGCATGTGATCGTCCCCGCACGCGACCATCCACGGTCTCACCCGATGATACGCGGTCTCATCCGACGATGAGCGGTGGAGACGAAGCCTGCTTGCGGCGGCGCACAGGGATCGAGGTTCTCGGAGCTTCGTTTTGCCGCCGATGAACCCGTGAACCCGATCGAGCATCCGGGCTATGCTGGTCTGACGGTCTTCGTGATCGTCGATCCGGGTGTACGGATAGCGCTCTGCGATTTGCCAGGGGAAAGACGTTCGGATCCGCCCCTGACCGGCCTTCACACCCTCTGGTAGGATTCGGTCGTGGACCGACGAGACGGCAGGGTCGTAGACCCAGAAATGGAAGGGATTCCCACCGACTACGATCAGTTGGAAGTGTCGGAGTGGGGCCTGGACCTGGGCGACATCCGTCAGATCCGCGACAAGCTCGAGCTGACGCCGACAGAGCGTCTGAAGGCTGCCCAGGATCTCATGAATACCGTGATCCGCATCCGGGCCCAGAATGGCGACCGAGCTTAGGTTCGACGAGGTCCTCAGGGTACTGACCCGGAACGAAGTGGAGTTCATCGTGGTCGGCGGGATCGCGGCGATCCTCCAGGGATCGCCGCTGACCACTGAAGACATCGACATCGTCTACCGTCCCTCCGAAGAGAACATCGCCCGCCTGGCCAGGGCGTTGGGCGAGCTGGAAGCGATCTACTTCGATCCCGCGGGCCGGCACATCGCGCCGGACGTTTCCAGGCTGGCCTCCCTGAGAATGCACCTGCTGAACACGAGCTGCGGGCGGGTCGACGTGTTGCGAACCGTCGGCGACGATCTCGGATTCGAGGACCTCGTCGATAGGACGCGGGTGTTCGACGTCGCGGAGTTCCGGGTGCGTGCTCTGGATCTCGAGACGATCATCGAGACCAAGGAGCATGCCGCTCGGCCGAAGGACCGATACCAGCTCTTGTTCCTTCGCCAGCTCGTTGCGGAGATTCGGCGCAGGGACCCCTACTAGGTCGACTAGCCGAGAGCCGCGTCCAGGTTGGCCTCCACCTGGGCCCAGTTGACGACGTTCCACCAGGCGTCGAGGTAGTCGGCGCGGAGATTCTGGTAGTTCAGGTAGTAGGCGTGCTCCCAGACGTCGACGCCGAGGATCGGAGTCATACCCTGACTGAGCGGGTTGTCCTGGTTCGGGGTCTTGGCGATCTCGAGCTTGCCGCCGTTCGCCACCAGCCAGGCCCAGCCGCTGCCGAACTGGGTCATGCCGGCCTGCTTGAAGCCCGCCTTGAAGTCGGCCAGCGAGCCGAAGGCCTTCTCGATCGCGTCGCCCACCTTGGCGCTCGGGTCGCCGCCGCCGCCGGGCGACATCAGGGACCAGAACATGGTGTGGTTCACGTGGCCGCCGCCGTTGTTGCGCACCGCCATGCGGATGCCCTCGGGCACCGAGTCCAGATCGCGGACGAGATCCTCCGCGCTCTTGCCCTGCAGGTCCGCATGGCCATCGAGCGCGGCGTTGAGGTTGTTGACGTACAGTTGATGATGCTTGCCGTGGTGGATGCCCATGGTGCGGCCGTCGATGTGGGGCTCCAGGGCGCCGTGGTCGTAGGGCAGATCGGGTAGCTGATGCATGGTCTCGCTCCTTTGGTTTTCGAGGGGTGAGCTCCGGACGTGAGGCAGAAACTCGAGCCCGCGAGCATATCCGAGCCTTGCATCTCCGCCGCATACCCGGCGTCGAAAATCGGCGGTCGTGCGCGGAGTGTGTCACCATTCGCTGGTTGCCGTCGTCACCGGGCCTGGGAGTCGGCGTGGGGGACCTGGAGGATCGAAGAAGTGTGGAAAGGCAGGAGCCGCGGCTGGCTCGAAGGGCTGGAAACTCATCCGCGTCTGGGGATCGCCTATCGCACGATCCAAAAGACCCTCCATGACCGCGCCCGCGACATGGCCGCGACCATTGCGTTCTACGCTCTGCTGTCGATCTTCCCGCTGCTGATCGGGGGGGTCGCCGGCATCAGCTACCTGCTCGACGACCCGCGGGCACAGGCGAAGATCTACCGGTTCGTCGAAGACAGCATTCCCGGCAGCGCCGGCCTGGTGCAGGCCAACGTCGAGGCAGTCGTGCGACAGCGAGGGGCCATGGGCCTGGTGGGTGCCCTCGGCCTGCTGTGGTCGGCGACCGCGGCGTTCGGAGCCATCACCCGGTGCATCAACCTGGCCTGGGGGGCCGAGCGCAACCATCCCTTCTACATGTCGAAGCCGCGTGCGTTTCTGATGGCGGTCGCGGTGGCGTTGCTGATGCTCGCCGCGGTGGCGTCGACGGCGGTGGTGGAGGTCTGGCAGGCGCTCGACCTGGCTCTGCTCCAGAAGCTGGGTCTCGAGCTGGACCTGGAGATGCCGGGCTCGGCCCGGATCCAGGCGCGGGTGGCGAGCGTCGGCTTCATCTTCCTGATCTTCGCGCTGCTTTATAAAGTGGTGCCGTACGAGCGACCCACCTGGCGCCAGGTGCTGCCGGGCGCGCTGCTGGCCACGGTGCTGTTCGAGCTCGGAAAGTCCGCGTTCCTGCTCTATCTCGACTGGGCGACCCATTTCGAGGCGGTCTACGGTTCGCTATCATCGATCATCGTGCTTCTGATCTGGCTCTACGTCTCGGCGCTGGTGCTGATCGTGGGTGCCGAGTTCATCATCGTGCGTTCGGAGCAAGAAACATGACGCAACTTGTCCGCCTCCTCGCCTGCCTGATTACTTTCGCGGGGTGCTCACCGGAGACGCCTCCCGCCGTCGATGCCGCCGACGAACCGATCGCAAAATCGCCCGCGCCTGTCGCCACACCCGCTCCGCCCGCCGCCCGCTCCGCCGAGGCGCTTTGGGCAGCCGCGCTGGAAGGCCCTGTCGACGCGGTGCGTGCCGAGCTCGACGCCGGCGTCGATGTGAACGCGACCGACCCGGACGACCGCACCGCGCTCATGCTGGCGGCCTTCAACGGCCGCACCGAGATCGTGCGCCTGCTGCTCGACCGCGGCGCGCGGGTGGCGGATCTCGACGTGGCGGGCCGCACTGCTCTCATGTATGCCTCGACCGGCGACTTCGCCGACACAGTCGAGCTGTTGCTCGAGAGCGGCGCGGATCCGAACAAGGCGGACGTCCAGGAGGTCTGGACGCCCCTGATGTTCGCCGCCGGCGAGGGCCAGATGGAGGTGGTGCGCACGCTGCTGCGTCACGGCGCGAACCCGGCCATGGTCGACGGCGACGGCGACACCGCGGCCGATCACGCGCTGAAGAAAGAGCACGAGGAGGTCGCGAGGGTCTTGCAAGAGGCGTCAGGGTAGAATCGGACCCTGATGAGACGTCCACCCGGCGGCCCGATCCGAGCGCTCGCCCCGGCACTGCTCTTCTTGACCGCTTGCTCCGACGAGCCCGCCAGCTGGATTCAGCGGCATCCTCAGCAGCTTGCCCTGGCCTCGCTGGCGACCTTTGTCCTCGCCTTGATCGCCCTGCCGATCGTGGTGGCGGCCCTGCCCGAGGATTACTTCGTCCGTGACCGGCGCAAGCCGGTGCGGCGGGGGAGCGTGCACCCCCTGGTGTGGCGGGTCCTGCCGGTGGTCAAGAACGTCTTCGGGGTGATCTTCATCCTCGCCGGCGTCGCCATGCTGGTGCTTCCGGGGCAGGGCATGCTGACCATCCTGCTGGGGCTGGGGCTGACCAACTTTCCCGGCAAGTTCCGCCTCGAACGGCGGATCGTGGGCCAGCCCGTGGTGCGCGCGGGTCTCAACAAGATTCGGAGGAAGGCGGGACGGCCACCGTTTCGCTGGCCCTGGGAGTGACGCCGGGCGTCAACCCTTCAGGGTGATCACCAAGAGCGCCACGAGCAGCACGGGGTAGAGCCACCGCCCCGCGCGATCGAACCTGCGCGCCGCCTCTTCGCGCTCGTCAGCGACCAGCTTGCTGGTCAGCACCGCCTCGCCGAGGGCCAGGAACACCAGCAGCATCGCCCTCGGGAGCAGCCAAGGTCGCGAGAGACAGGGCGAGGGCCGTGAAGGTCGATCTCATGTGGCCCGGAATGGGCTCACTCTCCGCCCTTGCCGTGGATCTCGTCCAGACTGTCTCGCAGCAGGCCGGCCCACTGCGCCAGGAGCTTCCGCGCCTCGGCGCGGTTGGTCACCTTGTTGGTCCAGCGCATGAAGTCGCCGGGATGGTTGGCGGCCTTGCGGTCGATCGCCCGCCCAAGGATCTCGCCGCTCACCGAGTCGTAGAGCTCGAGGTAGAGAGTGGCGGCGCCGGCGGAGGCGGCGAAGTTGTAGGAGCGGCCGGCTTTCTGGAGGTCGGGGGCGGTGACGTCGAGATCGACGATCGCCGGCCGCAGCAGCAGCACGTCGGCGTCGGCTGCCTCGACCACCGCGTAGCCGTCCTTCTCACCCAGCACTTCGACGAAAGTCTCGCGGAAAAGCTTCGCCATGCCCTGCTTCATCTTCTCCATGTCGTGCTTGGTGACCTGGTGCAGGCTGCCGCGGTTCTGCTCTCGCTGCCAGTTCTTCTTGAAGGCCACATGGGGCTCGAGCAGCATGACTTTGTCGTAGCCGCTGAAGTCGGCACCGGGCTTCACCCAGGCCGCCGCCACCTCGGAGTCCGGTACCAGGTGCAGGCCGTCGTGGGTGACCGCGGGCGGTTTGTCGTCGGCTTGGAGCGCCGAGCCGGCGATGAGGAGCGACGCCAGCAGGACGCCGGAGACGGCACGGAGACGTGGAGTTGAGACGCGCATCGGGACTTCTCCTAGAAGTTCTTTCCTATGGACAGATAGAATCGGTCGTTGCCGTCCTCGGCAACGCCGTAGGCGAGATACAAGGGGCCGGCCAGGGTCTCGGCACCGAGGAACAGGGTCGAGGTCTCGATCAGGTCGTCGCCGAGATCGTCGCTCGACTGCCAGACGTTGCCGGTCTCCAGCCAACCGCCAGCATAGAACTTGCCGAACAAGCGGTAATAATAGCCGATCCGGGCGACGCCGAAATACTGGCCGCGCAGCTGTTCTTCCTTGAAGCCGGACAGCGAGAGGAAGCCACCGAGAGTGAACTCGTCGTAGACCGGCAGCTCACCGCCCGGGCTCCAGCCGCCCTCCAGGGAGCCGACGAAGGTGTGGCGGCCGCGGGTGAAGAAGCGGGCCGTTTGCACCTCCCACTTGTCGTAGTCGTCGCCGCCGCCGAGGTCCTCCGTGGCGAGGAAGCCGCGCAGCCGGCCGAAGGCGCCGCGGCGGGGGATGCCGGAGGAGTCGAGACGATCGTAGGCGCCCTCGAACACCACGGCGCCGAAGTCGATGTCGTCGAGCTCGATCGCCACCCCGGGCGGCGGGATGCCGCTCTGCACGTCGATGGTCGCCGTGCCACGCTCCAAACCCAGGCGGACTTCGCCGAAGCGGCCGAACTGGTGGCCGAAGTCGAGGGTCGCGGTCGCCCGCCGGACCTCGAACTCGCCGAGCTCCTGACCGTCGGAAAAGAAGTCGCGGTTCCGGCGCCGCCACTCCAAGCTAGCCGCCACGAACCAACCGCCGCGGAAGTCGAGTGGCTGATAGAGCTCGGTGGCGATCAGACGGTTCTGTCCGATTCGAAGGTCGTTGCGCCATTCGGCGCCGCGGGCGTTGAGGCGGGTCATGGTGAGGTTGAACAGTACGGCGAAGGAGCTCTCGCTCTCGAGGTCGCTCTCGAGGAACAGGCCCGCGCGCAGGTAAGTGGGGCCCCACGGCTTTTCCTGGGTGCGGATGACGACGACGTTCTGTTCGTCTTCCTGTACGAGATCGAAATCGATCAGCTCGAAGTCGCCGAGGCCATAGACGCGTTCCAGGTCGGCCGACAGTGCTTCCAGATCCAGCGGCCCGCCGGCATCGGCGCGCAGCTTGTTGGCGATGATGCGGTCGTCGACCCGCACGTTGCCGACGAAGCGGATCTCGTCGATGGTCTCCGGGGTCGCCTCCGGTTTCGGACGGGCCTCCAGATGCTCGCGATAAGCTTCCTCGTCGAGGACGTAGGGTTGCAGGTCTTCAGCGTGGGCGCGCGCCTTCTCGACGCCGAGCGCGATGATCTCGGTCCCGGACTTGAACTCCAAAACGCCGAACGAGGTCACCTCCGGGGTGATCACCAGATCCGCCATGGCCAGCCGCGGCTCCATGTTCTTGCGGTTCTGTAGTCCCATATTCTGCGACAGAACGGCGACGAAGGAGTCGAGCTTGTCGCGAGTCGCCAGCTGGGCGCTGATGTCGATGGCGATGACCACGTCCGGCCCCATGTCCTTGACCACGTCGACCGGGATGTTGTTGGCCGCCGCACCGTCGACCAGCAGCTTGCCGCCCAACTCGACGGGAGAGAAGTAGGCCGGGATGGCCATCGAGGCGCGCAGCGAGTAGGCCAGGTCGCCGTCGCCGAGCACCACCATGTCGCCGGTCTCGATGTCGGTGGCCACGGCGCGGAACGGGATCGGCAGATCGTCGAAGTCCTGCACGCCGGCGACCTCGAGCGTGTACGACTGGAGCAGGAACATCAGCTTCTGGCCGGTGTTGAGGCCGCCGGGGAAGCGGATCTTGCCGTCCTTGAAGCCGAGCTCCAGGTTGGCCAGGTAACGCAGATCGTCGCTCTTGCGCCGGTAGGAGAGGTCGTCGCGTGACGGCGCGTCGTCGAGCACGTCCTGCCAGTCGATGGTGAGCACCGCCTCCTCGAGCTCGTCGGCGCTCAGCCCGGCGGCGTACAGGCCGCCGGCGATCGCCCCCATGCTGGTGCCGCCGATGTAGTCGATCGGGATGCGCATCTCCTCGAACACTTTGAGCACGCCGACGTGGGCGAGGCCCTTGGCGCCGCCGCCGGACAGGGCGATTCCGATAGTCGGCCGGTCCCTGGCCGGCCGCTCGGCGACCGGTCGCTCGGACGAGGGCTCTTCCTGGGCCAGGCCGGGCAACGCCGGCAGGAACAGGAGCAGGGCGCAGGCGGCGACGCAGGCTCGGACGCGGTGCATTCGTGGAGCCTCTGCCAGTTACTTGACCAGCGGCACGCCGCGCGCGAGCTCGGTCTCGAGCATGGCGTCCATCTTGTTCTCGATCTGGAAGAAGCGCGCCACCTTCTTGTCGGGCAATACCGCGGCGAGCTTGCCGCGATACAGAACCCTGAGCGCGAGCTTCGCCTGCTCGATGGAGAAATACTCGTCGAGCAGCCGGCCCGCCCGGCGGTCCGACATGTTGTCCTGGTGCTTGGAGTATTCCTTGAGCAGCTTCACCGTGCGGTCGTTGATGTCGTCCATTTCCGCCTGGTACTGGTCGTAGAGTGGCCAGAAGGCCTGCTGCTGCTCGGCGCTCAGGGGCAGGCTGGCGGCGACGATGCCCTTGCGCTGGTCCTGAACGACACTGCGGGTGAGATCGATTTCTTTCTGCAGCTGCCCTGCGAAGCACAGACCCGGCGTCAGCAGGAGCAGGGTCGCGAGCAGAGTGGTGAGACCTCTTGATTTCAGCATCGGCAGTCCTCCTCGGTGAATCGGCGAATGCTAGCAGTCCGGCCGGCGCCGGTGGCGGCGATTCGTTCAGGCGCCAGAGCGCCGCTAGTCTTGTCGCAGATGCTCCT
Organism: bacterium; assembly: GCA_024226315.1. Classification (GTDB taxonomy): domain Bacteria; phylum Acidobacteriota; class Thermoanaerobaculia; order Multivoradales; family J023; genus JAAELT01. The sequence continues at coordinate 31,598 of JAAELT010000014.1, read as the reverse complement.
GCCGCCGCTGATTGGCCGCGTACTGCAGGCGGTAGGCGGCGTAGTACTTGTTGACGTTGGCGACGTAGTCCACGGTCTCCCGGCCGACCTTCTCGGCGGCGATTTTCTCGACGTGGAAGAACCAGCGGTTGGGATCGAAACCGCGCTCCTCGGCTTGCTCTCGCAGCTGGCGGATCCGGCCCGGCCCGGCGTTGTAGGCGGCCCAGGCGAAGTCGACTCGGATCGCCGGCTCGATCGCCGGGTCGTCGAAGTAGTGGTCGCGGAGGAAGGCCAGGTACTTGGCGCCGGCGTGGATGTTGTTTTCCAGCAGGTGAATGTCGCCGATACCGACGTTGGGATCGGCCGCCGTCGAGGGCTTGAGCTGCATGATGCCGATGGCGCCGGCGCGGCTCTTCCTGCCCTGGTCGAGGCCGGACTCCTGGTAGGCCTGGGCGGCCAGCGCCAGCCAGTCGAAGTCGTACTTCTCGCCGTATTTCTGGAACAGGGCGACGAGCTCTTCGAGCTTGGCGCGCTCGGCGCCGGTGAGCGGGTTGGCGATCCACGTCGAGCCCTGGTGGTAGCGGTTGAAGAGCACGTTGCCGAGCAGCGAGCCCTTGCGATTCTTGCGCAGGAAACCGCTCAGGCTGGCCTCGAGCTCGGGGTTGCCGGGGCGCACCGCCCAGGCGATCCGCCCGTCTTCGTGGACCGCCAGTTGCTCGTGGACCACCAGGTCGGGCAGCACCTCGGACCAGGCCTCGGCGACGTGCCGGTCGGCCACGGTCAGCTCCACGACGCCGGCGTGAACCATCTCCAGAATGTCCTCGGTGGCCAGGTCGCGATCGGCCAGGACGACCTCGATCGGCTCGCGGCCTTCGGCTTCCAGCCTCTCGCTCAGCTCTTCGAGGTGGCCGGCGTAGCTCGAGGCCGGGCGCACGTAGACGCGGCGGCCGGCGAGGTCGTCGAGCGACCCGACCGGCGCGGCGCCCCGGTGCGCCACCACCACCTCGTCGACGTCCGGCAGGTAGGGCTCGGTGAAGGCCACCCGCTCGGCGCGTTCCGGCGTCACCGTCAGCCCGGCGGCCACCACATCGCCGCGGCCCGCGATCAGGTCGTCGAGCAGGCGCTCGAAGGGCGTCGGGATGAAGAAGAGCTGCACCCGCTCGATTGTGCCCGCGGACGCATTCAGGGTCTTGGCCACGTACTGGGTCATCAGCTCGTGCTCGAAGCCCTGCGGCCGGCCTTGATCGAAGAAGAAGCCGGTCTTGCTGTAGCTCACCAGCACCCGCAGATGCCGGCGCTTCTTGATTTCCGGCAAGTCACCGGTGAATGGCCGGCGCAGGCGTTCGATCTCAGCCGGATCGGGAGCTTCGACCGAGGCCGTCTCGGAAGAGGTGGCGCCGGACCCGGCCTGGCCCGCGGACCGTGCGGAATCGCCGCCGCAGGCGAGCACGGCAGGCAACGTCAGGATCAAGATCAGGTGTCGGGTGCGCATGGTGCCGATGCTAGCGAGATCGGTCCGGCGGCGACAGCCCCGGTTGACCCGCTCGGAGCCCTGGCGTAGGTTCCAGGGCGAGGATCGCAACCGATGACAGCACTCACTAAGTACCCCGTCTACCCGCGTCTGGCCCGGCACCGCCAAGCCCTGGCCAATGTCCACCTGCGCGAGCTGTTCGAGTCCGACCCCGGCCGCTTCGAACGCTTTTCGGTCGAAGCGTGTGACCTGCTGCTCGACTTCTCGAAGAACCTGATCACCGCTGAGACGCTCGAGCTGCTCGTTCAGCTGGCGGAGGAGGCGGGCCTCGGCGACGCCATCCGCCGCATGTTCGCCGGCGAGAAGCTCAATGCGACGGAAGATCGCGCCGTGCTGCACGTGGCGCTGCGCAACCGCTCGAACCGTCCGATCGAGGTCGACGGCGAGAACGTCATGCCGGCGGTCGACGCTGTGCTGGCGAAGATGCGTCGTTTCAGCGACGCGGTGGGCGACGGTACCTGGCGGGGGCACACGGGCGAGCGGGTACGCGACGTGGTGAACATCGGCATCGGCGGCTCGGACCTCGGACCACAGATGGTGGCCGAGGCGCTCAAGCCCTACTGGCGCGAGGGCCTGCGCGCGCGCTTCGTTTCCAACGTCGACGGCACGCACCTGGCCGAGACCCTGGCCGAGGTGCGCCCGGAGACGACGCTGTTCCTGGTCGCCTCGAAGACCTTCACCACCCAGGAGACCCTTGCCAATGCCCGCTCGGCGCGCGAGTGGCTGGTCGGCGAGCTGGGCGAGGAGGCGGCGGTGGCCCGCCACTTCGCGGCGCTGTCGACCAACACGCGGGCGGTGGCCGAGTTCGGCATCGACCCGGCGAACATGTTCGAGCTCTGGGACTGGGTGGGCGGCCGCTACTCCTGCTGGTCGGCGATCGGCCTGCCGGTGGCCTGCGTGATCGGCATGGACCGCTTCGAGGAGTTCCTGGCCGGCGGCCACGCCGTCGACGAGCACTTCCGCACCGCGCCGTTCGAGCGCAATCTGCCGGTGATCATGGCGCTCCTCGGGGTCTGGTACGGCCAGTTCTTCGACGCCCATGCCCACGCGGTGCTGCCCTACGACCAGTACCTGCACCGCTTCGCCGCCCACCTGCAGCAGCTCGACATGGAGTCCAACGGCAAGGGCGTCGATCTGGACGGCCGGCGCGTCGGCCACCACACCGGTCCGGTGGTGTTCGGCGAGCCGGGCACCAACGGCCAGCACGCCTTCTACCAGCTGATCCACCAGGGCACTCGCCTGATCCCCGCCGATTTCATCGCCCCGGCCGTGTCCCACAACCCACTCGGTGACCATCACCGCATCCTGCTCGCCAACTTCTTCGCCCAGACCGAGGCGTTGATGCGCGGCAAGACCGAGGAGGAGGCGCGCGCCGAGCTCGAGGCCGCCGGCCTGCCCTCCGCCGAGGTCGATCGACTGGCGCCGCACAAGGTCTTCCGCGGCAACCGCCCGACGAGCTCGATCCTGATTCCGAAGCTGACGCCGAAGGCCCTGGGGCAGCTGCTGGCGATCTACGAGCACAAGGTGTTCGCGCAGGGGGTGATCTGGAACGTCAACAGCTTCGACCAGTGGGGCGTCGAGCTGGGCAAGCAGCTGGCGACAAAGATCCTGCCGGAGCTCGAGGGCGACGCGGAGGTCGAGTCCCACGACGCGTCGACCAACGGGTTGATCAATCGCTACAAGGATTGGCGCTAGAGCTCGTCCAACAACTCGAAGCTGGCGAACTTCGCCCCCTCGAGCATCTTCAGACTCGCCCCACCGCCGGTCGAGACGTGGCTGACGGCGTCGGCCAGGCCCATCCGCTGGACGGCGGCGGCGGAATCGCCACCGCCGACAACGCTGGTGGCGCCGGACGCCGCGACCGCTTTGGCGACGGCGCGGGTGCCGGCGTCGAAGGGCGGGGTCTCGAAGACGCCCATGGGGCCGTTCCACACCACGGTCTTGGCGTCCTTGATGCGCTCAGCGAAGAGCTCCTGGGTCCTGGGGCCGATGTCGAGGCCCAGGTAGCCGTCGGGGATGTCGCCCTCGGCGATCTGTTTCTCCGCATCCGTGGCAATCTCGGTGGCGCAGTGGTCGTCGACCGGTAGCAGCAGTTTGCCTGATCCGCGCTCCAGCATGGCCCGGGCGCGGTCGACGAAGTCGGGTTCGACCAGGCTATCTCCCACCGCGTGACCTCGGGCGAGGGCAAAGGTGTAGGCCATGGCGCCGCCGATCAGCACGGCATCGCAGATGCCGAGCAGCTTGTCGATCACCACGATCTTGTCCGACACCTTGGCGCCGCCGAGGATGGCCAGGAACGGCCGCTCGGGTGAGGCGATCAGATCGGACAGGTAGCGGATTTCCTTGTCGACCAGGAAGCCCGCGACGGTCGGCTTGCCGTCGGCCCTCATCCGTCGAGGCACGGCAACCATCGAGGCGTGCTCGCGGTGGCAGGTGCCGAACGCGTTGTTGCAGTAGACGTCACCGAAGGCGGCGAGCGCCGCGGCGAAGTCCTCGCCGCCCTTCTTCTCGGCCTTGTCGAAGCGCAGGTTCTCGACCAGCACCACGCCGCCTGGCTCGAGCGCGCCGACGCTGGCGTGCGCGTCCTCCCCGATCGTGTCGCGGGCGAAGGCCACCGGCCGGTTGAGCAGGTCGGCCAGACGCTCGGCGGCCGGCTCCAGGCTGAAGGCGGGCTCCGGGCCCTTGCCCCCGGGCCGCCCGAGGTGGCTCATCAGCACCAGCGAGCCGCCGCGCTCGAGCACGTTCTCGATCGACGGCTGGGCCATGCGGATGCGCCGATCGTCGGTGATCCGGCCGCCGTCGAGGGGCACGTTGAAGTCGACCCGCATCAGGACCTTGCGGCCCGCGACGTCGACGTCGGCGATGGTCTTCTTGGGCATGGTTGCTCCTCTTCGATTCGCGATCCCTCGGCGTCACCGACGGGGCGGGGTCTTTCGGTGCTCATCTTCATGTACTCGAGGTCATCGAAGGTGGCTGGCCGGTGGCTCCCAGGACCCGCTGCCAGGTCTCCTGTTCGGGCTCGATCTGTTTCTGGCGGCCGGCGACCAGCGACAGCGGTACGTGGGTGAAGCGGTGGTTCCAGAAGCCGACCATCATGTCGGTGCGGCCGGCCATGCCGGCGTGCACGGCGTGCTGGCCGAGCATCAGGCAGAAGCTGGAATCGAGCGAGTTGGCCGGCAGACTGCGAATCATGTAGCTGGGGTCGATGTACTTGACCGTCATGGGCACGCCGCGGCCGGCGAAGTGCTCCCTGAATCGCTGGCGTAGCAAGAGGCCGACGTCCTCGAGCTTGAGGTTGCCGGAGGCGTCGCGCTCCTCTGTCTCACTCGCGATCAGGTCCTGGCCGGCGCCCTCGGCCACCACCACCACCGCGTGGCGCCGCTCCTCGAGCCGCTGCCCCAGGTGATCGAGCAGGCCACCCGGACCGTCCAGCGAGAACGGTACCTCGGGCACCAGGCAGAAATTGACGTCGCCGCTCGACAGCGTGGCCTGGGCGGCGATGAAGCCGGCGTGGCGGCCCATGAGCTTCACCAGGCCGATACCGTTCCAGGCCGCCCGCGCCTCGGTGTGAGCGGCGGTGATCGCTGACCGGGCGGCCTCCACGGCGGTGGAGAAGCCAAAGGTGCGCTCGGTCCACACCAGGTCGTTGTCGATCGTCTTCGGAATACCGATGACCGCGATGTCGAGCCCGCGGCGGGCGATCTCCCCGGCGATCGCCGAGGCCCCCGAGAGGGTGCCGTCGCCACCGACGGTGAACAGGATGCTCACCCGCCACTTCATCAGCTGGTCGACCATTTCGACCACGTCCTGGGGGCCGCGCGAGGTGCCGAGCAGGGTGCCACCCTGCTCGTGGATGGTCTCCACCAAACCCGCCTCCAGCAGCAGCGGGTCGTCCCGGCGTCCGGCGGTGATGCCGCCGTAGCCGTAGCGAAAGCCGAGCACGCGCCGGACCCCATACGCGTGGTGCAGGGTCAGCACCACGGAACGAATGACGTCGTTGAGGCCGGGGCACAGCCCGCCGCAGGTCACCACGCCGCAGGTCAGCTGCCTGGGCTCGAAGAAAATCTCGCGCCGCGGCCCGGCCGACTCGAAGCTCGGCAGCTCGCCGCGTTCGAGGAACGGCTCCAGCTCGGCGGTGTCGGCGCAGGCCAGCACCCGGCTGTCGCCGGCGAAGCGCTCGCGGCGGCCGACCAGCGGCGAGGTCTGCCGGCACTCGCCGAGCGTCGTCACCCGGAGCCGGTCGGCTGAGGGAATCTCCATCGAATCCTCCTGCAGAGAGCTTATCGGTCTTCGCCAAGTCCTACGCAAGCAGCCGTTTGACGATCACCGCCGTGCGGTCGTCGTCGGCCGGCGCGTTGCCGGTGAACTCGGTCAGCGCGGCGCGGATGGCGGCCAGCATCTCGGCCGACCCGGCCCGCCGGTGCTGTCGGATCAGGCCGATCACCCGCTCCTTGCCGAACTCCATGTCGGCGGCGTCGACCGACTCGAAGAAGCCGTCCGAGAGCACCACGTAGACATCGCCGGGCTTCAGGGTGATCGGTGGCGGCAGCACCATCGGCAGGCCCGCCAGCAGCCCCAGCGGCGGCGCATCCGCGTTCAGGTCTTCGACTTTGTCGCTCTCGGCACGGTAGAGCAGCAGCGGCGCCTGGCCGGCGCTGAAGGTGACGACTCGGCCGCTGGCGGCGTTCAGCTCCGCCAGCCAGGCGGTGATGAAACGGTTGCCCGGCAGGTCGGCGCACAGCTGCTCGTTGACGTGCGAGGCGACCTCCGCCAGGCCGCTGCCGGCGCGCACCGCCATGCGCAGCATCGAGCGCAGCTGGGTGACCGACAGCGCCGGCCCGATGCCGTGGCCGGTGGCGTCGGCGAGCAGCAGCACGGCACGCTCGGCGTCGCCGGTGGTCAGGCCGCCCTCGGCGTCGAGGCCGATCACGTCGTAGCTGTCGCCGCCGGTTTCGTCCGCCGGCTCGCTCCAGGCCACCAGGTCGAAACCCGCCACCCGCGGCAGCTCATTCGGGAAAGTGGCCTGCTGAATCTGGCGCGCCAGCTGCAGGTCGCGCTCGAGCTTCATCAGGGTCTTGAGCCCGCGGCGCATCCGTTCGTGGGCGGCGGTCAGCTGGTGGACCTCGGCCAGCTTGGTGGGGATCGCCCGGCCGGGCTCGAGATCGCCCTGGCTCATGCGGTCGCTTTCGCTCGCCAGCGCCTCGATCGGGCGGCTGAAACGCCCCGCCAGGGTGGCGGCGCGCGCCACCGCCAGCGCCAGCACCGCCAGGGTGAGGCCGATGATCCACATTCTGAGCTTTTCGCGGTCGTCGATCAGGTCGTCGCGGGGCACGGTGACGGCGATCGACAGCAGGCGCTCATCGGAAAGCTCGAACTGTCGGCCGAGCGCCCACCACACCTCGCCGCCGCTCGAGAACCGTACCGGCTCGGCGCGCTTTGCCGCGGGCACCTCGGCGACGGCCTCGGCGGCGTCGTCGACCAGCCGCAGCCCGAGCTCGCCCGGCTTCTCGAGCAGCGCCTCGGCAGGGTCGCGGCCCTGCCACAGGGCGGGGGAGTCGGGCCAGCCGAGCAGGCGCCGGTCGGCGGTCTGAATCCACAGGCCGCCGCGCTCGCTCACCGGGATCGCTCGGCTGTAGCGCACCAGGTCGTCGAGCAGCACGTCGAAGGCGGCGACACGGCGCCCGCCGTCCGCCGTGTCGAAGGCGATCGAGGCGGTGATCCCGGGGCTGCCGTCGGTGAAGAACCGGTAGGGCTCGGTCCAATGGATGGCCGCCACGCCGTCGCCCTCACGGCTCCGCGCCAGGGCGCCTTCGAACCACGGGCGCGTGCGCGGGTCGTAGTCGAGCTCCTCGAAGCTCTCCACCGGCTCACCCGAGCTCCAGTCCAGCCACTGGCTGCGTCCGCCCCATTCCGCGGGGCGGGTGAGGCGGCTGCGCCAGCCGCCGTCGCCGCGGCGCAGGAAGCTCTCGTTGCCCTCCTCGTCGGCGATCAGAGCACCCGAGATGTGTGGCAGCCGCTCGGCCACGGGCAGCAGCAGCTGGCGCAGGGATCGCGGATCGTCGACGTCGACCAGGCCCCGCTCGCCCCACGAGCGGAGCGCCAGCAGCCCGGTCGTCACCGGTTCGAAGAAACGCCGCAGCCGCCCCTCGGCCTGGTCCGCGGCGCGCTCCACCACGGTTTCCGAGAGGTTCTGGAATGCCTGGCGGGTGCCGAAGAAGGTGGTCGCCAGGATGCCGCCACCGAGCAGCAGGATGACCAGGATCTGGTCGTTCAGGAGTCGTCGCCGAATGGATTGGTGTGCCATGGTCGTTTTTCCTCACGGTGGGCCGAGCTCGGCGGCCAGTTGCGCCGCCCCCGGATCTTCGGGACGCAGGTCCAGCAGCTTGCGGGCGAAGTCACGGGCGGCTTCCAGGCGGCCGGCGTCGCGGCTGATGGTCGCCAGGCCGGTGAGCAGCTCCGGGTCCTGCGGATTGCGCAGGTGGGCCGCTTCGAGTACCTGGAGCGCCCGGGTGGTTTCGCGCAGCGAGTGCAACGCCACGCCGTAGACGTAGGCGTAGCGCGTCTGGTCGGGCGCCAGCTCGGCGGCGCGCCGGAGCTCGTCGAGGGCCTCCGGGTGACGACCTTGCCGGACCAGTGCCAGGCCCAGGGAGTGGCGTACACCCGAGTCCTCGGGCAGCAGCTCGATCGCCTCACGCAGCAGGGCCTCGGCCTCCGCGTCGCGGCCGGTGGCGCGATAGAGGTCGGCCAGGTTGACGAACGCCGGGCTGAACCAGGGGTCGAGGGCGAGCGCCCGGCGATAGGCACGCTCGGCGTCGTCCAGACGTCCCTGGCCGGAATAGACGAGCCCCAGGTTGAGCTGGCCGTCGGGCCGGTCGGCGTTGGCCTGCTGAGCGTCCTCGTACTCGGCCAGCGCCAGGGAGAGCGCCGGCAGCAGCTCGGACGGCACACGCTCCCGCGGCACCTCGGCGAGTAGGCGGCCGGCGGCGATCCGCACCGCGCGCACCGGATCGGTCAGCGAAGGCGCCAGCAGCTCGAACCATTGGGGCCTCGCCCAGCGCGGCGGATCCAGGCCTTCGATGCCGTGGAGGGCTCCCAGACGCACGATCGGGTCGGGGTCCGCCAGCCCGTAGCGCAGGGTCTCGACGTCGGCCAGCTGCGGGAACTGGCGGGCCAGAGACAGCGCGGTGCCGCGGGCGATGCCCGGCATCTCCGGGTTCGCGGCCAGATCGGCCAGCAGCCGGCGAGCCTCGGGCGCCCCACGCCTGCCGGCGGCGAGCGCGGTGGCGAAATGCGGCCGGCGAGAGGCGACGTCGCCGTACCAGTCGGCGAACGCGCCCGCCGCCCACTCCACGTCGCGGTCGTCGTGACAGTCGTTGCAGGCGTTGGGGGTGCCGAGCTCGAGCGACAGGTCGGGGCGCGGTACGCGGAAACCGTGGTCGCGGCGGCCGTCGACCACCATGTAGGTCCGCGACGACATGTGGCACTCCACGCAACTGGCGCCGGTCGATTCGGGCGGGTGAAAGTGATGACTCGCGGCGGCGAACTTCGCCCCGAGGTGGCAGCGGGCGCAGGCGGCGTCGGCCACCGGAATGTCCAGACCGTGCGGGTCGTGGCAATCGGTGCACACCACCCCGGCGCCGTGCATCTTGCTCTGCACGAAGGAGCCGTAGACGTAGACTTCCTCCAGAATGTGGCCGTCGGCGTGGTAGAGGTCCTCGTCGAGAAGCGCCAGACGGTGGGTGTCGAGCAGCGGTCGGTCGTATTCGTAGTCGCTGGTGATCGGCGAACGCCGGGCGTGGCAGCGGCCGCATGACTCGACCTGGGCGGTGGAGCTGAGCGGCGCGCTGCGCTCGGCGATGCCGGTGTCGGCGTTGATCTCCCAGACGCCGCCGCTCTCGTCTTTGAGCTTCACCACCAGGCCGTCGGCCGGGTCGCCCGCGACCTCGCCGGCCTCGATCTGCGCCGCCCAGCGCGCGTGCGCCGAGCCCGGCCCGTGGCACGCCTCGCACGAGACGTCGATCTCCGACCACGTGGTGTCGTAGCTGTCTGCCTCGGCGTCGTAGCCCTTGACCAGATTGGTCGAGTGGCACTCGGCGCACATCTGGTTCCAGTTCTGGTAGACGCCGGTCCAGTGCAGCGGATCGCGATGGTCGATCGCCTCGTCGGGATAGAGGTGGACCCAGCGCTGGCCGCCGTCGCCCGCGGGCCGGTCGTCCCAGACCACCGGCAGCGCCTGGTAGCGGCCGTCGGGGAAGCTCACCAGGTACTGTTGCAGCGGCTCGACGCCGAAGGTGTAGGCGATGCGGTACTCGTGGAGCTCGCCGTCCCGCCCGTCGGTGCGCGCGAAGAAACCACCGTCGCGGCGGAAGAATGTCGAGGTGGTTCCGGCATAGTCGAACGTCACGTCGTCGAAATCGGCCAGCATCGTTTCCTCGGTGGCCTCCTGCATCGCCAGGTCGTGGTGGGAGCCGCGCCAGGCCTCGGTCTCCCGGGCATGGCACCGCGCGCAGGCTTCTCGGCCGACGAAAGTCGCCGGCGTGGCGTCGGGACGGGCGTCGGCCTGCCCGGCATGGCGCTCCTTCTCGCCGCAGCCGGCGAGGAGCGCCCCGATCATGATCGAGAGGACAGTGGACCTGGACACGGGCGCATTCTATGTCTGTTCTCAGTGGCACCCGAGCGATGATCTCCCCGGGTTAAGATCGGCAGGCATGTCCCGCTCCAAGACGCCACCGAGCCGGCTCGCCAGGGCCGTCCGCATCCTGCTGTGGACGCTGCTGTTCCTGGAGGTTCTCTACCTCGTCGGAGCCAACGTCTTCCTCAACACGTTTCTCCACGACCAGGCGATCAACAAGAAGCCCGAGAAGTGGACGCTGGGCTGGGAGAGCGGCTGGACGTTGATCCCGGCCCGGCTGCACCTGAACGCTCTGACCTTCGAGCGCCACGGCCGCGGTCAGGAGGTCCGCGCCGAGGCTGACCGGGTCGACGCCGCCGTCTCGCTGTGGGCGCTCGCCGGCCGCCGATTCCTGGTCGACGGCATGAAGGTCGAGGGCTTCGCGCTCGACGTCCAGCGGCACCCCAAGGCCGGTGAGGAACCGCAACGGGCGGAGAAGCCCGGCGGCTGGCGGATCGAGCTGCGCGACGTCGAGCTCGTGGACGTCCGCGGCTTCACCTTCGACGATTTCGTCACCAGCGGCGGTGAGGCCCGCGTGGCCGGCGACTTCGCGATCCAGGTGCGCGGCGACGTGGCCGCGCCGCGGGCGGTGCTCGAATGGCGCGACGCATCGCTGCTCAGAGGCGAGGAGGTGCTCGCCGAGCCCTTGACGATGACCTTCGACGGCAACATCTCGCCCTTCGCGCCTGGGCGTGAGAAAGGGTTCGCGGTGCTCGACCACCTGAACGGCAGCCTGGGAGTCGAGGGCACGGTGTCGCGCCTGTCGATCCTCAAGCGCTTCTTCGCCCGCGCCAAGTGGATCGAGACGTTCGACGGTCACGGCCAACTGCGGGCCGATCTGGAGATCGACGAGGGGCGGATCGGCCCGGGAAGCGAGCTCGACGCTGTCGCCGACGGCCTGCGGCTGGATTACCTGGGCTACGCCACCGAGGGCTCCGGCAAGGTGGTCGGCACGGTCGAGGCCGCTGAAGGCGACGGGGTGGCGGCGCGCATGGAAGTCACCTTCGCCGACTTCACCCTGCGCCGAAAGCCGGCGGTCGATCCCTACATCCAGGGCGAGGGCTTTCGCCTGGTGGCCACCTCCTCCGACCCGGACCTGAGGGACGGAATGACCGATCTCGACGTGGTGCTCGACATGCCCGAGGCCGAGGTGCCGAACATGGCGGTCTACGGCGCCTTGCTACCAGCCGATCTTGGCGTCACGATCGATTCGGGCAGCGGCGTCGCCAGCCTCCACCTGCGCGGCTCGGTGATCGACCAGACCGCCTCCGGCTACCTGGCGCTGTCGGCCGAGAAGATCGGCGGGCATTTCCAGGATCTCGACTTCGAGGCCAACCTGCGGATGGACACCAAGATCTCCGGCGGCGATCTCGACGATTTCCGCCTCGAGATCCAGGGTACCCGCCTGGCGCTGACCGACGGCGTCTTCATCGACGACCGCAACACCCGCGAGAAAGACTGGTGGATGACCATCGACGTGGCCGAGGGCGTCGTCGAGCTCGGCGACGAGCCCAGGCTCACCGCCGAGGTCGACATCGGCATGCGTGACTCGCGGCCGGTGATCGCCCTCTTCGCCGAGATGAAGGCCTGGCTGCAGCGCTTCGAGCGCATCCTCACCGTCAAGGACGTCTGGGTCCACGGCAACGTCGCCCGGGAGCGCGACCGCTGGTCGCTGCGCGACCTGAGCCTCGAAGGCCGCAAGCTCGAGGGCCTGGCCGAGATCGAAATGGGTGAAGGCGACCGTCGCGGCATCCTCTACCTGCGTTTCCACGGCATCCCCATCGGCCTCGAGCTCGAAGGCACCGAGCGCGATTGGAAGGTCACCGGCGTCAAGAAGTGGTACGAGAAAAAGGTCGCCGAGAGCTGGGCGGACGGAGCGTCGTCAGAGGAGGGACCGGCTGTCGAGGAGCCGCCCGTCGCCGAGGCCGCGTCGCCGTCGGAGGTGGCGGAGGCACCCGACCCGGGCTGACATGTGCGAAGCTGCGGTCTCCTGCCTCTTGGTCTAGCATAGAGCAAGGGCGGTCGCTCCGCTTTCGACGAACGGAGATTCGAGGTTTGATGCTGAGGCGGTTCGATGCTGAAGACTGAGCTCACAGAGCTCGTGCGCAATGGCGAGAGCTCGGGCGTCGAGTTCAAACGCGACGACGTGCATCCCCAGAGCCTCGCCAAAGAGATGGCGGCCCTGCTCAATCTTGCAGGCGGTTGCGTCCTCCTTGGAGTCGAGGACGATGGAAGCGTCACCGGCCTCAGCCGCGACCTCGAAAAGGTCGAGGAGTGGGTGATGGAGGTCAGTAGGCACCACCTTCAACCGCCGGTGATTCCCTACTGGGAAACGCTGGTATGGGATCAGGAGCGGCACGTCGGGATCATCGCTCTTCCGGACGACAGCCCCGACAAGCCATACAAAGCCAAGCAGGGTGGCGCCTGGGTCACGATGGTGCGCGTCGGTACGACCTCGAGGGCGGCATCGCGCGAGGAAGAGGCACGCCTCTACCAGTCCTCGGGATTGGTGCGCTACGACCTGAAAGCAGCCCCCGGGAGTGGGATCGCAGACCTGGACGCTCGTCGGCTGGGAAACTACTTCCGTGACATCCGCGGGCAGGGCTTTCCCGACGGGGACGACGAAGCAGCGTCCCAGCTGCTGGTCAATACAGACTTCATGCTCCAACAGAGGAATCGGGCCGTTCCGACGACCGGCGCAATCCTCCTCATGGGTCGTAAGCCGAATCGGTTCATGCCGCAGGCCGGAATCACCGCGGTTGCCTATTCGGGCGAGGAGAAAGACTACGCCGCGATCGAGCGCGCAGTCCTGCGCGGCCCGATCGTCCCTCTGCTCTCGGCGGAGGGAGAGGTCGTCGAGAACGGTCTGATCGGGCAGGCGATGGATTTTCTGCGGCGCAACAGCCGGGTCGAATCGTGGATCGACGACGGAGGCAGGCGCCAGGATCGATGGACCTATCCGATCGAGGCGGTTCGTGAAGCAGTGGTCAACGCCATCGCACATCGGGACTACACCATCGCCGTCACCGACATCGAGCTGTCGATCTACGGCGATCGGCTCGAAGTGATCTCGCCCGGTAACCTTCCCAATACCGTGACGGTCGAAAAGATGAGATCCGGTTACCGGGCCACGCGCAACGAGCTGATCAAGGAGGTTCTGCGAGACTACCGGTATATCGAAGCGACCGGCCTCGGCGTGCCGCGCAAGATCATCCGCGGCATGCTCGATCACAACGGCAAGGAACCGGATCTGATCGAAGAAGACGATCGCTTCACGGTTAGGCTCTGGGCGTAGCTCGCTCCTCAACTGCCCGCCAGCGTCGTCACGTCCGCCCCTTTTTCGCTCGCGTCCTCGACCGCGGATTCGGACTCCGCGGTCCGGCCGGTCTCGCGGGCCGCGATGGCCAGCAGCAGGAGGCCCTCGGTGCTGCCGCGGACGCTGCGACGCAGGGCTTTCTTGTTGAGCAGCGCGTAGGCTGTCTCGTGGTCTCCCTCGTTGATCGCCAGGCGGGCTTCGAGGTAGCGGATGCGGTTCTTGAAGGCTCGGCGCTGGCCGCCGCCGAGGCCTCTCTCCAGGCGATCGAAGGTAGTGCGGGCGTCGGTGGTGCGGCCCTGGTCGAGGTAAAGGCGCACCAGGCGCAAACGGATCCAGGTGTCGAGCCGCTGCGCTTCCTGCTCGAGCTCTTTCGGCGTGCGGGTCTCGTTGTAGCTCGGGCCGGAGAAGACGTCCGCCGCCAGGGCGTCTCGGTAGAGCTGCTCGGCCTCGGCGTGCTCACCGGCAGAAGCCTGATCGTAGCCGCGGTAGAAGAGCATCCGCTTGGGGTGGCGGCTCTCGTTGTAGAAGCGTCCGAAGACCTCCTCCTTGCGGTCGAGCCACAGCTCCTTGGGCTCGTAATCGAGCTCGAAAGCGAAGTCGCTGGATTCGCCGCGCAGCGCCAGGCGGCCCATGACCATGGCGTTGCCCACCTGGCGTGGATCGAGACCCCGTTTCTTGTCGCCAGTGCCCTGCTTGGCGTCGGGCTTGAAGATCGCGATCTGCACCGGCACGAAAAGGGTGGAAGCCGAGAGCTCGGTTTGGTCGAGGCGGCTGCGCAGCACGTCGAAGCTGCCGTCACGCTCGACCACCCGGTAGGCGTAGCGGTAGGGCGAGCTCTGGCGCGCCACGCCGCGCACCCGCCACTTGTCTGCCGCCGGTTCGAACTCGTAGCTGTAGTACACCTCGGGCAGCCCGGTGCCGTAGATGAACTGGTCGGCGAAGCCGCCCAGGTCGTTGCCGGTGATGCGCTCGAGAGCGGTGACGAAGTCGGCGGTCGAGATCGGGCGAAACGCCACCGCTTCGGTCAGGGTATGCAGGATCTCGACGAAGGCCTTCTCGCCGTAGGCACGGGCCAGCATGTCGAGCACCACGGCGCCCTTCTGGTAGACGATGGCCTGGTAGGCGTTCGCCGAGCGGCTGGACGATAGCCGCTCGCCGAGCACCAGGGGCCCGAGCGACTCGATCGGGCGTCCGCCCGCCACCGTGCTGGTCAGGGCCCGTTGCCAGCCGAAGGTCGGCCCGCGGAGGTACACGCCGTCGAGCCGGTGGCGGGCGTAGAGCATCGCCGCGTAGTTAGCCATCGCCTCGCTGATCCACTGATCGCGGTAGCTCTTCCAAGGCACCACGTGGCCCCACCACTGATGGGCGACCTCGTGGGCGATCACGGCCCGGCGGTCCTCGAACCCCAGTAGAAAGGTCAACAGGCCTTCCTCGGTCATGCCCAGCGACGCCAGGGTCATGAAGCCGAGCAGGCTCTGCGAGAAGCCCCGGGGCGCGGTGACCACCACGAGCTCGTCGAGCGGATAGGGGCCGAAGGTCTCCTCGAAGTAGCCCACCGAGTCGATGATCGTCTCGAGCAGCACCTCCTGGCTCTTCTTGTCCTCCTGCTTGGCGAGTTGGGAGTCGATCGCCAGGGTGATGCTGACGTCGCCGGCCTTGCCGGTGAGCTTGCGGAAGCGCCCGATCTCGAAGCTGGTGCCGAAGGTGCGCCGCTCGATCCGCCGGCGCTCGAAGCGCCGCTGCCCGGCCTCGGTGCCTCGATCCACCAGCTTGCCGCCGCACATCAGGTCGAGATCCGCGGGCCAGTGAAAAGTCACGTCGTAGGTGGCACGGTCGACGGTGCCGGCGTGGGGGTGCCAGTAGATGGTGTCGCCGAGCGCCCAGGTCTTGGACTTGGCCTGGTTGAGCAGCAGCCCCGAGTACTCGAGCTCGATCACGAAACGCCCGTCCGCGGCCGGAGGGGTGGGCAGCACCACCAGCACCTCGGCCAGCGGATCGGCCAGCTCGACGTCTTCTGACTGGCGGAAGAAGACCTCCTCGCCGCCGGAGATCGCGGCGCGCCGGATGCGCAGGTCGGAGTGGACCAGCAGCCGCACCACCCGGGCGACGCTGGAGAGCGCTCGCAGATGGATCCGGGTGCGGCCCTTCAGCTCGAGCTCGCGACCCGTGAGCGCCAGGTCGAGCTCGTAGTGCTCGGGCTCGAAGGCCTCGGTGCCGGGTCTGGGCGCGCCCTGGGCGTCGACGCGGGCGGTGGACAGCCAGGTATCCCAGACCCCCAGGTTCTCGACCGACAGGCCGATCAGGCGTCCCTTGCGCTTGGCGCGATGCAGCTCGCGCTTGATCTTCCGTTCCTCCTTCTGGGTCGCCTCCAGAGAGGTGAACTGGCCCATGCGGACCTGCTCGGGGGCGTCGGGCTCCACCAGGTAGAGGAACTCGCCCAGTTCCTCGCCGCGGAACCAGCCGGCGAAGTAGCCTTCCTTGAAGGGATCTGCCAGCGCGTCGCGAAAGATGGCGCTCGCAACGCCCAGCAGGCGGCGCTCGGGCCGCCGCGTCCAGGTGTCGAAGATCTCCTGCGCGCGGTCGCGGGTGGCGGCGTCCGTCTCGGCGAGCGGGCGGGAGAGCAGGGCGTCGGTCGCGGCGTCGACGGTGATCACCAGGGCGGCCTCGGTGATTTCCTCATCCAGGTCGCGGCTGCCGGTGAACAGGTCCAGCTGCCCCGCCTCGATCTCGTCCGGCGGCTCGAGCGTCAGCTTCGCGCTCCCGATGAACACCATCTCCACCGTTCGCTCGCCGATCGGCGCGGCCGGGAACAGCGTCCCCTCGCGGATTTCGAGGTCCGCCATGCCGGTATTGAATTTGAGGCTCCTGACCGTCACCGCCCGGTCGGGCTCGAGGGTGGCGGAACGGACCTTCTGCCACAGCGTGGCTGGATCCTCGGCGGTCGGCTCGGCCGGTGCCGGGACGGCTAGCGCCGTCAGGGCGAGGGCGATCAGCAGGCGGGTCGAACAGCGGAACCGAAACATCATCTCCTCCAACGGGTCGATCAGCGAATACAGATCAGATCAGCGAGAGCGCGAGGCTCTCCCCGTGTTGGAGTCCATTCGAGCGAGGCTCGGGTTAGCTTCATCCTCTCATACTCGCCCGGCGGCGCCCGCCGCGGCGCCTCCGCTTCCGCGGATCGGCTCGGTTTCGGCCTTTCGACTTGCTCCGGAGCTCCGAATCCGAGCGGATTCGCGGGTTCGATCGTCTCGGAACCGGCGAATCCGACCGTTTCGGCCGTCAGACCTGTCCGGAGTCCGCGAATCCGGCCGGATTCGTCGGCTCGCCGGGCATCGAACGAGCGAATCCGAGCGGATTCGTTGAAATCTCCTCAGTCGAACCAGCGAATCCGGCCGGATCTGGCGATTTCGCGTCGATCGAATCTCCGAATCCGGTCGGATTCGGTGCTCCCGAGCGAGTTGAACCGCCGAAACGGGAGCGTTGCGGCGGTTTCCAGGAGAGAGGGGATTAGGCAAAACCCGTCGGGCGCGGGGTTACCTCTCGGCTTCGAGTGCATGTCGCGACCTGGCTTCGCGCTCGCGGGCGGTCTCGGTCGCCCCCCGAGGGATTCGGCAAATCCCGTCCGATCTACAAATGCATCCCGCGGCTCCGTACACTTTTTATCGAGCTCGGGACAGCGGCGCCACGAGGCGCAGGCCGGGCTAGGAAGCGAGGCCCCGGCGTGGGGGCTCGCGGTTCAAACCACCGCCCGAGCTTGATCGGGCACTGTAGAGGAGAATGGCTATGTCTAGCCAAACCACCAAAGAGGTGCTCCAGGTTCTGGAGCAAACCGAGTTCGTCATCGCGTCGACTCTCGTCCAGAAGCCGGTCATCAGCGCCGAGCTGAAGTCGATTCTCGAGGCCCCCGAGGGAGAAGGGGAGGGCGCTGCCGTGCCCGACTGGGATCTGCTGCAAGATACCCACGTTTCTCTTCTCCAACGGTCGATGTCGAAAGTCCGGCAGGCCGATCGGGATCACCGCGTGAACAAGATCCAGCTGAGCCAGCTCCGCAAGGAGCGGCGCGGCCAGATCAAGACCCTCAAGGGTCGGCACCGCGATCTGCGGCGGTCGTTCACCGGCACCTACGGGGAGGAGTCTCTTCCCTTCGTCGGCCTCGACGCCCCTCCCGCCGTCCGTCACGTGGCGGTCCGGGAGCAGGCGCTCGAGGTCCTCGATCGGATGCGCGATCCGGAGCTGGCGTCCCAGGTCGGCGACCCGCGCTCCGGGCAGGTCGCCCTCGACCTGGGGCTGCTGGCGGATGCGTTGCAGGATGAGATCCTGCAGCTCGAGGAGATGACCCTGGCGATTCAAGAGATGCGCAAGCGTCTGGACGAGTCGCTGCTGGCCAAGCGGGAAGCGCTGGAGGCGCATCGTCGCGTCTACGTCAACGTGACCCGCATCCAAGAGGGCTACTACCGCCTGGCCGGCCGCGACGAGCTAGCCGATCGGATCCGCCATCCGGATCCTCCCCGCCGCTCCGCGTCGGGCGAGCAGCCGGGGCCTGTGAGCGACGAGACCCAGACCGACGAGGCCAGCCCGACTGAGGGCGAGTCCGAGCCGGTCGCGTCCGCCGCTCCGGCGGAGACCTCGGAGGCCTGAGCCTTCCGAGGCGTTGTCATCACGTCCGATTCGTCAATCCGGCCTCGGGAGGCGTCGTGTCTCCCGGGGCCTTTCCGCGTCCTCTGGTCTTTTCAGCCAAGATCTTTCGCCGAAACGAGAGATTCTGCTATAAAAGCCCCGTCAGATCTTTGTGGGAGATTCGATGTTCTCGAGTCGCATGGAAGCTCAACGGGACAAGGCGGCCGCCGCGGCCAAGCGCCTCATCCGGCGCGACCGGCAGCTGGCGCCCGGGGAATTGAAGCCGCTCCTGGCCTATATCGAGGAGCATTTCCTCGACCAGGGCTTCAGAGTCGCGAAGATGAAGCGCGCGTGCAAGGTGGGCGACAACTCGGTGGTGACGCGCTTCCGCCGTCAGCTGGGGCTGAAGCCCAGTCAATATGTGAGGGAGCGCCAGCTCGCGGTCGCGAAAGAGCTGCTGACCACGACCCGGCTCGAGATCGGGATGATCGCCGAGCTGTTGGGATTCTCGTCGCCGCAGTTCTTCGCGCGCAAGTTCGGTAAGCGTTACAAAGCCAAGCCTCGTGCCTACCGGCGGGATCATGCCTCGGACCGCCCCGAAACGGACGTCGAGGAGCTCAGCTCCATCGAGTTGCGCCAGGCCCTCGACGGTCGCCTCGATCCTGATCGGACCGAGACGCTCATCCGCAGACTCGTGGCCGAGCACCCGAAGGACTTTGTGCTGACCGAGCCGGCCGGCGCGTCGGTAACCGAGCCGGACGCGAGCGCCGACAGATCCGGTCGTTTCGATCCCGAGGAGATCTGGGTGCAGATCCGGGATCTCGAACCGGAGCATCAGGCGGCGACGATCCGGGAGCGGTTCGGTGACGCCGGCCGGGAGCTGTTCGAGCTGCTGTCGACGAAGAGCCGGATCGAGGGGCGTCGGGATCGCGAGCGTGGAGTGCAGTTGGCGGAGCTGGCGCTGGAGAGCGTAGATAGCTGCGCAACTGTCTTTGGCAAAGAACTTCCGGAACTGAAAGCTATAGGTTGGGCGAGACTGGCAAATGCTCGTCGATTGCGGGAGGATTTCATCGGCGCTGAGGATGCTATTCGACAGTCCGATGCGCAGTGGGACAAATCAGCAAGACGTTCGTACCTGACTGAGGCTGAGCTCTTCACGATCAAGGCAGGCCTGCGATCGACCCAGCATCGTTTCGAGGAAGCGATGAACCTAGCCAGTCACGCGATCGTCCTAATCGAGTCGATCCGACTGCCAGACCAAAGGTACTCGCGCCTTCTCGCGACGGTTCTCGTGCTTCGGGCGAGTATTTGTAATTGCCAGGGACATACTGACGCTGCAATCGGTGATTTCGAGAGAGCGATGGAGTTCATCGACCCGCACGATAGTCGACTCCTACTTGCCGTTCGGCAGAACCTCGCGGCGTCCTATACTTTCTCTGGGCAATACCAGCTAGCGGAGCAACTCTTGCCGATGGCCGACGAGCTTTGCGCCGTTGAGACTGAGCCAATAGTCAGGTATCAGATCATCTGGCTTACGGGGCTGGTGAAGAAAGGGCTCCGAGACATCGGAGCCGCTGAAGAGCACTTCTTGGAGGCACGATCCGGTTTCCAGGAGCTGGGCGAGAGAGGTTTCTGGGCCATCGTCTCTCTAGACTTGGCCGTCCTCTATTCTGAGGATCACCGACCTGGGATAGCGGCTCTGGCCGAGGAGGTTATTCCGGTACTCGACGTGCTCAGAATTCGCGACGAAGCCATTCTCGCGCGCAAGCTCCTCGCCGATGCGATAGCCCGCAATAGTCTCTCGACAGAGGTCCTGAAGGAGGCGAGGCTACATGTTGACTATCTGGTTAGAGACCTAGGGGTTCGCCTCTCCAGGATTCACGAGTGAAAGGGGATCGGTTCTAATCCGGCCCCCCGAGGCAATCACGCGATATCTCGCACCTACCCCAAAGGGTCTATCTGAGGGCCGTACTCCGGAGCCGTACGCCGAAGGTCGATCAGAGGTCCAATTGCGGAAACTCGGCCGTTCGGATCGATGAACGAGCCCAACGTCGACGCTGAATCCTTCGCACTCCAGTTCTTCATCTCCTAGCTCCTTCCAGGCCACGACAGAACCTCCGCCACCACGGCGGAATCCGCGCGCCTGGGGCGAGCTTACCCAGCTTCCAGAGCTGGAGTGCAGAGCTAGAGTTCCGTTTTCCTCTGGATCTTTCAGAGCCACAGACACCTTCGGAGGCTCGATCCATGCCAGAGTCCTCCCGATGAGAGGGATTTCTACCGCCTGGGATCGATGACCGGCGGCCCGCCGAGCGCGGTCGTCGCCCTGCTGGAGCTCGTGGGCACCGAGCATCCCGCCTTGCTGCGTCCCCAGCTCGCCGCGATCAGCGGCAGCTCGTGGCACCCGGAGCTGGTCGAGCTAGCGAGGCGTTTCGGCGTGCAGCCGGGCGAGATGGAAGAGGTGATCCGGAAGGC
Organism: bacterium; assembly: GCA_024226315.1. Taxonomy (GTDB): domain Bacteria; phylum Acidobacteriota; class Thermoanaerobaculia; order Multivoradales; family J023; genus JAAELT01. The sequence continues at coordinate 11,012 of JAAELT010000014.1, read as the reverse complement.
CTGCTGGGATCTCGACCGGCTGGAGAAGCGACGCACCCCGTGGCGCGATCCGGCCAAAGTGCTGCCGACACCCAACATCGCCGCGCTCGTCCAGGTGTGCGCGGCGCGGTTCGAGCGCGTTCCGCTCATGACCCGGCAGCGGCGCCTCGCGACGATCCTGCGCCGGCTCCGGCGGGCCGAGGGACTGGCACGCTCCAGGGCCTGGATCGAAGACTTCATAGGAACGCCGGCGACGGAGCGGCCGGCCGAAGCGAGGTGAAACGCATGAAGACCCACAAGGCACTCCATCAAGTCCTCACCCAGGCCGAGAAAGAGCCACGCCTGGCGCTCGACAAAGGCTGGTTCCAGAAGCCCGGCTTCTGCGACGGATTCTTCGACCGCTGCGAGCACCAGGCCTTCATGATCGCCCCGGCCGCGCTCGAGCTGGCGCGCCGCGCGGTGGAGATGGCCGAGCTCCACGGCGACCCGCACCTGATCCACCGCGGCCACGGCGTGCTGGCCCATGCCTACATCGCCCGCGTGGACTACTTCTGGGCACGCAAGGTGCTCGACGGCGTCCGCGATCAGGCGCTCGCCTGCTGCCGCCGCTGCCGTAGCGACTGGTTCCGGCGCGACGGCGATCTGCTCGGCGAGCTGCGGCAGCCCGTCGAGGCGTTGCGGGTGCTGAACCAGTCTCTGCGCGAAGGCGGCTCCCTGCTCGACCCGGACACTGTGGGCCGGATCTACTTCGTGCGCGGCATCGCCTACCACCACGACGGCCAGCGCGCCCGCGCTATCCGTGACGCCGGCCGCACTCTGCTCGAGCTGTCCCTCGATTCGCCGCGTGGCTTCTTCCTCGACACCCCGGCGCTGCTCGCCATCTACGTCGGCGGCGGCGGCATCGAAGACGACCGCGTCGCCCTCGAGTTTCTCGAACGGTTCCTGCTCAGGATCCGCGGCGTCCGTCGCTGGCAAGACGTGCGCGCCCGCGCCGCCTGGGTCGCCGGCCACCTCTACGCCCGCATCGGCGACATGCGCCGCGCCCTCGACCGCTTCGAGACCGCCCTCGGCAAACTCCTGACGGACGGCCTCGCCCGCGAGATCGTCGCCGTCACGATCGACGCGGCACAGCTCCGCAGCCGTCACGCCGCGCCGCTCGACGACAGCTTGCGCATGGCCTCCGGTGCCATCGACCGCTGCCTGAACCGCCGCTCCGACCTGAGCGACGACCACCGTCGAGGCCTGGAGGAAATGAAGAACGTCCTGAAGGTCTATCCGGAGAGCGCCTTCGGCGAGCTGGAGGCGTTCCGCAAGTCCTTCATCGCGCCCGTGCCTGGCCGCCTCGGCGAGCGCATCGGCCCGGATTGACGGCTCCGGCGCCCCGGATTCGATAGACTCCGCGAGTTCGCGGAGAGCGAGCCGCCGGACACGTCCGGCCGGGATTTCGAATCATGCGCGTCACCTCCACAGTCATCTTCACCGCCCTCGTGATCGTGATGCTGGTGACGGCCAGGGATCTGCTGATCCCGTTCGTGCTGGCGGTGTTCCTGTGGCACCTGATCCGCAGCCTGGCGCAGGCCTTCCGGCGGCTGCCGCTGGGCGGCTGGTGCCTGCCGCCGTGGGCGGCGCTCACGCTGGCGCTGGTGACGATCGTCGGCGCCGCCTCGGTGGTCGGTCAGATCGTCGGCGCCAACATCCAGAAGCTGGTGCAGGTGGCGCCGGACTACCAGGTGAGCCTGGAGCAGAAGATCGCGGAGGGCTTCGACCGCTTCGGCATCGACCGGCCGCCGACGGTCGAGACCCTGGTGTCGAGCTTCGAGGTATCCGAGATCGTCGCCAAGAGCGCCGCCGCGCTGGCCGGCCTGGTGGGGCAGGCGGGTCTGGTGGCGGTGTACCTGTTCTTCCTGTTCATCGAAGAGAAGATGTTCCGCAAGAAGCTGGACATGCTGTTTCCCAGGGCCGAGCGCCGCGCGCGCTTCAACCGGCTGCTCGATCGCCTGGGCCGCGACACCCGCACCTACCTGGCGCTCAAGAGCCTGGTGAGCCTGGTGGTGGCGGTGTCGAGCTACGCGCTGATGGCGGCTGTCGGACTCGACTTCGCCGGCTTCTGGGCGCTGCTGATCTTCATCCTCAATTTCATTCCCAACATCGGCTCGATCGTGGCTACGACCCTGCCTTCTCTACAGGCACTGGTGCAGTTCGATGACCTCTGGCGTGTTCTGTTTGTGATCATCGGCATCACGGCGTTGCAGTTCCTGGTGGCCTACATCCTGGAGCCGCGGTTCCTCAGCTCGTCGCTCAATCTCAGCCCGCTGGCGGTGATCCTCTCGCTGGTGCTGTGGAGCGTGCTGTGGGGGGTGCCCGGCATGTTCCTCGCCGTGCCGATCATGGTGAACCTGATGATCGTCTGCTCGCTGTTTCCCAGCACCAGGCCGATCGCCGTGCTGATGTCGCGCGACGGCTCGATCGCGGAGTGACCGGAGTGTCGGAGACGCCGGCGATGGAGCACACGGAGGAGCTGCCCCGCGCCTATCGTTGGATCGTCAAGCTGGTCCGGTCCCTGGTGTGGCTGTTCTTCCGGCAGGTCCAGGTCAGCGGACTGGAGCACGTGCCGAAGACCGGCGGCGGGCTGATCGTCGCCTGGCATCCCAACGGTCTGATCGACCCCGGGCTGATCTTCACCCAACTGCCGCGCCGAGTGGTGTTCGGCGCCCGTCACGGATTGTTCAAGATCCCGATCCTGGGCTCCCTGATGCGCGGCATGGGCACGGTGCCGATCTACCGCAAGCAGGACGCCGAGAAAGGGCGCAAGCCGGAGAAGCGCAAGGCGGCCAACCAGCGCAGCCTGGACGCGCTCGCCCAGGCGATCGGCGACGGTTCGTTCGCGGCGCTGTTTCCCGAGGGCATCAGCCACGACCGGCCCGATGTTCAGGCGCTCAAGACCGGCGTCGCCAGCCTCTACTACCGGGCCCGCGAGCTGGTGCCGGCGGGCATGCCGCTGCCGGTGATCCTGCCGGTGGGGCTGCACTACGACCAGAAGCGGCTGTTCGGGTCCAACGTGCTGGTGGCCTTCCACCCGCCGTTGGAGCTGGGGCCGGAGCTTCTCCGACCACTCGCGGCCGACGCGCCGGTCGAGGACCGCCGGGAGCGTTACCGGCGGCTCCTGGGCGAGGTCGATCAGGTGCTGCACGAGGTGGTCTACGGCACCGAGACCTGGGAGCTGTACCACTTGATGCACCGGGCCCGGAAGCTGATGCGTGCCGAGCGCGCGGCTCAGGCGGGGGCGGAGCCCGAGCGGCCCGACATGGAGGAGCGCGTGCTGGGATTCGCGCGCTTCTGGAAGGGCTACGGTCAGCGGCTCGAGACCGATCCCGACAAGGTCGTGGGCGTGATGACCGACATCCGGCGCTACGACGACGAGATGCGCTCCCTGGGACTGCAGGACCACGAGCTCGATTACAGTCCGGGGCCGGGCTCGATCTGGGAGGGGCTGCTGGTGGCGGTGCAGGCCGTCCTGGTGTACCTCTTCCTGCCCACGCTGGTGGTGATCGGCTACGCCGTCAACCTGCCGCCGGCTTTGCTCGTGCTGGCGGCGGCGAAGATGGCGGCCAAGAAGGACAAGGACGAGGCGTCGATCAAGATGCTGGTCGGGGCGCTGGTGTTTCCTCTCACCTGGTTGGTGGTCGGGCTGCTGGTCGGCTGGGGGCAGAGCCTGCTGCACGCCTCGTATCCGAAGATTCCCAACGCGCCGGTCTTGACCGGCGTGCTCGCCTTCCTGCTGAGCGCACTCGGCTGTGCCGTGGCCCTCTATTACCTGCGGCTCGCCCAGTCGGTGGCGCGGGCGATTCGCGTGCGCCTGACCCGCGCCCGGCGCGTCGCCGCCATCAAGCGTTTGCGGCGCGAGCGGTCGGCGATCTTCGGGCGGGTGATGGCGCTCGCCGAGGGCCTGGAGCTGCCTGGCGCGGTGGCCGAGGACGGAAGGATCGTCGCGGATCCGCCGTAGCACCGTGGCCAGAACCGAGGGGAAGATGAGCGCGGACGCTCGGCGGACGGCGAGGCGCCGGCGGTGGATCGTGCGGATCGCCGTGGTGGCCGGTTGCGCAGCACTGGCGGTCGCGCTGCTGTTCTTCGCGCTGCGCTCGCGGTCCGGGCGCCGGGCCATGCTCGACTGGGCGCAGGCAGCAATCGAGGAGTCGACCGGGCTGCGCGTCACGGTCGAGGATTTCTGGCCTCACCCGCCGACGGGCGAGATCGTCTTCGTCGGGATCGCGGCCCGCGCACCGGCGGAGCAGGTGAGGGCGGGGGCCGATCAGCCCTTGCGAGCCGATCGACCCTTCCTGACCGTGGCCGAGGCGCGGGCGTCACCACGCTGGGGATCGCTGCTCGGCGGCCGGATCGTGCTGCGCTCGGTGCACATCGAGGAGCCCCGGCTCGATCTGGGGGTGGCCCTGCCGAAGTTCGACGCCACCGCGCCGGAGGAAGATGCCGGCGACGGTCGGAGCCTGGACATCGAATCGTTCACCGTCAGGGGTGGCTCGGTGATCTCCGGAGACCTGCCGGCCGATCTCGAGATGTGGCTCAACGGCTACAGTGCCGAGAGCATCGGCGTCGAGGGATCGTACCGTGCCGAGGAGCTGAGACTTGAGGTCACTGGCGCCGAGCTGGTGGCGGCGAGCGCGCGGCGCCCGCCGATCGCGGCGACGCTGCGCGCCGCCGTGGCACGAACGGCGGACGGTGCGATGAGCGTCGAGGCGCTGGAGCTCGTCGGCGACGGCCTGAGGCTCGAGGGAGCCGGTGGCGCCGACGCCGCGGGTGAGCCGATGCAGCTGGCCGTCAATCTCCACATGGAGCCGGCGCGACTGTTTCCCGACCTCACCTCGGGCGGCGGGCTCGACGCGTCGGGTGAGCTGAGCCTGAGTGAAGGAAAGCGCCTCCTGGGCAGCCTGCGCCTTGACGCGCGGGAGCTGCCCGGTGAGCTGTTGCAGCCCCTGCTGGCGTCGTCGATCGATCTCTTCGATCCCGCCGGTACTGAGATCATGGTGGACGCCGACGTCGACTTCGCTCTCGACCTCAGGAGCGGCACAGCCGCCGAGGAATCGGTGCTGCGCCACTTCGGCGGTCATGCGGCCGTCGACTGGCAACGGGGCGACGAACAGCTGGTGACGGCCGGCGTGCGGTCGATCGAGGACCAGGCCGGCGCGCCGGTTCGTCTGGCGGTGGAGGCCGAGATCCTGCCGGCCGACGCTGGCCGGCGTCAGGTCGCGGCCCGGCTGCTGGCGCCGGGTTGGGCAGATCTCGCCGATGGCGAGCTCGAAGAGGCGCGGCTGGATCTGGAGATCCCCGACCTGGCCGCGATGGTGGAGCGCTTGGGCTACTCCGGCGCGCCGGGTGGCTTCCGGCCGGCGGGCGAGCTGCGTGCGACGGCCCAGGCCGAGGGACCGTTGCGCCGCCCGGAGATCGAGTCGCGCGGCACCTGGCTCCTGGACGCCGAGCCGCTGCTCGAATGGACGGCGCGGACGCTCGGCGGCGTGGCCACGATCGGCTCGGACGAGCCCGCCCGAGTCCACCTCCAGCTGGACGCCGCGCTCTTGCCCGCCGAAGCGGGGCAGCGGAGCATCGCGGGCGAGCTGCTGGTCGCCGACGTGCGCGACCTGGCGGATGCCTGGTGGCGAGACCTGCGGCTGCGGGACTTGCGCGTCGATCTGGAGCTTCCGGACCTGGCGGCGTCGGCCGAGGGCCTGCGGCGCCGTTGGCGGATTCTGTTCCCGGAGGGGGAGCTGCCGGCTTCGCTGGCGGCGGATGGCCCCGCCGCCTCGCTGTGGACCGGTGAGGCGAACCTGGCCGCCAGCGGCGGGGGACCCGTGCTCGGCCCGTCGGTGGAGCTCGACGGCGGCTGGCGCCCGGGAGATGGCGAGAGCATCAGCCTCACGGCTCGTGGCGAGGTCGCGTCGGCACCGACGTTCTTTTCCGGTGAGGCGCTCCTCACGATCGCGGAGCTGGACCTGGCGCGTTTCACGCTTTCCACCAAAGACCTCTCCACTAAAGACCTCTCCACGGAAGAAGAAGAAGGCGAAGGCCTGGCCGGCACCGTCGACGCGGTGCTGCGGCTCGGCGGATCGCTCGATGCCCCCCGGGCGGAGCTGGAGCTCGACGGCCGCGGCCTGTCGATCGGCACGGGCCCGACGATCGAGCCTCTGCATCTGGCGGCGCGCTCGGACGGCGAGAGCCTCGAGATCGAGGCTCTCACCGGCGCCTTGAGCACCGGACAGCCCTTCACCGGCGAGGGCCGCTTCGACTGGCGGCCGTCCGAGCGGCTGCTCCCAGGGTCGGGCGAGCTGCGGCTGGAGCTGGCCGAGCCGATCGAGACCCTCGAGCGGGTGATCGCCACGGTCTCGCTCGAAACCGGGGCGCGGCTGGAGACTGAGGTGCTGCAGGCGGAGATCGAATTCCAGCCGGTCGGAGCCCAGCTACGCCCGGTCGCCGTGGTGCGTGCGCCGCTGCCTGCGTCCTGGTCGGAATCGGATGGGGAGCCGGAGCCCGGCGAACGCGAGGCCGCCCCCGGCGAGGTTCTGCTCGCCCTGTCCGGCCTCCAGCTCGAACCCTTCTTGCCGCTCCTCGCGCTCGAAGAGGACGCGCTCCGTCCGCGCGCAACCTTCGACGGAACGTTGCAGGTCGACCTGGCGGACCCGTTCGCCGCCGCCGGCTCGATCGAAGTCTCGGGATTGGCGTTCGAAGGCCCGGAACGTACGCTGGAGGCGGCCGAGAGTCTACGGCTCGAGCTGGCGGACGGGCGGCTCGAGCTGCGCCCGGCCCGTCTGCTGGCTGATGCTTCCGGAACCCTGATGGCGTCCGGCAGTCTCGATCTGGCCCAGAGTACGCGGGCGGATTGGAGCCCCGAGGACGGGCTCGCCGCCCTGGTCGAGGATCTCGCGTTCGATCTCTCGGGCCGCTTCGACACTTCCAGGCTGGAGGCTCTGCTCGAAGGCAAGGCGTCGGGTGTTGCCGAAATCGAGCTGCGGATCCGCGGACCGCTGTCGGCGCCGGTGGCCGAGGGCCGGCTGGACGGTACGGGTGCCACGCTGTTCTATGCCAGCCCCTATGCAACCCGCATCGAGGATCCGGTGATCGAGCTCTCCACCAGCCGTGGGGGCACTTCACTGGACAGCTTCCGGGCGCGGCTCAACGGCGGCACGATGACCGGCTCGGGCAGCGTGGACCGGGAGGCGGGTCTGGCGCTGCGGGCGTCGGCGAAGGACGTTCGCTACCGGGTGGATTACGGCCTCACAGTGCGCGCCAGCGGCGAGCTCGAGCTGAAGCGGCCGCGCGGCGGCCCCTCCCTCCTCACCGGCGACCTGGTGATCGAGAGGGGCGTCCTGCGCCGTGACCTGCAGATCGATCGCGAGATGCTGAGCGTGTTGCTGGCTCCCGATCTCATCAATACGGAGGAGGCGCGGTTCTTCAGCGCCGTTGACCTCGACCTCACGGTCACCACCGCCGAGGGCGTGCGGGTGAAGAACAACCTCGCCGACTTGCGGGCCGATTGGAGCCGCCTGCGCGTCCGCGGCACGCTGCAGAACCCGCTGCTCGAAGGTCGTATCGAGGTCGACCCGGGAGGCAGGATCACCGGTTACGGGCAGACGGTGCGGATCGACGAGGCGTCGCTCGCTTTTTCGGGAGACGCCGCGGTCGCCCCCCGGCTGGTGCTCGAGACCACCAGCTCGCTCGAGGATCCCACCTTGCGGCAGCATCGCCGTGGTCTGCCGCAGAATTCCTTGGGCGACACCGGACCCGGGGCCGGGGGCTTCTGGGACAACCAGCGCTCGGGCACGGACGTCGACGTTGGCGACGAGCTGGAGTCGGGTCTGGTGACCCACTACACCAACCGGATCGCCGGCGCGCTCACTGGCGGCCTGTCGCGCACCGAGCTCAGTCTCGAGCCGCTGCCGATCTTCGGCGAGACCGACACCCAGGCACGGCTGACCGCCACCCAGCGGCTGTCGGCCAACGCCGACCTGGTCTATTCGGTGAATCCCCGCGAAGCCGAGGGCCAGACCTACATCCTCGATCTCCACGGCTACGCCTTCGCCCCCAGCGTCCGCAGCCAGCTGTTCACCAACGACGACAACAACGAAGGCGCCACCCTGGTCCAGATCCTCGAGCTGGGGGGCGGCGGGCGCGGGGACGAAGGCCCCCGGCTGCGCCGCGTACGGGTCGAGGCGCCGGCCGGCATCTCGCGCCGCTCCCTGACCCGGGCGATCGGCCTGCGCAAGGGCGATCCCCTGCCCGAGGGTGCGGCCTTCGACGCTGAAGTCGACGCCCTGGAGGAGCTGCGCCGGCAGGGCCATCCGGAAGCGCGGGTGGCGGTCTCGGTCGAGCCGGCGGGCCGCAAGGTGGAGCTCCGTCTGGCCGTCGAGCCGGGCCCGCGGGTGGCTTTCGAGTTCGAGGGGGAGGAGCCGCCGCGGCGCGACCGGCAGGCCATCGCCCAGGTCTATCGCGTCACCGGCGAGGCCGCGGCGCTCGAGGAGATGCGGCGCTCGGCGGTCAAGGCGCTGCGCGGCGCGGGCTTCCTGGAGCCGCGGGTCGAGGTCTCGGTGACGGTGGGGGAGGACGGCTCGCGGACCGTGCGTGTGCTCGGCGAAGGCGGCCGGCGGATCGATCCCGGCCCCCCCGAGCTCCTCGGCCTGGGGCCCGAGGAGTCGGCGGCCCTGGCCGCCCAGTTCGAGTCGCGCCTGGCCCGGGTCGAGCTGGCGGCGGCGGCCGAGGGCGCCGACCGCTACCTGCGACAGCTGCTCAAGGCCCTGGGCTATCCGTCGGCCGAGATCATCGGCCGCGAGCTCGACGGCGACGGCCGGTGGCTGGTCGTCGACCTCGAGCCGGGGCGCCGCCGGCACGTCCGCGAGATCGAGATCACCGGCCTGCCGCCGGATTCGGCGGCCCGCATCCGGGCCCGGCTGCCGATCGCCGAGGGCGATCCGGCGCGCTCCGACCTGGTGACCCGCGCCGCCCACGCCATCGAGGACGAGCTGCGCGCCCGCGGCCACGCCGGGGCGGAGGTCCACACCACCCTGGAAGCCGCCGGCGGGGAAGCGCCGGGCGGCGACCTGACCCTGCGCTTCGCGGTCGATCCCGGCCCCGAGCACCGGGTCTCGGAGGTGCGCTTCGAGGGTCTCGCCGCCACCCGTCCCAGCTTCGCCAAGCGGGTCGCCGGCCTTGCGACCGGCGGCGTCTTCCGCGAGCAGGATCTCTCGGCGGCGCGCGCACGGCTGTCGCGCACCGGCCAGTTCGAGAGCATCCGCACCACCTCAGGCGGCGGAGCGCCGCCCGAGGCCGGCGGCGGGGACGCCACCGTCGAGATGCCGGTGGTGTTCGAGGTCAGCGAGCAGCCGCGCTACCAGGTCGCCTATGGCGGCCGCTGGGAGAGTGGCGAAGGCGTCGGCGTGGTGGCCGACGTCATCGATCGCAACTTCCTCGGCCGCGGCACCACCCTCGGGCTGCGCGCCATCTACTCGGGCACCGACGAGCGGAGCCTGCGCCTCTACGGCGCCGCCCCCAGGGTCCTGGGTACCCGCGCCGGCCTCGAGGTCTTCGTCGAGGGCAAGAACGAGGACTTCGAGGTCCAGGTCGAAGGCGAGACCGAGCACCTCCCCACCAGCAGCGTCGAGAGCTGGGCTCAGGTCACCGCGCCTCTCGGCCCGCGCACCCAGCACCGCGTCTATCTGCGCTACCAGGACATCCACTTCCTGGATCTGCGTTTCGAGGAGGGCTCCTCGGCCTCCGGCATCGACGCCGAACCGGATGCCGGAGAGCGGGTGGTGATCCCGTCGCTGGGCTGGCAGCTCGCCTTCGACACCCGCGGCCGGCAACGCGCCGGGGCGTCCGGCGTCCCGTCGCCGGACGGGCTCTTCTTCGGCCTTGACCTGCTCGGCGCCCACGAGGACCTGGGCAGCGACTACTCGGTGCTCGGGGTCTTCACCCAGCTCAAGCTTTTCACCACCCTTGCCGAGCTCGGCGAGGGTAGCCGGACTCCAGGCACGCTGACCTGGGCCCAGTCCCTGCGCCTCGGCCTCCAGGAGCCCTTCGCCGACACCGACATCCCGATCGTCAACCGCCTGCGCGCCGGCGGCGAGTATTCGGTGCGCGGCTACCGCACCGACAGCCTGGGCCCGCTCGACGACAACGGCACCTCGCTCGGCGGCGAGGTGTTCTTTATCCTCAACGAAGAGCTGCGCTTCCCGCTCTGGCGCGACCTCCTCTCCGGTCTCGTCTTCTTCGACGCCGGCAACGTCTGGGCCTCCCGCGACGCTCTCGACTCCGAGCTCTTCACCGCCGCCGGTTTCGGCCTACGCGCCGACACCCCTGCCGGCCGCCTGCGCCTCGACGTCGCCGTGCCCCTCGATTGCCGCCCCGACCTCGACGACGACGTCAAGGTCTACCTCGGCTTCGGCCACGTGTTCTGACCGTGAGCTGAGCCCCTGGAATCGGTGCCGGCGGCGCCGTTGATCAGAGCAGGAACGCCGCGCCCAGGGCGGCGAGGAGGATCATCACGAAGCCGGGGAGCATGGCGCGCTTCAAGGCGGCGCCGCCGGAGGTGAGGATCAGGCCGCCCTTGACCACGGTGTTGGACATCGCCGCCAGGGTGACGCCGCGCGCCGCGACCCCGAGATCGAGGTCGCCGCCGGGCTGGGAGAGCTCGGCCATCGACAGGGTGATGGCGTCGACGTCGGTGAGCCCGGCGAGCACCGCCGAGGCGTAGACGCCGCCGTCGCCGAGCCAGGTCTGGGCCAGGCGCGAGACCAGGAGAATGACGCCGTAGAGCAGGCCGAAGGTCAGCGCCGGGCCGAGCTCGAAGGGGTTCTTGAAGTCCATCGACTCCTCCTCGCCGCCGCGCTGGCGCAGGTAGAGCGCCAGGGCGAAGAGGAGGCCGGTGACGCCGGCCGCGGTCATCGGGATCCACAGGTGGCCCAGCAGCGGCCGGTTGACCACCGCCACCTCCACCATCACGCGGGCGAACATCGTCGTCCAGGCGACGGTGA
>JAAELT010000013.1 GCA_024226315.1 bacterium | reverse complement strand
GTGGGCTGTGTGTGAATCGGCTGATGGGAGCGGCGTCAGTACCCCGGTTGTGGTTCACATAGAGCGAGGTGAAGGCGACGTCTGGCGCGTTCGAGAGATCGAGTCGCCACGCGATGGAACGTTTTACGACCAAGACGTGCGTGTGCTATTTCCGCCGGACGTGCAGGAGCGCATCTTTGCCCACGATTTTGACGCTGGCGCAGCCCTGGCGCGCATCGCGGAGCGGCGCGCTCAGATGGAACAAGCGGAATCACTGGGGCAGATAAGAGTGAGCATAAACGAGCAAGACCTGGAATCAGCGTTGGTGTCCCAACTTTTCGACGATCCCACGACTTTGTGCGAGTGGCAAATATGGGGAGAAGCGGATCAGGAGATGTATTTGTGGGCTGTGTGTGAATCGGCTGATGGGAGCGGCGTCAGTACCCCGGTTGTGGTTCACATAGAGCGAGGTGAAGGCGACGTCTGGCGCGTTCGAGAGATCGAGTCGCCACGCGATGGAACGTTTTACGACCAAGACGTGCG
>JAAELT010000012.1 GCA_024226315.1 bacterium | reverse complement strand
CGCTGAGCGTCTCGCCGCGTCGGACCCGAGCAACACGGTCTGGCAGAAGCATCTGTCGGATTCTCACAGCCTGATCGGCAGCGTGCTGAAGTCGCAAGGCGATCTGCCCGGGGCGCTGGAGAGCTACCGTGCATCCTTGGGCATCGCTGAGCGTCTCGCCACGTCGGACCCGAGCAACTCACAATGGCAGCAGAATCTGTTGACCTCTCACGGCCTCATCGGCGACGTGCTAGGGTCCCAGGGCGATCTGCCCGGGGCACTGGAAAGATACCGGACATCCAAGGGCATCGCTGAGCGTCTCGCCGCGTCGGACCCGAGCAGCGTGGAATGGCAGCGGGATCTGCTGACCTCTCACTCCAAGATCGGCGACGTCCTGGTGTCCCAGGGCGATCTGTCTGGGGCGCTGGAGAGCTACCGTGCATCATTGGGCATCGCTAGGCGTCTAGCAACCTCGGACCCGAGCAACGCAGGATGGCAGTCCGATCTGTCTATCTCTCACGGAAGGGTTGGCCACGTGCTGGGGGCCCAGGGCGATCTGCCCGGGGCCCTGGAGAGCTACCGTGCATCCTTGGGCATCGCTGAGCGTCTCGCCGTGTCGGACCCGAGCAACGCACAATGGCAGCGGGAGCTGTCTTTCTCTCACGACCGGCTCGGCGACGTGCTGCGGGCCCAGGGCGATCTGCCCGGAGCGCTGGAGAGCTACCGTGCGTCCATCGGCATCGCCGAGCGTCTCGCCGCGTCGGACCCGAGCAACGCACAATGGCAGCAGGATCTGTCTCTCTCCTACGGAAAGATCGGCGACGTGCTGGGGTCCCAGGGCGATCTGCCCGGAGCGCTAGAGAGCTACCGTGCATCCTTGGGCATCGCCGAGCGTCTCGCCGCGTCGGACCCGGGAAACCCGGTCTGGCAGCGGGATCTGTCGATCTCTCACGAAATGATCGGCAACGTACTGGGGGCCCAAGGCGATCTGCCCGGGACGCTGGAGAGCTACCGTGCATCCATGCGTATCACCGAGCGGCTCGCCGCCTCGGATCCGGGCAACCCGGTCTGGCAGCGGGATCTCGTTGTGAGCTATGTGAGGCTCAGCGAGGTCACGGGCGACAAGGCCCACGCGTCAAAGGCGCTCGATGTCGCGCTCGATATGCAGCAGCGAGGCATCCTTGCGCCGCGTGATGCCTGGATGATCGAAGATCTGAAACGACGGTCGGAGCAATGAGCGAAATCTTCATTTCGTACAAGCGCGAAGACGAGGCACGGGTTGGCCGGCTGGTGAAGGCGCTGGGAGGCGCCGGGCTCTCCGTGTGGTGGGATCGTAGCCTTCCCGGCGGAGAGAGCTGGCGGGAGCAGATCCAAACCGCACTACTTGCTGCCAAATGTGTCATCGTCGTCTGGACGAACGAAAGTGTTGGCGCAACAGGAGACTTCGTGCGCGATGAGGCGTCGCAGGCCAAGCGTCGTGGCGTGCTGGTGCCGGTCATGCTGGACAAGGTCGACCCGCCTCTAGGTTTCGGGGAAATCCAAGCGATCAATCTGACACATTGGAAGGGGAGTTCGCGCGACCCGTTCTTCATGGACCTGTGCGCCGCGGTGGCTGCCAAAGCTGAAGGTCGTCCTGTCCCACCAGGCAAGGGCCCCATGAAGCGGATGTTGCGAAGGCTTACCTACAGCGGTGTGGCGAGCGCAATAGGGTTTGGAGTTCTCGCATTCGGCCTCGATCTGTTCAAGGCACAAGAGCAAGTCTGCGGAGTAGCCTTGCTCCAGCCGCAAATCTCAGACGTTTGCGGGATGCTCGGGCTGGGCGCTCGTCCGACGAAGATCGAACGATTGGCCTGGGAGGGTCGCGAACCTGGCAGTTGCGCGGACTTGCGGGCCCATATTGGGCGTTTCCCCCAAGGGGCCTTTCGCGGCCATGCAGAGGGTCTGCTCGCCGTCAAGCGCGTAACACAAGAGGAGATTTGGGAACCTGGGTCGCACCGACTGGTCCTCTTCGCAGGCCAGGGCACAGTCCCTACCGCCAATGAAGCTTCCGCCCAATCAGCAGCCCTTGCCCGCGCTCAAACATCTGCAGAGCGTTTGTGCAGGGGCTTTGCGGCGACGATGCAGTACCGGGTTACGTCCGCCAAGCCGGCTGCGCAGATCTGGAATTGCGAGGAGGTTCTTGGCGGCGTCGTGTGCGGGTTCGAAGGCGAAGCCGCTTGCGGATTGTTGGTGCGGAAAGTTCAGGAGTTCGAGACTTGTGGACCCTAGAGTACCTCACCGTCCAGAAAGCGTCGAACACCTGGCCCGTGCCGGGCGGCTGGTGCCGCCGCTCAGCTCGGGTCGTTCCACCTTGAGGGGATGAGCACTCGCGGGCGAAACGCTGCACCTAGCGAAGCGACGGGCGAACTGGGCACTACCTCACATGCCACCCGTAGACATCTCCTCGCCGCCCAGGTTCATCAGTACGGTGCCGCCATCGGCTCGGCCGCCTCGACCTGCCTGGTCAAAGCTTCAGCGTCCACACCACGCCACCCGGCCCTGCATTGACGACTACCGTCTCGCCGATCCTTGCGATCTTGCCTGCGCTCTCGTGGATGTGACCGCACACCACCAGCGCCGGCCGCCTCTCCTCGATCGCGCGACGTAGCGCGACGCTCCCCAGGCTCTCCCCCGGGAGGAGACGTCGACCGCGTCCTTGGGCGGCGAGTGGGAGACGAGCACGCCCCCTGGCGGGCAGCCGTCCAGGAGCCTCGCGGCCTGCTCCTCGGTGAAATCGAAGCTCCAAGACCCGAACGGCGTCACCGGCTCGCCGCCGCCCAGGCCGTAGGACTCCACCCCTTCGAGGCTCACGCCCGAGCCGTGCAGCACGGGGGCGCTCGGCCAGCCGCGGCAGGCCTCGGCCAACTCGTCGTCCGACTCGCTGTTGCCGGGTACCAGGACGATCGGCCGATCGATGGCCCGCAGCACCTCGATCGTGCGCTCGAGCCCACGGCGGACGGTGGCGAAATCGCCGGCACCGACGACCACGTCGACCTCCCGGGAGCGCTCGACCACCTGGCGAGCGGCCGCGACGTCGCAATGCAGATCGCTGAACAGGAGAAGCTTCATGGCGAGGCTTTCCCGAAGTTACCAAATCGCCTGCCGGCGGCTTGCAGAGCCGTTGCGCGTTCGCGCAACTGCCCAACGAGCGCTGCAGAGCCGTCGCGCGAACGCGCAGACTCCGGAACACCCGCTGTCGAGGAGTTGCGCGAACGCGCAAGCTCCAGGGCAACGGCTGCGGCAGGCGTTCCGCGAACGCGCGGGTGCTCCGCAACGGCTGTTGCGCCCTTGCGCGTTCGCGCGATGATCACGGCAACCGGTGCGGAAGTCTCGGCGCGGCCGCACGGCTTCTCCGCGGCCGCTGTCGAGCGGTCTCCGCGCCTGCGAGAGGCCGGTGCAGCGGCCGCGGAGAACGTGCCGCGCTATCGGATCGGCGCGACCGCGGCCGCGGCGGGCTCAGCGCGGCCAGGTGACGCTCGAACGGCGGCTGGGCGGGTGTCGGCGCGAGAGGGTCGCGCCTTCGAGGCGGGTGGGGAGGACAAAGAGAGGCGGGAAAAGGCCCGGGCGGCCGAAGCCGCCCGGGCGACGCGAAAGCGTCAGGAATCGGTGGGAGTCGCTACGTCCTCCACCGTCTCGGTGACGGTCGAGGCGGGCTCCTCCTGAACCGGCTCGTCCGCATCTGCCCCGTCGGATTCCTCCGCCTGACGGCGGGTCACCCGGCGTGCCGAGGTGCGGATGCGGTCGGCGAGGTCGGCCTCGCCGGTCAGGCGGAAGTAGCCCTCCAGGGTGCGGGTCACCCAGGGGAACACACTGTCGAACTCCTCGATCGCCTTGTTGCGGGCGACCAGGGATTCGCCGACCGCCTTGCGTACGCGGTCGAGATCGACACGCAGGTCCCGGACGCCGTTCAGGTTGGTGGAAAGACTGGTCGCCATGGTACCGAGACTCACCTCCACCCCGTCGACGACCACGGAAGGAAGGTCTCCCTCCGGCTCCTCCAGGAGCTGGACCGTCTGATCGACCTGATCCGCGAGAGCTTTGAGGCTCCGCGGAGTGTTGCCCTCGACCGCGGCCACCTCGAAGCCGCGGTCCGGACCGTAGATGGCGGCCAAAGCGCGGCGCACCTTGACCTGCCGGTCGTACAAGGAGGTCGTGGCCTCCTCGCTCTGCCGGCGCACCTTGGAGACCTGGATCCGCCTGCGGACGTGCTCGTCCTCCGCGGATACCAGCCCGGATTGCACCGCCTCGAGCTCCCGGTCGAGGTCGGCGAAGACCTCCTGGTAGCTGAAGGCGCCCTCGACCGGCGCGCCACGACGCAGGTCCAGGCTCTGGACGACACCGCCGCCGAAGGTGGCGAGAGACGCCCGCACCTCCTCGACGGATAGATTTCGTATGAATGCTGCTCTACTTCTCATGCTATACTCCTTGTGTTACAGGTTGGTTTCTGACCGACCGGGAACGCGGGCCCTTACCCCGCGTCCCCAGCAGGGCGCCGTCGATCCGACGGCGCCTTTCGTTTTTCTGCCGTTGCGCTTTCGACTGCTGATCGCGATCACCTCCTTTCCTCGTGTCTGTGGTGTTTTTCCGGGAGAGGATCCGTGCTCGACAGGTCGCTCTCCCCGTGTAACGGAATCTATTGTACACATGAGATCAGCCTTGTCAACCTAGATCGAAATTTTTTTCTTGAATCTTTCGGGGAGACGCCCTATACTGAGGCTCACAGGCGGGTACGCCACCGATCACCGGACTCGCGGCACGACGCGGCGTCGCACGAAAGCCAGGAGGAAACCATGTCCCCACGAGCCTCGAAAACCCCACGGCGGCCGGGAGAAGCCCTGCTCGAGACTCTCGAGGAGCACCAGATGTCTCAGGCGGAGCTGTGCGCCCGCATGGGGCGATCGCGGAAGTTGATCAACGAGATCATCAAGGGCAAGGCCCACATCGCCCCGGAGACCGCCTATCAGCTCGAGATGGTCCTCGGCGTTCCAGCGGCGGATTGGAACCGGCTCGAGGTCGAATACCAGGACCACGGGATCCGCCAGCACTACACGCAGGATCTCGGGCAGCAGCTCGACTGGCTCGACGAGATGCCGATTCGCGCCATGATCGACGCCAAGTGGATCGAGCACTATCCCAATCCGCTCGACCAGGCCAAGCGGCTGCTCCGCTGGTTCGGCGTCGCCACCCCCACCGAGTGGGGCGCCGTCTACCTGGCGCCCCAGAGGGGCATCCGCCGCTCACCCACGGGCCTCGAGAGCGATCCGGGAGCGCTCGCGGCCTGGTTGCGGGCCGGCGAGAAGCAGGCCCACGAGATGGACACCGCGGACTACGACCGCAAGGAGTTCCAGCGAGCGCTCGAGAAGATCCGGGGCCTCACCCGCGAGCAACCTGCCGACTGGCAGGACGGCATGATCGAGCTGTCGATCGGGTCCGGCGTGGCCCTGGCCTTCGCCCGCGAGCTGCCGGGGGTGAGAGTGGCCGGCGCCTCACGCTGGCTCTCACCGCGCAAGGCGCTGATCCAGCTCAGCATGCTCCACCGCACCGACGCCGACATGTGGTTCACGTTCTTTCACGAGGCCGCCCACATCCTGCTGCACGGCCGCAAGATGGTGTTCGTCGAAGGCCATTTCGACGGCAAGCCGACGCGCGACGACGTGCTCGAGGAGGTCGAGGCCGACCACTTCGCCGCCAACTTCCTGATCCCCTTCTCGGCCCTCGAAGAGCTCTGGAACCTGAACGAGGACAAGAAGCTGACGGCTCGGGCGATCCGTGACTCCGCCGGCGAGCTCGGCATTGCCGCCGGCATCGTCGTCACCCGCCTGCAGCACCTGGGCTGGATCGGCCCGAAGGACTTCGACAACCTCAAGAATCCGATGGGCTGGGCACCGGCCGGGACCTACGCCAATGTCTGATCCGGCGTAGCAGCGCCTCGGCCAGCCGGGCGACGTGCGGCTCGCGCATCATCGAGTAGTGATTCCCCGGTACGGTCTCGGCCCGAACATCGCCAACCCATTTCGCCCAACCCAGGCTGTCGTCCAGAACCAGAGTGCCGTC
The DNA here is from genome assembly GCA_024226315.1 of bacterium. GTDB lineage: Bacteria > Acidobacteriota > Thermoanaerobaculia > Multivoradales > J023 > JAAELT01. The sequence continues at coordinate 48,072 of JAAELT010000012.1, read as the reverse complement.
CAGGCCGGCTCGTTCGTCCCGCGTCCGGAAGAGCAGGATCGTGCCGTCCCAGGTCCGCGGCCGGTACCGGCTCATCGCGTTCAGATTGTTCTCGAACAACCGGTAGAGGTGGCGCAGCCGCTCGAGGTCGATCTCCGCCGTCAAGACCCCGGCACGTCGCCCCTGTTCGAGCACCGCCGGCAGGTCCGCCGCGCCCGGATGCAGCCCCAGGTCTTGCGCGAACGCGCTCACGCCGTTCTCGATCTCGGCCGGATCGAAGGGGCTCGGAGCTTCACAATCGAGCACCACGAGGGGTCCGGACTCCTCCCCCGCCTCTTGAAGCTGGCGCGCCATCTCGTAAGCCACCAGACCGCCCAGCGACCAGCCGCCGAGCGAATATGGGCCCCGCGGCTGGTTCTGACGGACTTCACGCAGATAGGCTGCCGCCATCTCGGGGATGGTCTCCAGGAAAGGCTCACGATCGGGCGACTGGAGCCCGTACCAGGAACGACCACTACCGAGATGGCGGCACAGCTCGGCGTAGCACAGCACGTGGCCGCCGACCGGATGGACCCAGAAGAAGGGCCGGACGTCGGCAGACGCTGCTCGGATCTCGACCAGACAGGAGGACGGCTCCACTGGCTGCCGCTCGGCGATCACCCGCGCCAGACCGGCGACCGTGGCATCTCGAAACAAGACCGCCAGAGGCAGGGTGAGGTCGAATCTCTGCTCCAGACGGGCCACCAACCTGACCGCAAGCAGCGAGTGCCCGCCGAGGTCGAAGAAGCTGTCCTGCGCGGTCACCCTTTCGGTTGCCAGCAAGTCGCCGAAGATCTCGGCGACGGCGTGCTCCAACGGCGTCAGCGGCTCCGCGGAGCCGCTCTCCAGCACGGATCGCACCCTTTCTGGATTTGCAGCCACCGCGCGCAGCGCACCACGGTCGACCTTGCCGCTCGGCAAGAGCGGCAAGGAATCGAGCAGCACGAAGGCCGACGGCATCATGTAACCCGGCAAGCGTTCGCGCACGGCGCCCCTCAGCAGCGGGATCAGGTGGCGCGTCGCCCGATCGCTCAAAGGGTCGTTCCCATATGCGCTCCACGGTCGCGCGGCGCTGACTTCGTCGCGCAGCAGAGCAAGGGAGCCGAGGGGTGGATTCAGAGCCGCACTCCCCTTGCCGGGGTATCGTCGGAACAGCGCGTCGAATCGGCCGTCTGAGCCGCTGTTCGCCCAACTCAGCTCCAGGGAGTACCCGAGCTCCTTCCCCAATCCCTCCAGGTCGTCCGGTTCAACACCCTCCACCGGCCGCCCCGCGAGCGTTTGCCTCGCCTCTCCCACGGTCACCGACGAATTCGCCTCACGCAGCAGCTCGAGAAGAGCCTGCTCGAGAGCAAGCCGAGGATTCGGAATGCTGGTGACGATCAGGGCGTCGGGACGGCGGCGCTCGAGGTAGTCGAGCACCTCCTCGAAGTCCAGGATGGCTTGGCGCCAGTCCAACCAGGTTGCTCCCGAGAGCGCTACCGGCGGGCCGCCGTCCCGCGTCTCCGCTTCCGACACTCCTGCCGCACTGTCTAGCCGCAAAATGACGTCGTACCGAAAGCGAGTGAGCTCGTTGTGATGACGGCCGAGCTTGGGCAGGACCTGAACGGCGCGGATTCTCGGCAACCGCCGCTTCAGGGCGAGGAAGAAGTCCGGGTCGAGCAACAACTCCTCCTCGCCCAGGAGCCGGCGCCGCGAGCGCTGCGCCACCTCGCCGAGACTGCTGTCGTCATCGGCTCGATGAAGCTCTACCGAAACGCAGTACGCCTCGTGCAACGGCAGGCTGCGAAGATCGCCGAGGAAGACCGAGCCTCCCGGACGCACGGCGGCCACCGCCCGGTCCAGCACCTCGATCAGATAGCTCATGCTGGGGAAGTACTGGGCCACCGAGTTGAGCACTACAGTGTCGAAGTCGCCCGGGTCGCCGACACTCTCGTCGGCCTCGGCATGGAGCACCTGAACCTGAGGCAGCCCCCGATCCTGGAGGGCATGCCGGAGCGATTCGAGCACGACGGTGGAGAAATCGGTCCCCCGGTACCTTTCGCATCGTGGCGCGACGCGGAACGCCAACAGCCCGGTGCCGCAGCCGATCTCGAGTACGCTGAAGGGGCCCTCGCTCGGAGCCAGTGACAGGATGCGATCCACGGTGCGATCGACCCACTCGCGCATCTCGGCCGGGGGGATCGGTCGTTCGGTATAGCTGCTGTTCCAACCCTCGATATCGAATTCGCCGTCCCGGGTCGCGCCGTCGTCGCGGTAGGTCTCGTAGACCTCCCGCCACTGCGCGACCCGCTCGGTCTGCCAGGCACGCTCGAGGTCGACGTCGGAGTCCATCCCGCGTACGACGAAGGCCACCAGGCGATCAAGCCCGTCAGAGGGCCCAGCACCATCGTCGACCGCGGGCCCAGCACCATCGGCAACGTCCGTCTCGGAGCCGGCCAGCGCCGCCACAACCGCTGCCGACTCGACTGCCGCGTGCTCGGCCAGGACTGCTTCGATCTCCCCCGGCTCGATCCGGAAGCCCCGGATCTTGACCTGCTGGTCGACCCGCCCCAGCAGCTCGAGGTTGCCGTCCGGCAGGCACCGAGCCAGGTCACCGGTCTTGTAGAGGCGCCGCCCTGCCCCCACGAACGGATCCGGGATCCATTTCTCGGCCGTCAGGCCCGGTCGACCGCGATACCCGCGGGCCAATCCAACCCCGGCGAGATGGAGCTCCCCGGGAACTCCTACGCCGACCGGCTCGAGGCCCTGGCCGAGCACGATCGCCCGAGTATTGGCAAACGCACGGCCCACCGGCACCGACCGATCTCCGGCTAGAGCGCGGGTCGTGCTCTCCTCGGAGTCGAGCTCGAAGAACGACGAATCGATCGAGGCCTCGGTGAGGCCGTAGGAGTTGATCACCCGGGTCGACGGCCCCGCGAGCGCCGCCAGCGACCGCAGCTCGCCGAGGGTCCACAGGTCCGAGCCGACCACCAGCAGCCGCATGAAGCGGAGTGGGCGCGTATTCGGGCCGGCGCCCGAGCGTTCCAGGTACCGTGCCAGGGCAGTTGCCACCACCGGCACGAATTCGGCACAAGTCACACTCTGACGAACCATCAGATCATAGAGCTCGGCGGACGCCAGCAGCACCTCGCGCGGACACAGCACCAACGCGCCGCCCGAGCCAAGGGCGCGCATCAGGTCACCCGAGAAGACATCGAATGACAGACTGGCCATCTGCAGGTGGCGATCGCGGGGGCTCAAGGCATAGCAACGATGCCAACTTCCCCAGGCGTTCACCAGACCGCGGTGGGTGACCATCACGCCCTTCGGTGTACCCGTCGACCCCGAGGTGTAGGCGATGTACGCCAGCGTCGACGCGGATCCGCGTTCGACATCGGGCTTGTCACGCCGACGGCGCGAGATCTCTCGCCAGTCGCCGTCCAGGCAGACGAGCCGCGCCGACTCGGGACGAAGGTGGACGGGCAGATCTTCGAGCAAGCGTCGCCGGGTCACGAGGATTTCGGCTCCGGAATCGCGCAGTTGGAAACGCAGCCGCTGCCGGCCGTAAGCGGCGTCCATCGGTACGTAGGCAGCCCCGGCCTTGAGCACGCCGAGAACCGCGATCACCGCCTCGGTCGAGCGCTCCAGGTAGATCCCCACCCTTCGCGAGCCGCCGACCCCCAACGCCAACAGGTGGCGGGCGAGTTGATTCGCTCGGGTATCGAGATCCCGATACGACAACCGGTGGTGCCCAATCCGATGGTGCGGTGAGCCGAAATCCCGCGGACTGGCGGGCGCTTCGGAGACTACCGCCGGCGCCTCGGGAATTCGCTCGACCCAGCGCTCGATTAATTCGTGGGCCAGCTCGCCCCCGACCTCGTGACGGTCGCCGCTCCATTCGACCTGCAACTGGTGCCGCTCACCGCGGGTCAGAACGGGCACGGTAGAGAGCGGCCGCCGGGGATCCGTGGCGATCGCCGCCAGCAGGTTCTCGAAGTGAGCTGCCAGGCGGGCGATGGTCGCGCGGTCGAAGAGATCCACGTTGTAGACCAGCGCCAGCTCCAGACACTCCCCGGGCCACAGGTAGAGTTCCAGGTCAAAACGCACGTCCTCGGTTTCGAGCGCCAACGGGCTAACCTCGAGCCCCGGCAGCTCCAACCCCCGATCGGGGACATTCTGCAGCGCCAGGGTGACCTGGAAGAGTGGGTTCTGACTCATGTCTCGCTCCGGATCGAGCTCCTCGACCAGCTTCTCGAAGGGCAGGTCCTGATGGGCATAGGCATCGAGCGCCACCTCGCGGATCCGCTCCAGGAGCGCCGCGAAGTCGAGCTCGCCTCCGCCGGGGTCGCGGGACAGGTCGCCGCGCATCACCAGCATGTTGACGAAGAAGCCGATCAGACCTTCGATCTCTTGCCGGTTGCGGTTGGCGATCGGCGAGCCGACGACCACGTCGGTCTGGCCCGTGACGCGGTGCAGCAGGACCATGTAGGCGGCGAGCAGCGTCATGTACAGCGACGTCCCGGCGTCCAGGCTCAGCTCCTCGAGAGACGACGAGAGATCCGGAGCGAGCGCCAGGGATCGGGAGGCGGCCCGGTAGGTCTGCAGCGGCGGCCGCGGGCGGTCGGTGGGCAGGCGCAACTGCGGCAGGCCGGCGAGCTGCCGTCGCCAGTAGGCGAGCTGCGTTTCGAGCACCTCGCCCGCGAGCCATCGGCGCTGCCAGGAGGCGAAGTCGGCGTACCGGACCGGAAGCTCGGGCAGCGGCGAGGGCCGGCGGCGCGAGAACGCCGCGTAGAGGGCGGTGAGCTCCTTCGAGAGCACCCCCTGGGACCAGCCGTCCGAGGCGATGTGATGGACGCCGAGGAACAGGACGTGCTCGCGGGCATCGAACCGCAGGACGATCGGGCGCAGCAGCGGACCCCGCGTCAGGTCGAAAGGCCTCTCGGCCGCGCGGCGGGCGACGCACAGCGCTTCTTCGAAGGCTTCCGGAAGGCCCGCGAGATCGACCTGGAGAAGACGCAATGAGCGTGCCGGCGCGGTCGCCGGGTATGGCCGTCCGTCGCGGCTGGGGTAGGTGGTGCGTAAGCTCTCGTGGCGCCGGACGATCTCGCGCAGCGAGGCTTCGAGGGCGCCCGCGTCCAGGTCTCCGGAGAGGCGCCAGGCCTCCGCCATGTTGTACGCCGAGCTCGCCGGCTCGAGCCGATGGAGGAACCAGAGCCGCTCCTGGGCGAACGACAGAGGCGTATCCTCGCCCCGCGGCAGGCGCCATGGCACGCCTTGCGTGTTCCCGAGAGCCGCCGCGGCTCTCCGCGCCGCTTCGAGGTGCTCGGCCAGCCGGGCCACGGTGGGCTGCTCGAACAGGGCGCGCAGGGGCAGCTCGACCCCGAACACCCGGCGGAGCCGCGAGGCGACCCGGGTGGCCAACAGCGAGTGACCTCCGAGCTCGAAGAAGTTGTCGTCGACGCCGATCTTCTCGAGACCTAGGACCCGGCTCCAGATGCCGGCAAGGATCTCCTCGGTCGGATTGCGGGCGGCCACCGGGGAGGCGCCCGGATCTCCGCGTCGAGGCTCGGGCTTCGGCCGCGATCGCAGCGCTGCGCGATCGACTTTGCCGCTGGGGGTGAGCGGCAGGGCGTCGAGCCAGACGAGGAAAGTCGGCACCATGAACTCCGGCAGGCTTCGCCTCGCCCGGTCGCGCAATTCGGCGCTCACGCCGTCGATCCCCCCTTCGTTTTTCCCCCGGGCCACCAGGTAGGCGACCAGCGAATCGTCCAAGGCCGGACTTTGGCCGGCCGGCGCGGCGGTCGCGGTGGGAATCACCACCGCCTCGCGCACGCCGGGATGAGCTTCCAGCACCGCCTCGATCTCCCCCAGCTCGATGCGAAAGCCACGGACCTTGACTTGCTGATCGATCCGGCGCAGATAGTCGACGGCGCCGTCCGGCAGCCGGCGTGCCAGGTCGCCGGTCCTGTACAACCGCTCCCCCGGGCCTCCGAAGGGGTCGGGGATGAAACTTTCGGCGGTCAGCTCCGGTCGGCCCAGGTAGCCTCGGGCCAGCTGCACGCCGGCGATGTGCAGCTCCCCCGGCCCGCCGATCGCCGTCGGCTGAAGCCGGCGGTCGAGTAGGTGGATGCGGGTGCCCGCGACCGGCCGGCCGATCGGCACCACCGGCGCCGGGTCGTCCCGCCGACAGGCCCAGGCGGTGACGTCGACCGCCGCTTCGGTCGGTCCGTAGAGGTTGTGCAGAGCAGCCCGCGAGCGGCGAAAGAAGCGCTCCTGTAACGGCTGGGGCAACGCCTCGCCGCTGGCGATCACCCGCCGAAGCGCGTCGCAGCGGGCGAGGTCCGGCTGCTCGACGATGACCTGGAGCAGCGACGGCACGAAATGCGCGGTGGTGATTCCCTGGCGCGCGAACAGATCAGTCAGGTAGGCGGCGTCGCGATGTCCGTCGGGACGCGCCAGCACCAAGCGCGCGCCGACGGCGAGCGGCAAGAACACTTCCCAGACCGAGACGTCGAACGACAGCGGCGTCTTCTGAGCGACCCGGTCGGACCCGTCAAGGCGATAGGTCGCCTGCATCCAGAGCAGGCGGTTGACGATCGCCCGGTGGCTGTTGATCACGCCCTTGGGCCGTCCGGTAGAGCCCGAGGTGTAGATCACGTAGGCCGGACCGTCCGGCTCGGGGCGACTCCCGTAGCCGCGTCCCGAGCGCGCCGCAGAATCATCGCCCGCGTCGAACGAGATGCTGCGGGCCAGGGTCTCCGATGGAAGCGAACCGACAGGATCCCGGCCGAGCAGCAACGAGACGCCCGAATCCTTGATCATGAAGGCCAGGCGATCGCGCGGATACGAAGGGTCGAGAGGCAGGTAAGCGCCGCCGGCCTTGAGGATGCCGAGCAGACCGACCACCAGCTCGAGCGAGCGCTCGGCGAAGATGCCGACCAACTCTTCGGGGCCCACGCCCAGCTTTCGCAGACGACCCGCCAACCGGTCGGCCCGCCGGTCGAGCTGCCGGTAAGTCATTGCCCGCGGTCCGGCCTCGGGACCCCCGGAATCGGTATCGAGCACCACTGCCACGCGCTCCGGCGTCCGCCCCGCCTGAGCCTCGAACAACCGGTGCAGGAGAGGCCGCCCGGCCTCGGCGACGGCCGTGGCGTTCCACTCGACCAGCAGCTGGTGCCGCTCCTCCCTCGACAGATGTGCCAGATCGGCAAGACGCCTCTCGGGGCCTGAAGCGACGCTCCTCAGCAGGGTCTGGAAATGGCGCGACAGACGCTGGATCGTGGTGCCATCGAAAAGGTCGGTGTTGTAGACCACGGCTCCGTGCAGCTCGCTTCCCTGCTGCCACAGATTGACCTCCAGATCGAACCTCGCGGCATGGCGGCCGAGATCCACCGGACTCAGCTCGAGCCCCGACAGCTCGGGGGCGAAGTCCGGGGCGTTCTGAAGCCCGAAGGTGATCTGGAAGAGCGGATGGCGGCTCATGTCCCGCCGCGGCGCCAGCTCATCCACCAACTTCTCGAACGGCACTTCCTGGTGGGCATAGGCGCCGAAGCTCCTCTGCCGCACCTGGCCCAGCAGGTCGACGAAGCGCGGGCTCGCCTCCCCGGCGCCGCCGGAGAGATCGCAGCGCATCACCAGCATGTTGACGAAGAAACCGATCAGCTCTTCGATCTCCTCCCGGTTGCGGTTGGCGATCGGTGAACCGACGACGAGATCCGTCTGGCCGGTATGGCGATGGAGCAGGATCATCCAGGTGGCGAGCGCCGTCATGTAGAGCGAAGCGCCTTCGGCGAAGCCCAGCTCTCGGAGCGACCGGGTCGCGCCGGCGCCGAGCGTCAAGGATCGGTGGGCGGCCGGATAGGTCTGGACCGAGGGCCGCGGCCGGTCGGTGGCAAGCCGCAGCCGAGGCAGCCCCTCGAGCTGATCGCGCCAATAGTCGAGCTGAGTCTCCAGGACCTCCCCCGCCAACTGCTCGCGCTGCCAGACGGCGAAGTCGGCGTACTGGATCGGCGGCTCCTCGAGCGGCGAGGGCGCGCCGGCGGCGAAGGCTCGATAGAGGATCGCCAGCTCGCGGTAGAACACGGCCTGGGACCAGCCGTCCGAAACAATGTGGTGCAGGTTGACGAGCAGGAGGTGCTCCCGGGCGCCTACCCTCAAGAGGACGACCCGCCACACGGGTCCGCGCGCCAGGTCGAAAGGCCTCGTCGCCTCACGACGGGCGATCTGGAGCGCGACCCGGCGCCGGGCGCCCGGCGGCAGGCCTTCGAGGTCGATCACCGCCAGGCACGACGTGGCAGGTGGGCGGACGACCTGGCGGGGGCGGCCGTCGACCGATGGGAAGGTCGTCCGCAGGGTCTCGTGCCGGCGTTCGATGTCGCGGAGGGATACCGCCAGCGCGACCGGATCCGCAACGCCCTGGAGGAGAAAGAGAGCGGGCATGTGGTACGCCGCGGAGTCGGGCTCGAGCCGATCCAGGAACCACATTCGCTCCTGGGCGAACGACAGCGGCCCGGCATCGCGGGGAAGCGCCCGCTGTCCCGGCGTTCGGCGCGGCACCCGGCCGGCGGGTGCCGCCCGGGCCTCTTCGAGCTCGGCGGCCAGCTCGGCCACCGTGGGCTTCTCGAACAGGCTGCGCAGAGGCAGCTCGCGGGCGAAGGTTCGGCGGATCATGGAAACCACCCGGGTAGCCAGCAGCGAGTGGCCTCCGAGTTCGAAGAAGTTGTCACGGATGCCGATGCCCTCGACCCCGAGGACCCGGACCCAGATCGCCGTCAGCATCTCTTCGACCGGCGTCCGGGGGCGGACGTGGGTCGAGAGCAGATCAGGTCGCCCGAGCTCTGCCGTCGCCAGGCGCAGCAGCTCCAGGCGGTCGATTTTGCCGTTGGGCGTCAGCGGCAGGGCGTGCAGCGCCACGAAGGCGGCGGGCAGCATGTACTCCGGCAGACTCTCCGCGAGATGAGCCCGCAGCTCGCCAGCGATCGGTCCAGAGGCTGCCGCTTCGTCGTGCCCCCGGATCGGGACGACGAAGGCCGTGAGGCGTGGGGCCTCGGGCGAGCACACCACCACCGCCTCCGCCACCGCGGAATGCCGGCCCAACACCGCTTCGATCTCCCCGAGCTCGACCCGGAAGCCGCGGATCTTGACCTGATGGTCGATGCGGCCGAGGAAGTCGATCTCCCCGTCGACGCGCCACCGCCCGAGGTCCCCGGTACGGTAGAGCCGGCCCCCCGCCCGGCGGGCGAACGGATCGGGAACGAAGCGCTCGGCGGTCCGTCCCGGGCGCGCCAGATACCCCCGAGCCACCCCCTCGCCGCCGATCGCCAGCTCTCCCGTCACCCCGACCGGCACCGGCCGGCCGGCGCCGTCGAGGAGGTGGACCCGCGTGCCGGCGTTCGGGCGGCCGATCGACGGCGGACTCTCGGAGACCGGATCGCACACCGTCATCGTGGCGCAGACCGCCGCCTCGGAGGGGCCATAGGAGTTGACCAGCGTCCGCGGCCCCGCCCACCGCCGCACGAGCTCCGCCGAGCACGCTTCGCCGGCGGACAGCAACAGCCGCAGAGAAGCCAGCCGTGGCGCCAGAACCGCCAGCATCGAGGGCGGCAGCGCCACGATGGTGACCCCGGTCGCCGTCATCAGACGCTCGAGATCCTCCGGCGACGCCAACGTATCCCGCGGCGCCAGGACGAGGGCCGCGCCGGTGGTCAAGGCCATCGCGATCTCGAAGATCGAGCCGTCGAAGCTCGGCGACGCGAACTGCAGGATCCGGTCCTCCGAGCCCACCCCGAGCGCCGCCACCTGCGCCTGCCGCATACGACTCAAACCCCGGTGGTGATTCAACACCCCCTTGGGCCGCCCGGTGGAGCCCGAGGTGTAGATCACGTAGGCCAGATGGTCGGCGCCGAGGTCCGAGGCGTCTTCCCGAGTCTGTTCAGCCGGAGCGGCTCTCGGGCTCTCCCGCCAAATCCTCGAGATGACCTCGAGACCAGGATGCTTGGGAAAGAGCTCGCGCAGCCACGGCCGGGTGAGCAGGATCGCGACCCCGGCATCCTCCAGCATCCAGCGCAGGCGCCGGCGCGGATAAGCCGGGTCCAGGGGCAGGTAGGCACCGCCGGCTTTCCACACCGCCAGCGTCGCGATGATCATCTCCGCGGAACGCTCGACGCAGAGTCCCACCACCACCTCGGGACCGACGCCCAGACGGCGCAGCTCGCCCGCCAGAACGTCGGCGCGGCGGTTCAGCTCCAGGTAGGTCAAGTGCGTCGCCCCGGTCCGACCCTCGGCGGTCTCGAAGACCACCGCCGGAGCGTCGGGAGCCCGCGCCACCCGGGCCTCGAACAGCTCGTGCACCCGCGGCGGCTCGGCGCCGCCGCCGGGCGACGGGTTCCAGGACGACAGCAGCTGATGCCGCTCCGCGTCGCTCAGGATCTCGAGGTCCGCGAGACGGCGTCCGGGCTCGGTGACCACTCCCTGCAGCAGCCGCGCGTAATGGGCCGACAGCCGCGCGATGGTCGTGGCATGGAAGAGGTCGGTGTTGTAGACCACCTCGCCGTGCAGCACCCCCTCGATCTCCTCCAGGTACACCTCGAGGTCGAGCCGGGCGCGGTGCGTCGCCTGCTTCACCGGACGGGTGCTCAGGCCGGGGAGCTCGAGAGCCGCCCGCGGCGTGTTCTGCAGCGCGAACACCACCTGGAACAGCGGCGCGACGCTCAGGTCGCGCTCCGGCGTGAGCTCCTCGACCAGCTTCTCGAACGGAATATCCCGGTGCGCCAGCGCCTCGAGCAGCGTCTCGCGCACCTGCCGCAATGACTCCACGAAGCGCGCGCTGCCCGAGAGATCCGCGCGCAGCACCAGGTTGTTGACGAAGCAGCCGATCAGCCCTTCGATCTCCGACCGGTCCCGGTTGGCCACCGGCGTCCCCAGGACCACCTCGCGCTGGCCGCTGTAGCGCGCCAGCAACGCCATGAACGCCGCCACCAGGGTCATGAAGAGCGTCGCCCCGGCCTCCAGGCTGCGGCGTCCGAGAGATTCGCTCAGGTCCGCCGGCAGCTCGAACGCCAGGCTCGCGCCCCGGTCGCCGCGCCGCGCCGGCCGCGGCCGATCGATCGGCAGCTGCAGCGGAGTGAGCTCGGCGAGCTTTCCCCGCCAGTAGGACCGCAACGCGGCGAGCGCTTCGCCGCGCAAGGCCCGGCGCTGCCAGAGAGCGAAGTCCGCGTACTGGATCGGAAGCTCCGGAAGCGGCGGAGGTCGACCCTCGACCCCCGCCGCGTAGAGCGCCGACAGCTCGCCGAAAAAAACGCTCTCCGACCACCCGTCCGAGGCGATGTGGTGCTGAATCCGGATCAACAGGTGCCGGCGGCGGCCGAGCCACACCAGCAGCATCCTCAGCGGCCGCTCGCGCGACAGATCGAAAGGGCGCTCGGCCGCGGCGTGGGCGAGGCCCCGCGCTTCAGCCCGTCCGCGGCTCGCCGCCAGTCGCGACAGGTCGACCCGCGGCAGCCCGGGGAACGCGTCGTGAGAGATGATCGGGCGAGGCCGCGCGCCTCGGGTCGAGAAGGTCGTCCGTAGGGTCTCGTGGCGGCGGACGATCTCCGCCGCCGCGCGCTCCAGGGCACCGCGGTCGAGCGCACCCTCGATGCGAAACACCGTCGAGATGTGGTACGCGGGGCTTTCCGGCTCGAGCTGGGAGAGGAACCACAGTCGTTCCTGGGCGAAGGACATCGGCAGATCCCGATCGCGCCGCTCCAGACGCGGCGAGGGACCAGGCGACTCCGGGCCGTGGCGACCCGGACCCTTCGCCGACTTCAGCGCCGCGTCGAGCTCGGCGGCCAGCCAGGCCACCGTCGGCTGCTCGAACACGGAGCGCAGAGAAAGCTCCAGTCCGAGCGTCCGCCGGACCCTCGACACAACCTGGGTCGCCAACAACGAGTGGCCACCGAGCTCGAAGAAGCTGTCGTCTACACCTATGCCTCTGACACCCAGGAGCCGCTCCCAGATCTCGATCAGGATCTCCTCGAGCGAGCTCCGCGGGGCACCCGCCTCCGGGCCGACGGCGATCGGCTCCGCCGCTTCGAGGGTCCGGCGGACCAACGCCCAGCGATCGATCTTGCCGCTGGCCGTCAGCGGCATCGCTTCGGCGAAGACAAACGCCGCGGGCACCATGTACTCGGGCAGCCTCGCGGCGACGAAGGCGCGGAGCTCCCGCGCCGCCCGAGGGTGGCTGGTTGCGCCGCCAGCCGCGACCACGTGTGCCACCAGCCGCATCGACCCGGATAACTCCGCCGGCTCCGCCGCGCCGACCTCCCGGGCGGCCAGCACGACCGCCTGGCGAACCTCCGGGTGGCGCTCGAGGACCGCCTCGATCTCCCCCGGCTCGACCCTGAAGCCCCGGATCTTCACCTGGCGGTCGAGGCGTCCGAGAAAGTCGAGATCGCCGTTCGGCAGACGACGCGCGAGGTCGCCGGTGCGGTAGAGCCTGTGGCCGCGACCATCGAACGGGTCCGGCACGAATCGCTCGGCGGTGAGAGCCGGCCGGCGTAGGTAACCCCGGGCGAGGCTGCCGCCGCCCACGCACAGCTCACCTGCCGCGCCGGCCGGCACCGGACGCAGCCGGGCATCGAGTAAAACCACACGACTCGAACCGACAGGGCTGCCGATCGGCGGTGACGATCCGCTCGCCTCGGCGAGCCGGTGGGCGGTGACCACGTGGGTCTCGGACGGGCCGTAGTGATTGTGCACCACCGATCCGCGACGCCGGCCGAGCCATTCCGCAACAGGCTCGGTCAGCCTCAACCGCTCACCGGCGGCGATGATCTCGAGCGGCCGCGAACCGGCTCGATCTGCCACCGTGGCCACCTGCTGCAACGCGACCGGCGGCAGGAAGATCCGCTCGATTGCGGCGCGGTCGATCCAGCGATCGAGCTCGTCCGGGTCGCGGCGGACCTCGGGCGAGATCCACAAGAGGGCGCCCCCCGTGCACCAGGTCGAGAACACCTCCTGGAAGAGCACGTCGAAACCGATCGCGGCGAACTGCAGCGTGCGTCGGCCGGTGGCCAGCTCCGGATGCCGCGTCTGCCAGTCGATCAGGCCGCCGAACGCCTCGTGGCGCATGCCCACGCCCTTGGGCTGTCCGGTGGAGCCGGAGGTGTAGACCACGTACACGAGATCGTCGGGGTCCGGCGGACGCGGAACCACTACCGTGCTCTTCGAGCTGCGGTCTTCTCCCATCCTGACGACCCGGGCGTCTGTCCGGGGAATCCGCCACTCACCCGCCGAATCGGTGAGCACGACCGCCGCTGCCGCGTCCGCCAGCATGAACCCCAACCGCTCGGGAGGAAATCGAAGATCCAGGGGCATTGCGACACCGCCCGCCTCGAGCACCGCCAGGAGTCCCAACCCGAGCTCCGGGCAGGGCTCGAGCGCCAACGCCACGACGGTCTCGGGGCCCACGCCGAGAGCGATCAATCGCCGGGCCAGTCGCCGGGCGCGACGCTGCAGCTCCCGGTAGCTCCAGAACGAGCCCTGCGTGATCTGCTGAGTCGCCACCGTGTCGGGAGTCCTCTCGACCTGGCGCTCGAACAGTTCCAAGAGCGCGGGGGCCCGGGGCGCGGGCTCGTTCCACTCGAACAGCTGTTGGTGTCTCTCCGCGGCGCTCAATCGAGGCAGGTCGCTCAACGACGAGCCAGCCGCGGACGGCATCGCCGTCAGCAGCAGTCGAAAGCGGTCCAACAACCGGCCCGCGATGGCGGCGTCGAGGGCGCCCGGATCGAAGCTCGCCGCCAGACCCAGCCTAGCGCGGCCCGGCCGGGCCGCGTCAGGCTCGCCGCCGGGCATCACGTAGACCGTCAGTGGATAGTTGGTGTGACTGAAGGACCCGCGGTCGCTGGCCTCCATCGTTTGCCGTTGACTCCTGACCGGATAGTTCTCGAACACCAGGATGTGGTCGAACAGAGGCCGTGGCGCCGGCACGTCGCTCCAGGCCTGGACGTCGACCAGCGGGGAATGTTCATGCTGGCGCACCCCCAGTTGAACCTCCTGAAGCCGGCCGAGCCATGCCTCGAGTGGCTCTCGATGATCTACCCGGAGACGCAATGGCAGGGTGTTGACGAACAATCCAACCATGGTGTCGGCGCCCGGCAGCGTCGCCGGGCGGCCGGCGAAGGTCGCGCCGAAGACCACGTCTTCTGCTCCGCAGTGGGCCGCCAACACCAGGCCCCACGCTCCCTGCGCCAGAGTGGCGAGGGTGAGCTCGCCGGCTCTGCCGAACCGCTCCAGCTCCTCGGTCGCGGTCGCCGACAGCCGAATGCTCAGCTCTTCCGGCTCGGAGTCGATGGAGACCGGAGGCGCTTCCGCCCCAGGAGCGCCCATTGGCCTCTCGGCCACGGTCGTGGGAGCGGGGAAGCCCGCCAGGGTCCGGCGCCAGAACGCTTCCGATTCGCTCTCGTCTCGCTCCATCAGCCAGCGAACGAAGTCGCGATAGGGCCGCACCCGCTGCAGCTCCGCCGGGCGGCCACGGGTCAAGGCGCCGTAGATCGAGAACAGCTCTTCGTACAGCACCGGCGTCGACCAACCGTCGGTCAACAGGTGGTGCAGGCTCCATACGAGCCGATATCGATCCTCGGCCAACCACAGCAGACTCAAGCGCATCAATGGCGCTCGCGTCAGCTCGAAGCCCTGCCGGCGATCGGCGCGCAGGAAGGCCCGCAGGCGTACCTCCAGAGACCGCTCGGTGGCTTCGGTGGCCGCCCAGTCGCGCCAATCGTGCACTTCCCACGGCAAGTCGACCCGGTCGTAAACAATCTGCAACGGCCGTGGCAGATCGTCCCAGACGAAGGCGGTGCGCAGCACCGCGTGTCGCTCCATCAGTCGCTGCCAGGCTTGCCGGAAGAGGGCGACGTCGAGACCAGGGCCCAGCTCCCAGCTGGTCTGCTCGAAATAAACCGTCGAACCGGCGGCGAGCCGGCTGTGGAACAGCATGCCCTCCTGCATCGGAGAGAGCGGGTAGACGTCTCGAATTGCGCCGCCCGCCTGAGCAGCGAGGCGATCCAGGCTTTCCTGGTCGAGGCCGGCGAGAGGAAAGTCCGACGGCGTGTAGCCCCCAGCCTCGACTGACAGGCAGTGGGCGATCAGGGCTTCGAGCTCGGCGACGAAATCCCCGGCGAGAGCTTCGATCGTGGAACGGCGGTGGCAGTCCCGGCTGTAGGTCCAGCCGATCTCCAGCCGGCCGCGCGCCACCGCTGCCTGGATCTCGAGCAGGGCGTCTCGCGAGCCCTCACGGGACTCGCTGGAATCCCGAAAACCGGCGACCGGCCGAAGCCACGAGGAGCCCGCTAGCGGGGCTTCGATCTGGCCGAGATACGTGAACGTCAGCTCCGGCCGCGGCAGCGAATCGAGGAACTCCCTCATTTCCGGATCCGGATCGAGGTAGCGCAACACCCCGTAGCCGAGACCGTGATTCGAGATGCTCCGCAGCTGCTCCTTGACGGCCTTCAGCGTCTCCCCGGGGTCGGCGGCCAAGTCCGGCATCTTCAGCAGGACCGGATAGGTCGACGTGAACCAGCCCACGGTCCGCGACAGGTCCACGTCGTCGAAGATCTGCTCCCGGCCGTGACCCTCGAGCTCGACCAACAGATGGGGTCGAGACGTCCAATGGGCGAAGGTCCGCAACAGAGCCGTGAGCAGACAGTCGTCGATGCGGGTTCGGTAGACGGCAGGGACCCTCCGAACGAGCTGCCGGGTGTGCTTTGCATCGAGCGCCACCGTCACCTCCGCCACCGAGCGCCTGGCGTTCGTGCCGCCAGTGAAGTCGATCGGCAGGCGCAGCGCCGACGGGCTGGCGGCACCGAGCATCCGCTCCCAGGATCCGAGCTCACCGCGAGCCCGCCCGGTGGCGGCGTACCGGCTCAAACTCTCGGCCCAGCTCTTGAACGAAGTGGTCTTCGACGGCAGCGTCGCCTGCCGACCGGTCTGGAGCCGGCGATAGACGCTCTCGAGATCCTCGAACAGGATCCGCCACGAGACCTCGTCGACCAGCAGGTGGTGGCAAACGAACAGCATCCGATCCCGAGGCTCCGGGTCGGGATCGCCCTGTTCGAAGAGCACCATGCGCAGCATCGGTCCCGCGGCCAGGTCGAGGACCTGAGCCTGCTCTGCCGCCGCTGCCAGGGCCGGTGCCACGGACGCGCCTTCGAGGCGCGAGAGATCGACTCTGGAAAAGGTCGTCGGCCCTTCGAGGCCGGCATTAAACTGCCGCGGCGACGCCAGGCCGGTGAACCGCAGACGCAGGGCATCGTGATGTCTCCTCAGCCGCTCGAGCGAAGCCTCCAGGATGGCCGGGTCCAAACGCTCTCGAGCCTCGAACAGCATGGTCCAGTTGAAGTGCCAGGGCTGCGGCGGATCGCGTTCGAAGAACCACCTCTGGATCGGGGTCAGGGACACCGGCCCGGTCACCAGCCCCTGCTCGGCCTTACGGCGACTGCCAGCCGGCGTCCGTGATCGAACGCGGCGCGCGACCGTCGCCAGATCGGCGATCGTGGGGTGTTCGAAGATGTCTCTCGGAGAAAGCTCGAGTCCCATGCCGTTGGCCCGCGAAACGATTTGAATGCTGATGATCGAGTCGCCGCCGAGCTCGTAGAAGCTGTCGCGAGCACCGATCTCCGTCACCCCCAGAACTTCTCGCCAGATCCGCGCCAGCGCTCGCTCTGTCGACCCCCGCGGAGGCTCGAATCGCTCGCCGGCCGCCCCTGCCGAGCCCTCCTCCGGGTGCGGCAGCGCCCGCCGGTTGACCTTGCCGTTGGGCAGGAGCGGCAGCTCCTCCAGCACCACGAAGCTCTCGGGCACCATGTAGGAGGGCAGGCGCCGCCCCAGCTCTTCGCGCAAGCGCTCGACCAGCCGACGGTTCTTCCTCGAGCGCAGAGGGTCATTGGCGAAGTCGCTCCAGATCACCCTGCCGGGAGTCGCCGCCGGTCGCCCCGCTGCCTGCGGCGGCGACGCGACCACCCGGCCGGGTCGGCGGAAGGTGGCGTCGAAGCGGCCGTCCGGCCGTCCGGCCGCCCCGCTCGATTCGATCTCGTAACCGGTCTCGCGGGCCAACTCCTCGAGGTCGCCCGGATCGAGACCCGTGGGGGTCGATTCGGTGGTGACCTGCCTGAGCTCTCCGGCGGTTCGACCCGAAGCCAGGGTGTCTGCTTGCCCCGACACCAGATCGACGAGCAGAAGATCCTCCGCCAGCCGGCGATTCGCGATCCACTCCAGGGTCAGTGCATCCGGGCGGCGGCTCTCGAGAAACTCTCGAATGCCATCCGGCTCGAGCCGCTGATCCCGCCAGTCGAGCCGCTCGAGCCGGCCGCCCAGAGCATCGGCGGCCACTCCTTGCTGGCACTCGACTACCCCCAGCCGCAGGACGACGTCGTAGCGAAAGCGGGTCAGCTCATTGTCCACACGCCCACCCTTTGGCCAGATCCGGACGTCTCGAATGCCCGGCAGCTCGCGGGCGAGGGCGACGAAGAACGCGGGGTCGAGAACCAGTTCTTCTTCCCGCAGCCGGCGACGGCCAATCCGCTGCCTCAGCTCGGCCACGGAGACGGCGGTATCGGCCCGGTGGAGCTCGACCGAGGCACAGAACGCCTCGTGGAGCAGCAGGTTGCGGACGTCACCGATGAAGATCGAGCCGCCCGGAGCGGTCGCTCCCACGGCTCCGCGCAGAGTCTTCAGCAGGTAGTCGACGTCGGGGAAGTACTGGACGACCGAGTTGAGGATCACGGTGTCGAATCCCCGCCCCACGCCCCGGAAGTCGTCGGCATCCCGCTCGAGCAGATGCACATTGG
This sequence comes from bacterium, assembly GCA_024226315.1. GTDB lineage: Bacteria > Acidobacteriota > Thermoanaerobaculia > Multivoradales > J023 > JAAELT01. The sequence goes on along the minus strand of JAAELT010000012.1, from coordinate 30,250 downwards.
AGAGGCCGCGGGCCTCGACCTCTCGCCTCAGGGAAGCGAGCAAGGCTGGCGAGAAATCGGTCGCGACGTACTTCGAGCACCCGGACGCGACCCGGAACAGCACCAGCCCGGTGCCACAGCCGATCTCCAGGACGCTTCCTCCTCCGGCACCGGATTCGGTGGGCGCGTCTCCGGCGAGAGACAGCTCGGCACGAATCCGTTCGACCGTCGCCTCGAGCCACTCGTGCATCTCCGTGGCCGGAATCGGCTCGCCGGTGTAGCTGCTGATCCAGCCGACCGTGTCGAAGGCCGCGTCGCCGACAGGCGGGTCGGCACCTCCAACTGGCCGGCGACCATAGAGCTGATCGTACAGCGTCCGCCACCAGTCGACGCGTTCGGTACGCCACTCCGACTCTGCCGCATCGGGGCCGCGGCGCGCGGGTTCGACATACGCCACGAGCCTTCTGGCCGCGAGGTGCTTCGCCTCGATCCCCGGGATCTCGCTGGCTCGTGGGGTCCCCCGGGCCATGACAGAAGAGCGCCGGAGCGCCGGATGTCGATCGAGCTCGGCCTCGATCTCACCGAGCTCCACCCGATTGCCACGGATCTTGATCTGGTGGTCGGTGCGCCCGAGGAATCGGATCACACCGTCCGGCAGATGAACCGCCAGGTCGCCGGTACGGTAGAGCCTCCCGCCGGGTGCCGGGGCGAACGGATCGGGTCCGAACGAGCCCGCGGTGAGACGCGCGCGATTCAGGTAACCCCTGGCCAGGGAGACGCCGGCGATGCACAGCTCTCCGGGCGCTCCGGCCGCTACCGGCCGCAAGCTCTCGTCGAGCAGGTAGATCTGGTTGTCGGCAGCCGGACGACCGATCGGCGTCCGGCGCTGGCCGACCGCCAATCGCGGCAAGGAATACAGCGTGGCGCAGACCGCAGTCTCGGTGGGCCCGTAGCCGTTGATGATCCCGACCGCGGGAACGCGCCTGCGAATCGACTCCAGCAAGCCCTCGTCGATCGGTTCGACCCCCACCAGCAGACGCTCGAGATCGCTTCGACCGCCGCCGGCAAGCCAGCCGTCGAAGCCGTCGAGCAGAAAGGGCGGCAGGTAGGCACTGCGGGTCTCGTGAACGGCCAAGTACTCGAACAGCTCGGGCTCCCCGCCGCGCATCTCTTCGGGCACGACCAGCAGCGTGCCGCCAGCCGTGAGACACGAGAAGATCTCGTACACCGAGACGTCGAAGCTCAGGCTGGTCCACCAGGAGCAGGTGTCCCCCGCCCGGATTCGCCGGCGGCGCTGGAAGTCGGCGAGCAGGCCGACCACCCCGGCATGACCGCAGCACACGCCCTTCGGATGGCCCGACGATCCGGACGTGTAGAGCACGTAGGCGAGCGACTCGGCATCGGTGGCCGGGAGGTCCTCCGGGCGCCGGCTGGCGATCCAGGGCCACTCCTCGTCCAGCAGCACCGGCCTGGCCGCCGGCGGCAGCGGGCCGAGCTCGAGCGGCCCCCGTGCCGTCACCACGATCTCGACGCCCGAATCGTCGGTCATGAATGCCAACCGCTCGGCCGGGTAGGTCGGGTCCAGCGGCACGTAGTGCCCACCCGCCTTGAGAATGCCCAGCAGGGCTACGACGGCCTCGATCGAGGGTTCCAGGTAGACGCCCACCGGCGTCTCCAGATCGACTCCGAGATCCCGGAGATAGTGGGCAAGCCTGTTGGCCCGCCGATTCAGCTGCAAATAGCTGGCGACCTCAAGCTGGCCGGCACGCTCGATCACGACGGCGCGGGCGTCGGGCGTCCGCCGTACCTGGAGCTCGAATAGATCGTGGAGCGAGACGGCCCCGTGTGCTTCGATGACACGATCGTCAGCAGCACGGCTCCACTCCGCCAGCAGTTGGAAGCGCTCCGCCGACGTCAAGAGAGGCAGGCACGCGAGCGGCTGCCGCCTGCTCGTCACCATGCCCAGCAGCAGGGTTTCCAGATGGCTCAACGTACGGGGGACCGCGGATCGCTCGAAGCGCCCGGGCGCGTAGGTCACCCGGAACCAGAGCTCGTCTTCCGGCATCACCTCCATCGCCAGTGGGTAGTTGGTGCGACTGAAGTAGAGCAGATCGCTGATCTCGATCGGCCCGCGCCTCTCCCTGAGCGACGATTCGAGCGGGAAGTTCTGAAAGCCCAGGATGCTCTCGAAGAGCGGCAGCTCCCGAGGAGCTCCGCTCCAGGCCTGCACCTCGACCAGCGCGCTGTGCTGGTGTTGACGCAGATCGACGTTGCGTTCCTGGAGCCGCTCGAGCCAGCGCACCAGGTTCTCCTCGAACGACACCGCCACCCGCACCGGCAGGGTGTTGACCATCAGCCCGATCATCGAATCCGATCCCGGCAGCGTTTCCGGGCGCGCCGAGAACGTGGCGCCGAACACCACGTCCTCCTGCCCGGAGAAGCGCGCCAGCAGCACCGCCCAGGCACCCTGAACCAGCGTGTTGAGCGTCAGACGGTGACGACGGGCAAAACGCTGCAGCGCGACGGTATCCTCCGCAGTCAGTCGGCTCTCCCGCTGCTCATAGACCTGATCGTCACCGCCGGCGTCTCCGACCGGGCGGGCCAGGATCAGCGGCGTCGGTGCCTCGAAGCCGGCGAGGCACGAGGTCCAGAAGGCCCGCGCGGCGGTCCGATCCTGCCGCATCAGCCAGGCGACGTAATCGCGGTAGGGAGGCGGCAGAGGCAACGCAACAGGACGTTCCCGGTGATGAAAGGCGTCGTAGAGCGCGAAGGTCTCCTCGAAGAGCAATGAGATCGACCAGCCGTCCAGCAGCAGGTGGTGAACGCTCCAGATCAGTCGGTGGGCCTGCTCGCCGAGCCGGACCAGAGTCACGCGCATCAGCGGCGGCCGCTCGAGCTCGAAGCCACGCCGCCGGTCGGCTTCGAGCAGCTCGCGCAGACGGATCGCCTGCTCGCCGGCGCCCAGATGGCGCCAATCGTGCTCCTCCCAGGGCAGCTCGGCTCGACGGCGGACCAACTGCAACGGGCGATCGAGCCCCTGCCAGAAGAAGCCGGAACGCAGCACTGGGTGCCGCTCGACCACGCGACGCCATGCTTCGCGGAAGGCCGGCGCGGACAGATCACCGTCGACCGCCCAGCTCGACTGCTCGAAGTAGATCGCCTTGTCCGGCGCATAGAGGGTATGGAAGAGCATTCCCTCCTGCATCGGCGACAAGGGATAGATGTCCTCGACGTCGCGGGCGGCTCCGACCAGGCGATCCAGAGCCCGCGCTTCGAGGCCGGCGAGTGGAAAGTCCGAAGGCGTGGCTCCGCCCGCCTCGGGAGCCAGGCAGTGGGCGATCAGGTCTTCGAGCCGGTCCATGAAGCCGTCGGCCAGCCGCTCGATGGTCGACCGGCGGTGGATGTTGCGGCTGTAGTACCAGTTGATCTGCAGCCGTTCGCCGGTGACGTAGCCTTCGATCTCCAGCTTGTAGTCGCGCAAGCCACGGAGGCTCCATCGCGGCCCCACTTTCTCGGATGCCGGAGCGAACATGGAGGAACCGGAGAACAGGGAGTCGAGCTGCCCCAGGTAGTTGAAGATCACTTCGGGCAGGGGCCGAGCGCGGAGTCGTCGACGCTGTTCGATGTCCCTGCCGAGGTAGCGCAACAGGTAGTGCCCGATGCCGCGCCGGGGAACCGCCCGCAGCTGCTCCTTGATCGCCTTCAGCGCTACGCCGACGTCCGCCGCCTCCCCCACCTTCAGAACCACCGGGAAAGTGGAAGTGAACCATCCCACCGTGCGCGACAGGTCGAGGCCGTCGATGATCTCTTCCCGACCGTGGCTCTCGAGCTCGATCAGCAGGGAGCGGCGCCCGGTCCAGCCGGCAAAGGCCAGGGTCAAGGCGGCGAGCAGCACGTCGTTGATCTGCGTCCGGTAGGTCGCCGGAACCTGCCGCAGCAACAACCGGGTCGAAGCGCGGTCGAGCGAGACGCTCACCTGCCCGGTCGATGCCCGCGTATTGAGTCCGCCGGGCCGGTCGAGCGGCAGCGGGGTCCGGTGTGCCGGCATGGCGAGCCAGAACTCCAGCTCGCGCCGGGTGACGGCCGACTGCGCGTGCGCGCACAGGAACTCGGCCCATTCCTTGTAGGAAGTGGTCTTGGCCGGTAGACGGACGCTCGCAGACGCTTCGAGTTGGCGGTAGGCGCTTTCCAGATCGGTGAGCAGGACCCGCCACGAGACGCCGTCGATCACCAGATGGTGGATCGCCAGAAATAGCCGCCCCAGAGCTCCGGGCGCGCCGACGTCGAGATAGGCGGCGCGCAACAGCGGCCCGGTGGAGAGATCCAGGCTCGCCTGGATCTGCCCCGTCGCGCCCTCGATCGCGGTGCCCAGGTCAGGCTCCGCGAGTCGCGAGAAGTCGAGACGGGAGAACGGAATCGATCCGTCGACATCCGCCAGGTGTTGGCGCCACCGGCCATCGACCTCGACGAATCGAGCCCGCAGGGCGTCGTGGTGCTGCAGCAGGTATCCGACCGCCCGAGCCAGCCGTCCCGGATTCGCGCGAGGGGGGAAGCGGACCAACATGCACTGATTGAAGTGCCAGGGCTCGGGCAAGGCGGCATCTCGAAAGAACCATCTCTGGATCGGAGTCAGCGGCACCGGCCCGGTCACCGGCTGCTGGGCCACCGGTCCCGGGTCCTCGGGCTTCCCGGTCGCCGCGGCGACCCGCGCCAGAGCGGCGACCGTAGGGTGCCCGAAAAGCTCCTTCGATGTCAGGCTGAAACCTTCCTGGTTCGCTCTGGCGACGATCTGAAGGCTCAGGATCGAATCCCCACCGAGCTCGAAAAAATTTTCGTGGACGCCGAGACGATCCAGCCGCAGGACCTGGGCCCAGATCCGGGCCAGGGCCCGCTCGGTCGGCGTACGGGGCCCGTCGGCGGATTCGGGCCGCTCCGGGCTCGGCGCCGCCGGCCGCCGGGCGAGCGCTCGCCGATCGATCTTGCCGCCTGGCGTGCGCGGCAGCACCGCCAGGGTGGCGACTCCGCCGGGGACCATGTATTCCGGCAGGCGTTCGCGCAAGAACTGCCGAATCGCCGAGCTCCCCGGCGGCGCGGACCGGTCCGCCGGAACGACGAAAGCCACCAGCAGGCCCTCCATCGAAGGCCGGCGCGCCACCACTACCGCGGCTGCGTCCACTTGCTCGTGGCCGCGCAGCACGGCTTCGATCTCCTCCGGCTCGATGCGGAAACCGCGGACCTTGACCTGCAGGTCGAATCGCCCCAGGAACTCGAGGTCACCGTCGGCGCGGCGACGCACCCGATCGCCGGTACGGTACAGACGCTCTCCCGGGCGATCGCCGAACGGATGCGGCACGAAGCTCGCCGCCGTGGCCGCGGGGCGATCGAGGTAGCCCCGAGCCACACCGGCGCCGCCGATGCACAGCTCACCGATCTCTCCCGCGGGGACCTGTCGCAGACGATCGTCGAGCACCAGGCCCTGCGTCCGCCCGATCTCCTGACCGATGGTCGATGCTCGGTCGAGCCCGCCGCCATCCTCGCCGTCCGTATCGAGCTCGCGAAGAGTTGCCACGACGGTGCATTCGGTAGGCCCATAGCTGTTGATCAGTCTCGGAGGTCTTCTCGAATCGAGCCGAGAAATCGCCCGCTGCCAATCGGAGATGCGCTCGGGAAGAACACGCTCGCCGCCGAAGCAAACCACTCGCAACATCGGGGCGAGCATCTCTGGTTTCAACGAGATCGCCGCCGCCAGCTCGTGCCAGAAAGCCGTCGGCAAGTAGAGATCCGTGACCGACCACTGCCGGCAACGCCTGAAGAATTCCTCGACGGACCCTGCCATCGCCGCGCTGCGCAGGACCAGTGCGGCGCCACGAGCCAGACAGGGGAAGATTTCCTCGACGCTGATGTCGAAACCGATGGAAGAGAACTGCAGGACCCGGTCCCCGGGCGAGATTCCGTAGTGTTCGATGGCCGCTGTTGCATACCAGACCAGGGAGCGGTGCTCGATCACCACACCTTTCGGCTGACCGGTGGAGCCGGAGGTGTAGATGACGTAGGCGGCATTCTCGGGCGATGCTTCCGCTCGTCGCGGATGGCGGTTCGAATCGGCGATCTCTCCATCGAGGCTCGCGTGCCGAATCACTCCGTGATCGAGACGGATCACATCGAGTCCCCGAGCAGCCGGTACAGCAGCGAGCAGACGGGCATGGCCGAGCAGCACTTCGACGTGCGCATCCTCGAGGATGAACGCGGTTCGATCGCCGGGGTTGGCCGGATCGAGAGGGACGTAGGCGCCGCCGGCCTTGAGCACGCCCAGGATCGCCACGATCAGGTCGATCGAGCGCTCGAGAAGCAGGCCGACTCGCGAGTCCGGCCCGATGCCCCGACGCCGCAGCCCGCGCGCCAGAGCCTCGGCCTGACGATGCAGCTCGAGGTAGGTAAAATGGCCGCCGGCGGCGGATACGTCCACGATCGCCAGCGCGTCCGGTGTCTCGGCGACACGGGCTTCGAAGAGACGCTGGAAAGGCCCGATTGCTCCCGCCGCTGCCCCGTCACACCCTACACCGGTCACCCGCTCTGTCACATGGCCCCCCTCGCCTTGTGGACGATCGATTCTACAGGATCGACTGTTGCGCGCGTGTTAAGCCGTGGCTAGACTGACTCAGTACGATCGGCCACCGAAACCAGCAGGAGACGCGAGTCCGCGGAGAGTCGGGCCCCATGCATGAAGTTGCTGCCCCTCACAGTCGCTGGGTCTGGAGGCGATGGATCGCGGCCGGTGCAGCAGTCCTCGTCCTGGCTGGGCTGACCTGGTGGATCTACCGCCCAGCGATCAATGCTCGTCCGTCGGTCGCGGTCTGGAGCTTCACGAGCATCACGGAGGATCCAAGCTCCGCCTGGCTCTCGACGGCACTCTCCGAGGTGCTCTCCACCGAGCTGGCCGTCGATGGCAAACTGCGTTCGATCCCGGGAGAGACCATCGCGCGCATGCGTCAGGAGCTCGCACTGACCGAAGCCGACGACCTGTCGCTCGAAACGATTCAGAGGATCGGCAAGAGCTTGAGCACCGATTTCATCGCGGTCGGCTCCTACAGAGCCTTCGAGGAGAACACCGATCGCCGGCTTTCTCTCGACCTGCGCCTGCTGGCGACTCAGGACGGGGAAGCTCGGACCACCATCGAGCACGCCGGCCTGGAGGCCGAGCTGTACGACCTGGTCACGGAAGTCGCGTCTTCGCTGCGCAAAGAGCTCGGGGCAGGCAGGCTCTCTTTCGCCGACGAGGCCAGGGTTCGCGCCACCCTTCCCACCGATCCCGAGGCTTTTCGGCACTACCTCGAAGGCCTGGACCGGCTCAGGAGCTTCGACGCCTTGACCGCTCGAGACTCGCTGGGAAGAGCCATCGAGATCGATCCGGACTACGCCCTGGCGCACGCCGTTCTCAGCCAGGCGTGGTCGGCTCTCGGCTATGACCTCCAAGCCGAGCTGAGTGCCAAACGGGCATACGAGCTTGCCGAGGGTCTGCCGCGGGAAGAGAATCTGCGAATCGAAGGGCGATACTACCAAGAGGCCAAGGAGTGGCAGAAGGCGATCGACATCTACCAGGAGCTGTGGCGCTCCTTCCCGGACAACCTGGATTACGGCCTGCGGCTGGCCGAGGTGCAGATCACCGCCGGCCGGGGTCCGGACGCCCTGGCCACGGTGGAGCGGCTCCACACGCTGCCGCTGCCGGCGGGCGACGATCCCCGCATCGAGTTGGTGGAGGCGGCCGCCGCGTTCTCGGTAGCGGATCATCGAGCGCAGCTGGCGGCCGCGGAGCGGGCGGTGGAGAAGGCGCGGGCTCTCGGGGCATCGATTCTGGTCGCGGAGGCTTTACGTTCGAAAGGAGAGGCGTCTTTTCAGCTCTTCCAATCCGACGAAGCGGAGACGGCCCTGAGCGAGGCCAGCCGCCTGTTCACCGAGGCGGGAGACCAGGGCAAGGTCGCCCAGGTGCTGAGCAGCATCGCCAACGTCCTGAATTACGAGGCGGACCACGCCGGCGCGGCGCGGCTCTACCAGCAGGCCCTGTCGATCCATCGGGAGATCGGGCAACGCGGGGAGGTTGCGTTGATACAGAACAACCTGGCGGTTCTGCTCTTCAACCGTGGTGACCTGGGGCCGGCGAGGACGATGCTCGAAGAAGCCGTGGCTGTCGGCCGCGAGCTCGGCGACCGCCACAGCGAGGCCACCTACCTCGATACCCTGGTCGAGGTGCTTCTGCGCCAGGGCGATCTGCGGGCCGCGCGGGAGCTCGCGCAAGAGGAGTTGACTCTCTATCAACAGATCGGAAATCGCAGCTGGTCGGCGTGGAGCTATTTCAATCTGGGGCGGGTCGCCCTGGCTGCCGGGGACGTCAGAAGAGCGCGGGAGCTCCACGAGACAGCGCTCGTGATCAGCGACGAACTGGCCGAACCCTACCTCACCGGTTACGTTCTCGACGGTCTCGCCCGTAGCCTGCTGGCGGCCGGCGACCTGGTAACGGCCTCGAGGATGGCGACCGACTCCCTCGACATCCGTTCCGATCTCGGTGGCACGGCCACTCTCGCCGACAGCCAGGTCACCGCCGCCCTCATTCTGTTGGAGAACGGACCTTTGACCGAAGCCGAAGCGCTGGCCCGTCGGGCCATCCACCTGTTCGATCAGGAAGCGAGACCCGACGATCAGGCCCTGGCCACTTCGATTCTCGCGAGAGTCTTGTTGGCCCAGGGAAGACGGCGCGACTCCGAGGCCGCTCTCGATGCCGCCACGGCCCGAGCCGAGATCAGCCAGAACCCGACCGTTCGCTTGACTGTGGCCATGGACACCGCCCGGCTGCTCGCCGCCACCGGTCGGCGGGCCGAGGCTCTGCGGCGTTTGGAGGCCGCGGCCGCCGAGGCCCGGAGACTCGGCCTCGTCAGCCTGGAGCTCGAGGCCCGCCTGGCCTGGGGAGAGGCGGAGCTCGCGGCCGGCGGCAGGCCGACGTCGCGTGCCTCGGCTCGCGCCCGCCTCGAGGCGCTGGCCGCGGACGCGATCAAGGCGGGATTCGACCTGATCGCAGACAAAGCCGCGGCGGTGGGCTCCAGATCGGGAACGCCAATCATTTTGCCGTCGTCGGCGCTGCGCACGACTCCCGAATAACCGCCCCCGAAAACCCGAAGCCTCTGGCGTTCGGCTTTTCGGCCCATCCCCGCCAGGCCGAGAGCCGTCCGAAGGCGGACCGCTCCCGGCCCGAGACCCGAAGCCCGCTGCGGTCGGCTTCTCGGCCCATCCCCGCCGTACCCGTAGCCGGCCGAAGACTCGCACGACTCGGGGGCGTCGGTCAGCGATAGATCGCTACCCAATGCGTGACCGCGCCGTCACCGTCACGCACCGGATCGAGGCGCGTTTCCATGAAGAACTGCCGGCCGTCCTTCCGGTAATGGACCATCTCGCCGACGAACGACCGCCCCTGGTCCATCAGGTGCCGTTGGCGATCCAGTACTGAACGCTTGGTCTTGGACCCATACAGGATCTTCGGTTCCCGGCCGATCAGCTCCTCTTTGGAGTACCCCGTCATCCTGGTGAAGGCCGGATTGACGTAGACGAATCGCGCTTCAAACCTACCCGTCGCGGAGGTGGTCACCGAAACCGGAAGATTGGCCTGGTCCAACGCCGAATCGAGCAGCCTGAGCATGATCTGGCTCTTGTGCAGCGCCTTCCCCATCCAGCGGCGCACGGCCCGCCCCACGCAGCGCACCATTTCCGCCGGATCGCTGGGCTTCTCGACATACGCGAACGCACCGAGGTTGACCGCACTCTTGGCCGAGGAGAATGATCCGTAAGCCGTGTGGATGATCACGCGGATCATCGGATCGTGCTCCCTCAAATCCTCGAGGGTCTCGACGCCGCTGATGCCCGGCAGGTTGTAGTCGACGATCGCGACCGCGATCTGCTCTCGGCGCGCGATCTCCAGGGCCTTCTCGCCGGAACCGCACTCGAGCGTCGAGAACCCCTCCCGTTCGAGAATGTCGCAGAGCGTCAGCCGTTGGCCGCAGTCGTCTTCGACAATCAGTACCGGAGCGATCTCCTTGTGGTCCCGCGAACCTTCTCCGATTGCCACCGAGCCCATTGGATCCACCCCTCGCTGCACCTGGATTTCAGCAGCCTACCGGCGCAGCGACACTGTCGTGAAGCTAGCGTAGAACCACTCGTCGAGAGCATCGTAGCGCCGTAGCAGCTGCTCGTCGCTCAAGACTCCACCGGCCTTCCCTCGCATCTTCTTCATCTTCTTCAGCGAGCCCTTTCCCTCCTTGGCGACGATGGTCTGGGCCCCGGCATGGAACTGGGCCTGGAACCAGAGCCAGTCGCCGAACCCCAGGTCGGGGGCGTACTCGCGGGCGCTGAAGGCCCTCGGCCCGGCATGCTGTGCCAATAGACCGTACATCGCGTCGAGATCCCGCAGCCGCGATTCCTCGTGCCGCTTGACGAACTCCACCGAGGCGACGTGAGTCATCAACCCGCGAACCCACTGCTGGTTACCGGCGATACCAACCTCGTCCACCAGTATCTCCGACACCAGGAGCTGCGCCAGGAAGTCGGCCAGGATCATGGTCGCCGCCTGCTGCGGCGTGCCACGGATCGGTGAACCAGCGACGGCAGGCAGCATTCCCCTGAGCAAACCGGACCAGAGCTGGACGGTGCCGTCGTCACCCTCCGCGGGTGCCGCCAGGGCGCGCGTGCCGACCCGCACCGGCACGCCGTAGGGCACGTCGTAGCGTGCTTGCCGCCATTCTTCGCGGGACAGCACGTAGACGTCGATCTCGAGACGGCTGTCCACGGAGCGCTTGAAGGTCCGCGAGGCCAACTCGAGTCGGTACTGCAGATTCGCCGCGCGATCGAGTGATCCCGGCGTATACCGGACGTTGACCAGATCGCCGGGCAAGTGCAAGAGGAGGTAGACCGCCGGCTCCGGATAGATCAGGGTAGGGGCCTTGATCTTCGGCACCTCGGCCTCCCGCGCCTGAGCCGAGCCCGGCGCCGGTGACAATGCGAGGCCAGCGAGCAAGAGCCAGGCTGAGAGCAGGGAGATTCGCCTCATCGGTGCGAGTCTACCAGGCCCGCGGCCAGCTCCCGCACTCCCTTCTCCACTCTCTTCAGCAGCGGCCTGAGCAGCTCGGGATCCAACGCTTCGAGCGCGGGCTTGATCGATCTCGTCGAACCCCTGATTGATCTCGTCTCGGATCGCGCTCATCGACAGGTCCCCATCAGCTCGTCGGCCTATCAGCTCGCCGAGGTCACAGCAGCGATCGCGTCGCACAGTCTCGGCATGTTGCTCTCGGTCATCCCCGCGACGTTGAGCCGCCCCGAGCCGACGATGTAGATGGAGTGCTCGTCGCGGAGCCGCGCCACCTGCAGCCGGTCGAGGCCGGAGAACGAGAACATTCCCCGCTGCCGGGCGATGAAGTCGTTTCCCTCCGCGCTCAGCATCACCCCCCGGCGATCGAGCTCGCTGGCGAAGAGTTGCCGCATGTGGTGGATGCGCTCGCGCATCTGCTTCAGCTCGCCCAGCCACTGCTCACTTAGCCCGGCGTCGCCGAGGACGGTGGTGACAATGGCCGAGCCGTGGACCGGCGGATTGGAATAGTTGGCGCGCACCAGTCTCTTGACCTGGCTGCATACCGCCTGCGCCCGCTCCTCCGACGCCGCGACCACCGTCAGCGCACCGACCCGCTCGGCGTAGAGGCCGAAGTTCTTCGAGAAACTGCTGCAGACCATCAGCTCCGGCACGCGCTCGCACAGGGCGCGGATGCCGACCGGATCCTCCCGTACGCCAGACGCGAGGCCCTGGTAGGCGAAGTCCAACAAGGGTACCGCTCCGCGCTCTGCCAGCACGTCACCGATTCGTGCCCACTCCTCGATGGTCGGATCGACGCCGGTCGGGTTGTGGCAGCAGCCGTGCAGCAGAACGACGTCGTTCGCGCGGACCTGCCCGAGCGCCCGGATCATCCGTTCGAACGCCAGGTCGTTGCTGTCCTCGTCGAAGTAGGGGTAGCTCTTCATCTCGAGCCCCACCGCCTCGAAAATCTGCGGATGATTCGGCCAGGTCGGCTCGCTCAGCCACACGTTCACGTCAGGCCGGACGTGCTTCATCAGGTCGGCCGCGACCCGCAGCGCGCCCGTGCCGCCAGGGTTGTGCGCGGTCACCGCCCGTCGCTCTGTCACGACCTCGTGATCGGCGCCGAAGATCAGCTCCCGCACCGCCACGCCGTACGCCGACGCGCCGTCGATCGGCAAGTAGGATTTACTCGGCTCGGTGGCCAGCAGGCGCGCTTCGGCTTGCTTGACACAATCGAGGACTGGTGTGCGCCCGTCCTCGTCTTTGTAGACGCCGGCACCGAGATTGATCTTGTCCGGGTTCGGATCCTTCCGGAACGCCTCCGACAGGCCGAAGATGGCGTCCGGTGGAGCATGGGTGACGTGCTCGAACATATTACGCTCTCATTCAGGTAGAGGAATCGAAGGCGCGAAGGCTAACAGCCCTTCCGAGGATTCGGAAGAGCTGCTAGCCGAGGCGGTCGTCCTGATGGCCGAGGACCGGAGCGCAACGCGATCGAGAGCGAGCAGGCGGTGCGGGCAGGAGGGAGCCTGAGCACCGCCCGCAGGCCATCAGGACGACCGCGGCCCCCAATAGGCCCGGACCCCGTACAGCAGCACCGCCACCGACAGGCCGCCGCACACCAGCCCCCAGAACCAGTAGGGCAACCAGAGCGCCGCCGCCATCTGCCCGACGTCCGACGGCATCAAGCCGTCCGCGGTCTGGGCACTCTCGGTGAAGAGGTAGTCGCCGCGCGAGAACACCGAAAGGGCCAGCTGCACCGCCAGGAAGACGAGCAACAGCTGGGCGATCTCGCCTGAGGCCTTCCAGGCGGCAAAGGAACAACCGGCAAGCCCGATGACGACGAACACCACGCCGAAGATGTTGCGCACCACCAAGAGCAAGGCGAGGGCCAACAGCACCGCCAGGGCATAGAGCGCGACGCGGGCGCCGCGCTCCGTACGGCCCAAGGCGAAGCCGATCGCCGCCGCAACCGCCGGCCCCACCAGGCCGCCGGCCGCTACCAGAGCCTGAGCGAGCGCGCTGTCCCGAACTCTCAATTCCGCCTTGCCCGAGCCGTCCGGCCACATCTGGAACTGCTCGAAGCTGCCGCCGAGCAGCACCGCCGAAATGCCGTGCCCCATCTCGTGCGCCAGGGTGGAGAGCAGCATCAGCGGATAGGCCACGACGCGGCCGTAGGGCACCAGGTAGAGCAACGTGGTCAGGCCGATGCTCACCAGCAGCACGACGCGGGCGCGCTCTGAAACGGTCAAAGGCCGTCCGCTCATCGGCCAAGCAGATCGAGCAGCCCGGTGGTCAGCCAGGGCACGTAGGTGATCAGCAGCACGCCGAACCCGAGGATGATCAGCATCGGCACCGCCGAGCGGTAGATAGTCATCAACGGTCGCTCGAAGCGGTACGAGGCGAGGAACAGATTCAGCCCCACCGGCGGCGTAAGGTAGCCGAGCTCAAGGTTGGCGACGAAGATGATGCCGAGATGAATCGGGTCGATGCCGAAGGCCAGCCCCAGCGGCACGATGAGCGGCACCACCACCACGATCGCCGAGAAGATGTCCATCAAGCATCCGACCAGCAGAAGGAAGATGTTGAGCACCAGCAGGAACACCAGTGGCGAGTGCACGTGCTGTTGGACCCACTCCACCAGCTGATCGGGGACCTGAGCGTCGACCATGTAGTTGGTCAGCCCCATGGCGACACTCAGAATCACCAGAACGCCGCCCACCAGCACCGTGCAGTCGCGCAGTACCTTCGGCAGATCGCCCCTCAGGGTCAGGTCATTATGCACGAAGCGCTGAACGAACAGGGCATAGAGCGCCGCCAGCGCCGACGCCTCCACCACCGTGGCGAAGCCGCCAAGGATCGCCACCAGCAGGAACACCGGCAGCATGAGCTCCCACTTGGCGACCCAGAAGGCGCGCAAGGCGGCCCGGCGATGAAACTCGGAACGCCCGGCGCCGGTCTTGAGGCCCTCGCGCACCCCCCAGCCCGCCACCAGCGCCACCAGCAAGAGTCCGGGGACGATGCCGCCGATGAACAGGTCCGGGATCGGCACCTCGGCCACGATGCCGTAGAGGATCAGCGGCAGGGCCGGCGGCAGCAGTAGCCCGAGCGAGCCCGAGGCAGTCAGCAATCCGAGCGAGAAATTCTCCCGGTAACGGTCGGCCTGCAGCGCCTGGAACAGCAGCCCACCGAGGGCCAGGATGGTGACCCCGGAGCCGCCGGTGAACACGGTGAAGAAAGCGCACACCACTGCCGTGACGATCGCCGTGCCGCCCGGAATCCAGCCGAAGAACGAACGGAATACCCCCACCAGCCGTTCGGAGCTCTTGCCCTGCGCCAGTAGGAAGCCGGTGAGCGTAAACAGTGGAATGGCCGGCAAGGTGGGCGACACCGCCAGGCGGTAGGTCTCCACCGGCACCGCGCCGATCGGCACACCGTCGGCCATGAACAGCAGCACCGCCGCGCCGCCCAGCACCGCGAAGATCGGCGCGCCGAGGAACATCGCCAGCACGATCAGCGCCAGACCCGGCCACACCGGACCGCCTTCGAGAACTTGCGGGTAGTGGCCCAACCATAGCCCGATGGCGATGCCGCTGGCAGCGATCGCTCGCCCTCCCCAGTGCCTGCTGGCGCGCCACACGATCCGTAGCCCGATGAGCACGAACGACACCGGCAGCACCAGCAGCGTCACCCACACCGGCAAGTCGAGCGCCACCGTGTCGCCGAACTCCTTCTCCACCAGCAGAAACTCGAGCCCGGCCCGGAACAGCAGCGCGGTCACCGCCGCGGCGATCAGCGACGCCAGCACCTGGGCCCCATCGCGCCACCGCCCCTCGGGCAGAAACGTACCCGTGGCCAGCGCCAGCAGCTTGCCCTCGCTCGCTGCCAGGGCAGCGCCCAGGAAGCCGACCCACAGCGTCAGGTGCTGCACGATCGGTAGCGCCCCCGGCACCGCGGTGTCGAAGAACCGCGCCACCATCTCCGCCGGCAGCAGCACAGCGATCGCCACCAGCACGAGAGACGCGAGAACGCCTTCGGTGCGGTCGAACCAGCGGGTCGCGGACTGGTAGAAGCTCACGGCCGGGTATTGTAGGCGACTTTCCGCTGGCCAGAATGACGGTCTCGGGCTCTGGGACCGTCATTCCGTCAGCCAATCACGCGTTCCCGGCAGGAATCTTCGGGATTCGACCAACCAAAATCCATCGCTCGTAGCCGGAGATGTCGATCTCGAAGCCGCCGGTCGTTTCCTCGCCGGCGAGATTCAGGCTGAATCGGACTCTCCGGAGAAGCAGAGACGTCGGATTCAGGGTGAATCGGACTCTCCGGAAAATCACGAGGGTGCGATTCAGGGTGAATCGTAACCTCCGGAAAATCAGGAGGGTGCGATTCACTCTGAATCGTAACCTCCGGAAAATCAGGAGGGTGCGATTCACCCTGAATCGCGACTACCAAAGGTAACCGAGGTTACGATTCACCCTGAATCGCGACCCCCTATCCGTAACCAAGGTTGCGATTCACTCTGAATCGCGCCTGTCACGCGCAACCGAGGTTGCGATTCACTCTGAATCGCGCTTGCCACGCGTAACCAAGGTTGCGATTCACTCTGAATCGCGCCTTCGACGTGAAACCGTTGGGTGACCGCACTGCGAAAAGCACGTTTTCTCTGGTCTGCCTGCCGGCCATCCGCCGCCGAAGGTCTTCGCCGGCGCTGGCGGAGAAGCCAAGGCTCGAGGTGGCGATTCGCGTTCAGGCTGCACAACTGATTCGTAGCGCCTGAAGCCGGGGAGGGCTGAAATCGGCGGGCGCCGCGTGGTGGCGCCCAAGTACCGGGATCCGGAGCGGCCGGATTTGACGTGGTCGGGGCGGGGGAAGATGGTGCGGTGGTTGCGGGAGAAGTTGGAGGCGGGTGGCAAGCTGGAGGACTTTCTGGTGATGAAGCGGGACGTGGACTGAGGAGGAATGGATGCCGAGACGGAAGGGCGTGGAGCAGCGTTTGAAGAAGATCGGCAGGCTGCGGGCGGTGATCGGGGCCCAGGGAGGTTTCTTGAGCCAGGATCTCGTCCGCCGCCCGGCGGCGCCGAGCGACGCGGAGCCGAGCTACGAGCCGATGTTCGCGCATTGGGAGGCCGAGCTGGCGATCGTGGAGCGCGAGCTCGGCGAGGCGGAGGACGCCTACAGCATCGCTCGAGATCGACGACGCGGTGCCGCAGAGCGGCTATGGCCTGCTGCGCCGCGCGCGGCGCACCGCGAATGTCGTGCGCGAGCTGGAGCGCGAGGGGCGCTGGCCGTTGGCAGCGGGGGCGAGGGAGTGGGAGGTTTTCGCGGAGGGGCTCGAGGACGGGGCGCGGGAGTTGGATGAGGCGATGGGCCGGTTCGACATGGCGGACCAGGGGACGAACGCTGCGCGGGGTCGGGCGGATCGGGCGGTGGAGGGTGCGGACGCGGTGGTACCTTGGGTGGAGCGGATGGTGGACAGCCTGTTGCGGCTGGCCGGGCACCATGGGATGGCGGATCGGATTCGCCGCAGCGTGAGGCGATGAAGGGCGGCGAGATCGGACGAAGACGTCCACGAGGAACTGCGCTTCGAGGACGCGCGGGCACAAGCTGCGCGCCGGGCGGAGCTCACGGCGCGGCTGGTGCACGATCTCGCCGGCGCCTGCCGCTGGCCGCTCGCCGGCATCGGCATAGAGGCGGGCAGCGTCGCCTAGGACTCTCTACCAATGATCGGCAAGCTGCTGGCCATACGCAGCCACGGACCACGGCACGGTACGCGCACCTGGCGGCTGATCCGATGCATGAGGCGGCGGAGAGGATTGAGGCGCAGCTGACGGCAGAGTAGGCTGGGCTGCAACTTGGCGGGACTTTGTGAGACGTAGTTAGATGCCGGGGGTCGCCTCTTCCCAGGCGGATTGGCACGCGTTCTTCCATCACTGCAGCCTCACTCTTCCGGGCGCCGAACGCACGACTCAATGGTGGTCTGAGAAGGGCAAGACCATAGTCGCCTCAGCATCGAGAAGATACAATTGACGCTGTCGACGGCGAACGGATAGACTTCTATGTCGTTCGTATTCAACAGATCAAGCGCGTCAAGAGACGAGAGCCTGGCCGTTCGAAGGCCTGAAGGAGGCGGGGCGGCCGGACGATCAGACTCAATCGCTCGCTATCCCAACTCGATTAAGCTCACAGAAGAGCTGCGGAGGGCAGGATTATGAGGCTCGCAGCTTGGCGGAGACCTCTCGAGGTCGTAGTCGAGTTCCATTAGACGCCCATCACGAATTCCAAGCGGAAGGCTGTCAGACACCTTCTTGTCTCACTTCGCAAAGAGAAGCTGGTGCTAAGCACCGCCTATTCAGATTTGGATCGGGAACCATCCTATGACTCCTCCCTTGCAAGATGATCAGCAGGCCTTCCTAGAGGCTCTCGACAAGAAGCTCTGGAACGCCGCTGACCGGCTCCGGGCCTCTCTCGACGCTGCCGTCTACAAGCACGCCGTACTCGGACTCATTTTCCTCAAATACGTCTCCGATTCCTTCCGGATGCGGCAGGACGAGCTCACCGCCGCGCTGAGGAGTCCCGATGACGACTACTACCTCGATCCCGAGGACTACGGCGGCCCCGACTCCGATGATTACGCCGAGGCTCTCCGCGTCGAACTCGAGGAGCGCGACTACTACGTCGAGAAGAACGTGTTCTGGGTCCCCCAGTTTGCTCGATGGCAGGTACTGCAAGACAACGCGAAGCTCCCACCGGATACCAAACTCGACCCGAAGACGGGTAAGCATCTCTCATCGGCTGACCTCACGGCCCTCGAGAGCCAATGCAGGGCCAAGCTTCTCCCAGACCTCAGTTCCGACGCTCTATCTGACGAGCAGAAGAAACAGCTCCAAACCGAAGTTAACAAACACGTCTACAAGTGGCGCTCCCTCGGCCGCTTCATCGACGACGCCCTTGAAGCCGTCGAACGCGAAAACCCCAAGCTCAAGGGCTTCATCGAGAAAAACCGCTACGCCCGTCTCGAGATCCCTCAGGACAATCTCGGCGGCCTTATCGACCTCATCGCCACTATCCCCTTTGAGCACGCCGACCTCCACGCCAAGGACATTCTCGGCCACGTCTACGAGTATTTCCTCGGCCAATTCGCCCTCGCCGAGGGCAAGAAGGGAGGCCAGTACTTCACCCCCAAGTCCATTGTCTCCCTCATTGTCGAGATGCTCGAGCCCTACAAGGGTCGCGTCTACGACCCCGCCATGGGCTCCGGCGGTTTCTTCGTTCAGAGCGAGAAATTCATCAAGAAGCACGGCGGCAAACTCGGCAACCTCTCCGTCTACGGCCAGGAATCCAACCCCACCACCTGGCGCCTCGCCGCCATGAACATGGCCATCCGTGGCATCGACTTCAATTTCGGCAAAGAACCTGCCGACAGCTTTACCAACGACCAGCACCCCGATCTTCGTGCCGATTACGTCATGGCCAATCCTCCCTTCAACATCAAGGAATGGTGGGACGGCAAGCTCGAAGGCGACCCCCGCTGGAAATACGGCACTCCTCCCAAAGGCAATGCAAATTTCGCCTGGGTGCAGCACATGCTCCACCACCTCGCCCCCAATGGCTCCATGGCCCTCCTCCTCGCCAACGGCTCCATGTCGTCCAATACCCGAGGCGAAGGGGAAATCCGCCGGGCTCTACTTGAAGGACTTGGTAAACACCCAGGAGATCTCGTAGAGTGCATGATCGCCCTTCCCGGCCAACTCTTTACCAACACTCAGATTCCAGCCTGCATCTGGTTTCTCACCAAGAACAAAAGGGCTCGAGCAGGCTTCGCAGATCGCAGGGGAAAGATCCTCTTCATCGACGCTCGCAAACTCGGCTACATGAAAGACCGCGTCCTGCGCGACTTCACGGCCGAGGACACCACAAAGATCGCAGGCACTTTCCAAAAGTGGAAACGCGACGACGGCTATGAAGACGAAGCCGGCTTCTGCAAATCCGTGGCCGTCGAAGAAATCGCCAAGAGAAACCACATCCTGACGCCCGGACGTTATGTTGGCGTGGCGGCTGAAAAAGATGACGGGGAGCCGTTTGCGGAAAAGATGGCGCGCCTTTCGAGTGAACTAAAGGAGATGTTTGATCAAAACGGCGCCTTAGAAAGTCAAGTCAGGGCTAATCTAACATCGCTCGGATATGACATCTGATCTAACCACAATTGGCGAAGTCGCTCAGGTCTTTGACGGGCCACATGCAACGCCCACAAAAACCGAAGTCGGCCCATGGTTCTTGAGCATTTCATCACTGGAGGATGGCCGCCTCGATCTTGAAAAATCAGCTCACCTTAGTGAGGAACAGTTCAAGACGTGGACACGTCGGGTGACGCCTGAACAGGGCGACGTCCTGTTTTCCTACGAAACTCGATTGGGAGAGGCAGCGCTAATGCCCGGCGGCATTCGAGCATGTTTGGGGCGTCGCATGGGTTTGCTCCGCCCAAAGCGTGAGGTTGTACTTCCCGAGTATCTGCTCTACGCCTACCTAGCTCCGCAGTTTCAAGAAGAGATCAAATGCCGCACAATTCACGGGGCTACCGTCGAGCGGATCGCACTAAAAGAATTGCCAGATTTCCCAATCAGGATTCCCCCGATCGATGAGCAAGAAGCCGTCGTCACGATCCTCGGCGCGCTCGACGACAAGATCGCACTCAACCGCCGCATGAACCGCACGCTAGAAGCGATGGTGCAGGCGATTTTCAAGTCGTGGTTTGTGGATTTTGAGCCTGTCAAGGCCAAGGCCGAGGCCCGTGCTGCTGGAGTCAGCCCCGAGTCCGTCGAACGCGCCGCTCAGGCGGCCATCGCCGGCCGCTCAATTGAAGGAGCCATCGCTCAAGAGGGCTTTTTCGAAGACCTAGACCGGTCGGATCGAAGAACCCTCGCCCGAATCGCCGCCCTATTCCCCGATTCCTTCCAAGACGAGCTCTGCGAGATTCCGGCTGGGTGGATGGAATCAACTGTCGGAGAAGTCGCCGATCGGATAGCGATGGGGCCTTTTGGTTCTCGAATAACCCGAGACAATTTCGTCGACTCGGGAGTTCCCGTCATTCGAGGTGGCAATCTGACTCGCGGTTTTGTCGATGAGGGGTTTGTTTTCCTCACCGAAGAGAAGGCTGATGAACTGAAAAGGTCGAACGGCTTTCCCGGCGATATAGTTTTCACTCACCGCGGCACGATCGGTCAGGTCGGGCGGATCCCTGCAAAATCAAGATTCAAGCGCTATGTCGTTTCCCAGAGTCAGATGCTACTCCGCGCTAACCAAAAGATTGTCTCGGCTGACTATCTCTTTTTCTACTTTGCAAGTGGGCCGGGGATGAGTTTTTTGCTTTCGAATGCGAGTCAGGTGGGCGTGCCGGCAATTGCCCGGCCGGCCACAAGTCTGAAAGCCGTCCCAATCCGAGTTCCGCCGAAAGAGCTGGTTGATAGGTTTGACGAGGTGACAAACCCGCTCTCCGATCAGATGGTTCAGAATCGTAATCAAGCCAGAACGCTGAGAACCCTTCGAGATGCGCTCCTTCCTCGACTCCTTTCCGGGGAACTTGAAGTTCCCCGGTCCATGGCTCACTGAAATGGAATCTTTGCGCGGCCAGTTTGAAGAAGAGCTGAACTCGGAGGGCGAGGTCATGATCGCTGGGCAGCCCTTCTTGCGCGCACAGATACTCCATGAGCTCGCTCCGGAAGCATACGGCTTGGCCTTCGACGATTGGATTGAGGCGCGCAAGACTCAACTACTTGAGAAAGCCGATTCGATTCTAGAAAAGTACGACAATGAACAGAGATTCGAGCAATTCACCATCGCGTATCGTGCAGGTGGGATGGCGCCTTTCGTAGGGGCAGGGATGTCGTTTACGAGTGGATTCCCACTCTGGACTAACTTCCTTTTCCAGCTCTGCGACGAGTCGCACGTCGAGACGGAAGACCTGCAGCGACTCATTGATGGCGGCGAGTATGAGGATGCGGCACAACTACTACACGACGACCTGGGGCCCGCGTTGTTCAACGAGAACATCCAGGCTTCTTTTGCAAGGGAACGCATTCCTGCCGGACCAGTGGTCTATCTTCCAAAGCTGTTTCCGAAGGCGTCGATCCTCACGACGAATTTCGACGGGCTCATTGAGCGACTGTTCGAAGAGAGCGATGACGATGAGCAGGGAATCGATCGGGTGGTCAGTGGTCGAAATCTTGGCGAAGTACAGCGACAGATGGCTGGTGGGACAAGAGTACTGGTTAAGTTGCATGGCGATTGCAGGCAGGTTGCCGACAGAGTCCTTCTCAGGTCTGAATATGAGACCGCGTACGCGGACGAGGAAGTGGTAGAGGGCTTCTTCAACCGAGTCGTGTTCGGGCGCGCACTCCTATTCTTGGGCTGCAGTCTGTCTAAGGACAGGACTGTCTCCATCATGAAACAGATCGTCGCGAAGAACGGCTCCGACCAGCTTCCAAGACACTATTCGTTTCTCGGACTTCGCGAATCGGATGATCGTGTGGCGCGGAAGAAGCATCTGTCCGAGGCGAACATCTTCCCTATCTGGTATGAAGCGCAGGAGGACGACGA
Organism: bacterium; assembly: GCA_024226315.1. Taxonomy (GTDB): domain Bacteria; phylum Acidobacteriota; class Thermoanaerobaculia; order Multivoradales; family J023; genus JAAELT01. Next base: position 8,571 of record JAAELT010000012.1, on the reverse strand, counting down.
GTCAATCGAAGCCCTCTTTACCAAGCTTCTGGAAGAGTAGCTCGTGATCGACGAGGACCAACTCGAACAGCTCGCCATCCAGTGGTTTCAAGACACTGGATGGAGCTACTCGCATGGGCCGGACATTGCCCCAGAAGGACCTACACCCGAGCGCCCGGGCTTCCGTGAAGTCATTCTCAAAGATCGCCTTTCCTCTGCCATCTCCCGCCTCAATCCGATTCTTCCGCCGGCCGCCGTCGAAGAAATTATCCAACTCGCCACCAAGCCCAGCGAACCCAGTTTGGCGCAAAACAACCGCGCTTTTCACCGCCTCCTCCTGGGCGGCGTGCCCATCGACTTCGCCAATACCGACGGCGAGCCCGACAGTGACGACGCCCGCCTGATCGACTTTCAGAATCCAGCCAACAACGATTTCCTCGTCGCCAACCAGTTCACCATTACCGGCACCAAGCGCCCGCGTCGCCCCGACCTGGTCGCTTTCATCAACGGCCTGCCTCTCTTCAACATCGAGCTGAAGAACCCGGCCGACGAAACCACCGACGTCTGGCACGCCTACGATCAGATCCAGACCTACAAGGACGAGGTCAGCGACCTCTACGTCTTCAACGAAGCCCTCGTCGTTAGCGACGGTGCCAACGCCCGCATCGGCTCCCTCACTGCCAGCCAGGAGTGGTTCATGCCTTGGCGCGCCATTTCCAACGAGGACGACAAACCGCAGCTCGAATACCAGCTCGAAACCTTCATCCGCGGCTTCTTCAATCCCGCCTACCTCCTCGAATACCTCCGCTACTTCATCCTCTTCGAGCAGGACGGCGACCAGCTCATCAAGAAGATAGCTGGTTACCACCAGTTCCACGGCGTCCGCGAAGCCGTTCGCGTGACCCTCATCGCTTCTCGCCAACTCGACGAGGACATAGTAAGGGAACCTCGCGCCGCCTACGGCAGGGAGGTCGTCCCTGGCTCCAAGAAAGCCGGCGTTTTCTGGCATACCCAGGGCTCGGGCAAGAGCATCTCGATGGCCTGCTACGCGGGCATGCTCCTCCAACAGCCAGAGATGAACAACCCGACCCTCGTCGTCGTCACCGACCGCAACGACCTCGACGGCCAGCTCTTCCAGCAGTTCTGCTTGGCCAAGGACCTACTTAGACAGGACCCCGAACAAGCCGACAGCCGCGACGAGCTTCGTCAGAAACTCAGCGAGCGCCAATCCGGCGGCATCATTTTCACCACTGTTCAAAAGTTCTCTCTACTCGAAGGCGAAGAAGGCCATCCCTCCCTTTGCGACCGCCACAACGTCGTCGTCATCTCCGACGAGGCCCACCGAAGCCAATACGGTCTCACCGCTCGTCTCGACAAGAAGAAGGGCGTCTACAAGTTCGGCTACGCCAAGCACATGCGCGACGCCCTACCAAACGCCGCCTTCATCGGCTTCACCGGCACTCCCATCGAACTCGGAGACAAAGACACGCGCGGCACTTTCGGCGACTACGTCAGTATCTACGACATCCAGGACGCCGTCGATGACGGCGCCACCGTCGAAATCTTCTACGAAAGCCGCCTAGCCAAACTCGACATCAATCGCGCCGAGATCGAAGCCCTCAACCAAGAGGTCGAGGAAGTCATCGAAGACGAGGAAGACATCGCCGCACGCGAGAAGACCAAGGGCAAGTGGACCGAACTCGCCAAACTCGTCGGCGCCGAAGAACGCATCAAGGAGATCGCCGCCGACCTCACCCAGCACTTCGAGACCCGCACCGAGTCGCTCGACGGCAAAGCCATGATCGTCTGCATGAGCCGCGACATCTGTGTCTCCCTCTTCGACGAGATCATCGCCCTCCGCTCGGAGTGGGAAGGGTCACGGCGAGAAAAGGATGGAGTCATCAACGGGTACAACCACGAAGACGGCACCGTTCGCATCATAATGACCGGCAATGCCACCGACCGGAAAGAACTCCAAGACCACGTCTACACCAAGCAGGAGAAAAAGCGCCTCGAGAGACGCTTCAAAGACCCCGCGGACTCGCTCAAACTCGTCATCGTCCGCGACATGTGGCTCACCGGGTTCGACGCCCCCTGCTGCCACACCATGTACATCGACAAGCCTATGCGAGGCCACAACCTCGCCCAGGCGATCGCCCGCGTGAACCGAGTCTTCAAAGACAAACCCGGCGGCCTCATCGTCGACTACATCGGCATCGCCGGCGACCTCAAACGCGCCGTCAAAACCTACACCGATGCCAAAGGCAAAGGCCAACCCACCGTCAAGGCCCAGGACGCCCTCGCAATCCTTCTCGAAAAGGTGGACATCGTCCGTGGCATGTATGCGGAGAATGGCGGCTTCGACTACTCCGCATACAAGACCGATCCCCTCAAAGTCCTCATTCCCGCCGCCAACTACATCCTAAACGTCAAGAACGCCGAGGGAGAAAGAGACGGTAAAAAGCGCTACGCCGACGTTATGGCTAGCGTCACCAAGTCCTACTCCCTCTGCAGCACCCTCGACGAGGCCGCCGCCCTCCGCGAAGAGATCGCATTCTTTTCTGCCGTCCGGGCCGTCATCATCAAAGACACCACGACCACGCAGAAGGTCTCGAAGGCGGCCAAGGACTCCGTTCTCAAGCAGATCCTCGACAATGCGGTTTTTTCAGAAGGTATCGTCGATGTCTTTGATCTAGCTGGTCTCGAGAAACCCAATATCAGCCTCCTCGCCGACGAGTTCCTCGATGAGGTCAAAAACCTGCCCCAGGCGAGCCTGGCTGTCGAATTGCTCGAGCGTCTCCTGCGCGATCAAGTGAAATCGCGGGCTCGAAAGAACGTGGTGCAAGAAAAGAAGTTTGGAGAGCGGCTCGAAGATGCACTTCGTCGATACCACAGAGGATTCATCGAAACCGCAAAGGTGATAGAAGAGCTTGTCCAATTGGCCAAAGACTACCATGAAGCAATTAAGCGCGACGAAGAGCTTGGGCTCAATGAAGACGAGATCGCATTTTATGACGCTCTCGCTGAACGACCTGAGGTTCTCCAGGAGATGGGAAATGAAACCCTCAAGAGGCTCGCCGTGGAGCTAACAGAGAAGCTACGTGCGAGCACCACGGTAGACTGGCAGGTCCGTGAGAGCGTACGCGCCAAGATGCGCCTCTTGATTAAGCGCCTTCTTCGTCGATACAAATATCCACCGAAAGGGCAGGAGAGAGCGGTTGCTCGTGTGATCGAGCAAGCTGAGGCTCTGTGCGAGGAATGGTCCGACTAGGAGCAGGATTCTCTTCTTCATGCCCCTTAGAAGCAGTGTCCGGCCACTCTTCGGGTGTCGGCAGACCCGCGAATAGCGGTGCGATAGGATGATCGAAAGGGACCATCCCGAAGCGCCGGAGTCGCATTCAATGACCACTAGCGAGCTTCAATCGCCAAGGTTCTAACCGATCCTGAAGGCAGCGCTAGTCGAAGTCCAGCCGAGCCTGGCACCGCCCATCAGGGGGCGACTAGTCCATCGACTCACGACGCCAAGGCAAATGTACGGATACACACAAACTCAGGAGGATAGGCACCCTCCCAGCATCTTCATTTCCTATGCTCATCAGGACGAAAAACTGCGCGCTCAGCTCGAGACTCATCTCGCCGTTCTCGAGAGGACGAGAGGCGTCGAGACATGGCATTATCGAAAGATCGGGCCAGGCAGATTGTGGCAGGGCGTCATCGACGAGGAGTTGAATACCGCGGATCTGATCCTGTTGCTGCTCAGCCCGAGTTTCGTCGCCTCCGACTATTGCTGGGACGTGGAGCTCTCGGCTGCGATTCGACGCTATGGGGCAGGAGAGGCACTGATAGTCCCGGTGCTGTTGAGGCCAGTGGCCCTCTTGGAAGAAACTCCACTTGGACAGTTCCAGATCCTGCCTTCGGGCGCCCAGCCGGTCAGCGAGTGCCGAGATCGCGACAAAGCCTTTGCCGACATCGTGAACGGTATCGGCACCATGCTCGATCAGTGGCACCGGATCCAAACCTCAAGCCCTGAACCGACGATGACCTGGGGCATTCGTGTTCGAGGCCAGCTCGAAGACTTCAGCTTACAACGGCGGCTCGAACTCGCCAGAGCATTGCGGAAACTCACCAGGGACACGACCCTCGAGCTCTTCGGCAGCGGCGCCGGCTCGGTCAATCTGTGTTTTAGCAGCAATGAGGCGTGTCTGAGGCTGGTCGAAAAGCTTCATAACGACGGGGCGCTCTCCGAATCGCTGAACGTCGACATCATCGAGGTCGGTGAATCCATCGGCGCTTCTTTGCATATCGCAAGCCAGAAAGTGAGCTCGGCGGCCGATGTGAAGCCTCTGGAAGCGCCGCCTTCTCTGCCCGTGGGCGACTCCGTTACCGGTGGCTTCCCGCCGCTCATTGGCGGAATGGTTATCTCTGCGTCCAATCCTCTTCAGCCTGGTTTCAAACTGCTGGCCGACGGATCCCGGCCATCGCCAACGGAAGAGGAACAGGTCGAGCTGGCGATGCGCCTTCGGAACTACCTGAACGCTTCGCTGGTCGTGCAACCTGATCTGCTCAAGGTAGATCTATCTCCATACGACGATTACTGCGGAATACCCCGAGCACTGCGCCACACAGAGCTCGGCCGAGACCTGCTGGCGCAAGATGTCGTACTGAAGGACTACACAGCAAGGCTGCTGCATCCGTCGCTGGACGCGGGCCGGGCCTTTTGGAGTGAACTCGAAGAAGTTCAGACGACGAGCGAACGCACGAATGCCTGGTTCAGAGTGTGGATCACTCCTGACGACCTGACGGTTCGAGAGACCGGGCACGAAGATCACGCGGAGATCACGGTCGAAAAACTGGGTTTCAAAGTACAGTGTGAACCAGACTACAGAGCCTACGAGTATCTGAAAGAATCCGGCAGACCTTCAGATCTGGTGGAACCCGAGATCAATCATCGTGCCGTCGAGATCTTCAAAGAACGCATTCTGCCGCTTGTACACCGCGAGGTCTGTCTCGGAGATCGATTCGGGATCCTTCGCCAGATCCTCACTGTCATCGTCATGTCCACCTGGGTTCGCCAGAGCTCGCTGGCAGAGCCGTTCAGGAAAGCCGGATTCCTGGACAGCAACGACACAGAGAGGTTCAACTTGAACGTCGTGCAAGAAGAACCGACGGATATTAAGGAATACTATCTCCGATCGCTTGACGCCGGTGTTTGGCAAGCTGTTCGAGCTTCCTATGACGCCGAGCGCAAGCAGATCGTCCGGCGCCTATACATGGCCGGTGGCATCAGCCTCTAGAGTAGCAGCGACTTCTGGCAGGCTTCGATTATGTACTACATCTTCCGAGACCGAAAGACCCACGGCCCCTATATCAAAGACAAAGTTATTGAATACGCCACATCCGACACACTTGTCAGCAACAACAATGAGTGGCGGACGTTTTCGTCCCATCCCGACTTCGCCGGTCTCGCTTCAAGTGTTTCTGTAACGCCTACGCCTTCCGACCAAACGGGGGATCGAGACCTCAACATCCTTGAAGACTACGTCTTCAAACATACGGTGCCACCCGCGCCAGACATGACCCTGCAGGAACTCAGAGCTCGTTTCGACAGTGAATATGTTCGACTCTTTATCGAGGCTTCCCACGTCCACAAAGACATTGCGGAGCCTTGCTTGGCGAGAATGGGCAATGCCGATTGGCCCCGGAGTGAAGCTCCTGATCTCCATGCGGCATCGCTCTTGACCGCGAGATCTCACCTCGCTCTTGGCTCGGAGTTCGATACTTTCGACCCAGTCTTCTTTCGCAGTACACGCGAAGAGATCCGCGGGGCTTACCCTCACTTCGGCACACATGAGCTTGAACTCCTGCGAGGTTGCCTTCAGGAGGGCGAACGAATTCTCAAGTATTCAGAGAATAGATGGGCGGCGCTCAAGGCTCCGACGGTACGCGGAGCACCCCCCGAAACACTCTTTCTCCTTGAAGCCCGAATCGATGTGGCTGCAAAGATCTTGGAGGCGTTCGAGCCGGGAGCGGCCCCCGTGATACTGGGAGCAACCAAGATTCGCTACTACCTGCCCGACCTGATCTGGGCAGAAAGAGGCGCACAGGGCCGCCTGCCGGAGGCCGATCGATTCATGGATTACTGGGACTCCTACGTTCCGACCGAGAGCCCGGTCGGCTCAATCTACCTGCATCGCATGCAGGAGATACCTGATGTCGTTCTCGAGGGGCTCGGCGGGGCTGATACCCCGAAAGACCATCCGCGGCGCTTCGCAGCTCAGATAGCCCTCCTTCCAGACCAGGAAGTCGAGGATCTTGGAAAGGCCGTGAAGACGGCCCGTTGGGCCCTTGTATTCCCGAGCGGACATCACCGTGTCCAAGACTGATCGGCTCGCCAGAATCCGGCGGCGGTCGCGGCTCGCCGTGCTAGAATACTTCGAATCCAACTCAGGGGTGGAGGGAGTTCTCGCATGGCGGCCAACGAAACGCGAGTGGAATCACCGAAGAGATCATGGTACTTCCGGACTGCCGACAAGACTGTCGGCCCGGTCAGTACGGCTGGGCTGAAGGCCCTGCTAGAGGGCGGGGCCGTGTCTGCACGGACGCTCGTATGGAAGGCCGGCATGAGCGATTGGGTCGCGCTCGGAGGGGAGGATCTCGACGATGGATTCTCGACGACGGAATCGACGACCGCAGCTGCAGCGGACGCTTCGGGAACGGTGCCGACGCATGGCGTGGAACTCTGGTACCTCGACGAATCGCGCCGGAAACAAGGGCCGCTGTGTGAACCGGACCTGGTTCAACTTGTCGAGGGCGATTTGATAACCCACGATACCCTGATTTGGTCACGCAGTCTCGGCGAGTGGAGGACGGCAGCGAAGGCAGGGCTGGCGCTTTCGGAGAGGGCGCAAGCGATTGCCGCTGGGGCTGCGGACAAGACTGGCGCTACAATGTGGCAGTCCGTCGGAGAGACGGCTGGAGTCGCTGGGAGGAAGTTGGCTGGCGCGGCCAAGACAGCCGGTCAGATGACCAAGAAGGCCGCTGAGCAGGGTAAGACCAAGCTGGTTCAAGCCGAGAGGCTGATCAGCGTTGGAAAATCCCAGCAGTCCGGGGTACAGCCTGCAGATTCCGCGCCGGACACTTCGGCACCTGGCGAAGATGGCACCCGGCGAGAACCGGACTGGTTCCGAGTCGAGAACGAGCTGTTGATGCTGCTGATCGCTCTTGGAGTGACCTTGGCTGCGTTTGCCTGGGTCACAATGCTGACTCTTGGGTTGTTCTTCTTTCTAATGGTGCTGGGGATCGTATTCGTCAAGATCCAGCAGGGCCAGATCCTGGGCAACAGCGTTCAAGTAACCAGAACGCAGTTATCCGAGATTCATGCCCTGGCTGAAGAGGCCGCCCAGCGGCTTGGCATCGAGCAGCCACCCCAGCTGTTCGTGCAGCAAGATCCCAGTCTGAATGCCTATGCAATGGGCATCTTCGGGCGCAAGACAATCGTCCTGCACTCGGCTTTGATCGAGGCATTGGATGAGGATGAGCTACAGGCCGTGATTGCGCACGAGATGGCCCACGTCCATCTGGGGCACACGACATGGGGCACCCTGATCGGGCAGCCAGCAGGTATCGGCCTCCCCATTCTCTCCGATGTTCTGCAGTTCTTCTTCAAAGGCTGGAGCCGCAAAGCAGAGTACTCAGCTGACCGCGGTGCCTTGATCGGCAGTCGCAGCCTGGGTGGGCCGATCAGGTCATTGGGGAAGCTGTGCGTTGGCAAGGAGCTCTTCGACCAGCTCGACTTCGACGGACTCAGCGAGCAGAAGGGCGACGTAGACAGTGACGGAGTTTCGAGATTGTCGGAAGCGCTTCTCACTCACCCGTACATCGTCAATCGAATCGACGCTCTGAGGAGATTCGCTGACGAGAACCCGGGCTTGGTGGAAGGCTGACGCCTTCTAGCGGTGCCAGGCCACCTCCTAGCGGTGCCAGGAACTTCTAGCGCCTGGCCGACTCAGCGCCTCAATCCGACGAGGGATGATCACGCCAGTTCTTAAGTCCAACCAGGCTAAATATCTTACGAGCAAATCCGCTTACTCAGGCGTTTCAGGCTCGGCCAGACCCGCTGCACGTCCTGCATTTCTTGCTGCCTTTGCAATAGTTGCACGGTTTGCCGCCGTACTTGCCAGCTCCGTAACACTCTCCGCATACTCCAGAGCCACCGCATGCCTTGCACTTTGCCATGATCGCCTCCTGACATCCGTAAGAGATTTGCCGCAGGCTCCTTTGGCATGGAGCCCCAAACCCGCTCGATCTTTGAAAGTATAGCCTGTACGCCAGAAGCAGGTGCCAGGCATTCTTAGCGCCTTCGAAGTTGAATCTCCCTGGCTTCGACTTCCACCCCCTACGCGGCCGTCCCAAGAGGTACAGCCTGCACGTCAATGGACCGTGGTGCATCCCCCAGTAGCAGGGTCGCGGTAGGACCGGGGGTTACCCCCCGGCCCCCGCGCAGATCCCGGCGTGCGGAACTACCGCACCGGGCTCCTGCCTCAGGTACTGACGCGCAGGCGTTGATCCGGATAGGATCGCTACCTGCCGTAT
>JAAELT010000011.1 GCA_024226315.1 bacterium | reverse complement strand
TGCTCGACACCCACACCGCCACCCTCGACTGGGGCGACGGTTCCGGGCTCGAGCCCGGAACCGTCGCCCCAGTCGAGGGTGGCGGTGTGGGTGTCGAGCACGCCGGCGTCGGTGAAGGTCACCCGGGCGTCCACCGGCCGGCCCTCGTCGGCGATCAGCGACACGACGCTGAAACCGCTGTAGACCACGTCCCCCTGGGAGTAGCCGTAGAAGGCAACGCGGCCGTCCGGGAACTCGCCCTCGAGATCGGCCTCGAGCACGCCGTCGACGAACACCTGCAGGCGGTTGGGGCTCGATACCAGGGTGAAGGCGTAGTCGCGGTCGTATTCCCAGCCGGTCGAGCCGAGGTTGGCGCCACGGGCCAGTTCCTCGACCCGGTTGTCGAAGCCGTTGCAGCCACGGTCGTCGTGCGCCCACAGCTCGGCGTCGGCGGGGATGCCGGTGACGCGCGACACTGCCAGGCCCCGGCTGCCCGTGGCGGCGCCGCCGCAGCCGAAGTTGAACGCCTGATCCTCGCGCCGCCAGTCGATCACCAGGTAGTCGGCGTCCGGATTCACGGTATCGCCGGGCCGGTAGCCGAGGGCGAAGCCGACGAAGTCGCCGTTGCCCTGACCCGCCGGATCGGTGACCCGGATGCTGCCCTCGATGCGGGTGCCAACCGCCAGGAAGTTCGAGTAGAAGAGCGTCGGCACGCTGTTGCGGGTCTGGGTGACGCTCGAGCCGTCCGGCGCGACGATCCACTCGGCGGCGCCGTCGTAGCACGACAGGTGCGATTCGGGGCGCCAGGCGCCCAGGTCGAAGGTCCCCGTGCCCTGGACCACGGGGGCGGCGTTCTCCACCGTGGTCGCGAAGCTGTCGCAGCCCTCGGCGCCGTCGTTGTCGGCGACGCACACCTCCACCGTGAAGTCGCCCTCGTCGGGATAGACGTGGCTGCCCGACACCGTGCCGGCGGTCGAGGTGCCGCCGACCGTCCCCGGTTCGACGGTGCCGTCGTCCCAATCGATGGTCGCCGTCTGGGTGTCGTCGCGCCCCGGATCGACGTAGGTGGCGGCGACGCCCACCGGATCGCCCTCGAGCACCGTGCGGTCGGCGCCGGCGTCGACCGCCGGCGCCACGTTGCTGACGTCGACCTGGGCGCTGGCGAAGTCGGTGAGGCCGTCGAGCGCGGTGACCCGCAGGAAGACGGTGAAGCTGCCCTCGTCGTCGAAGCTCACCGACGGGCTCGGCCCCGCGGCGTCGTTGAAGAAGCCGTCGCCGTCAAGATCCCACTCGTAGGCGGTGACCTGGCCCTCGGGGTCGACGGTGCCCGAGGCGTCGAGCGGGATCGACTCGCCCTCGCCGCCCGAGTAGGGGCCGTTCGCGTCGGCGCGGAAGACCAGCAGGTCGTCGACGTCGGTGGCGGTGTTGTTCTGCGGCGTCGGATCGGGACCGAGGCTGCCGTCGTCGGTCACCGTGGCGGTGTTGGTGATCGTCCGCACGCCCTGGGGAACGGTATCGGCGACCTGCACCGTGAGGGTGCGCGTCGCGGTCTCGCCGAGGCCGAGGTCGAAGGCCGGCCAGGTGACGGTGCCGCCCGACTCGGCGCCACCGTCCGAGGCGGCCGAGAAGCTGGTGTTCGCCGGCACGGTGTCACTCAGGCCGACGCCGGTGGCGGTCGACGGGTAGTAGTTGGTGACCTCCAGGAAATAGGTAGCGGGATCGCCGATGTGCACCGTCGGCTGGCCGTCGGTCTTGCTCAGGAACAGGCCGACGTCGGCGAGGTCGTAGGTGAAAGCGTAGACGTTGTTGGCCTCGTCGCACTCGGTCTGGAAGCCCTGGCCCGTGCCATCGTCGTCGACCACGATGGTTACCGTGCCCGGCTCCAGGCGCGGCTCCGGCCAGATCACACTGACGTCCTCGAGCCCGCCGGCTTCGAGGTCGCCGATCGTGGTGGTAGCGATCAGCTCGCCGCCGACTCCCGGGTCGGCATCGTAGAACGCGACCGGCAGACCCGCGGCGATGAAGGTAGTGCCGGCGTTGCCGACCCGCACGGTGAAGCCGAGGGTCGCCGGGAAGTCCGACACGTCGACCCGGCCGCGCGAGGCGGTCAGATCTGGGGCCGAGAAGCTCACCTCGGGCGGCGCTACCTGGGCGCGGAAGGTATTGTGGGTCAGCCAGCTGAACGCCGGCTGGCTCGGGATGGAGGCGTCGTCGCCGACGTTGTCGACGTGGTACTGGTGTTGGTTCCAGATCGTCCGCGTACCTACCCAGTTGTCGTTGGCGTCGCCGAAGACCCGGATGCCGGCGGTACGCGCCGGGAAGCCCGAGAAGCCCTCCGCCCGGTCGCTCGAGATGATGATCTCGGCGTTGCCGTCGCGGTCGACGTCGGCCACCACCACTTCTTCGTTGAAGGTCTGGGAGCTGAGCGCCTCCTCGAACAGCACCACGCCGTCGGCGCCACGATAGACCCGCAGGTACTGCTCGTCGCGATAGATCACCTCGAACAGGCCGTCGCCGTCGAGGTCGAAGACCGTCGAGCCGGTCATCGCCGAGCTGGCATCGCGCGAGGTGCTCTGCCACTTGACGCTGCCGTCGTCCTCGAACACCGTGTAGGTGGTCGAGCCGGCGACGCCGATCTCGCGCTCGCCGTCACCGTCGAAGTCGGCCACGGTGGGCGCGCCGCCGGCCTCGGGGCCGGCACCCGGCAGATCTATCGGACCCCAGATCAGGGTGCCGTCGTGCTCGTGCAGCCGCACCCTGCCGCGTGCCACCACCACGATCTCGGGGTTCGGGTCGGCGTCGAAGTTGGCCACCGCCGGGTAGCCGTCGTCCATGGCGATCTGCCACAGGATCGAGCCATCGGAGCGGTAGGCGGTGTTGCCGGTGACGATCTCCTGATCCCCCACCAGGTCCAGGTTGGCGACCACCGAGATCGCTCCGCCGCGCGGATCCTCCAGGTTGTCCACCGACTGGTAGGCGTGACCACCGGTACCGCGCCAGCGGATCGAGCCGTTGTTGTTGAACACGTTGGCACCGACGATGATCTCCGGCACGCCGTCACCGTCGAGGTCGGCGATGGACGGGTTGTCGCGGTTGGTGAGGGTGTCGCCGTCCGGGTGGGTGCTGTAGGAGCTCGAGGTCCACTTCCGGAAGCCGTTGTGCTCGTACGCGAGGAGGCGGTTCGGACGGCCGCTCGGGCCGCGGAAGTCGAACGCCGAGAAGATGATCTCGGGTAGACCGTCGTTGTCGATGTCACCGGCCGCCGCGCCGGTCAGGGCGGTGATCAGGAAACTGGAGATCGGTGGGATGGCGTCCCAAAGCGGCGCCCCGGTGTCGCCGCGGATCGCCCGGATGCGTGGCTCCGGCCGGGGCGGGATGGCGGGGATGAGGTTGATGGTGACGAAGACGATCGACGGCACGTCGTTCTCGTCGTAGCGGCCGTCGCCGTTGTCGTCGGTGAGCGGTACGATGATCGGCGTCGAGATCGTGTCGCGCGAGAACGACACGTCGACGTTGCCGCCGTCCTCGGGCCAGCGCATCTCGATCACCGGGTTGAAGTCCTCCGGCGTCGGCACGGCCTGGCAAGCGGCGCCCGAGTCGCCGACGTTGTTGGTCTCGTCGAGCTCGGCGACCGCCTCGGCGCTGTCGGCGAAGGCGAAGATGCGACTGCCGCGGAACGACAGGGCACCCGAGACCGACACCGCGAAAGGCGTGGTCTGGCCGGCGGCCAGCGGCACGCCGAAGGTCGTCTGCCCGAGGATCGTGTCGGTGCCGGCGATGAAGGCGCCGTCGCCGTCGCCGTCCTCGAAAACGGTGATCTCGAAGGACGGTGAGTCCAGGTTGCCGCGGTTCTCGAGATCGAGCAGCACGCTGCCCGAAAGGTCCAAGGTCTCGAGGTCGAGGATCGCGGCGGAGATGTCGACGCTCGGCACCGTGAGATCCGGCAACCGGATCACGGTCGTCATGTCGGTGGCGCTGTTGTTCGAGGGATCGAGGTCGGCACCGCCCGAACCGTCGTCGGTGACGGTGGCGGCGTTGTTCAGCACCAGCAGGCTCGGCGGCAGCGGATCGTCGAGGCGCAGGGTGACTTCGTAGACCACGTTGTCGCCGGCGGCCAGCTCGACCGGCGGCCAGTCGACTACGCCGTCGTTCTCGATGCCGTCGCCGCTGGCGGCGAAGAAGGTGATCGACGGCGGCAGGGTGTCGGACACCGTCATGCCGGTGGCGGCCTGGGTGCCGACGTTTTCGATCGTCAGGCTGTAGCGGACGATGGCGCCGGGGACCACGTCGTCGAGGCCGTCGGTCTTGGTGATGGCGAGGTCGGGAGCCGCGTCCACCGTGTCGGTGTCGGTGGAGTCGTTGTCCTCGGGCGTCGCGTCGATGCCCTGGTTGGCATCGTCGCGCACCGAGGCGGCGTTGGTCAGCTGCTCCAGGCCCGCCGGCAGCGCGGCGTCGACCTGCACGGTGACGATGCGGGTGACGCTCGAGCCCGAGGCGAGGTCGAAGGCCGGCCAGGTGACTGTGTTGCTGCCAGACGTGCCCCCAGACTCCGTGCCCCCGTCGCTGGCGGCGACGAAGCTGGTGTTCGCCGGCAGGGTGTCGGTGACCGTCACGCCGGTGGCGGTCTCGGCGCCGCTCGAGCTGACGGTCAGCACGTAGCTCACCACCTCGCCGGCGGCGAGCTGGTCGGTGCCGTTGTCCTGGCTGATCGACAGGTCGACGTTGGCGGTGGTGGTCAGGTCGAGGCGTTCGTAGAGAGCGTCGCGCCACGACGCGGTCTGGTCGGCGTCGGCGCCGGCGATCTTGAAGACCACCGTGTCGCCGGTGACGCCGCCCTCGATCGGCGCCGTGTTGACCTCGTCTCCCGGCACGTTCAGGGCGTAGACACCGACGCCGCCTGTGACGCGCAGCGGCACCTCGGCGCACAGCACGCCGTCGATCCAGGCGGTGATCAGGATGCCTTCGGGGATGGCGATGGTGCCGGCCGTGACCGTGCCGTAGAAGCCCGCGGGCAGCGGCGGCGAGCCGTCCTTGCCCGAGGTGTGGGGCGCCGTGCCGCCGGTGACCTGGTTGTTGGTGACACTCCGCAAATCGACACCGCGCAGCTCGAGCGAGCCCAGGGTGACCGGCCCCAGGGTGAAGCTCTCCACGGAGCGCGGAGCCGCCAGCGCTCGGGAGACTGCGGCGCCGCCGCCAGTGAAAGCCCCCGCGAAACGCGGTTGGACGGCGCCCTGCCAGGGATCGAACAGTACGTTGTCGCTCACCGCGTCGCCGGTGCCGGTGGGGTTCAGGGTCGGGTGGAACGGCCCGCTGGGCGAGCCCCACCAGTTGCCGCGGGCGTCGATGGTGGCGACGCCGACGTTCTCGAGGCCGAAGTCGACGTTGCCGGTGAAGTTGCTGGCCGTGATCGGCGACGGCGGCGTGGTGACGTTGGCGTAGAGGCCCCTCTGGGCGCTGTTCTCGAACGAGCACGAGGCGATGGTCGCGGCGCCGGTCTCGAGGCGCAGGTTGCCGACGATGCCGCTGATGCCGCCGGCGCCGCCGTAGGCCAAGACACAGTGGCTGAGGCGGTTGCCGTGGCTGCGGAAGCGCAGGTAGACCTGGCCCCAGTCCCCCGGCGCCGGGCTGGTGGCGGCGCCGTCGCCGTTCGAGTCGCCACCCCAGGTGTCATCTCGGATCGAGGTGAAGACGATCGGCTGGGCCGAGGTGCCGTCGGCGATCAGGTTGCCGTCGACGATCAGCTCGCGATCGCCGCCGGTGCCCTTCCAGATCGTTCCGGGCGACAGGGTGAGCCGCCCTTCGCGGGTCACCACCACGTCCTCGTGCAACCGGATCGCCAGGTTGCTCTGCTGACTCCAGTCGACGTCGAACGGCCCGGTGATGTTGCCGCGCACGCCGACGGTGTTGAACCCATTGCCGGACACGCCGTTGCCGACCGCGGTGATCTGGCCGTGGACCTCGTTGAAATCGAAGAACACGGCGTGGGTGCCGTTGTCCATGAAGGTGTTGCCGGTCAGGGTGGCGCCGACCTGGCCGTGCAGGAAGTTGAAGACCAGCCCGCTGGTGGCGTTGGACTCGAAGACCACGTTCGTGACGTCGAAGCTGGCGTCCTGGGCGAGAAGGCCGTCGCGCGCCGAGCCGCGGACGATGCCGTCGGCCAGGGTCACGTCGCTGACGTCGGAGCGCAGGTTGCCCAGGTTGGCGGCGTCGGCCGTGGAGCCGCCCCAGGCGAGCACGAAGTGGCGCAGCACGTGGCCGGAGCTGCCGGGGCGCAGCCACACCTGGCCCCAGTCGCCCGCGGCCGGTGAAGTGCCCGTGCCGTCGCCGCCCGTGTCGCCCGCATACGAGTCGTCGGCCAACGAGGTGAAAACTACCGGCTGGGTGGCGGTGCCGTCGGCCACCAGGGAACCGAAGACGTGCAGATCGTTCGACGGGCTGCCGCCCTTGACCACCGTCCCCGGCGACAGGTCCAGGGTCGCTCCCGACCGAACCGTGAGGTCGCCGTTCAAGCGCAGGGCGAGGTCGCTCTGCGCGCTGAGGTCGACCGACAGCGGTCCGTGGACCACACCCGCGACGGCGATGCCGTTGACGCCGTTGCCGCTGACCGTGTTGCCGGAGGCGGTGATCTGGCCGTGGACCTCCTGCAGATTCAGGTCGACCGCGTGGCCGCCGTTGCCCACGAAGGCGCCGTCTTCCAGAGTCATGTCGAGCTGGCGGGTGAGATCGTCGAGATGAAGGCCGGAGCCGGCGTTGTTCTCCAGCCGCACCCGGGTCAGACCGACGTCGACGTTGAAGCCGTAGATCCCGTCCTGCGCGGAGTGCTCGATCAGGGCGTCCTCGAGGATCAGATCCTCGGTGTCGACCCGCAGGTTGGCGTTGGCGCCGCCGTAGGCGAAGACCACATGGCGCAGCGAGTTGCCCCAGCTGCCGGCGCGCAGGAAGACCTGGCCCCAGTCGCCGGCTGCCGGGCTGGAGGCACCGCCGTCGCCGCCCGTGTCGCCACCGCGGCCGTCGTCGTGCAGCGAGGTGAAGATCACCGGCTGGAAGGCGGTGCCCTCGGCGATCAGGGTGCCGCGGACGTCGAGGTCGTGGCCCGCGGCGCCCGCCTTGATCACCGTGCCCCGCGACAGCGACAGCGTGGCCCCACGCCGCACGAAGAGATCCCCGGTCAAGCGCCAGGCGAACTCTGCCTGGCCGCTCCAGTCGACATCCAGGCTACCGGCGATCGTACCGCCGACCGCCACGCCGTTGGTGGCGTTGCCGGTGGCGGTGTTGCCGGCGGCGGTGATCTGACCCTGGACTTCCTCGAAGTCCAGGAACACCGCGTGGTCGCCGTTGTCGCGGAAGGTATTGCCGGCCATCGTCAGGTCGAGCGCGCCCGCGAGGTCGGTGAACACCACGCCCGAGAAAACGTTGTTCTCGATCGTCGCGCCGGTCAAGTCGAAGACCCGGCTCAGCGCCCAGATGCCGCTCTGTGCCGAATCCCGAACCACGGTGTCCGACAGCTGCAACCGATCGGTCTCGGAGCGCAGGAGCGCCACCGTGTCGGTGAAGCCGGTGGCTCCACCGTAGGCCAGCACGCAGTGGCTCAGCACGTTGGCGGTGCTACCGACCCGCAAGCGGATCTGGCCCCAGTCGCCCGGTGCCGGGGCGGTGGCGTCGCCGTCGCCGCCGGTATCGCCGCCGAAGGCGTCGTCGTGGATCGAGGTGAAGACCACCGGCTGCGCCAGGGTGCCGGCGGCGATCAGGCTGCCCCAGACCTGGAGATCCTGCCCGCCGCTCGAGCCCTTGAACACCACCCCGGGCGACAGCGTCAGCCCGGCCGACGGGCGGACGGTGAGGTCGCCCGCCAGTGCCAGGGGCAGGTTGACCTGCTGGCTCCAGTCGAGGCCCAGGTCGCCGAGCACGGTACCCTGGATGCCGACGGCGCCGATGCCGTTGTCGGCGGCGACGTTATCGCGCGCGGTCATCTGGCCGGCGACCTCCTCGAGGTCCAGGAAGACCGCGTGGCCGCCGTTGCGCAGGTAGGTCACGCCCAGCAGATTCAGATCCACCGTGCCCTTCAGGTTGTCGAACAAGGCGCCGTGATCGGCGCTGTCTTCGATCCGCACGCCGGTGAAGTCGAACGTCGCCTTCGAGGCATAGAGGCCATGCTGTGCCGAGTGCTGGATCAGGGCGTCGGAGAGCGTGAACTGGTCGCTGTCCACCCGCAGCGCCGCCAAGGTGTTGGTGACGGCGGCACCGCCATAGGCCAGCACCGTGTGACTCAGCTCGTTGCCGATGCTGCCGGTCCGCAACCAGACCTGCCCCCAATCACCAGGCATTGGGCTGGAGGCGCCGCCGTCGCCGTTGGTGTCGCCGCCCTGGGAGTCGTCTTGGAAGGAGGTGAAGACCACCCGCCGGCCGGCGGTGCCGGCGGCGACGAGGCGGCCGAACACATGGAGGTCGCGGCCGGCAGCGTCGCCCTTGACCACCGTCCCCCGGGTGAGGGTCAGGGTGGCCGCGGAGGTGACGGTCAGGTCGCCGACCAGGCGCAGGGCGAAGCTCACCTGCTCGCTCGAGTCGACGGTGAAGTCGCCGTGGATGGAGCCTCGGATGGCGGCGCCGTTGGTGGCGTTGCCCGCCGCGGCGTTGCCCGCCAGCACGATACCGCCGGTGGCGTTGGTCAGATCGAGGAACGCCGCGTGGCCACCGTTGCCGAGGAAGGTGTTGCCGTCCAGGATCAGAGGTTCCAGCCCGAGGGTGCTCGAGAAACGCGCATGAACGCCGTCGCCGCCGTTGGACTCGAAGCGCGAATCACGGATCTCGGGCGCCGCTCCGGGGGCGTAGAGGCCGACCTGCGCCGAATCCCGCACCGTGCAGCCGATCACCGTCAGCTCGCTGGTGTCGGTGCGGATCTGGCCGAAGTTGCCGGCGCCGGCGTTGGCGCCGTAGGCCACCGCGCACTGCTCGAGGCGGTTGCCGAGGCTGCCGGTGCGGAAATAGATCCGGCCCCAGTCGCCCGCCGCCGGAGCCGACGCGCCGGCGTCGTTGTTGGTGTCGCCCTCGATCGTGTCGTCGCGGATCGAGGTGAAGACGATCGGCTCCTCCTCGGTGCCGATCGCTTTCAGGATGCCGTCGACGATCAGGTCCGAGGAGCCGGTCTCGAGCTTGACCACCGCCCCGGGGTCGATGCGCAGCTCGCCGCCGCCGGTGACCGTCAGGTCGGTCGAGATCACGTACGGCAATCCCGGATTGATTCCCCACTGCACCAGGCCGGCCATCGTGCCGCTCACCTGCACGCCCGAGATGGTGTTGCCGCTGCCGCCGTTGCCCGAGACCTCGCCGGTAGCACCGTTGACGTAGGCGATCTCGATCGCCGCTGAGCGGTTGTCGACGAAGGTGTTGCCTTCGACCCGCGAAACGTTGGCACGCGAGCGGGTGGTGAGCCTCACCCCGGCGCGGTCGTTGCCGCGGAAGGTCGAGTCCTCCACCGTCACCAGGCCATCGTCGCTCCACAGCCCGGGCTCGTCGCTGAACGCCACGGTCGAGTCGCGCACGCTGACCGTCGCGCCCGCGGCAGCGTAGATCATGGCGTCGAAGCTGTCGAGGGTCGAGCCGCCGTACTCCAGGCGGGCGTGCTCGAACCGCGCCTCACCGCCGTCATAGACGTCGATGCCGTCCCAGTCGCCGCGGCGCAGGCGGCTGCGGTTGGAGGTGAAGACCGGCGTGCGTGCCGCGGTGCCCTCGGCGAGCAAAGTGCCGAACACCAGCATGCCGATCTCGCTGTTGAACTTGACCACCGTGCCCGGTTCCAGGGTCAAGGTGACGCCGGCCGGGACGACCACGTCGCAGGTCACGATGTAGGGCCCGTCGAGCACCATCCAGGTGGTGTCGACGTCGATCGTGCCGCAGACGAAGGTCGGGCCCCGGGTCACCAGATTCTCGTCGGTGACGGTGTTGTCGTCCGGGGTCTTGTCCGGGCCGTGGAGGCCGTCGTCCGCGATCTGTGAGGTGAAACTGATCACCGTGCCCACCGGCACGCTGGTCGACACCGTGACCGCGAACAGCGCCGCGCCGGTCTCGCCGGCCTCGAGATCGAAGAGGTCGAGGGTGTAGGTGCCGGCGGTGCCCGGCTCCAGGCGCCAGCCGGCGCTGCTGTCGTCCGGGGCGAAGGTGGCGTTCTCGGGCACCGTGGCGGTGAGCACCACGCCGGTGGCGAGGTCGACGCCGCGGTTGGTGTACACCAGATCGTAGACGTCGGTCGCGCCCTTGGCGGTGATCGTGCTGCCGTCGTCGGGCTCGAGCATCAGGTCGGCGCCCAGGCACTCGGGGCAGTCGGAGCCGGTGAGGGAGAAATCAGCGACCGGGCCGTCGACCAGCGGGTTGTTCGCCAGAATCGGCACCGTAGCGCCCAGGAGGCAGGCGCAGGCCACTCCCCGGAAAAGCAATGCGATCGCTGGTCGACGTGGGTTCATCTTCTTCGCCTGATACCCCAGAGTCTCTAATACCCCAGGGTGACGCTTCGCAGCTCCGGGCTCCTCGCCACGTCGCCGCGCAGGGTGGCGCGGAACTGCACGTAGCGCCCGTCCGGAAGATCCTCGATCTGGTTGTGGGTCAGCCGCACCCAGCCCTCTTCGATCTGGGGGGTGCCGGGCGGGCCGGAAGGCGGCGGCGCCGGCGCGGTGCACATGCCGGCGTCGGCCGCCTCGGCCAGCGCCTGGATCTCGACGGCGGCGAGCGGGCGATCGAAGACCGCCAGCTCGTCGACGCGGCCGGGGAGGAACAGGCGATTGAAGCTCGCCCGCGTGCCGATCCCCGTATTCTGGGTGCACTGGGTCATGGCGCCGGGATAGAAGCCGGCGGCCACCAGCACGCCGTCGACGAACAGGCGGATCGCCGTGCCGTCGTAGGTGCCGGCGACGTGGGTCCAGGCCCCCAGCGGCACCGCGGAGTCCGCCACCACCGAGCGCCAGGTGCCGTTGACCTGCACGAACTGCCGCGGGCGCTGGCTGCTGCCGTTCTCGTTGAGCACCGTCAACATGCCACAATTCGCCCCGTCCCCCTCCTTGTAGGAGATGATGCTCTCGCGGCTGGTGGTGGCGCCCTCGCGGTAGATCCACATCTGCGTGGACATGTTGGTGAAGCTGCCGAAGTCGGCGACCTGCCCCCGGTCGTTCGAGCCGTCGAAGCGGAAGGCGTCTCCCACCATGCCTTCGGCGAAGCTCGCGCCGCCGGCCAGCGTGGCGTCGTTGCCGCCCACCGCGTCGACGCCGTCGCCCTCGGCACGCCACCAGGCGACGGCCCCCGCCGGCGGCTCGAAACACTCCCCCGCCGGGCAGCCGGCGGCGTTCACCGCGGTGAACGCCGGGCTCGCCGGGCAGGCGTCCGCCGGGTCGGCGACGCCGTCGCCGTCACCGTCCGGCTGGCACATGCCGGCGCCGCCGGCCCGGTGGAGAGCTTCGATCGCGGCGGCGTCGAGGGCGGCGTCGAACACCGCCACGTGCTGGACGAGGCCGTTGAAGTAGTCGTTGCCGGCGTCGTTCGAGAAGCCGATGTTGACGCCGGTCTGGCCGCTGAAGTTCGACGACGCTTTCGAGCCGGAGGCGCGCTCGACGCCGTCGACGAAGATCCTCTGGCCGCCGACGCCGCCGCCGAAGACATGCGCCACGTGGTGCCAGGCGCCGTCCGAGAAGGTGGTACCGGAGGTACAGACCACTTCGTTGTTCCACACCCGGGCACACAGGTTGCCGCCCGTGAGGTAGACGTGCCGATCGTTGCCGCTCGACCCCAGGCTGCCGACGTCGACCGAGAACAGGCCGCAGCTCGAGCAGGTGGTGCGGAACCACAGGGACATGGTGTAGGCGGTCTCGGAGACGTTGATGGTGACGTCGACGTAGTCGTTGGCGCCGTCGAAGCTGAAAGCCTGCGCCTCGCCCAGGCCGACGGCGAAGGAGGCGCCGTTTCTCAGGATGCTGTCGCGGCCGCCCTGGATCTCGCGCGGATTGCCGTTGCCCGGCCACCAGGCGCTGAGCCCGGCGGCTGGGGCGGCGCAGCGCGCGTCGCCGATCGACGCGGGCGCGTCCGCGGCCCGCACCTCGAGGGTCATCAGGCCGCCCGGAATGGTGTCCACCGCCGTGCCCACCGGCTCGAGCACGTTCCAGGCGAAGGCCGCCAGGCTCGCCCCCGGCGGCAGCTCCACGATACCGGAGGTGATCCTGCCCTCGGTGACGCCGCTGTCGAGCACCGCGTGGCCCCGGGCGTCGATCAACACGCCGTCGAGGGTGGCGCCGGTCCACGGGCCCTGCTCCGCCAGCGAGCCCGCCGACGGCGAGATGATCGCCGAGACCTCGAGGTCATTGCTGTCGGTGTTGCCGTCGGCGTCCTCCGCCTGCAGGGTGAAATACCAGCGCCCGGCGGTCAGGCCGGTGATCGTGAGCTCGTTGCTGTAGCCCGAGGAGCCCGCGGCCGGCGTGGCGCCCAGCAGGCTGCGGGTGGCGGAGCTCGACGGATCGATCGGGCTGAGGGTGCTGTAGTAGACATTGTAGACCACCCCCGACTGGGCGTCCGTGGCCGGCTCGAAGCGCAGGACGGCCGTACCGTCTCCCCCCTCGACGAACTGCAACCCGACCAGGTCGCTCCAGACCGGCGCCTCCAGGTCGTTCTTCGGCGTGGCGCAGACCTCGCGCGAAGGCGAGCTGTCGCGACCCTGGGTGTCCACCGCGCGCACGCGATAGCAGTACTCGGTCTGATTGACCAGGCCGGTGTCGACGTAGGCGGGATCGGTCGACGGCGGCACGAGATCGGGGTTGACCCGCACCTCGGTGGCCGCCGGCGGCTGGCGCCTGAAGACCTCGTAGCCCGCCAGGTCGCGCTCGGCGTTGGCGTGCCAGGCGAGGCTCGCCTGGCCGCCGCCGGGCTCTACCGCGAGCACCGCCGGGGGCGCCGGTGGACGCGCGGAGAGCTCCAGCCAGGGGTTGAAGTCGACCGCGTCGCTCACCCGATCGCCGAGCCCGCCCGGGTTGTGGAAGCCGCCCGAGCCGGTGTCGTCGGAATCGTCCAGCGGCCCGCTGGCGTCGCCCCACCAGTTGTTGCCGGCGAAGATGGTGGTGCCGGTCTGGTTTCGGATGCCGAAGGACGAGTTGCTCTCGATGTCGCTGCCGCTGATACGCGGCGTGCCGCTCGACACCAGGCGCAGGCCGTGGACGTTCTCCGACAGGCGCGCGGCGGTGATCGCCGGGCTGGCCTGGGACACCAGGATGCCGTCGTGGCTGCTGGCGCGCGAGGTGACGCCGATCAGCCGCGGCGTCGAGCGGTGGATGGTGATGTTGGCGCCCAGGGCGCTGGTGGCACTCACGTAGCCGCCGTACTCGACGGTGCAGTCGACCAGGAACTGATCGCTGTCGCGCGCCATGTCGCGGTAATTCAGGCCCTTCCAGAAACCCGGCGTCGGGGCCGCGGAATTGGCCGTGAAGGTGACTCCGGTCGCCTGCAGGCGGCCGGCGAAGCCGAGCAGCCCCGAGTCCAGGCCGATGGTCATGCCGGCGCCGGCGTTGAAGCGCACCTCTCCTCCACCCTGGATCAGCAGGGTGCTGGTGCGGTCGCTGCTGGTCGAGCCGGTGCCGCGGACGCTCACGTCGCCGAGCACGATGTAGGGCAGGTCCGCCGGCCAGACCCGAGTCTGCACGCCGCTGGAGCTGCCCATGATGCCGGGATCGACGGCGATGCCGGCCGCCTCGAACGGATACCCCTCCAAACGGTTACCCTGGATCGCCGTCAGCGCCGCGTTGGGCCCGATGCCGATCGGGAAGGTACCGCCGCGCAGGGTGGTGTCCGAGACCGTGATGGTCGAGCCATTGAGCGCCCGCACCGCCGGCCCGGTGCCGCCCTCGAGCTCGCCGCCGGTGATCGTCGCCACCGAGCCCGAGGTCAGATAGACCCCGGCCGAGGCCGTGCCGAGCACCCGGGTGTCGCGCAGCACGACGCTGGTGCGGTTGATCGTCACCGAACCGCTGACGCCGCCCCCCGCCCACTCGACGGTGCAGTGGTCGAGGTAGCTGCCGCCCACCGTGGTGTCGCGGAAGTAGATGCCCTTCCAGGAGCCGGGCACCGGCACCTCCACATTCGAGCTGAAGGTCACGCCGGTGGCCTTCAGCTGACCGATGTAACCGGCGGCGGTGTTGTCGTCCCGGCCGATGAACAGCCGCGTGCCGGCGTCGAAACGCACTGTCGTATCGGCGCCGAGGATCAAGGTGCTGGTGCGATCGTTGCTGGTCGCTCCGTTGCCGCGCACTTCGATCGAGCCGCGCACGATGTAGGGCAGGTCGCCGCCGGGCCAGAACCGGGTCTGGGGATTGTTGCTCGCCCCCATGATCCCACCGTCGACCGCGATGCCCGCGCGGTCGGCGGCATAGCCTCCCATCGAGTTGCCCCGCAGGTAGAGCAGCTCGGAGTTGGGCCCGATCCGCACCGGATAACCGCCGGAGCGCAGGACCGCGCCTTCGAGAAACAAACGCCCGCGGTCGCGGACGCGGACCGCGGCGTCCGAGCCGCCTTCGATCTCGCCGCCGTTGATCACCACGGTGGAGGTGTTCACGCCGGTGACGTAAACGCCGGCCGAGGACGTTTCGAGGACGTTCGTCTCGACCAACCCGACGGCAGTCCGATTGACCTGCACCGCGCCGCTGAGACCGCCCCCCGCCCACTCGACGATGCAGTGGTCGAGGTAGGTTTCGCGGCGGTCCGCGACCGTCGAGTCGCGGAAGTAGATGCCACCCCAGAAGCCGGGCGTCGGAGATGCCGAGTTAGCGGTGAAGACCACGCCGGTGGCTTGGAGCTTGCCGATGTAGCCCCCCGAGGCGTTGGCGTCATAGCCGATCAACAGCTGCGCGCCGGCATTGAAGCGCACCTGCGTGTCGGCGCCGAGGATCAGCGTGCTGGTGCGGTCGTTGCTGGTCGCGCCGTTGCCCCGCACCTCGATCGAGCCCAGCACGATGTACGGCAGGCTGCCCCCCGGCCAGACGCGGGTCTGCAGGCCGCCGGAGGCGCCCATGATGCCGGCGTCCACGGCGATGCCCGCCTGCTCGACGCCGTAGCCCGCCATGACATTGCCGGAGAGCCGGGTGAGATCGGAGTTCGGCCCCATGCGGATCGCATACGCCCCACCCCGCAGGGTCGCGCCCGAAACCGACAGGATTCCTCGGTCGCGGACCCGGATCGCGGCGTCCGAGCCGCCCTCGATCTCGCCGCCGTCCACCGTCACGTTCGAGGCGCTCGACGCGGTGAGGTACAGGCCGGCCGACGACGTGCCGAGAATCCGCGTTTCGCTGATCCCGATCACCGTCTTGTTGACCTCCACCGCGCCGTTGGCGCCACCCCCCGCCCACTCGACGGTGCAACGGTCGAGATAGGTCTCGTCGCGGTCCGCCACCGTCGAGTCGCGGAAATAGATGCCCCCCCAGAAGCCGGGGGTCGGCGTTTCGGTGTTGGCCGTGAAGGTCACTCCCGAGGCCTGCAACTTGCCGATGTAGCCCCCCGCGGTATTGGCGTCGTTACCGATCAACAGCCTCGTTCCGGCGTCGAAGCGCAGGATCGCGCCGGCGCCTACGATCAAGGTGCTGGTGCGGTCGTTGCTGGTCGCGCCGTCACCCCGAACCTCGATGTTGCCACGGATCAGGTAGGGCATGCCGCCCGCCGGCCAGGTGCGCAACTGGGTACCGTTGTCGCGGCCGATCAAGCCGTCGTCAACGCCGACGCCGGCCCGGGTCGGATCGTAGCCCTCGGCGACGTTGTTCTGAAACCGGGCGATCGAGACGTTGGGCTGCATGCGCACGGGGTAGGTGCCGCCGCGCAGCACCGTGCCGGTCATGGTCAACGAAGAGCTGCCGAAGATCCGCACTCCGGCGTCGCTGCCGCCTTCGATCTCGCTGTCTGTAATCGAAACGGTCGAGTCGTTGTGGATGTAGATTCCCGCTTTCTCGGGAGAGAGCACCCGGGTGTTGCGCACGGTCAGGTTCATGCGCACGACCTGGATCGCGCCGTTGGCGGTGCCGCCGCCGCCCCATGAGACCTCGCAGTCCTCCAGCAGGTTGTTGACCACGCCGTCGACTGCCGAGTCGGCGAAGTGGAGGCGGTTCCAGAAACCCGGCGTCGGGCTGGTGCTGTTGGCGGTGAAGGTGACGCCGTTGGCCAGCAGACGGCCGCGAAAGCCGGCCGCGGTGTCGTCGTCGCGCCCGATACGGAGCTCGGCGCCGGCATCGAAACGCACCTCGGTCGGCTGCTCGCCGCCGATGCGCAGTGTGCTGGTACGGTCGAAGCTGGTCGCGGCGTTACCCCGCACCTCCACCAGGCCGCGGATGATGTAGTCGAGATCGCCGGGCCAGATCCGCGTCTGGGCGCTGGTCGAGCCCATGATGCCGGCCTCGACGGCGACGCCGTCCTGCGTCGGGTCGTAGCCTTCGGTGGTGGAGCCACCGAGGCTCTGGAGCACGACGTTGGGCTGGATCTGGATCGGATAGCTGCCGCCGCGCAGCGTCACCTCGATCAGGGTCAGTTGCGAGAAACCGACGGCACGAACCGCTTCGGCGCTGCCGCCCTCGATCTCGCCGCCCGACATGGTCGCCACCGAGGAGCCACGATTGAGGTAGAGGCCACGATTGGCGGTGGTGCGAATGATCGTGCCGGTGCGCAGATCGAGGGACGTGTTGCTGACCGTCACGGCGCCCCCGCTGCCGCCGCCACCGGCGCCTTCGACCACGCAGGCGTCGAGGAAACTGGCGCCGTCGAGCGCGGAATCCGCGAAGTAGAGTCCCTGCCAGGCACCTCCGGCAGGCGTCGCGGCCTGTGAGGTGAAGGTTACTTCCCGAGCTTGCAGAGCCCCTCGGTAGCCGGCCGCGGTGTTGTCGTCGCGGCCGATGATCAGACCCGCGTCCGGGGCGAAACGAACCGTCGTCGGCGAGCCGGCGCCGCCGATCACCAGGGTCGAGGTGCGGTCGTTGCTGGTCGCGCCGGTGCCGCGGATGGTGACGTCCCCGAGCACGATGAACGGCAGGTCGCCCCCCGGCCAGGTCCGCGACTGGGTGGCGCTCGAGCGGCCGATCAAGCCTTCGTCGACGGCTATGCCTGCCTGCTCGACGGCGTATCCTTCCATGGTGTTGCCGGACAGCGCGGCGATCGCCACGTTGGGCTGGATCTGAACCGGAAAGCTGCCGCCGCGCAGGGTGACTCCGGTCAGGGTCAGGGTCGAGGTCTCCAGCACCCGCACCGCCGGCGACGTGCCGCCCCCCTCGACTTCACCGCCGGTGATGCTGATGACGGAGCCGCCGGAGATCCAGACACCCCCCGACGAGGTGTGGCGGACGATCGTGCCATTGCGCAGCACCGGCCGCGTGACGTTCACCGACACCGCGGCGCTGGCGTTGCCGCCGCCGTACTCCACCACGCAAGCGTCGAGAAAGTTGTTCGAGCCGCCGTCGTTGGCGCTGTTTGCGAAGTAGATCGTCTCCCAGAAACCGGGCGTGGGGCTCGAGGAGCGCGCGGTGAACGTCGCCTCCGTCGCCTGCAGCCGGCCACGGTAGCCCGCCGCGGTGTTGTCGTCCCGGCCGATGACGAGCCGGGTGTCGGCGCTGAAACGCACCGTCGCCGGCGACCCTACGCCGCCGATGATCAGGGTGGAAGTGCGATCGTTACTGGTCGCCGCGTCGCCGCGCACTGTGATGTCCCCGAGCACGATGTACGCCAGATCGCCCCCCGGCCAGGTGCGCGTCTGGGCACTGCCAGAGCCGATCAGTCCGGCTCCCACCCCCACGCCGGCCTCCTCCAGGGCATACCCTTCGAGGGTATTGCCGGCGAGCGCCGAGACCACGACGTTGGCGTCCATCACCACCGGGAACGAGCCGCCGCGGAAGGTGTTGCCGGTGAGGGTCAGCGTCGAGGTGCCCTGCACCCGCACCGCCGGCCTCGTGCCGCCGCCTTCGATCTCGCTGTCGGTGATGGTGGCGGCGGCACCGGTGGTGACGTGGATGCCGCTGGAAGAGGTATCGCGGACGATCGTGCCGTTGCGGAACGCCGGTCGCGTGCGATTCACCACCACCGCGCCGCTGACGTCGGCGCCGGCGAACTCGACCACGCAATTGTCGAGGAAGTTGTTCGACCCGCCGTCGGGAGCGGAGTCGTCGAAGCGGATCCCCTGCCAGTCACCGGCCATCGCGCCCGACCGGTTGGCGGTAAAGGTCACGTCGGTGGCCTGCAGCCGGCCACGGAATCCCGCAATGTTGTTGGTCGAACCGATGATCAACCGGGCGCCGCGCTCGAAGTAGACGATGACGCCGGATTGGATCACCAGGGTCGAGGTGCGATCGTTGCTGGTCGCTCCGGTACCCCGGATCTCGACGATGCCGGTCACCACATAGGGACTGTTGGCCACCGTCCAGGTGGTGGTGATCGCAGTCGAGGAGCTACCGATGACGACGCTGCCGATGAACGTCCCGGCCCGCGGCGTCGCCCAGTCCTCGTTCGAAACGGCGCTCTCGCCGGTGCCGTCGACAGCGGTGGCGACGTAGTAGTAGGACGTGTCGTTGACCGCGGCCGAGTCGGTGAACGAGGTGCCGCCGACGCCGGTAGCGATCGCCGCACCGTAGGGGCCGCCCTCCGTGGTGCCGCGGTAGACGTTATAGCCGGTGGCGCCGCTGACCGCGGTCCAGGTGACGATCGCCTGGGCGTTGCCGGGGCGGGCGACCAGATTCGTGGGAGCGGCGGGGGCCGCGGCGAGCGGCCGGACGGTCAAGGCGAGGATCGCACCGGCGGCCAACCACACCCACCCGGACCGCCTTCCTCTCGAACCATCGTCCCACCGACTCGGCAATAGAAAGATCCTCCGCTCGTTCACCCGCCGACCGGCGAGATCACCTGAAGGCCTTCACGGCCATAGAACAAGATCGATGACTGTATCAATCCGGCCCCGTGCCCGACAAGCTGAATTTCGCTGGTCCAAAACTCCAGCCGTTCTGACGAAACGGCTGACACCCGGAACAGCAGCGACAGATTCACACATCCCTTGAAGCGTGATCCGAAGCCCAAACTGGTCACGCGTCGACGGAGCCCTTACCGGAACCTACGAGAAAACGGCGAGAGCGGTTCTCTCGTCGACGGGTGGCTCTTGGGGCCAGAGCTCGAGTGCGCTCGCTGCCGCTACCACACGGAGAAGCCCACTTCGAAGTCGTCGATCTCGGTCAGATCCGGAGTGGCGTTGTTGGTCTGCATGCCGACGTACTGGATGTCGGGCACGAACGGTAACGCTGCCTCGGCGAACACTTCTTCGCCGTTGATGCGCACCGAGCCCCGCCGGGTCAACGGGTCGTAGCGCAGCACAAGCCGGTTGAAGCCACCCGCATGGAACACCGGCGCCGGGCCGCGGGCAAGCATGTCGAGACCGTCGCCCCGGATCTGGAAGACCCCGTTGGGCTTGAGCTGGGCCCAGAACTGGCCGCCGCCTCCCATGCCGCTGGTGTGCCTGGTGAAGCCGATCCCCGCCCAGGTCGAACCCTCCGGCTTGAGATCCGCCGCCAACTCGACGATCAGTCCTTGGCGATCCGGATCGAACGGCAGGTGCGCCCGGCCGCTGGTGACGCCGTCCTTGATGGTGGCGCTACCCCCGATGCTGATCGCCATCAGGTCGGCCGGCCCCCAGGCGACCTCCCCCACCTCGGCCGACCTGCCGAAGACCGGCTCCCCCGCAACGGCGCCCGCGAAGGTGTCCCGGATCGCCGTCGGCTCGAGCCGCAGCTCGAAGTCGTCGATCTCGGTCACCTCCGGAGTGGCCGAGTTGGTCTGCATGCCGACGTACTGGATGTCGGGCACGAACGACAGCGGTGCCTCGGCGAACACCTCCTCGCCGTTGATGCGCACCGAGCCCCGCCGGGTCAACGGGTCGTAGCGCAGCACCAGCCGGTTGAATCCACCCGCATGGAACACCGGCGCCGGGCCGCTGGCGAGCATCTCGAGACCGTCGCCCCGAATCTGGAACACGCCGCTCGGCTTGAGCTGGGCCCAGAACTGGCCGCCACCGCCCATGCCGCTGGTGTGCCTGGTGAAGCCGATCCCCGCCCAGGTCGCCCCCTCCGGTTTGAGATTCGCCGCCAGCTCCATGACCAGGCCGTACAGCCCCGGATCGAACGGCAGATGCGCCCGGCCGCTGGTGACGCCATCCTGGATGGTCACACTGCCCCCGGCGCTGATCGCCATCAGGTCGCCAACCCCCCAGGCGACGTCCCCCACCTCGATCGGCCGGCCGAGAACGGGGTCTCCCGCCGCGGCGCCCGTGAACGTGTCCCGGATTACCGCCGGCTCGATTCCCAGCTCGAAGTTGTCGATCGCGGTCAGGTTCGCGGTCGCCGAGTTGGTCTGCATCCCCACGTAGCGGATGTCGGCCACGAACGAAAGCGGTGTCTCGGCGAGCACCTCCTCGCCGTTGATCCGCGCCGAGCCTCGCCGGGTCAACGGGTCGTAGCGCAGCACCAGCCGGTTGAAGTCACCCGCATGGAACACCGGCGCCGGACCGCTGACGAGCATCTCGAGACCGTCGCCCCGGATCTGGAACACGCCGTTGGGCTTGAGCTGGGCCCAGAACTGGCCGCCGCCGCCCAGGCTGGTGGTGTCGCTGCTCGCAAAGCCGATCCCCGCCCAGCTCGATCCCTCGGGATCGAGATCCGCCGCCAGCTCCACGATCAGTCCCCAGCGGTCCGGATCGAACGGCAGATACGCCCGGCCACTGGTACCGCCGTCCTGGATGGTCGCGGCACCTCCGGCGCTGATCGCCATCAGGTCGGACCGGCCCCAGGCGACATCACCCACCTCGGCAAGCCGCCACAGCATGGGGTCCCCCGGCACGCCGCTGGAAAAGCTGTCACGGAGGACGGCGGACACGGTCACCAGTTTCAGCTCGGACGGGTCGGATGTCTCGGTGCCGTAGTCGCCGGTGACCACGCAGCGGTAGTGGCCCAGGTCGCCGCCGTTGACCCGTGACAGGGTCAGGGTACCGGTGCCGGCGCCCGTGACCCCCGGCCCGTCCTGGAGGTCGACCGGGCTCGTCAGGCCGATCTGCCACTGGAAGCGCACCTCTCCCTGCGCCGCGACCAGGACCCGCAGCTCGACGGTGTCACCGGTCCGCGCCTCGATCACCGGATCCGGTTGAGACACGATCTGCGGCGGATCACCGGGCTCGGCGTACTGGAAGGGCAGCGGCGCGCTGATCGAGCAGGTGGTGTCGTCCACTGCCTGGAAGACCACCGACACCCCGGCGTCGGTGATCGGGACCGCGGCCTCGATCAACGCGACGCCCCCGGCGTCGGCGCTGCCGCTGCCGAGCTCGACCGCCGCCTCGATGCCGAGAGACTCCGAGCATCCGGGCAGGCTGGAGGTGCCGTAGCCGCTACCCTGGAAAACGCGCGCGCCGCCGCCGGCGGTCAGGCCGTAGACGCGGAAGCGGTTGACGGTCCCCGCCGCCCCCGGCGAGGGCAGCTCCAGGAATGGCCCGAGGCCCTCGACTCTCACGTCGGCGTCGCCGGAGAAGGCTCCGTTGCGCGCCACGATCACCGTCCTCCCCCGGCCGCCGGCGGTAACCCGACCGCCGGCGTCCACCGCCGCGACCGCCGGGTCCAGGCTCGAGTACGTGGTGCCCGACAGCGGCGACGTCAGGTCGCGCTGGTAGCCGTCGTCGTAGCCGCCGATCACCCGCAATTGCGCACTGGGCGCGAGCGAGTCCAGAACCAGGGGATCCGGCTCCACCCTGATCGCGACCAGGGCGGACGCGACGTCGATGCCGATGCTGGCGTCGTCCGCCACCAGCAGATCCCCCGCCTCGTCGAAGGCCACCGCCGAGATCCGTAGCTCGCCGACCTCCTCGGCCGGGATCTCCCAGCTCGCCTTGAAGGGCGGCGTCTCGTCGACCGTGACGCCGATCCTGGAGAAGAACAGGACCCGGTCGAGCGTGCGCCCGCCGATCGCGGCGACCTTGACCTTCAACGAATCTCCCGGCGAGGCGGTGGCGCCGGGCGCCGGGCTGGTGATGACCAGGCCACCTGTGACGATCTCGCCCACGGACACTGCCGGGCCCTGCCCACACGGCGCGCTGGTCGTGTTGGGGAACGCCGGAGCCAACCGTACGGTGTTGCCGGCCTCGGTCTGCAGGAGATCGATCGCGCTCTGATCGAATCGACTTTCTTTCGTTTCCGACAAGTGCCATGCGGGCTCATCAGGCGACAGGTAGTCATGGGCGGTAGCGGTCTCTCCACACACCAGGCCCCCCTCCTGACTGGTCTGGCCGACCAGGACGTCGTGCTCGGTGTCGGGCAGGAAGAACGAATCGACGGTCGCCTGGACAATGAAGCGAGCAACCCGTACGAAAAACAAGAGTGTCGAGAGTCTTCCCTCCCCAGCCAGAAACTCGCTGCCGCCGGTCCCTACCAGGGCGTGGGCGGGCACGCTGGTCTCGGCCACGTCGGCAAGCCAGGGACTCCCGGGCCTCAA
Organism: bacterium; assembly: GCA_024226315.1. Classification (GTDB taxonomy): domain Bacteria; phylum Acidobacteriota; class Thermoanaerobaculia; order Multivoradales; family J023; genus JAAELT01. The sequence continues at coordinate 29,288 of JAAELT010000011.1, read as the reverse complement.
GTCGTGGATGGCGCCGCATCCAACGCAGCCGATCCCCTTGTCGACGGCCTTTTCGATGATCCATCCGAAGAAGGGAACGTTCGTGAGGCCGATGAGCTTGCAGGCCATCGGCGAGCCCTCGTGGGGCGTCCCCAGGGTCACCAGGCTGTGGATGTCACCGGCAAGGAAGTTGTCGTTGCGCCAGTAGACGTTCGGCTGAAGAGCAAAGAGCCGGGAGACCACTCCCCCCATGCTGTGCCCGATGACGTCCACCTGGGTGGCGGCGATCGCATCCTCGCGCAATGGGCGCAGGGCATCCTGCATCGCTCGCCGCATCCTGAAGCGGTTGACGGCAAAGGGTGCCGCGTTGCTCGACTCGTAGTCGAAGCGATCGACCGTGAATCGAGAATCGTCCGCCAGGGACCACTCCTTCCAGGTGTCCCGACTCGACCAGATTCCGTGCACCAGGCTCACCGGCGGGCGGGCGATGACGAGGGTGCGGCTCAGGGTCTCGACGCCGCCCTCGATCGGAAAGCTGACCTCGAGGCGGACCGAACGCTCGCCCACGCACTCGTCGTGATCGGGGCTTTGCTCGCAGGGGTCCTGGCCTCCCGGGACTACCGGCAGGCGATCTCGGACGAAGCGTTCCGGCGCCTTCCAGATCGCGAAGGCCGCCGCGCCCAGCGACGGCACCGGCAGCAGGCCGACGTCCAGATCCTGACCGCCTGGTGGCTCGGGAAAGGCCGCCTGGTGGAGCGTGCCGACTTCGTCCGGAAGGCCGTTCTCGTCACGGATGCGAAAGGTCACCGGACCGGCGGTCGGCTGCGTCGGGACCAGCCGCAGCAGCACCCGCGTCTCGCCGTCCGCGGCCACCCCTCGCGCTGTCGTCATCTCCTGGCCGCCGGTCTGGGGCAGGGCCGCCAGGACGGCCGCGAAGCTGGGGGCTGGCGCGGAGCCGGCCGCGAGGTCGGGTACGAGCAGAGGATGCGGGTCGAGGACGTCGAAGGCCCCGACCCGCGCGAAGACGTCGACCCAGGGCTCGCCGCTCTCTTCCGGCACCAGGCTGACACGGCTCGCGACCGCGAGGGTGCGACCGTCGCCGCTGAGGCTGGGGTCGCTTCCCCAGCCGGGGTCGCCGTTGGGCTGGGCCAGGACGCCGTGGGTGCTGCCGGTCTCGCGGTCGTGTACGTAGACGTTGGGCCGGTAGGAGGTGGGATAGAAGGCTACGAATCGGCCGTTGGCGCTGATGCTGGGGTCGCCCGACCACCCTGAGACCGTGCCGCTGACCAGCTCGTTCTGGTTTCCCAGGGTGCGGGTGACGTAGACGTCGCCCGCGGAGTCCAGGTCTTCGTCCGGGTCCAGCCGGGCGGCGGTCCAGAACGCCACCCACTCGCCGTCGCGGCTGACGTCGTGCATGTTCTCGCCCTGGAGGTCGGTCTTGTTGGCGTCGATCCTGCCGATCAGGGTGCGTTGGATGCCGTCGTCGCCCCAGACGTAGAGGTCGACGTCCGTGCTCGCGTCGGCGAAGGGGAAGTTGGTCGCCGCCGAGGCGAAGACCACGATCTTGCCGTCCGCGGACATCCGTACCTCGCCGCTGTTCTCGTCGGGAGACTCGTTCTCGTCGATCGTCGGGTCGTCGGTCAGGCGGTAGGTCTTCTCATGGTCGATGTCCCGCACGAAGACCTGGTGGACTTTGGCGTAGATGTTGTCGTTGTGGAGGTCGTCGTCCACCAGGTTGTTCGAGGTCGAGGTGAAGCCCGCCCAGCGGCCGTTGTCGCTGACGCTGGGCCGCGTTTCGAAGTCGGGGCAACCGCCGTTACCGACGGCCGACAACCTGTCGATCACGCTCACCGCGAACGGCCCCAGTCGCTGGCGCAGCTGCATCGGAAGGTCCAGGTTGCCGCGATCGATGAAGAAAGTCTGGCACACGCCGTTGCCGCCCCCCAGGTTGGAGGCGTCCGAGTTGAAGACCACGTAGCGGCCGGTGCCGCTGATCGCCGGCGCCAGACTCTGGCCGTTGGCCGTGCTCTCGATGGGAGAGTAGGAGCTCACGATCTCGATCTCCCCGGTCCGGAGGTCCTTGACGAAGATGTCCGAGTGGTTGTTGTCGTCCGTGGGGATCAGGTCCCTCGCCGAGGAGCTGAAGGCCACGTAGCGCCCGTCGTGCGAGACCGATGGATCGAGGCTGTGGCCGGTCCGCCCGTTGGCATCGCCCGGTTTTGTGCTCACCAGGACCATCGGCCCCTTGGGGAAGTCCGCTCTGGCCAGGTGGGCGGAGAGAGCGGCGGCAGCCATGAGACACGCCGCGAGCACGCCGCGAGCCATCGATCGTTGGTTCATCTGGTTCATCCTCTTGGCCTCCAAATTCGATTCGATCAGGGGAGCGTGACCGAGAGCGCTAGACTCGGAACGGCAGGAGCCCGGCCCATGTGCGCACGACCCGCAGAACGCAGCACCTCACCGACGCCGACCGTCCGTCGATCGTGGCCCAAGCTCGCATACCCGCCCTCCCGGAGTCTTTCGCGCGGCTTTCGCAAACCTTTCGCGCTTCGACGTCGACACTCGAACGGTACCGGCGGCGGCCGATGACCTTCGCGACCGGCGACGATCTCGGCGAGAGCTTTCGCGTCGGCGCATGGCAGGTACGGCCCGCCGACGGAGTGGTCGAACAGAACGGCCGGCGGCGGCATCTCCAGCCCCAGCAGATGAGCCTCCTGCTGTACCTCACCGCGCGCGGCGGCAAAGTGGTTGCCAAGGAAGAGATCCTGGAGCGGGTATGGCACGGCGCGGTGGTGGAGGAAGTCGCGCTTCCGCGGTGCATCTCCGAGCTCCGCAAGGCCCTGGGCGACGACGCCCGCCAGCCCCGCTACATCGAGACGGTGCCGCGACACGGCTATCGCCTGATCGCCAGGGTCCGTTCGCAGCGGCGCTCCGCCGGGCGGCGCTTTCCCTGGATCGCGCTGGCGGCCGGGCTGGGCGTCGTGCTGTCGCTGGTCTTCGTGCTCCCCCATCTGAACGATCCCCGGCCCGCCGAGGACGGCTCGGCGAGAGACATCGCCCCGGTGGCCGACGACCGGCCGACGATCGCGGTGCTCGAGCTGGTCAACCTCTCGGACGCTCCGGAGATGGGCTGGCTCTCGACCGCGCTGCCGGAGATGCTCGCCACCGAGCTGGCCCGCTCGCGCGAGCTGGCGGTGGCACCGAGCTGGACCGTCGCCCGGCTCACGAGCGAGATTCCGCTGGCGCCGAAGGAGCTGAGCCCGGAAGCCCTGCGGCGCGTCCAGGGGATGTTGGGCACCGACTACGTTGTCGTCGGCACCTTTCTCAAGCTTGCGGCCGAGGAGGAAGACCGGCTGAGGCTCGACCTGACCCTGCGAGACTGCGCAACCGGCGAGACCGTCACGGCGCTGCGCGAAACCGGTACCGCCGCGGAGATCTTCGACCTGGTGGCGTTGGCCGGGCGCCGGCTGCGCGAAGCGCTGGGCGCCAGCGAGGTCCGGGGGGAATCGTTTCCGGTGATCGCCAGCCCGCAGGCCGCCCGCCTCTACTTCGAGGGTCTGAGCAAGCTCCGCCGGTTCGAAGCCACAGGCGCCAGGAAGCTTCTCGAGCGATCGCTGGCCGACGATCCGCGGCAGCCACTGGCACACCTGGCGCTGGCGGAAGCATGGTCCTCGCTGGGCTACGAAACCAGGGCGAAGGACGCGTCCCTGCGCGCCCTGGAGCTGTCGTCCGAGCTGCCTCGGCAGCAGAAGCTGTGGATCGAGGCTCGGCAACTGGTCCTCGCCGCGCAATGGGACGAGGCGATCGAAGTCTATCGCGCCCTGTGGGTCTTCGCGCCGGAGAACCTTGCCTTCGGCCTCGAGCTGGCACGGGCCCAGAACGCCTCGGGCCGGCCGCTCGAGGCGATCGAAACGCTGGCCGAGATCCGCACACGTGTCGGCGCCGGCTACGAGGACGCGACTCTCGACCTGGTCGCCGCCGAGGCGGCGCAACTACATGGGCAGTACGACCGAGCCCTCGGGTTCGCGTCGGCGGCCGCCGAGCTTGGCGCGCGTCACGGCGCGGACATGGTGGTCGCCCGCGCCCGGCACCAGCAAGGGCTTGCGCTCCATGGGCTGGGCCGGGTGGACGAGGCGGTCGCCTCGCTCGACTGGGCGATGATCTCCTTTGCCGCGGCGGGCGACCTGAGAAGCGAGGCGCTCACCCGCCTTCACCTGGCCGGCTGGCGCGCGGACCAGGGCGACTTCGAGGGCGCGCGCGAGCTGCTGCGGGAGTCCCTGACCGTATTCCAGGCGGTGGGCGACCGCCGCGGCATGGCCGATACCACCGGCCGCCTCGGGACGCTGGCCCTGGACGCGGGTGAGGCGGAGCTGGGAGAAACGATGCTCGAGGAGGCCGCCGTCGTCTACCGCGAAATCGGTGACCTCATCGGCGAGGCGAGAGCCGCGCGCAACATGGCGATTCACCTGGCGACCAACAGGGAATACCAGCGGGCCAGGGAGCTGTTCCAGCGGGCGCTCGAGATCTACGAGGGGATGGGGAACGGCACCAAGGCCGCGGGGGAGCTGATCAACCTGGGCAGGGTGCTGCAGCTCGAATCGCGCCCACGGGAGGCGGCGGAGCCTTTCGCCCGGGCCGAGGCGCTGCTGCGCGCGAGCGACAGCCCGAGACCCCTGGCGACGCTGCGCTACAACCAGGGGCACCTGCATCTGCAGTTGGGCGAGCTGGAGCCGGCCGGGGCGGCGCTCTCGGAGGCAGCGGATCTCTTCCGGCAGCTCGACAACCCGCGCATGCTGGCCGCCAGCCTCAACGGGCTCGGCGGCGTCCTCACGATGCGGGACGACCTGGAGCAGGCCCGGACGGCGATCGAGGAGGCACTCGCCCTGCGCACGGAGCTCGCGCACTCGAACCGGATCGTCAACAGCCAGGTGGGGCTGGCGGTGGTCCTGCTCGAGATGGGCCAGCACCAGGCGGCTGAAGAGATCGCACGGGTGGCGGTTGGCGAGGCCGACCGCGCCAAGGGGGTGGAGCGCGTTCCGCCCCTACGCGTGCTCGCCACCATACTCCTCAGGCGCGATCGGATCGACGAAGCGGCATCGGTCATCGCCGAGGCACGTCGCGACCTGACCTCGGCCTCTAGTGTCAGCCTCCAAATGCTCGCCATTACGGCGGCCCGGGTGAGCGCCGGCTCCGGGAACTTCGAGACCGGCCGGGCGGAGCTGCTGCGGGTGGTCGAAGATGCCGAGAGTCTCGGGGCATGGCCGATCCGCGCCGAGGCGGAGTTGGCGCTGGCCGAGGTCGATCTCGCGGCCGGCGACCGCAAGTCCGCGAGCGCCCGCCTGGCCCGGCTCGGCGCCGAATCCCGAGACCGGGGCCAGGCGCTCATCCTGCGCAAGACCCGGCGGCTCGAGGATCGCCTGTCGGCGCCGGAGCGGCAGCCTTCAGGCTGACCGGATTGGGACTTTCCCCATCGTGCTCCGTTCACTGCTGGCAGGTGGCGAACGCGTCGGTATCCTGGATCGGCGCGAACGCCGTGCCCATCGGGTTCTGGTACTCGCGGACCTCTCCCGAGACGGTGTCGGTCAGGCGCAGGGTCACCTCGACGTCGGTGAGCCCGGCGGCGAACACCCAGAAGCGGTCGTACGGCTCGATGCAGGCGTCGAGCACCTTGAGCACCACCTCGACGTTGTTCTGGCTGAAGAACCAGAAGTAGCCGGTGTCGCCGGTCAGCTGGATGGCTCGTCCGGTGCCCTCCTCGCCGCTCGGGGTACGCCACAGAGCCTCGACCCGGAATCGCCCCCCGGTCAGGCACAGCGCGGTGTCGCCGGGCTGGCAATCACCCTCGCCGGCAAAGACCGGGAACGGCGAGGGCGGTGCCTCGGGCAGGGCCGGCGTCCAAAGATGATCGAGCTCGGCGAGCAGGCGCTCCGCCTGCTCGGAGACCAGAAGCGGCGCCGACGCCGGCGGCACCGCGTCGCAGGTGGCGAAAGCGTTCGTGTCCTGGATCGGCGCGAAGGGCACGCCGAGCGGGTTGGTCCAGGTGAGTGTCTCGCCGGTCCAGGTGTCGGTGACCGTGAGATCGCACTCGATGTCGGTGAGCCCGGCGGCGAACACCCAGAAGCGATCGAATGGATCGACGCAGGCGTCGAGGACCTTGATCACCGCCTCGACGTTGTCCGGGTTGAAGAACCAGTAGTAGCCGGTGTCGCCGGTGAGCTCGACGCCCCGACCGGCGCCGGTGTTCGACTGGAAGTCCCGCCAGTCGACCTCGACGCGGAAGCGGTCGCCGGCGAGGCACAGCACGGTGGACGACGGCTCGCAGGTGGTGGCGACGATCGGGCTCAGCCGGAAGTCGATCCCCGGCGTCATATGGCCGGCGGTCACCGTGATCGGAGTGCCGGTGGTCGGATCGCAGCCCTCGGGCGGGTACGGCTCGCACGGCAGGTCATCGTAGAGCTCACCGTGATAGCCGGCACCGCCGCTCGAGGTCGCGAAATAGGTGCCGGCGGGCAGATACAGGGCGTAGCGGCCGTAGGAATCGCCGGAGCTGGAATCCACCCAGTCTCCGCTCGCGTCCCAGATCGAGACTCCGACATGTTGGAGCCTCTGCCCCGTGAGCTCGCTGGACATCGTGCCGGAAATGCCCCCGGGGTCGGTCAAGCCGGGCTCGAGAGGCTCGAGGGTGAAGTCGATGCCGGTGGTCGTCTCGGCGACACCTACCGTAATCGGGGTACCAGCCGTCGGGTCGCAGTCCTCCGGGCACGGGAGCTCGCGGTAGAGCTCGCCGAGGTAGTCGTCCGCGCGAGCGCTGACGAAGTATGTGCCGGGCGCCAAGGATTCGGTCGTATAACCGTCGTAGCCAGACCAGGTGGCAGTGACCAGCTCACCAGCCGCATTCCAGACAGTGATCCAGGCATCGTATTCGATGTACTGGCCGGTCGCCGCATCGGTCACCCGACCGGAAATGTCGCCCAGGCGCTCGAGCGAGAAGTCGATGCCCGTCGTCGTCGTGTTGAGTTCGACGGTGATCGGGGTGCCCGCCGTCGGGTCGCAGCCCTCCGGGCAAAGGATGCCATCATAGATTTGGCTGTGGTAATCGTGTCTGCTCGCGACCGCAAAGTAAACGCCGGCCTCCAGAGGCGTCACCGTGTAGGTCCCGGAGGCGAGGAAGTCGATGCAGCCTTCGCGTACCTCCGAGCCATCTACGTCATAGACTCGCACACACGCCCAATCGAATCCTTGTCCCGTGACCGCATCCTTGATCGTCCCCGAGATAGCTGCCTCACGGGTCAGCGCAAAGTCGATGCCGTCAGTCGTCGTTCCGATCGCCACGGCAATCGCGGTACCGTCGACCGGATCGCATTCTTCACCCCCCGGGCAGGGAAGATCGTCATAGAGCTCACCAGCGTATCCGTGATCGGCAACGGTCACGTAGTAGGGGCCGTCTACATCGAGCCCTGAGAAGCGGTAGCGCCCTTCGGCGTCTGTCGAGGCATCGTCCAACCAGGAATAAGTGTCTTCCGCATCCCACAGCCGGACCCAGGCCTCCGCGAGCGGCTCTCCCGTGCTCTCGTCGGACACCGTGCCGGCGACGGCGCCCAGCTCGACCAATGCGAAATCGATGCCCTGGATGGTCGTGTCGAGCTCGACGATGATCGGCGTGCCGCCAGCCGGATCGCACTCCTCATCGCCCAGCGGGCAGGGAATGTCGTCGTAGACCTCGTCGACGTATCGGTCGGTCGAGGTCATGGCGAAGCAAGTGTCGGGCCGGAGCCTGGTGACCTCGTAACTACCCGCGGAGTCGATCCGATCGTGGCCGCTCCAGCCTCTCTCTGCGCACCAGACGTCCACGTATGCCCAGTCCTGGATCGGCGCGCCAGTCGCCTCCTGGGTGACGGTGCCCCCGATCGCGCCCAGTCGGGCCAGCGCGAAATCGATGCCCGAGGTGGTGGCGTTGTCGGCCACGGTGACCAGGTTTCCCCCGAGCCGCGGGTCGCACTCGTAGTCAGGACACATGAGGCCGTCGTAGATCCCGCCGAGATAGTCGAAGTCCGTGGCCCGGATGAAATAGGTGCCGGCGTGGAGGCCGCCGACCGTGTATCGGCCGGAAGAATCGGTCCACGAACCTCCGGACAACCCGTTGGCGGTGTAAACGTCGATTTCTGCGCCCCAGACCGGCTCCCCGGTCGCCCGGTCGGTGACCGTGCCGGAAATCTCGCCGCGGCGGTCGAGGACGAAGTCGATCCCCGCCGTGGTCGAGCCGAAGTACACCTCGATCGGTGTCCCTGTCAATGGATCGCACCCTGAGACGACCTCACCGCCACAGGGGATATCGTCATAGAGCTCCTTCAGGTAGCGAGAGGCCGAGACGGTGGCGAAGTAGGCGCCCGCGGGCAACCCCCGCACTTCGTAGTGACCGGCCCCGTCGGCATCACTCCAGCCGACGCTGTCGCGCTCGTCGTCGAAGACACTGATGGCCGCCGAGCTGATCGGCTCGCCGTCCGCGGTGGCGAACACCGAGCCGGCGATCCTGCCGCCCAGGTCGAGGGCGAAATCGATGCCTGCCGTGACCGAGCCGAGAGACACCTGAACGGGCTCGCCGTCCGTCGGGTCGCACTCGCCGCGCGGACAAGGCAGATCATCGTAGACTTCCGCCACGTATTCGGACGCGCTGCTGACCTGCACGTAGTAGGTTCCTGCAGCGAGGCCGGCGATCGTGTAGTTGCCCGCGGGATCGGCCGTTCCGCCGCCTTCATAGTAGCCGTCGCCAGACAGTGCCCACAGCTCGATCGAGGGGATCGGCTCGCCGGAGGCAGCGTCCGTCACCCTACCGGAGATGGCACCGCCGGGGGCGACGGTCAGTTGGAAGGAGCCGGCGGCACCCGCGAAACCGCTGACACGGATGCAGGGGTTGTCCCAACCCGGGTGGTAGTCGAAGGTCAGAGCGGACTGCAGGCCGAATGAGTTGTCGTTGCAGCGATCCCAGGATTCTCCCTCGTCCGGACAGCCGTGATAGACCGAGAGCACGGTGTCGAAGTCGGAACCGTAGGTGTTGACGAAGACCTGGCCAGGTACCGGAGACGAATACCTGAACCACACGTCGGGCGACAGGTCGGAGAAACCGCAGCCTGACACCGGCCCCGGAGCGGCGCTGGACGTATCGCCGACGAAGGTGCCATTGCCGATCGGCAGGGCGTCCGCGCAGTCGTCGTTCTCCGGCGCCCCGGCCTTGAACGGGACGCGCACGGTGGACCCTTCGGGCGCCGGCCGCAGGCGCAGCAGCCGGGAGAGGTCCACCGACTCCTCGGCCGCGATCTCCGCCGCCCGGTCCAGGTTCCCCACCACTCGCTCGAGTGCATGTACCTTGTCGAGCAGCGCCGCGGCCATTCCGGAATCGGGCTCCAGGGCGCGCACCTGACCCTCGATCGAGCGCAGCCGATGACGGAACCGCTCGACCTCGCGCCCCAGGTCCACCCTGGGCTCGCGGCCGGCTGCGGCCATCTTCTCGACGTAGCGCAAGCGATCTCCGAGCGCGTCGTCGAAGGCCAGAAGGCGATCGTAGATCTGTTGCTCCTCCACCGAGAGAGCTGACGCGACGGGCTCTTCCGTGGGCGCCGGACCGGCGAAGCCGGCCTGGGCGATGACGATGAAAGCGACCAGCGAGACAACGAGGCGAGTCTTCATGATTCCCCCCTTGAGAAATGAAGTCCATAAAATGCAAAAGCCGAGCTCGCCTTGCGGCAGCTCGGCCATCTCGAAGATCCGAGACCCGGAGCTTTGCGCCCCCGGCTCCCACCGGGTTGGCCCTTTTCCAGGCCTTACCAGTCTAGGCCGGGACCGCCGGATTCGGCATCACCCGCCGGGGTGGTCACGACCCACCCGAAGGGGCGGGTCGCTTTTCAACGCAGCAAACGCGAGACGTAGAAGCTCACCGGCAGGAGCACGAAGACGCAGAACAGCACCACGCCGTTGAGGAACGTTCCCACCTTCGCGGCACGCCGCCCGCGGCCGAACTTGAGGCCAATCAGGCCGAGCGCGAGCCCGAGCACCGACAGCCCCAGGGTCGAGAGCGCGAGTTGGGCGATGTTGATCCCCAGGGTCCGCCAGCCATAGATCTGGAGCGTGATCACGATCAGGAAGACCAGGATCGACAGCAGGCCCCAGCTGATCGAAATCCGAAGCACCTCGTAGTCTTCGTCGCTCAACCTGCTCTCCTGCTCAGGATTCCACCCAGTGAGTCGGTTGATCCGCGACGCCGTCGTTACCGGATCTCCAGCAGCCGCTGAACCGCGGGCCGGCCGTAAGTCGCGCCTCCGGTGAGCACCTGAAGGTTCGGAAGGATCCGGCACTCGCCTTCACCGTGTGTATGGCCACAGAGCACCGTCAACTCGTGGTCGGGGTGCCGCTCCATGATCGGCTTCAAGACGTCGCCGACCGCCTGGCACGAGAAGAAGGGCAGCCAGTCCGGAGCCGAGATCCTCCCCTGATGCCAGGCCGCCTCGCGGAAGGGTGGCACGTGGGTCACCAGGAGGATCTCCCGGTGGCTCTCGATGGCTCGCGACAGGACGCGGCAAAAATGTTCCACCGCCTCTTCCGCCAGCTCCTGCATGGCGCGCAGTCGATCGGCCTTGTGAGTCAAGTGTAGCTCGGCGACGAGATAGAAGTCGTTGAGCTCCACTGTGCTGCCCCGGAAATCGCCCAGGCGTCCGTCCGCCCAGGAATCGTGGCCGACGAGTGCGGTCCGCTCCGACAGAGCCACGACGCCCTCGTCGTTCAACCAGCGGAGGTGCTGCGATTGCTCGACGCACCGACGCACGCGCTCCCGGACACGGGGAACGGAACCACGATAGTAATCGTGGTTGCCGAGGACGAAGTAGAACGGCAATCGGAGCTCTCCCGCCATCCGCTCGAGATAGCGAACCAGGCTCGGAGCCTCGCCAATGTCGCCGGAGAGCAACACCAGGTCCGGCTGCCGCGAGCTGATCTCCTCGGAGAAACGCAGACGCTCGGCGTGGCCGACGAAGTTTAGATGGATGTCCGTGATCCAGGCGGCACGCATATCGATGAACTGGAGACGCCCGACCGTCCGGTACGATCGAGTTTCCTAAGGAGTTTCTGAGGACGTCCTGGCTTCGCGCACGACACGAGCGAAGAAGCCGCCGGTGGCGTATTGCCCACCGCGGACGCGGAGCAGGAGGTGGTGGGTGCCGGGTTCGAGCGGCAGGCCGTCGCCGGGCTCGACCTTGCGGAAGTCGTACCAGGCGAAGCGGTCACGGGTCCAGTAACCGTGGAAGACGCCGTTCGTCCAGCCGGCCAGGTCGTCAATAGTGCTGATCTGCAGCTCCGCCTGCTCGCCTTCCGCCACCTCGATCGTGGTCCGGAGATAGGCCAGGTTGCGGTCGCCGTAGAACTCGGTCAACCGGCCGGTGACCACCGCGCCGCGCGGATCGGTGGCGAACCGGCGCCAGCGGTGCCAGGCGCCGTCCTGGAAGACGCCGTCCGTTCCAGGGCCAGTCGCCTTCTCCACCGCCGGCACCGCGCTGGAAAGAGGCCCGAGCACCTGCCAGTCGGTCAGCAGCTTGCCCGGCTCGTGCTCGATTCCCGGCGGTCTTATCGGGCCGCCGTAGCTCAAGCCATCGATCGCCACGGCGCGGACGTTGTCGATCCACACCGGACCGCCGACCACTCGCGGCTTGAAACCGGCCTTGCCGCTGGCGTGCTCGTAGTAGTCGAAAGTCACCTTCGGGGTCGTCATGTCACCGACGTAGAAGTGACACACCGGCCCCACCACCTCCGCCGCGAAGCGCTGCCACTGGCCGATGACGATGGCGTCGTCTCCGGTCAGGGGCGTGCGGTACTCCTCGTAGAGCATGCGGGCGGGATTGAAGTCACGGCGCGGGTTGACGCGGATGTAGCTGCCGTTGCCCTTGATGTAGATCGAGCCCAGGTCGATCCGTCGTTCGCTCTCGGTGTAGTTGTAGATCAGGCCGAGGTAGTTGTGGACGTTGTCCGGGAACAGCACCTCGCCCTCGATCCGGTAGCCGCGCCAGTGCTCCGAGCCGCGGATCAAGGCGGTCATGCGCGCGTCGGCCGCCGCCATCCGCAGCACGTGGCCGTGATCGGGCGCTCCGGAGTCGATGATCGTGACCGCTTGCGGGTTGGAGAGCAGCCAACCCGAGAGGTCCGACTCGAAATCGTCGGAGAACAGCTCCGTCCCCGGCTCGACTCCGGCGGCGCCCGAGGCGATCAGCAAGGTGAGGGCCCAGGCCCAGAGCTGAGAGTAGCGGGACGGAGTCACTGCGCCACCTCCACGCCGTTGCGCGGGCACACGTCCGCCAGGGCGCACTCGTCGCATTGCGGCTTGCGGGCCTTGCAGACACGGCGGCCGTGGAGGATCAGGGCGTGGCCCATGAAGATCCACTCCTCACGCGGCAGGGCCGCGATCAGGTCCTGCTCGATCTTGTTCGGGTCCTTCCGCGTCGACAGGCCGAGTCGCTGCGAAAGGCGCCGCACGTGGGTGTCCACCACCACGCCCTCCGCCTTGCCGAAGGCGGTGCCGAGCACCAGGTTGGCAGTCTTGCGGGCCACCCCGGGCAGGGTGAGGAGATCTTCCATGGTGTCGGGCACCTCGCCGCCATACTCCTCCACCAAGCGCCGGGCCATGCCCTGCACCCGCTTGGTCTTGTCGCGGTAGAAGCCGCTCGAGCGGATGTCCTGCTCGAACACCGCCACCTCGGCCGAGGCGAAGTCGGCCGCGGTGCGGTACTTCTCGAACAGCGTCTCGGTAATCAGGTTGATGCGCTCGTCGGTGGACTGCGCCGACAGGATAGTGGCGACCAGCAGCTCGAGCGGGTTGTCGTGGCGCAGCTCGCAGCCGGCATCGGGATACGCATCGTGCAGACCGTCGATCAGCCGGCCGACGTCTTTCCCGGACAGCATCTTCGGTTTGCCGAGGTCTCTGGAGGCGGCACTCATGGTCCTGGATTGTACATGCCGGGGCGGTCCATCCTCGCCGCCGCGGGCCCCCGGCTCATGGTAGGGTCTTGGCGGGGGTTCAATCGACGGAGGGAATCGGTGGCAAGTCCTGCCGAACGGTCTGACCCAGCGACACGGTCTGACCTGGTACCACAGTCTGATCTAGTAACACGACCCGAGCCGGCGATACGGCCCGACTCGGTGGTACTGCCATCCGTCGGCCCCTACGAGCTGCTGGGAACTCTGGGCACCGGCGGCATGAGCGAGGTCTTCCGCGCCCGGGACACGCGCGACGACCGGCTGGTGGCGATCAAGCGGCTGCGCTCCGAGCTCGCCGAAGGGGTGCGTCCCGGCGGTCCGCCGGAAGACTCGGGCAAGCAGGCGCGCCAGCGTTTTCAACGCGAAGCGCGGACCGTGGCGCGGCTCGACCACCCGGCGATCGTCAAGCTCCATGACTTCATCTCCGCGTACGGGGCGGACTGGCTGGTGATGGAGCTGGTCGACGGCCGCACGCTGCGTAGTGTCCTGCGCGAGGGCCCCCTCTCGCCGGAGCGAGCGGTCGCCCTGGCACGGGAGATCGCGTCCGGTCTGGCGGAGGCTCACGGCAAGGACATCGTGCATCGCGATCTGAAGACCGAGAACGTGCTGGTCACCCGTGGTGGGCACGCCAAGATCGTCGACTTCGGCCTGGCGAGGCGGGTGACCCATAGCGACACGCTGACCGGTGCCCAGAGCATCCTGGGGACGTTCCGCGCCATGTCTCCAGAGCAGGTGCGGGGCGAAACCCTGGACCCGCGCTCCGACCTCTTCTCGTTCGGCATCCTGCTCTACGAGATGGTGTGCGGCTGCTCGCCGTTCGCCCACTCGAACGATCTCGAGGCCATGCGCCTGATCCTCGGCGAGCGCCAGCTCTCGGCGGTTGAGCGCAATCCCGATGTTCCGGCGCCGCTGTCCGAGCTCATCGATCAGATGCTGGAGAAGGATCCGAATCTGCGGCCACGCACCGCCCAGGAGGTCGAGCGGTCGCTCGACCGCGTGCTGGGAGCGACTCCCCTGTCCGTCGATCGTGACGACACCAGCGACGAGACGCTGGCGGACGTCGAGACGCCATTGCTCACCGACGAGGCGACTCAGTGGCAGAGCTCAGGCGAACAGGAGACGGTCGAGCACCGACCACGGCGTGAGCCGCGGAAACGACGGCCGATCCCGCGGGTGGTCGGTCTGGCGGCTGCCGGACTGGTCGCCCTCGGCGGCTTCTGGACCGCGGTCACCTGGCCTCGCGCCCTCGGCATGGGAATCGCCCTCACCGGCGCGCTCGAACCGCCGGCCGAAGCTCTCCGTGTGCTCGAAGTCCGCGGCGTCGAGGCGGGGACGGCGTGGCAGCCGCGCCGGCCGGTCGGCGATCCCGCGGCGGCCGCCGCCGTTCGAGAGGGTCTGCGTCACTTCAGCCGTCACACCCGCATGAGCAATGCCGAGGCGCGGCGGAGCTTCCAGCGCGCGGTCGATCTCGAGCCCGGCTTTGCCGCCGGCCACGCCTGGCTGGCCGCGACCTGGGGCATGGAGATTCGCGCGGGCTGGAACGTCGGTCCCGCGGTCCTCGACCGCCATGCCGAATTGGTCGATCGCGCCTACCTGCTCGATCCGCTGGAGCCCCGCGTGCACCTCGAGCTGGCCTCGGGCGCCATCGCGCGCGGCCGGTGGCACAAGGCGATCGAGCACGCCGAAACGGCCCTGGAGCTCGACTCCGCCGACCCGACCGGTCATGAGCTGCGCGGCATCGCACTGGCCGCCGACGGTCGGATCATCGAGAGCACGCGGGCGCTGGGCGAGGCGCTGCGACGGAGCCCGCGCGATCCGGCGGCGGCGCTCACGGCCCTGGCGCTGGTCGAGATGAGACTCGGTCGGCGACGCCGGGCGATCGAGCTGCTGGAGCGGGTATGCGCCGCTCGCCCCGAGCTGGTGCCGCCGCGCGCCGCCCTCGCCCTTCTCCACGAGCGCGCTGGGCGTTTCGATCAGGCCCACGCGGCAGTGGCGGAGATCCAGCGCGTCAACCCTGCGCTGACCGCCGAGCGCGCGGTCGAGGGACTCGTGGCTCTCGCCGCGGACGGCCGCGAGGGGGCCGCGCGCCGGGCCGAGAGTCTGCGACGCGCCGGCCTGCTTGACGGGCGGTGATATCATCGCCGCCATGGACCGAGATCTCCTTTCCCTGATCGAAGCCTGGGACGGCAACGGTGTCGTCACGCGCTTCGATCGGCCGACCGGTACCTGGATCTTCATCGCACTCCACGACGACACCCTCGGCCCGCCCGCCGGCGGCACCCGCATGAAGGTCTATCCGGCGCTCGCCGACGGGTTGCGCGACGCCATGCGCCTGGCCGAGGGCATGACCTTCAAGTGGGCGGGACTGGGGCTGAAGTTCGGTGGCGGCAAGGCGGTGCTGGCGATCAAGCAACCGCTCGAGGGTGAGCAGCGCCGCGGGCTGCTGCTGCGCTACGGCGCGCTCATCGAGTCGCTGCGCGGCGCCTTCTGTACCGGCGCGGACCTCGGCACCAGCGCCGGGGACATGTCGACGATCGCCGAGGCCTGCCACCATGTTCTGGGGATCGACTATGGATCGAGAACGTCCACCGATCCCGGGCCCTACACTGCTCACGGCGTGCTGCGCGGTCTGCAGGCAGCGCTCGCCCAGTCCTTCGGCAGCGAGGCACTCGATGGGCGCGAGGTGCTGGTGCAGGGTCTCGGCGGCGTCGGTCTGCCTCTGGCGCGCTCCCTGGCCCGCGGCGGTGCCAGAGTACTGCTGAGCGACCTCGACGACCGGCGGGTCGAGGTGCTGAAGCAAGAGCTGGGCTGTGAGTCGGTGGCGCCAGCGGACGTCTACTCGACGCCTTGCGACGTCTACGCTCCTTGCGCCGTCGGCGCGACGCTCAATCCACGGACGATCCCGACTCTGGCCTGCAAAGCGGTGGCAGGTTCCGCCAACAACCAACTGCTCGAGGCCGAAGACGCCGAACGGCTGCACCAGCGCGGCATCCTCTATGTACCCGACTACATCATCAACTCGGGCGGCGCGCTGTCCTTCAGCCTGATGGCCGAGGGCATCCGCGACGAGGAGAGCCTGATGCGCGAGGTCGACCGTGTCGGCACGGCAGTCGCCGAGATCCTGCGCGAAGCGGCCGAGGCCGACATCTCGCCCTTCGTCGCCGCCCGCCGCCGGACCCAGCGCATCCTCGCCGAGCACCGGGCGCCCGTCGACGCCTGAGCCCGTCGAGGTGGCGCCCGGACCCCGAGGACGGCGCGGAGGCGTGTTTGAGCGCCGACGCCATAGGCGGGACATGATCTCGAAAAAGCGCGAGTTCAGCGCAGCGCCGCCTGCAGGGGGCCGGGCGACGCCGTTGTCTAGCCTGCCTGGAGCCGGGCCGCGACCTCGTCGACCTGGCGCCAGACCCGCATCAGGTTGCCGCTTCCGATCTTGCGCAGATCGTCCTCGGAGTAGCCTTTCTCGAGCAGGGCGCGCAGCAGGTTGGGGATCTGCGAAGCGTCCTTGAGGCCGGTGGGCAGGGAGTCGCCGACGCCGTCGAAGTCTGAGCCCAGGCCGACGTGATCGACGCCGACCAGTTGGACGACGTGATCGATGTGGGCCACGACGTCGGCGAGATCGGCATAGATGGTCGGCTCTTTGGCGCGGTGCTCGTCGTTGAACGCCTGCACCCGCTCGTCGTCCGGGTCGAGACCGTTCTCCTCGGCGAACTGCCGCACCGCCGCCCAGCGGGCGAACGACTGGGCGTTGGCCGACTCGGTCAGAAACGCCGAACCGTAGTTGATCATGATGACGCCACCGTTTTCCGCCAGCTTGCGGATCATGTCGTCGTCCATGTTGCGCTCGAATCCCGGCGTGAACTTGCGGCACGAGGAATGTGAGGCGATCGCGGGCGCCTGGGAGAGCTCCATGACCTGGTAGAAGGTGTCGTCCGAGACGTGGGAGATGTCGACCATCACCCCGAGACGATTCATCTCCGCCACCACCTCGCGGCCGAAGGGAGAGAGCCCCTGCCATTTCTTCTCCGTCTCGTAGGAGGAGTCGCAGATGTGGTTGTTCTTCGAGTGGGTGAGCGTGATGTAGCGGATGCCGCGCTCGGCGAAGTGCCGCAGGTTGCCCAAGTCACCCTCGATCGGCGCGCCGTTCTCCATGCCCATGGGCAGGGCGATCTTGCCCGCCGCGAAGGCCGCCTCGACCTCGGCCGGAGAGGTTGCCACGGCGAACTTGTCCGGCCAGTCGGCCTCGAACTTCTCCACCATGTCGATCAGCTCGTCGGCACGCTCTCTGGCGCCATCGTCCTCGAGGTCCGCCGGCACGTAGATCGACATGAACGGCGCGTCGAGCCCTCCGGCCTTGGCGCGCGGATAGTCGAAGTCGCCCTTCTCGGTGCGCACCGAGATGTCCTCCATGTCCTCGTACAACCGGTAGGGGATGTCGACGTGACCGTCGGCGATCAGGATCTCGCGAGCGAGCCGCTCGGCACGCGCCTCGATGGTCTCCGCCGGCGCGGCGCGGACGGCCGCGGTATCGGTCGCGGGCCCCGAATTCTCGCAGCCGGCGAGCAGCGCCGCGGCGATCAAACAGATCGTGCCAAGGCAGGGTTTCACGCGGTTCTTCGGCATCAACTGGACCTCCTGGCGCGGAGTGTATCCGATCGTTCCACCGGGCCGCCCGTGGCCTTTTCCGACTTTTTTCGACCACCCGCCAAGATCGGAGCGTGTTTTCACGTCTTAGTACAGGGTGATGCTTGCCACAACTCTATCCGCCACACCCTGGGGCGTCGACGCGCGGCCGGTCACGGTCGAAGTCGACGTCCACATGGGAATCCCCCAGACCCAGATCGTCGGCCTACCCGACGCCTCGGTTCGCGAGAGCCGCGAACGGGTGCGCTCGGCGATCAAGAACAGCGGGTTCGACCTGCCACCCCGGGTGGTAGTCGTCAACCTCGCGCCCGCCGACCTCAAGAAGGAAGGCAACCATCTCGATCTCGCCATCGCCCTGGCACTGCTGGCGGCCCTCGGCGAGGTACCCCAGGAAGCCCTCGACGGGCGCCTGCTGTGCGGCGAGCTCGGGCTCGACGGCAGCGTGCGACCGGTACGCGGCGGCCTCTCGATCGCCGACTGCGCCACCCGCCAGGCCATGCGCGAGCTGATCCTGCCGGCCGAGAACGCCGGCGAGGCGGCGGCGCTGCGCAGCGTCCCCGTGATCCCGGTGCGCAGCCTCGGCGAAGCGGTCGACCACCTCCTCGACCACCGACCGATCGCTGCGGAGCGCGCAGCGGTGCCGTCGCCGGCGTCGCCCACCGCGGGCCCGGATCTGTCCGAAGTCCGCGGCCAGGAGGCCGCCAAACGGGCTCTCGAAGTCGCCGCCGCCGGCGGCCACAACCTCATCTTCATCGGTCCGCCGGGCTCCGGCAAGACCATGCTGGCCCGCCGTCTGCCCGGGATCCTGCCGCCGCTCGCCCTGGCCGAGTCGATCGCCGTCACAAAGATCCACTCCCTGGTCGCCGAGGAGCCACCGTCACGACTGCTGCACACGCGCCCTTTCCGCAGCCCCCACTCCGGCATCTCCACCGCCGGCCTGATCGGCGGCGGCTCCATCCCGCGTCCCGGCGAGGTCAGCCTCGCCCACGGCGGCGTGCTCTTTCTCGACGAGCTGCCCGAATTCCGCCGCGATGCTCTCGAGGCTCTCCGGCAACCGCTCGAAGACGGCGAGGTCACCGTCGTGCGGACGCGGGCCCGTTTCTCCTTCCCCGCCCGCTTCTCGCTGGTCGCCGCTCTCAATCCATGCAAATGCGGACACCTCGGGGACCCAAGGCACGAGTGCCGGTGCTCGTCGCGGGCCGTCGAGCGCTACCGGTCCAGGATCTCCGGGCCGCTGCTCGACCGCATCGACATGCACGTCGAAGTCCCGGCGATCAGCCTACAGGAGCTCAAAGGCCCGCCCGGCGAGGCCAGCGCCGACGTCGCCAGCAGGGTAATCGCCGCCCGCGACGTCCAGAAGCAGCGCCTCGGAGATGGCTGCTCCACCCCCACCAACGCCGCCATGAGCACCGAGGATCTGCGCCGCCACTGCGCCCTGGAACGCGAGGCCCGCACCCTGCTCGACACCGCCTTTGAGCGTCTCAAGCTCTCCGCCAGAGCAGTGACACGCGTCCTCAAGCTCGCCCGCACCGTCGCCGACCTCGAAGGCAGCGAGCCGATCCGGGCCGCCCACGTCGCGGAGTCGATCCAGTACCGCAGCCTGGATCGACGGATGGGGAGTCGTTGAATCTCTGATAACCTGAGAAAGGAACCATGATGGGTGAAGTCAAGATCCGAATCTCTCTGACCAACGCTATCGACGAGGGAATGGCGCGCCGGGGAACTCTCCGCGTAGAAGAAGTTCGGACCGAAGAAATCGAGGCGATCGTCGACACCGGCGCGATCACCTGTGTGCTGCCGCGATCCGTGGTCGACCGATTGGGCGTGGTCTCGGCTTTCCGGCAGGTTGCTGTTTACGCCGACGGACGCCGCGAGGAAGTCGACGTCAGCGAGCCGGTGCTGATCGAGATCCAGGGGCGCAAGGTCTACGAGGAATGCATGATCCTCGGTGAGGAGGTGTTAGTCGGTCAGACGGCCCTGGAGAAGACCGACCTCCAGGTCGATTGCCGGTCGCGGACGCTCAGACCGAATCCGAAGCACCCGGATCGGCCGGTCATGCCGGTCAGGATCTCGTCGACGAGCCAGTCGAGTACCGCCCATGCGTAGAGCGAAGTCGGGGTGGATCAGCATCGTCGCCTGGCGGTGCTCGCGGGCGCAGCCGCTCACGCGGTCGATCAGCTCGATCCCGGTCTGGCGCGCGAACGGTCCGCGGCGATCCTGAAACGTGACGACCTGCACGCGGAGAGCCGGCGCGCTCTGGCCGAGTACCTCGGTTGATAGAAGCCCCCGAGCGAAGAGCCCGGGGGCGCACGAGAAGTTAGGCGAAACGGATCAAAGGCGACCGAGGAGGCAACGCTTCGTCCTCCCAACATCAACCGAAGGCAATCGAGCAAAAGAGGAAAGAGAGCAGATCGCGTGTTCAACGAGGGGATCTGACAGGTGCCGGAAGACCGGCTCGAGGGGGCGGCAAGGCAGGGCAAAGACTCTCATCACTCTGGTCCGGCGATCTACTCTGTTCTCCTCATGACTGATTCAGAATCCCCGGCGGCCATTTTTGTTTAGCCGCCGGCTGGAAAAAGTCTCGCTTAGCTCGCCTTCGGCCTCAGCTCCTGGCCGAACGGGAACAGCGACACCGGCACCAGCTTGATGTGCTGCATGGCGAACGGAATGCCGACAATGGTGATCGCCAGCAAGGCGGCATGGACCAGGTGCAGGATGGCGATCTCCCATCCGAAGAGCACGATCCACAGCACATCGAAGACGATCTTGAAGCAGCCGTAGGGGTTCTCCGCCTCCACCAGCTCCTTGCCGAAGGGCGCGAAGGTCGCAACGCCGAGCTTGATCGACTGGATCCCGAACGGGATTCCGACGATCGTCAGGCAGAGGCCAATCCCGCCCACGATGTAGCCCAGGCCGGACAAGAACCCGCCGAAAATCAGCCACAGTATGTTGCCGAGGAAAGACATCGAGTCTCCTTTCTCCGGGCGACCGCCATCGGCGCCCTGTTCGAGATACGGCCCGGGGACGGGCGCTATTCAGTCCGACTCGTAGCGCCGCGAACGGTCCTGCTTGAGCCGTGATCTCTTGCGCTTGTTCTCCAGGCGACGCCGACGGGCGCCGCGCGGAACCCGGGTCGGGCGGCGTTCGGGATCGACTTCGAGGGCCCGCTGAAGGAGCTCGACGAAGCGTTCCGTCGCCGCCTCGCGGTTGGCGGACTGGCTGCGGGCGCGCTGCGAGCTGACCGACAAGATGCCGTCCTTGTTGATGCGCGTGGCGAGGCGTTCGCGGATTCGCTCCTTCTGCTCCTCGCTCAGGTTTGGCGAGGCGTCCAGGTCGAAACGCAGCGTGATGCGTGTCGAGACCTTGTTGACGTGTTGGCCGCCGGGCCCGGAGCTGCGCGAGGCGGTGAAGTCGAGCTCCGACTCGGAGATCGCCAGGTCTTCGGTAATAGGAATCATCGCTGGTCTCGGCTGTCCACGAACAGCACTATCATACGGGAGATGCCACTCGAGTTGCCGATCGACCAGCTGATCGATCCCCGGTCGCCCCGCCGCCCCACGGGTCCTGGAGAGCGCCTCGGCTCGTCGCGGGAGGGCCGCCCGGTCTTCGGCCATCGCTTTGGCCATGGGCCGCGGGCCATCAGCTTGATCGCCGGCTGCCACGCCGATGAGCCGGTGGGGCCGGCGATGCTCGACCGCCTGGCCGCGCACCTGGAACGGCTGCCGCCCGACGCAGCCCTGCTGTCGGCCGCCACTTGGTACCTGGTGCCACACACCAATCCGGACGGCGAAGCCCGCAACGGCAGCTGGGCGGAACCGGCACTCGCCGAAGGCGGAGTCGATCTTGCGGGCTATCTCGGCCACGCGGTGCGCGAGCCGCCGGGCGAGGACGTCGAGTTCGGCTTTCCGCGCCACGAGCAGGACGCGGAGGCCCGCCCGGAGAACCACGCGGTGGCGAACTTCCTGCGCCCGGGCGCACCCTTCACGCTCCACGCCAGCTTCCACGGCATGGCCTTCGCGGCCGGTCCCTGGTTCCTGATCGAGGGCTCGTGGGCGGACCGCACCGCGGAGATGCGCCGGTATCTCAGGCAGCGGGTCCGCGAGATCGGCTACCGCCCGCATGACATCGACCGCCGGGGCGAGAAGGGCTTTCACCGCATCGACGAGGGCTTCACCACCCGGCCCGACTCGCGCGCCATGGCGGCGCACTTCGAGGCATTGGGTGAGCCGGCGACCGCCGCGCTGTTCCGCCCCAGCTCGATGGAGTACGTCCGTTCGCTCGGCGGCGACCCCCTGACCCTGGTCTCCGAGATGCCGCTCTTCCTGCTGGGCGCCGAGCACTTCCGCGGCGGCGACGTCGTGATGCCTCGGGTCGTCCGCTCGCTGGCGGCCGAGCGACGGCCGGACCGGATCCAGGCGCTGGCCACCGAGCACGACCTCCGCCCGATGCCGATCGCCGACCAGATGCGGCTGCAGCTCGAATACCTTCAGGCGGGCCTGAAAATAGTACTACGGCGACCTCCAGGCGACCCGCAGCTTCGCTGAAAAATCACAGTCTTGTTGAAAACCGCAGGCCCGCTGAGAAACCGCAAGGTCTCTGAGAGAACCTCGACGCAGCGGGATCCTCGGGTCATTCGCAGGCTTCCTGAGAAAACCGCAACATTACTGAATTCTGTCTGATTAACGGAGCGCCCGAGGAGAATCGGATGCGGTGGTCGGATAAATGTGCCTGAAGCTTGATTTACGCTCTACTTACGCCTACACTATCCAGGTTGCGCGCTGTCCGCTATCGGCGAAACGAAAGCCTCGCGCACGAGAGGAACATGAGGCCGAAACTCCAGCTCCCAGCCCCATTCGCCCGCCAGGTCCGCACTGCCCGCGAGCTGGTGGAGGAGCGTCGGCGGGCGCCGGAAGAGACGCGGTTCGAGACCGCCACCGAGGGCTTCGATCGCCTGCTCGAAGGTGGCCTGGAGCGCGGCTCGATGATCGAGCTGATCGGCCGCCGGTCGAGTGGCCGATTCTCGCTGGTGCTCACGGCGCTCGCCGCGACCACCGCCGCCGGCGAGGCGGCGGCCCTGGTGGATCTCGGCGACGCCCTCGATCCGCAGGCGGCGGCCGCCGCGGGGGTCGACCTCGAACGCCTGCTCTGGGCGCGGCCACGGCACATGAAGGAGGTGCTGGCGAGCGCCGAGGTGATCCTTGCGAGCGGCATGCCGCTACTGGTGATCGATCTCGGGATGCCGCCGGTGCCGGGCGGCCGCGGCGTCGAGGCCTCGTGGCTGCGCCTGGCGCGGTCGGCCAGGTCCCAGCGGGCGGCACTGCTGATCTCTTCTCCCTACCGGGTGAGCGGTACCTCGGCCCAGGCAGTGCTCGAGATGCGTGGCGCGCGCGCCGCCTGGGCGGGCCGGGGCGGCGCTCCGAGGCTGCTCACCGGCGTCGCCGCCGAGCTTGAGCTGGTGAAGAGCCGCAAGGCGCAACACCAGGGGGCGGTCGAGAGCCTGAGCTGGCGGATGGCGGCGGATCTCCGCCAGGTGGGGGACGTCGAGCCCGCGGATCTCGAGGTCCGGGGCGGTGCGATCGTCGATTTCCGGGAGCGGGCCATTGCCTAGTCTGGATCCCGTCCCCCGTATCGCGTGTCTGATGGTGCCGCTCTTTCCGCTGGCGGCGCGGCTGCGCAGTGAGCCCGAGTTGGCGCAGGAGGCGCTGGCGGTGCTCGCCGGCAGCGGCCCGGCGGCGCGGGTGGTGGCCGCCACGCGGCTCGCCCGGCGGGCGGGCATCCGGCCCGGCTTCACGCTCTCCCAGGCGCGCGTGCGGCTGCCCAAGTTGATCGCCCGGCCGCGCGATGCCGAGTGCGAGCGCGCCGCCCGAGAGGCCCTGCTCGACGTCGCCGAAAGCTTTTCGCCCCGAGTCGAGGACGGCGACGAGGGTCTCGCCTACCTGGACGCCTGCGGACTCGAACGTCACTATCCCGGCGAGTCTCCCGACGAAGAGCTCGGACGCGCCCTGATGCTCGCCAGCGAGCAGCGTGCCGGGCTGCCGATCCGCGTCGGCATCGCGGCCAGCAAGCTCGCCGCCCGGGTGGCGGCCGGGCAGCCCCACTCCCCCACCCTGGTGCCGGCCGGCGGCGAAGCCCGGTTCCTGGCCCCTCTACCCCTCTCGCGACTGACGCCGCAGGCCAAGACGCTGGCCACCCTCACGAGCTGGGGCATCCACTCCCTGGGTGAGCTCGCCGACCTGCCCAAGGACGAGGTGGCGAGCCGCCTCGGGCCCATGGGACAGGATCTCCACGCCATGGCCCGCGGCGTCGACCCCGAGCCGCTCATGCCGCGCCACCCGCCGCCCGCCTTCGCCGAGGGCATGGAGCTGGAATGGCCGCTGGTCAATCTCGAACCCTTCGTCTTCGTCGCCCGCGGCGCGCTCGAACGGATCACCCTGCGTATGCAGAGCCAGGGATTGGCCTGCGAACGGCTGGGGCTCTCCCTGGAGCTCGAGCCCGACGGCCATCACGAACGCTCGATCACCCTGCCCGCCCCCACCCGCGACGTCAAGACCCTCCTGACCCTGGTGCGCCTCGATCTCGAAGCCCACCCACCGGGCGCGCCGATCCTCGCCTTCACCCTGAACGCCCACCCCGACAAGCCGCGTGAAGCCCAGCTCTCCCTTTTCGGCCCCGCGGCGCTCTCCCCCGACAAGCTCGCCACCACCGTCGCGCGGCTGTTCTCCATGCTCGGCAAGGGCCGGGTCGGATCGCCGCGCACCGTTGACGCCCACCGCCCGGAGCGCTTCGCGCTCGAGCCCTACGCCCCGCCGCCGCCGCCCAAGGAACGCCCCGAGGCCCGCCTCGGCCGGGGTCTGCTGACGGTGCGGGTGCTCCGACCGCCGCTCGAGATCGAGGTCATCACCGACCGTCGGGGAGCCCCCGGCAGCGGCGGCAACGGCCACGGCGATCATGGCGGCAGCAGTGGCGAGGGCAGCTACGTCGAGGCCACGGAGGTCGCCGAGCCCGTCACCGAGTACGCCAGCGCGCGCGCGGAGGAGCGGCCGATCTCGTTCAAAACCTTGATCGGCGAGGAAGAGTCCAGGAAGCCCAGGATCGAAGGCCGGGTGCGGGTGGCCTCTGGGCCGTGGGGGTTGGAGGAGGACTGGTGGTCACCCGACCGGCTCGAGCGCGACTACTGGGACGTGGAGCTCACGAGCGGCGGGCTCTACCGAATCTACCGCGATCGCGGCAACGGCGACTGGTTCGTGGACGGCGTCTACGATTAGTTCCTGGCTGCTGCCGCGGACCGTCCGCCTGCCCGCCAATCTCGACGTGCCGGTCTTCGTCAAGAACGATTTCGCCGACTTCTATCGCGACATGTTCACGCGCCAGGTCGAGCGCGAGAACCAGCGCGCTGTATTCCTACGCGGCCGCGATACCGGTAAAATGCCCGCCGTGATCGTGTTGACATCTTCGCGGCTTCGCTCGTGAGTCAGTCGCTCCTCGGCGAGTTCGAGGGCACGCAGCGGTTCCGGCTCGAAGAGCACCTGGGCACCGGGACCTCCGGCGAGGTGTACCGTGCCTACGACACCAAACACCGGTCCCGGGTGGCGCTCAAGACCCTGCACCGTGCCGACCCGGCGGCGATCTACAGGTTCAAGACCGAGTTTCGAGCCCTGGCGGACGTCGCGCATCCGAACCTGGTGCAGCTCTACGAGCTGCTGCTCGACGGCCAACGCTGGTTCTTCACCATGGAGCTGATCGAGGGCTGCGACTTCCTCGAGTACTGCCACGGTCCCGGTCTGCCGGCCGACGGTGAGCCGCCGTCGGATCCGGACAGCGTGCGCGATCTCATGCGCCAGCTGGCCACCGGGCTGTCGGCGCTGCACGCCGCCGGCAAGCTGCACTGCGACATCAAGCCATCGAACATCCGGGTCGCCCACGACGGCCGGCTGGTGCTGCTCGACTTCGGGCTGGTCCAGGAGCTCTTCCCCACACATGGCGATCAGACCGTCGACGCCGAGCTCGCCGGCACCCCGGCCTACATGTCGCCGGAGCAGGCCGCGGGCCAGCGCCTGACCGAGGCGAGCGACTGGTACTCGGCGGGCGTGGTGCTATTCGAGGCGCTGACCGGAAAGCGCCCGATCACCGGCAACTTCCTGGAGGTGCTGCAGAAGAAACAGACCGTCGACCCGCCGGCTCCCCGAGAGCTGGTCGAGACTCTGCCCGAGGATCTCAGCAAGCTGACACACCGCTTGCTGAAGCGCGACCCCGCGCGCCGGCCGCGCGGCGAGGCGACGCTGCGCATGCTCGGTGAGGCGTCGGACAGGTCGCTCGCCAGCCACCGGACGACCTCGGGCGGTGGCGCGCCTTTCGTCGGCCGCGAGGAGCAGTTCGAGGCCCTCGACGAAAGCTTCGCGCTCAGCCTCGAGGGGCGCGCCGTGCTGGTCTTCGTGCACGGCAGCTCGGGCATGGGCAAGAGCGCCTTGATCCATCAATTCCTACGCAAGCTGCGCGGCGACCACGGGGACGTGGTCGTGCTCTCGGGCCGTTGTTACGAACGTGAGTCGGTGCCGTACAAGGCTCTCGACTCGCTGGTCGACGCCCTCTCCCGCTACCTGATCCACCTGCCGAAGAACGAGACGGAAGTGCTGTTGCCCGCCGACGTTCAGGCACTGGCGCGCCTCTTCCCCGCCCTGCGGCGCCTGCAGGCCGTGGCCCGGGCGCAACGGGACGTACTCGAGATCCCGGACGATCGCGAGCTCAAACGGCGGGCGCGGACCGCCCTGCGCGAGCTGTTCGAGCGGCTCGCCGAGCGCCGGCCGCTGGTGCTCTACATCGACGACCTGCAGTGGGGGGATCGCGACAGCGCCGATCTGCTCTCGGAGCTGCTGCGGCCGCCGGATCCACCGCCCCTGCTGCTCGTCGGCTGCTTCCGCAGCGAGGAGAAGGACACCAGCCCGCTGCTGCGCCGGCTGCTGCACTCGGAGCTGATCCGGGAGAGCGCCGTCTTGCGCCAGCTGGTGCTCGAAGAGCTGCCCGAGGAGCACGCGATCGAGCTCGCCCGCCACCTGCTCGGCGATTCGTCGACGACCGCCGAGACGGTGGCACGCGCCATCGCCAGGGAGTCGCGCGGCAGCCCGTACTTCATCGCCGAGTTGGTGCGCTATGCCCGCATCCAGTCCGGGGGCGGCGAAGCCGGCGCCCCTCTGCTGGATGCCGACAGCGCCGGCATGACGCTCGAACGGCTGCTCTTGACGCGCCTCGAGAAGCTCACACCCGAGTCCACCCGTCTGCTCGAGCTGGTGGCGGTGGCCGGCCAGCCGATCGAGCTGCAGTCGGCGCTCCAGGCCGGCGAGCTCGGCGCCGCGGCGCAAGCCGCGATCACGCTGCTGCGAGCGGCCTCGTTGATCCGCATCCGGAGGTCCCGGGCCATCGACCAGATCGAGTGCTACCACGATCGGATCCGCGAGGCGGTCGTCGGAGTGCTCGAGCCCGAGACGCGAGTGCGCCACCACGGCAGCCTGGCTCTGGCTCTCGAGGCTTCCGG
This sequence comes from bacterium, assembly GCA_024226315.1. Taxonomy (GTDB): domain Bacteria; phylum Acidobacteriota; class Thermoanaerobaculia; order Multivoradales; family J023; genus JAAELT01. The sequence continues at coordinate 2,125 of JAAELT010000011.1, read as the reverse complement.
CCGTGCCGATCCCGAGGCCCTGGCCTTCCACTTCCACGAGGCCGGCGAGCTCGAGCGCGAGGCGCACTTCGTCACCTCGGCCGCCGACCAGGCGGCCGAGGCCTTGGCTTTCGACCGCGCCGCCCGTCTCTACCGCTCGGCTCTCGACCTCGCCGAGCACGCACCGCTCTCCCGCCGGCAGCTGCTGATCAAGCTCGGCGACGCGCTGACCAACGCCGGCCGCGGAGCCGAGGCTGCCAGGGCCTACCTGGACGCCGCTCCCGGTGCCCAGGCCGCCCAGGCCCTGGAGCTGCGCCGGTTGGCGGCCGAGCAGCAATTGATGAGCGGTCATATCGACGACGGACTCGAGACCATCCGCCGGGTCCTCACCTCGATCGGCATGAAAATGCCGCAATCGCGGATCGGGAACCTGACCTCGCTGCTCTGGCGACGTCTGCGCCTTCGCCTGCGTGGGCTCGACTACACCGAGCGCGACCCGAGCCAGCTCTCCCCCGACCAGCTGATCCGGATCGACACCTGCCGGTCGATCGCCATCGGCCTCGGCAACGTCTATCCGATCCGCGGCATGGACTTCGCCACTCGCCACCTGCTGCTGGCCCTGGAAGCAGGCGAGCCCTACCGGGTGGCCCGAGGCCTGGCCCTGGAAGCGGGCTTCTCGAGCGTCGACGGCACGCGCACTCGTCGCCGCACGGCTGGCCTGACCCGTGCCGCGCTGACTCTGGCCGAACGGGTCGGCGAACCGAGCGCGATCGGCCTGGCGCATCTCTCGGCGGCGGCGGCCTCCTACCTGGAAGGTGACGGCGGCCGCGCCATCGAGCTGTTCGACCGCGCCGAGGAGATCCTGCGCAACAGCTGCACCGGGGTGACCTGGGAGCTCGACACGCTGATGCTCTACAAGTTCCGGCTGCTGGTCTTCCTGGGCCGGCTCGGCACCCTCTTCGCCGAAGTGCCGGCGGCGCTCAAGGATGTCATGGAGCGGGGCGACATCTACGCCGAGGCGGGCCTGAGGAGCAACGTCGGCTGGCTGCTGCGGCTGGCCTCCGGGTTGCCCGGAGAGGCACTCGAGGAGATTCATTCGGCGAGAGAGAGCTGGTCGCAGGAAGGATTCCATCTCAACCACTACCTGCATCTCGTGGGCCAGGCGGAAGTCGCCCTGTATCGCGGCGAGTCGCCCTGGGAGCTGGTCGAGTCCTCGTGGCCGGCGCTGGTGCGCTCCCAGCTGCTGCGGGTGCAGGTGACGCGCACCGAGGCATGGCATCTGCGCTGCCGCTCGGCGCTGGCCCAGATGTGCACGTCGGGCACCTGGTCGGGCAAGCCGATGAAGGTGCTCACCGCCAGCCTACGGCGGCTGGAAAGGCAGAGCCATCCGTGGGCGGCCGCCTGGGCCCGGCTGATTCGTGCCGGTCTGACCTCCGCCAACGGCAGCGATGGCGACGCGATCGACCACCTGGTCGCCGCCGCGGCCGGCTTCGAGCGTCGACACATGGCGCTCTACGCCGCCGCCAGCCGCCGGCGCCGGGGGCAGCTGACCGGATCCGACGGCGCCGGCTTCATCGACGACGCCGACCGCTGGATGCGCGAGCAGGGGATCGAAGAGCCCGCACGCTTCGCCGAGGTGCTGGTGCCGGGGCGTTGGGAACGGTAGGTCAGAAGGGAGTCGCCAGGACGTCGCGCTGGCGGAGGCCCTCGGTGCGACGCTCGCGACGCTGGATCGCAAACTGACCCGCGCCTCAGGGACCGGATGCCGGTTTCTGCTTCCGAGCTGAGGTTCGGGTGGCACCTCCGCGCTGGGGTCAGGGGCTGGTCTTGCCCGCCGCCGCGGGATCGGCGAAGAACGCCAGCAGGCGCTGCCAGGTCTGCTCGACGTGGCCCTGCGAGCGTTCCGGGTTGAGCATCGACGAGCCGTGGGCGGCGTCCGGCGCGGTGAAGAGCTCGACGCCGAGATCGCGGACAACCTCCGTCTGCTCGGCGACCCACTCGTTGGCGAGCTCCCGTTCGGGTCGCAGGATGAGGACCGGGACGTCGCCTGTGCGGGGCAGCCAGTCCTTGACCTCGCTCGTGCCCATCAGCCCCGGCGCCGGCGAGAACGCCGCGACCCCGGCCAGGCGGTGCTCGGCGGCGAGGC
>JAAELT010000010.1 GCA_024226315.1 bacterium | reverse complement strand
CATCCATCGAGCCCAACGATCGGGCACGCTCAGCCACGATAGCAATGCATGGATCAGTCTCATCAGAGTTGTCTCCTGCCCCCTGGATCAACGTCTCAGATGAGGCGACAACTACCTTGACACAGGGGGGTAGCTTTCGCCCTGGATGTTGATGGTGACGGATCGGTGCAGTAGGCGATCGAGGATGGCCGCGGTCATGACCTGATCCGGGAGGATCTCTCCCCATGCCCCCCAGCTCTTGTTGGAGGTGACGATGATGGATTTCTGTCGCTGGTATCGCTTGGCGATGATCTCGAAGAGGAAGGTGGCCTCGGGTCGCTCCAGCGGTGTGTAGCCGACCTCGTCGATGACCAAGATCGTGGGTCTGAGCATGGTCGTCAGGAGCCGGTCCTCTCGTCCTTCGCGGCTAGCGCGTCGGAAGCGGAGGACCAGATCGTGACAAGCGAGGAAAGAGATGCGATGACCAGCGTCCAGCGCCTTGAGCCCCAAGCCGACGGCGAGGGCGGTCTTGCCGACGCCTGGTGGCCCGAGCAGTAGGACGTTGGTGCCATCTTCGAGGAAGCGCAGGGTCGCGAGGCGGGCGACGAGCTGGGGATCAATGGACGGCTGGGCGTCGAAGTCGAAGTCGTCGAGTGGCTGTCGGTAAGGCAGCCCGGCAAACTTTAGGTTGATCTCCACGCGCCGGTCATGGCGTGCTTTGAGCTCGATGTCCAGAAGGTTGTCGACGACGTCGAGGGTCGAGCGTTCCTCGACCCTGGCGGCCTCGAGGACGTTATCAAGGGCCTCGAGGGCAGCGGACATGCGCAAAGACTCGAGTCCTGAGAGCACACGCTGATAGGTGAGCTCAGCTTGCATCAGGGGCCTCCTTCGTAACAAGTGAGGGAGCGTTGCTCCACGGCGGGAGCGCCGGCGAGCAGAGCGTCGAAATCGATCTCCTCCTCGAGGACTTGCTGGAAATGGGGTGTGTTGCCCGCCGGTCGCTTCCAGCCAGGCTGTTGGCGCAATCGGCGTCTGGCAGCGGCATGGCGCGGGTCGTCACGCGGCGGGCTGCCGGAGGGCAGCACTGGATGCTCGCCGACCTGGTGCCCGCGATGGTAGATGCGCAGTTTCTCGTCGGTGCCGAGGCAGACCTCCACGGCCTCCCCGCGCCGGGGGCCGAGAATCACAGGGTCGACCGAGTAGCGTACGCCCCCGAAGGAGATGCGCGCGTCGTGGTCGGTGAGGCGCTGCGCCCGCTCGGCCGCGGGAAAGGGCCGGGACACGAGCGGCAGCATGGCCTCTTGATCCGCCGGCAGGCGCTCGATCGGTCGCTGCTTTGTGGTGCCGTGGGTCCGGACGTTAGCGACTTCGGCGAGCCATTGCCGCAGCTGGGCATTGAGGCCGTCGAGATCGACGAATTCGCGCCCCTCCAGGAAGCTGCCTTTCAGGTAGGAGATGGCGCGCTCCACCTTGCCCTTGGCTCGCGGCCAGTACGGCGGACAGGCCACCACCTCGAACCCCCAGTGGTCAGCGAAGCTGGCAAACTCCGGCTGCACCTTCGCCGGTTCCTCGGCGCTGCGAGCTATCGTGATAGGCTGCGTGGGCCTGCCGATCATCCGCTCTTTGGCCACCCGGCCGTCTTCGCAGCAGACCGGCAGCAGGAGCTCTAGCTTCGCCGGCCGGCGCT
>JAAELT010000009.1 GCA_024226315.1 bacterium | reverse complement strand
CAACGTCGAGTTTACGGTGACGGTGACCGACACCGAGACCGAGGTGGTCAAGCAATACACCAACGAGCTCGGCCATTCGGCCGACGCGATCACCGATACCGGCGCGTTCGCCACTTGCCCCTAACAAAGGAAATAGGACATGAAGACACCGAGCTCCGATAGATCGAACGAGGGGCGAGTGAATCGCTCTGCGAGCAGCAGACTGCCTGGGCAGCGGAATCTCGAAATCGCGACGATAGCGCTCCTGGCAGCGTGCCTCGTCGTCGCCTACGCCGGCGCGGATCCGCCCGAAGAGTCGGGCGCGCAGCCGCCTGAGAAGTCGTGGGGTCCGAGGCCGGACCCCGGTCCGGATGACCCTTCGCGCTTCACCGGACCTCTGATCGAGCCCATCCCCGAAGGTCTCCCGGAAGCCAACAAGGGATCCTTCGACGGCGGCAGGACCGGGACCTCGACCGACGCCAGCGACGCGAATTCCGTGCTCCCGGAGACCCAGCGGGACGACGGCGATTGGAACATGCCGACCAACGGTCCTCCGAGCCCGCTGTTCGGCGCCGGCGAATACGAGCAGCAGATGATCCGCTTCGAGGAGTTCGGCACCCGGCCTGTCGACTATACCGGCGGCGAAGGCAACCTGACGTTCCCGGCACCTCCGGACGCTTATAGCCCGCCGGACGGCGCGGCGCTCGACGCCTTTCTGGCTCAGGATCGTCTGTTCCCCGTCCCGACCATCAACTCGAACACGACCGACGAGAACCCGTGGAAGGCGGAGATCGAGGACTACCTCGGACGCCCCGTGATCACCCCCCCGGCAGAGGGCCGGCCGCCGGGAAAGGGCTGGTCCCACCAGCGCTGGGACGAGTTTCCCCCCGAGGTCTGGTTCCGCAGCGCGATGGCGGGCTCACGGGTCAACGGCGGGTTTCGCGACGGCATGCAGGACCACGGCTACAGCGTCGGCGAGTTCGCTCCCGGTGGCCTCTACCACTTCACCGCAGGAGGAGGCACGGTGCCGGCGTTGGCGGGATCCACGGCCGGAATCGACATCCGGTTCCACCCGGACATGCCCGAGCAGCTGCACGACGCGCTGTGGACCTTCGACGGTACCCTGCCGCCCAAGCTGCTCCAGGCCCGCCTGGGTGAGACCGTCCTGTTCCGCCACTTCAACGCTTTGCCGATCGACGTGGCGACCAACCGCGGCTTCGGGGTGCACACCATCAGTACCCACGAGCACAACGGCCACAGCCCAGCCGAGAGCGACGGCTATGCCAACGCCTTCTACTTCCCGGGGCAGTTCTGGGACTACCGCTGGCCGCTGCAGCTGGCCGGCCACGACTCGGTCAACACCGACGCCAGCGACATCCGGGCCGGTAGCCCGGACGGCACCGGCGGCATCACCCAGCTCCGGGGCGACTGGCGAGAGACGATGAGCACCCACTGGTTCCACGACCACATGCTCGACTTCACCGCCCAGAACGTCTACAAGGGCAACGCGGCCATGATGAACTACTACAGCGCCCTGGAT
>JAAELT010000008.1 GCA_024226315.1 bacterium | reverse complement strand
GAATTATTTAGAACTGTTTACATTGTTTGTTTGCTGTTTTGTTGACAAAAATGATGTGATAAAAAACGACTTCTTTTGTTTTGTTATGATCATATTTAGGACACAGTGTATGAAAAAAATGACACAGCTTTTACCACGGTTTACAAAGAAAAAATGAGCTCATGTGTTCTACATGTGTCAAGAGTTTGAACAATAAAATATGTTATGGAACATAGTATTCTATTTCTAGAATAATTTAAATACATAAGCCGACATTTATTTTTATGGATTTCTTCCACTTAGATGTATAAGTCTTTGAAAAATTCAGACAATCGTGGACAAAATATTTTTGCAAAACTTTCATTTCTAGGGAAACGACATCTTGAGACCTCTTCCCCTCTCCCCCTGTGAACAATGTTGAGGAAAAACAAGGCTAAGCATATGGCTATGATTCAACATTGTTTCACGGGGTGGGGGGGGAGGTCTAGAGTGGATTTTTCTGTGCCTTTTCCATATAAATAGCTAATTTGAACTTTTTGCAAAATATTTTGTCCAAGATTGTCTGAATTTTTGGAAAAAAAAATGAAAAGGTATTCTCGATAAAATGAAAACACCAGCATACATATTGATTTAACACACTAAATGATTAAATATTACTTCCTAATGATAAACAAGATAAAATGAAATATAATGAAAAACGTAATTTCTTCTTGAATTGAGTATAATCTCAGACACTTTCTGATATAACTTATGTACCCATAGAAAATTCAATTTATAATTTTAAACGGTTCACGGGGCGTGAACCGTTTCTTAGATTAAAAAGAAATTGATAATATTTTTTATAAAACCAACGGTTCACGGGGTGTGAACCGTTAATTACAGTTAAGAAGTATGAAATTATATTGTTTTATAATAAACGATTCACACCCTGTGAACTGTTAAAAATTAGAAGTTGAATTATTTAGAACTGTTTACATTGTTTGTTTGCTGTTTTGTTGACAAAAATGATGTGATAAAAAACGACTTCTTTTGTTTTGTTATGATCATATTTAGGACACAGTGTATGAAAAAAATGACACAGCTTTTACCACGGTT
>JAAELT010000007.1 GCA_024226315.1 bacterium | reverse complement strand
GGCGCCGAGTTCTTCGACCGCACCGCCGCCTTCAAGCTGATCGACAACAAGGGCAGCTACCAGTTCTACACCTACCCCCCCGAGCACGGCATCCGGATGCACGGCTCGTTCGAGAGCCGCCCCGGCGGCGAGCCCTTCACCTACCAACCCGCCCTCTCCATCGCCCGGCCCGACCAGGTGATCGGCCGCGAATACACCTGGAGCGAGCCGGAGGCCAACCAGCCCGAGGACATCGGGCGTTACAAGCGGCTGCAGCACTGGACGTCGGAGATCGAGGGCTACCAGACCCTCGAGACACCGGCCGGGACCTTCGAGGTGGTTCGCATCCGCCTCTCCTGGAGCACTTCCAAAGCGTGGGTCAGCCAATGGTACTACCTGGCGAAGAAAGCCGGCATCGTCGGCCTCGACTACGAGGCCATCGACAAGACCTCGGGGAAACGGATCATCGCCCTCGATGCGCGGCTCGAGAGGGCCAAGCTGCGAGGCGACGAGGTCGCCTCGCTCGAGGACCTGGCGATCCACGCCGATCGCGTCGCCGAGTCCAAGTCCCTGCTCGAGGACGATCCAAAGGCCCGTGAGATCTTCAAGGCGGCTTCCCAGAACCGCTACGTGTGGAACGACACGTTCCCGGGTCTTCGGGCTGACGTGGAAATCGTCGACCACGGCGGCGAGGCGGTCCAGGCCAAGGTCACCGTCGACCGGAATCTGATCGTGGACTTCGAGTGCGACGACTGCGGCGCCGAGCTTCGTTCCCTGGCCCGGGCACAGATCTCCCAATTCGTCACTCACCGGGCCAACGAGCCTTTCGACGAGAAATACGGCGAGGGCAAGGCCTTCTTCCAGCTGCTCGAGGAGCGGCCGGACGGGATGTACGAGATCAAGGTCGACGGCGACACCGCGATGGGCTCGTGGTACCTGATAGACGGCAAGGAGGTGCGCCAGCTCACCCGCACTCTCGGCGGGCCGATCAGATTCATGATCCACCACGAGAAGAACATCCGCACCGAGGACGGCCGCTACATCGCCAACTACTACCCGGTGACCTTCTTCATGGAGATGGGCGAGCAGCGCCACGATCTGGGCAAGGTGGTCTACGACGACGAGTTCGTCAAGCAGGGGGACTTCTGGTTGCCCAAGCACCGCATCCTGAAGGGCAAGCTGCCGCAGCCTGATCGTTCGATCATCGACGTCGACCTGGAGATGCAGTTCGTCAACGTGGCGTATTTGAATTGAACCGGCGTAGCTTTCTCGACCGTCTGTGGCAGGTGATGGCCGGCGCGCTGGCGCTCGGCGCGGCGTTGCCGGCGCTGGCGTTCTGGTGGCGGCCGCCGCGGCGAGACGGTAGTGAGGAGCAGTGGGTGGATCTCGGCTCGGCGCCCAAGATCCCCGAGGGGGAGTGGCTGCGCAAGCCGTTCACCTTCGAGCGGCGCGACCGCTGGCGAATCGAGCAGGCGCGCGAGCTGGTCTACCTGCGGCGGGAGGGCAAGAGCTTCCAGGTGCTGAGCGCGGTCTGTCCGCACACCGGCTGCTTGGTGCGCCGCCAGCAAGAGGGCTTCACCTGCCCCTGCCACAAGAGCTTCTTCGACGCCGAGGGCCGCTCGATCGAGGGACCGTCGCCGCGCGACCTCGACGAGCTCGAGTGGAAGGTGGAGCGGCGGCGGCTGAAAGTCAATTACCAGCGCTTCCGGCCGGGAGTCTCCGAGCGGCAAGTGCTTCGAGGATGAAGCTGCTCCTGCTGCTGCGTGCCGCCGCCGGCACGCTGTGCCTGGTGTTCCTCCTGCTGCTGCTGGCGAGCGGCTGGGCGCTGGCGGCGGGCTACGTGCCGTCCGAGGACGAAGCCTTCGCCTCGGTGCTCTACTGGCGGCAGGCCGGCGGCCTCGGCGCGCTGCTGCGCGGCTTCCACTTCCACCTGTCCTCGGCCCTGGTGGTCGCCGGCTTCGCGTACCTGCTCCTGACCTTCCTGGCCGATCGGCACCACGAGCGCAAGGCCTGGTGGCTGGGCCTGACGCTGTACCTGATCGTGATCGCCCTGTGCTTCACCGGCTTCCTGCTGCCCATGGACCAGAACGCCCACTGGGGCACCGTGGTGCGCCTGGGGATCGTCGAGACCTCGCCGGGAATCGGCCCCACCGTCGCCGACGCCCTGCGCGGCGGCCCCCTTCTCAACGCCTCGACCCTGCCGCGCTTCTACACCCTGCACGCCTCGATCCTGCCGCTCGTCGCGGTGCTGCTGCTGGCCCTGTTGCTGCGCTCGGGGACGCGCTGGCGTCCGCGAGCGGCGCTGTATTCCGCGACAGCCCCGTGGCTCGCCTTGGCGCTGGTCGCCCTGGCGGCGAGCTACCTGGCGGCACCGCATTGGCCGGCCCCCCTCGAGCTGCCCGCCGACCCCACCGACAGCGAGTACATACCGCGCCCGGAGTGGTACTTCCTGTGGCTGTTCCAGTTCGGCAAGTACGTGGAGTCGGCGCCCTGGGTGCGCAGCCTGCTGCTCCCCGTCGCCGGCCTCGGCCTGCTCTACGCCCTGCCGCTCCTGCGCCGGCGGGGCGCCGGCTTCCGGATCGCGCTCGCTGGCGGTTGGTGTCTGGCCTGGAGCGCGCTCACCGGCCTGGCGGTCTGGCAGGACCGCGAGCTGCCGCCCACGCTCATGTACGAGCAGGCCATGCGAGTCCAGGCCGGCGAGCAGTACCAGGAGCACTGCTACGATTGCCACGGCGAGGACGGCAGCGGCGACGGTCCACAAACCCGCGCCTTCGACCTGGACGTACCTGACCTGACTCAGGAGAAGATCTGGCTCGAGACCCAGGTAGAGGAGATGCGGGCGGCGATCCGCGACGGCAAGGGCGAGGACATGCCCGCCTTCGGCAGAAAGCTCTCGCCAGAACAGATCGACGCCATGATCGACTACCTCGAAACACAGTCGCGGTTCGAAACACAGTCGCGCACTGAGCAGAACCGATCGAAAGGGAACCCGACATGAAACGACACAAGTGGCTCGCGACGCTCGTCATCGCCCCCGCCCTCTTCCTGCTGCCGGCCGTCCCCACCACCGGCGACATGCCGGACGAGTTCCAGAACCTTCAGATCTTCGACCCGGAGATCTCCAAGGACGAGCTCAAGACCATCATGCGAGGCTTCACCGAGCAGCTCGACGTCAAGTGCAGCTTCTGCCACACCATCGACGAGTACCACAAGGACGACAACGAGCACAAAGTCGTCACCCGCGACATGATCCGCCTGGTCGGCTACCTGCGCGAGAACCGGGACACCTACTTCCCCAAGGAAGAGGAGGAAGGGGAGGAAGGGGAGAAAGAGGAGATGGTCGAGGAAGCCGAGCCCGAAGTGCTGACCTGCTGGATGTGCCACCGCGGCAGCGCCGAGGTCGAGACCTTCACGCCGGATGAAGGGGACGACTGGTAAGGAAGAGCGGGAGGCCCTGGCCCTACCCCGCCCCGAGGCCCAGCGACGACACGTCCATGGTGTGGACGAACAGCTTGCGCTCGCCCGGCGCGGCGTCGCGGCTGGAGGCAAAGGCCAGGGTCTTGCCGTCCGGCGAGAAGGCGGGGAAGCCGTCGAAGGCGTCGTTGTGGGTCAGACGCCACTGCTCTCCGGTTTCGAGGTTCATCAGGTAGATCTCGAAGTTGTGGGGCGGCAGCATCTTGACGAAGGCGAAGTGCTTGCCGTCGGGAGCCGGATGGGGCGCCCAGTTGGTGCCGTCCTCGTGGGTGATCTGGCGCAGGTCGGTGCCGTCGTGCTTGATGGTGAAGACGGTCATCGGCATGCCACGCTGCCCCTGGTCCGAGATCTTCCATGCCCGATAGAGGATGGTCTCGGAGTCGGGCAGGTAGAACGACCCGCCCTCCTGCAGCTCCGGCGTGTCGGTGACCTGGACTTCGTCCGAGCCGTCGGGGCGCATGCGCCACAGATCCAGCCGGCCTTCGATCTGGCGGGTGAACAGGATCCACTGACCGTCGGGCGAGATCGAGACCTCGGCCTCGTAGAGCTCGTTGTCGGTCAGCCGCACGACGTCCGAGCCATCGAGCTCGGAGGTGTAGAGCTCCGAGCCCTGGGGATAGTCCTCCGGGTCGGAGTAATTGCCCGCGTGCAGGTCCAGGTGGTCGCGGGTGGAGGTCCAGATCAGGCGCTGCTGGTCCGGGAAGTAGTAGGAGCAGGCGTCGGCGCCGGTGTCGTTGATGCGCCGGATGTCCGTGCCGTCGAGGTTCCAGGTGTAGACCTGATGGTGCTCGTCGCCCTCGAGCTTGGCGTTGCCGATCAGGCTCGCGCCGTCGGGCGAGAAGTACGCCTCCGCCGCCTCGCCGAGGTTGGGGACTCGCTTCACCGGCAGCTCCGTCCCTTCCGCTGGCGGACGGAAAGCCGCCCGGGCCTCCGGCTCTTCGGTGGCCGGCGCCGCGGGCGCCTCTGCCACCGGGTCGCCTCCACAGCCTGCCAGCGCCAGCAGGCAGATCAAAGAACCGAGAAGTGTCGTCTTGATGCTGTCCTTCATGCTATCTCCCAAGGGGTCGTTCAGCCGTCGTCGCGCGTCGCCTGCCAGGTGCTCTTGCCGCCCTCTCCCATGTCGACCTCGCCCCGCATCATGTCTCCGGAGACGCCGCCGACATAATTCGCTCCCACCGTCTGACCGTCGCCGGTGGCACGCGAGTACTCGAACCCCAGGGAGTCGCCGTCGAGGTAGCCCTGGCACACGGTCTCTTCCTTGCCGGTGGTGAAGGTCGCGACCAGGTTGGGGCCTTGCTGGGAGAAGTGCAGCTTGGTGAGGTTGGTGTAGTCGCGCGGCAGCCCTTTCTGGAAGAAGGTCCAGGTGCCGGAGAGGTCGAGCACGCCCTCGCCCTCGCGGATCGCCTGCCACTGCGACTTGCCGCGCTTGCCCATGTCGACCTCGCCGCCCATGAGGTCGCCCTGCACCCGGCCGTCGAAGACAATGATGGTGGCTTTCTTCCCCGGCGTGACGTGCTCGAAGCGCAAGGTTTCTCCGTTCGCCTCGCAGGCGCTCCGGAGCTCGCCGCCCTTGCCCGTCATGATCACCACGGTCTCGTCCCCCTGGCGATCGAACTTCAGGCTGGCGAAGTTCTTGCCGGGCGGCGCCTTGCCCTGGATGGTCATCGTCCAGGTGCCGTCGAGAGCGACGGAGCCTTCGCCGTCGTCCCCCGCGAGCGCGGGCGCGACGGCCAGCGCCGCTGCGAGAACCAAACTCAAAATATTTCGTCCACGTTGCATGGTTCGTCTCCTCGTCAGGTTGGAGCTTCTGTTTCGATCACTTCGAAGCGGGTGCCTGCCGGGCCGCGCAAGAGGGCGGCTCGACGCCCGCCGTAAGGGGGGAGGTCGGGCGCGACCGCTCCCCGAGCGAGTCGCCCCGCCTGCTCGGCTCGCGTCACGACGTCGTCGAAGTCCGAGGTCTCGAGGGTCAGGAACGAGTTGCCTGCCGGCAGGCGGTCCGGGTCGAAACTCGGCAGCGGCTCGTCGTAGAAATCCACTTCGATCAAGCCGTCGCCTTCTCCCTTGTAGACCACCATGTCAAAGCCGCCGTCGGGCGGCAGGTCGAGCAGGCGGTTGATGTTGGGCTCGGAAAAATAGCCGGCGAAACGCCGGCCGAGGCCGAGCACCCGCTCGAAGAAGCTCTCGGCGTCTTCGCGGTCGTCGACCGCCAGAGCCGAATTGAACATCGGGCACACCAGGTGCGGGGTCGGGGGCAGGGTACGCGGCGGCGGCACCCGCACGTAGGTGGTGACGTAGACGCCGGCGCCGCCGGGCCCACGGGTGGCCATGCTGCGCGACACCGCGCCGCCTGCCGAGCCTAGATCGTAGGTGGTGGGTGGGCACAGCGGCGCGAAGGCGGGCGAGCCCTCGAGCCGCGAGTGAAGCTCGTCGACGTCGGCGCACAGCAGCTCGGCGTTGAACAGCCCGGCGTGGTGGAAGGTGCCGCGCTCGTCGTCCGCCGGGCCTTCGAGCAGGCGGACGAAACCCCGATCCGAGCCCGGGCTGGCGAGCAGGGCGAACCGTGGATGCTCCTCCGCGGCGGCGTCCCACAGCCCGGCCAGCTTGCCGGTCACCTCGCCCCGGGCGGTCGGCCGCCAGCCGAGAAGATCCCGCCAGGCCGCCACGGCGCCGTCCAGGTCGCGCATCACCAGCGTCTCACAGAGGACTCGGATGCTCATACTCTGATGACCTTCACCGACCTCCGCGCCGGAAACGCCGGCGCGGAGGTGCGTGGCATCTGCTACCTGAAGCGCATGTTGTAGGTGAAGATGAAGTTCCGCTCGGGCTGCGGGCGGAAGAACGTCGCGTTCGAGAACTCGGCGTAGAGCTCGTCGCTCAGGTTGTCGATGATGACCCCGAGGCGGTGCTCCTGGGAATCGCCCTCGAAGATCGTGAGCCCGGCAGCCAGACGGTGGATGGTGAACGACGGCAACACCTCGCCGAGCGGGCCCGGGACGGCGGCAGGGTCGAGGTCCGCGTCCTCCTCGCCGTTGTGACGCACCCGGTACTCCAGCCAGTACTTGTAATTCGGCGAATCGTAGCGCAGGTGGGCGTTCCACTTATCGGAAAAGGTGTCGCCAGTAGGATCGGCCGCGGGGCCCCCCGACTCGCTCTCGCCCGAGAGGTGGGTGTAGTTGCCGCCCACCGAGAAGCCGTTGTCGAAGCGAAAGCCGCCGGCCACCTCGATGCCGTCGACCTTGAGCACGTCGGCGTTGCGCTGCTGCACGACGAAGGAGACGCCGGCCTGGTCGATCTCGTCCTGGGTGGCCTGCGGTAACTGGGCGATCTCATCGTCGGTCAAGGTGCGTTGGACGATCGCGTCGTCGATCTCGGTGTCGAAGTAGATGGCCTCGAAGAACGCTCGGCGGCTACGGTATTTGAGGCCGATGTCGACGTTCTCGCTCTCTTCGGAGACCAGATCCGGATTGAGCACCTGGAAGCCCAGCCCTTCGGGGGTGAGGCCGTTGAACAGCCGCTCGATGATGTTCGGCGCCCGGAAGGCGGTAGCGTAGGAGCCGACCAGGTTGAGGGTCGGCTTGATCGAGTAGGTCAGGTCGATCGCGCCGACCACCGCGTCGTCGGAGAAATCTTGCCCGGTGGTGTCCAGACCCGGGGTCGACTCGGCGTTAGTCTCGGTCTCCGCGTAGCGCAGGCCGATGGTGGCGCTGAAACGGTCACCGGCGCGGATCTCGTCCTGGATGAAGACGCCCAGGCCCGTATTGGTGGCGTTGGGTGAGTTGGCTACGTCGTCGGTGTCGACGAAGGCGCACTCGAAGAAGAAAAACGGAGGACCGAGAAAGTCGCAGCCGGGGCCGAAGGGGAACGGCGCTCGGAAAGTCTGGGTGGTGGTCGAGAAGTCGGTGTTGAAAGAGTCGTCCTCGTAGTACTCCGCGCCGTAGGTGAGCACCTGCTTCTCGCCGACGATCTTGGTGATCTCGCCGCGGAAGCCAGTGGTCTCGAGGTCGCTGAAGTTCAGGGAGTTGATCTCGATGTCGGAAGACGGCCCGAAGCCGAATATCGGTCCGATGTCGATGAAGATATTGTTGGCCAGCTGGCGCTCGTTCTCCTGCTGATAGAGCTGGAAGTCGATGGTGTTGGCCAGGGCCGACTGCAGGCCCGAAGCCTGGTAGCCGAGTGTGTAGCGGTCGAAATCCTGGAACGGGTAGAGGATCTGGACCACGGTGCCGCTGTCGTCACCGATCAACGGCGGGTCGACGAACCCGAAACCGGTCTCGTCGGCACGGTAGCGGTTGAGCCGGAAGAACACCGCGTGCTTGTCGTTCGGCCGATAGCTGAAGTAGGCGTTGACGCTATCGTCGTCGATCCCGGTGTCGTTGACAATCGTGTCGTTGTCGAGCGTGATGTCACCGAAGTCGCCGGAAGGCGCCTCGTAGGCCTCGGTGCTGCGCAGGGTAACGCCCAGAGCGTACGACCAGCGGTCGCTGTTGCCGGAGACGCCGACATTGCCTTTGAGCTGCTCGTCCGCGGGGCTGAAGCGAAGGCCGAGGCTGACACCCAGTTTGCTGCCGCCGGTCGGCACCTTGGTGATCAGGTTCAACACGCCGCCGATGGCGTCGGAGCCGTAGAGCACCGACGCCGGACCCCGCACCACTTCCAGAGTCTCGACGTTGTCGATGTCGACCAGGCCGGTGGCCTCGCCGAAATCGCTCTGCCGCCGGGCGTTGTTCATGCGCAGCCCGTTCTCCAGGAAGAGGATGCGCAGGCCGCGCTGGCCGCGGATGATCGGCCTCGCCTGGTTGGGCCCGATGCCGTTGACGTCGACCCCCGGCTCGCCGCGCAGCAGGTCAGCGGCGTTGTCGGGCTGGAGCTCTTCGATGCGCTCGGCGTCGATCACGATCACCGGTGCCGGGATGTCGAAAGTGTCGATCTCCGTACCGGTCGCCGTCACCGAGGTCGAGGCGAAGAACGACAGATCCTCGTCTGGCTCTTCGGCCTCGGCCTCCTCGCCGGCCTCCGGCTCGGGCTCGTCCTGGGCCACGACCGCCGCCGGCACCAGCAGGAGCAAGGCCAGTAGCAGTATCTCGGCCCATGCGAGGCAGGCGGCTCGCGGCGAGCGAAACGTGTTGGTGTTCATGGTCTTCATGGTTTTTCTCCCATGTGCCGTGGAGCAAACGACGATGCGTCGGATTGCCCCGGATCGTCTCACGCCTCTCTCGACTGCGCCGCGAGGCGGATGCTGGAGTCCGGTCAACATGCTGGATGATACTTAGCGCCCAGGAACCGGGCAACCACCTTGCGGATAGTTCCCAGTCGCCGCGGCCGCTCAAATGTCATAGCATCAAGACAATTCAGGGAGAACGACCATGGAGAAGATGAAGGCCATCGTCGCCGACGCGCCCGGGGGGCCGGAGGTGCTCGAGCTGCGAAAGATCCAGGTACCCGAGCCGGGTCCAGGGCAGCTCCTCGTGCGAGTCTCCTATGCGGCGCTCAATCCGCTCGACACCCATGCCCGGGCGGCGCGCATCGAGTGGAACGCGCCGTCTTTCCCGATGACGCCCGGCTACGAGTTTTCAGGGCTGGTCGAAGGGATCGGTGACGGCGTGGACTCCGCCTGGCTCGGCAAGCGGGTGGTGTCGGAGGCCGAATGGGGCGGCTGCGCCGAGCTCGCCCTGGCCACCGCCTCGCGGGTAGTGGAGATCCCCTACGCCTTCGGCTGGCAGCTCGGAACCGTGTTCTACACCTGCTCCTACTCGGCCTGGCACGTGCTGCACACCGCCGGGCGCCTGCGAGCGTCGGACACCGTGCTGCTGCACTCGGCGGCGGGCCCGATCGGATTGATGGCGACCCAGATCGCCAAGGAGGCCGGCGCCCGGGTGATCGGCTTGTGCGGGGCACACAAATTCGACTTCGCCCGGCCGTTCGGGGCCGACGAGCTGATCGACGATCGCGGCGACTGGGTCGAAGAGGTCCGGCGCCTGACCGACGGCCGCGGAGCGGACCTGATCGTCGACGGCGTCGCCGGCCCGGAAGCGCCGAAGAACTACGAAGCGGTGGCGCCGCTGGGTCAGGTAATCTACATGGGGGCCGTTGCCGGTCAGCCGCCGCCGATCGACATCAGCCGCCAGCTCTACGCCAAGGTCATCGCCGTGCGCGGTTTCGTAGTCTACACCGCCATGGCCCAGACCGGCGGTGAGGAGAAGGCGCTGATCCGCGAGGCACTGGCAGAGGGGCGCTGGAAGATCCCGATCACCCGCGTCTTCGCGCTGGCCGAGACCGCCGAGGCCCACCGCGCATTCGAGGCACGCGAGCTCTACGGCAAGACGCTGATCGAAGTAGGGGGTGAGCTGTGATGGCGCCGGGGGACGGCGGCTGAGCCGGCCGCTTCTAAAAGAGCACGGAGCGTCAAGTCTGGCCGGCCCCGGCGTGGCATATTCGACTCGAGAGCGAACGAAGATGAACGCCGATACGAGCAGAGCCGCCACCTACGAAGCCTATTCCGAACGCATGCTGCGCGTGCTGAGCCACATCCAGACCCACCTCGACGAGGCCATCAGTCCAGCTGATCTGGCAGGCCTCGCGTGCTTCTCACCGCACCACTTCCACCGTATCTTCCGCGGCATGACCGGCGAGTCGGTGATGGGTCATGTGCGTCGCCTGCGGCTGGAAAGAGCCGCCTGGCGCCTGAAATTCACCGACCTCCCCGTCACCCGCCTGGCCTTCGAAGCCTGCTACGAGACCCACGAGTCTTTCACCCGGGCGTTCAAGGAGACGTTCGGCCTGCCGCCGCGGGAGTTCAGGCAGGTGCACCACCAGCTCGACTATCCCCCCGCGCCCAGCGGCGTCCACTATCACCCCGAGGGCGAGGTCACGGGCTTCGACCCGGAGACGAAACCGACCGGGCTGATCCGGATCGGCCTCGAGCGGTGGCCGGCGCGCACGGTCGCCTACGTACGCCACGTCGGCCCTTACGATCAGGTCGGCGCGGCCTGGGACCGCCTGTGCACCTGGGCCGCGGCCGAGGGGCTCTTCGGGCCAGGCACTGAGATGCTGGGGCTCTGCCACGACGACCCGGAAGTGACCGCCTGCGACCGCGTGCGCTACGACGCCTGCCTGGCAGTGTCGGTGGACTTCACGCCGCGGGGCGAGATCGGGAGGCGCGAGGTGCCCGGCGGCGAATACGCGGTGGCGCGCCACGTGGGGCCCTACGAGCAACTGAGCGCAACCTATCTGGAGCTCCTGGGCCGCTGGCTTCCCGCATCGGGTCGCGAGCCCGCGGCCCTGCCGACGGTCGAGCGCTACTGGAACGATCCGGAATCGACGCCGGCCGAAGAGCTCGAAACCGACCTCGCCATTCTGCTCGTGCCCCGACCCGCGGACCACATGGAGGAATCGTTATGAGCGCGAAGATCGATCTGTTCAAACAGCACAAGGCGGATTACGTGGCTCGCAAGAAGCCGTCGTGGGTGGAGATCGCCGAGGCCCCCTATCTGGCGATCGATGGCACGGGCGAGCCGGGAGGGGAGGGATTCCAGGCCCGGGTCGGCGCCCTGATGGCGGTCGCCTACACCATGAAGTTCGACAGCAAGGCGGCGGGGCGCGACTACGTCGTCTGCAAGCTCGAGGGCATCTGGCACGGCCTCGGCGAGGCGGATCTCCACGACACCTCGCCCGAATCCTGGCACTGGCGGCTGCTGATTCGCGTCCCCGACTTCATCTCCGCGGCGGACGTGGCCACGGCGGCCCGCAAGGTCATGGACAAGCAGGGGCGCGCGGAGATCCTCGACGTACGGCTCGACAGCCTCGAAGAAGGACGGTGCGCCCAGATGCTGCACGTCGGCCCCTACGACCGGGAGCCGGAGACCGTGGCGGTGATGGCGGACTTCGCCGAGAGCGAAGGCTTCTCGCTCGTGGGTCCCCATCACGAGATCTACCTCTCCGACCCCCGCCGGGTGGAGCCCGAACGACTGAAGACCATCCTGCGCTACCCGGTGACGGCTCGATGAAGTCCCACCTTTGAGACGAGCTTTTCGGTAGACTCCGCGCCGCGATGTCTCCCGATATGGCCCTGCTGGTCTTCTACGTCACCCTGGCGCTCGGGGTCTCTTTCCTGTGCTCGGTGATGGAGGCTGTCCTGCTCTCCGTGACGCCGGCCTTCGTGGCCCAGACCGAACGGCAAAACCCGCGCGTCGGCACTCGTCTGAAGGCCTTCAAGGACGACATCGACCGGCCGCTGGCGGCGATCCTGAGCTTGAACACGATCGCCCACACGGTGGGTGCCGCCGGTGCCGGCGCGCAGGCCGCGGCGATCTTCGGCAACCAGTTCGTCGGCGTCATCTCGGCGGTCCTGACCTTCCTCATCCTGGTGCTCTCGGAGATCATCCCCAAGACCCTCGGAGCGGTCTATTGGCGCCAATTGGCGCCCGCGGTGGTGCGCGTCCTGGTGCCCACGATGACCCTGATGTGGCCACTCGTGCGCATGGCGCAGAGCCTGACCAGGCTCCTTGCACGAGGCAAGAAGCAGGTACTGGTCAGTCGCGAAGAGCTGACCGCGCTCGCGGATCTCGGCGCGCAGGAAGGTGTGGTGCTCGAAGAGGAGTCACGGATCGTCAAGAACCTCTTCCGCTTCGGCCAGGTGCGGGTACACGACATCATGACGCCGCGCACCGTCGTCTTCGCCCTGCCGGCGTCGCAGACCGTGTCCGAGGCGCTCGAGGCGAACCCCGAGATCCGCTTCTCGCGCCTGCCGCTCTACGGTGACAACCGCGACGACATCCATGGTTTCGTGCTCAAGAGCGATCTCCTGTTGCACGCCGCCGAGCAGCGGAGCGACCAACCGCTCAGCGAGCTCGCGCGGCCGCTCGAGTTGGTTCCCGAGACTCGGACCCTGCGTAGCTTGTTCGAGCTGCTGATGGACAAACGCGCCCACATCGCGCTGGTCGTCGACGAGTACGGCGGTACCTCCGGAATCGTCACCATGGAGGACCTGGTGGAGACCCTCCTCGGCCTCGAGATCGTCGACGAGGCCGACGCCGTCCAAGACATGCAGGAGCTCGCCCGCCAGAAGTGGCGTGAGCGGGCGGCGCGGTTGGGGCTCGCGGTGGACTAGCCTCGTGCCGTCGAAGAAGTGACATCACGAGGAGGCGAGAGATGAAAGCGATTCGAGTCGACGAAGCGGGTTCGTACGACGCCCTGCGTACCGTCGAGATGGAAAAACCCGAGCTCGGGCCCGGCCAGGTGCTGGTCAAGACGGCGGCGATCTCCGTCAACTTCGCCGACACCATGGTCCGCCGTGGCATCTACCCCGGCATGCCGCCCTTCCCCTTGACTCCGGGGCTCGAAGCGAGCGGCACGGTGGAAGCCGTGGGCGAGGGCGTCACCCGGCTCAGCCTCGGCCAGCGAGTGGTGGTCTTCGGCAGCGCCTGCTATGCCGAGTACGTGACGGCACCAGAAGTCGCTGCCGCGCCGCTGCCCGAGGGCGTCGAGTTCGGTGCTGCCGCCGCTTTGCCGGTGATCTACCTCACCGCTTACCACATGCTCCACACCATGGCGAAGCTACCCCCGGGCTCCACGGTACTGGTTCGCGCCGCGGCCGGCGGCGTCGGCACCGCGGCCGGGCAGCTCTGCCGACAAGCCGGTATCCGCGCGATCGGCACCACCAGCAGCGCCGAGAAAGCCGCATTCGCGCGTCGACACGGCTACAGCGAGGTGATCCTTTACACCGAGGAAAACGTCGTCGAACGGGTCAAAGAGCTGACCGCCGGTAGGGGCGTCGACGTCGTGCTCGACGCCGTCGCCGGCGAAGCCTTCGCCGACGACTTCGAAATGCTGGCCCCCATGGGCCAGATCATCTGGTTTGGCATGGCCTCCGGCATGCCGGAGGCCGACATCGGTCAGAAGATCCTGGAGCACGCCGGCCGTTCGGCGGGAGTGCGCTTCTTCGTGCTCTACAGCGTGCCGCCCGATCGTTTCGCATCCTCGATGCGCGATCTGCTGAATCACCTCGCCGACGGCAAGATCAACCCCCACATCCACGCTACCTTCCCGCTCGAGGAAGCCCCCCGGGCTCACGAGCTGCTGGAGAGCAAGGCGGTGATGGGAAAGGTCCTTCTCGAGCCCTGATTCAGCAGCGTTTCGTCTGCCACACCTCGAACCGGACCCCACCCGGCGCCACGGCGCTGACCGCCCGCGCCTGCTCTACCTCGACCACCGTGCCGAGCTCGGCTCCGGTCAGCCCGGCCATCACAGCGTCGAGATCGTCGACGTCGAACGCCGGCGCGTGGAGGCCGGCGGCCAGCGGCCAGGTGGGCTGGGCCGCGCCGGGATCTTCGTAGAACTCCAGCAGCTCGAATCGAGCCGGGTTGGAGTCGTCGTCGCACATCAAGGCGAAGCGCACGGGGACGTCGGGTCGCGGCAAGCCCATCAACTCGGAGATGATCGGGCCTTTGATCGGGGCGTCGATCAGGGTCTGGAGGCCAGCGGTTTCGGTCCAGAATGGGAGAGACGCTTCGGCGCTCTGGACAGAAAAGACGACGCTGTGGATCTCGGAGTGCAAGCGGTCGGGGTCTCGGTCGAGCACGCTCGGGCGCAGCTTGTTGACACCGATGAAGACCACCATCAGGTGGTCCGGACCGACCACCTCTACTTCCTGGATTTCGAGCGGCCCTAGCGAGAACTCCACCAGCTGACAGATCTCGGCATCGGCCGAGCGCGAGATTTCGATGCTGCGGTGGATGTCGCGGGTGTAGAAGTCGATGGCGATCGGGCGCGCGTCGTAGGGCCCGGCTTCGCGGGCGCCGTGAGGGGTGGCGACCAGCCGCGCCCAACCGAAGTCCGCCCCCGGGGTCCGTAGGACCCGCTGACGCGCCGGACCGTCGAGGCCATAGAGCGCCGCTGCCGTTTCGGCGGACAGCTCGGGGCCGGCTTCGCCCTCGAAACCGAAATGACGCAGGAAGCGCTCGGTCTTCTCCAGATCGGAACATCCGATGACGACATGGCTGGGGCTCGATAACATGGGTCGGTCTCCTATTACCCGCTACCATCGGCCAGCATCTGACCTCGGTCATTCGAAGATTGGCGCGGAGGCACCGCCGGTGGTGTCGAGCATGATCGTCTTGGCCTCGGTGTAGGCCTCGTAGCCCCAGCGTCCAGTCTCGCGGCCGACGCCGGATTGGCCGTAGCCGCCGAAGGGCACGTCGCCGAAGATGGCGGCGTAGGTGTTGATCCACATGTAGCCCGCCCGCACCGCTCGGGCGACGCGCTGGGCCTTGTTCAGATCGCGGCTCCAGACGCCGCCGGCGAGGCCGTAGTCCGAGCTGTTGGCGACGCGCACCGCCTCCTCGGCATCGCGCACCCGAATCACAGTCAGTACCGGTCCGAAGATCTCCGTGCGGGCGGCGTGGGAGTCGGCCCCCGCGCCCAGAAGTACGGTCGGACGGTAAAAGGCTCCGGGCTCGAGCTCTCGGGCGCGGTGACCGCCGGCAGCGACCCTCAGGCCGTCGTCCATCGCGCGGCCGACGAAGGCGTCGACGTCGCGCACCGCCTGCTCGTCGATCATCGCGCCGACCTGGGTACCCTCGTCGAACGGGTCACCGACTTCGAGTCCGGCTGCGATCTCGGCCACACCCTCCTCGACGCGCCACGCCACCGATTCCTCGACCACCAGGCGCGAGCCCGAGAAGCAACGCTGGCCGGCGTTGCGGAAGATGCCAGCGGCCACCGCCGGGATGGCCCGGTCGAGATCGGCGTCGGCGAGCACGATGTGCGCCGACTTGCCACCCAGCTCGAGCAGCAGATTCTTGATCGTCGGAGCGGCAGCCCGCATGACCGCCGAGCCGGCACTGGTGCCGCCGGTCAGGGTGATCATGTCGACGTCCCTGTGCTCGGCGGCACGCGCCGCGGTCTCCACCTGACCGTGCACCAGGTTGAGCACCCCGGGCGGCAAGCCCGCCTCGTGCGCCGCCTTGCACAGCTCGCTGGCCAGAAGCGGCGCCCGCTCCGAAGGCTTGAGCACTACCGAGTTGCCCGATGCCAGGGCTGGTGCCGCCTTGATGCCGCTGAACATCAGCGGCGCGTTGTAGGGTGTCAGCCCCAGTACCACCCCCACCGGCTCACGCACCACCCGGCGCAGCACCCCGTGCTCGGGCTGGGGCGCGTGCTCCTCCTCGGCCTCGGCGTGGCCGGCGGCGCCGCGGCAGGTGTTGATCGCCGCCAGCACGTCGGCACGGGCCTCCGCGCGGGTCTTGGCGTTGTCGAACAGGATCCGGCGCACCAGGTCGCCGGCCCGTGCCTCGAGGATATCGGCCGTGCGCCGCAGTACCTCGGCCCGCTCCTCGGGCGCGAGGTCCCGCCACGTACCCTCGTCGAAGCTGCGCCGAGCCGCCGCCACCGCGACGTCCACCTGCTCGGCGCTCGCCGCGCGCAGCTCGATCAGGCGCTCGCCGGTGACCGGGAAGCCGACCTCGAACGGCTCGCCCTCGCCACAGGCGGCCTGGCCGTCGATGAAGCACTGTGCGGGCGAGAGCTCCGGGACGTCGCGTTCGGCGAGGGGCTCGAGCATCAAGGCACGAACTCGTCTTTGGACAGGAACGTCCAGTCGGTGAGCAACGGCTGCCGCAGCTTGACCTTGTCGAGCACCCGCACGCGGTTCTCTTCCGGGTTCATGAACGGGTTCCAGTTGAAGTGGTTCACCAGCCAGCTGTCAGTGCGAAAGATGGCGTAGGTGCCGTACTCGCACTGGAAGGGGCCGTGGCCGATGTAGGGCGGGCGGTAGAAGTAACCGCCGGTGGGCAAGTAGCCGAACTGCAGCATCCAGGACTCGCCCCAGATGTGGTACGACTCCTCCATGCAGTCGTGGTAGGAGACGTTGTCCTGCCAGAAGCCGGGCACCATGATGTAGAGGCCGGTGAAAGCGCCGGACGCTTCTTCCATGCGCAGGATCTTGATGAACACCCCCGGCTCGGTCTGGGGGAAGAAGCTCGGCACCACCCAGCGCACCTCGTCGCACGCATTGACGCTGATGAATTCCGCTGTTGAGACCTCCGCGTCGCAGTGGTCGGTGGCCTTCACCCAGTCGGGGTAGTGGTCGTTGAAGAACCAGATCGCCCTGCAGCCCTGCCGAGTGGAGATGTTGCCGATCCGGTAGCCGGCGGGCAGGAAGAAGTAGTGGTCCTTGGTGTAGGTCTCGCCATCGATGGTCAGGCTGCCGTCCAGGATGAACAGCTCCCACTCGCTGCGCGAGAAGCCGGCTTCCTGCTCGAAGCCGCCGGCGAGCTCCACCACCTGGGTGCAGGCGCCGTTGACCGGATCCATGCTCATCGTGCGGTAGGTGATTCCCGAGCTCCAGCCCGGCAGGCCCAGCGACCTGGCCTCGACGTCGCGGTCGACCAACGGCTCCATGTGTGGACGTCCCATGGCTCGCTCCTCTACCAGACCAACCGCCAGGGGCGGGCCGGGCGGGCCGGGATCTGGCCTTCGGGGATGGTTCGGCGGGTGCCGGCATGAACCGAGTAGCCGCGAGGGCCCGTGATGCGCTCGAAGAACTCTTCCACCCAGACGTCGCGCAGCGGTGCCAGCTCGGCGATCTCCTTGTAGATCCGCCGGTAGTGCTGCACCTGGTCGCGGTCTTCTTGTTCGATCCAGGCCTGGACTTCGGCCGGCACCTCGTGCTTCGCCGGGCCGCGGCTGTAGCTGCGGATGAAGGGCTCGGCCTCGGTGGCGTCGATCTCGATCTCGTCCATCCCCACGCGCATCTCGCGGTCGCGCGCGGCGCGCGCGTCCTGGATCTCGGCTTCGATGGCCTTTTCGTGATCGGTCACGATGTTGGGTCTCTTGGACATGGTTAGACCTCTACTTTTCTGTCCGCGGCCAGGGCCTCCTGCGCGGGGCGTAGGAGCTCGGCGACGGGTTTGTCGTCGGCATCGAGGATGGCGTTGGCGAGACGCTCGGCGTCGGCGGACCCGAGGGTGCGCGAGGCGTTGGCGCGAAATTTGATCTTGATCTCTTCCTCGGAAAGCGGATTCTGCGGGCCGCCGCGGTTGGCCATCACCCTTTCCTCGTGCTCCTCACCGCCCCGGGTTCGAACTCTCAGGATGGCGGGGAACTGATGGGGGAAGATGGCGTCGCACTCGGGGTCGGAGGTCACCTCGACCTTGGCCGCCAGATCGAGATAGCGCGGATCGCGGGCGTTGGCGTCGTTGAAGTCGTCGAGCCAGACACCGAGGCCGCCGCCCCCACCCAGGAGCGCGACGGCGATGGTGAACGGGCCGCTGAACTGGCCGTGATAGCCGGACTGCGGACGGATCTTCTGCTCCCGCGGCTGGGCGATGGTGCGCAGAGTGGGCGAGGAGACGCGCAGCTCGATCGCCTCGATGTCCTCCACCGCCACGCACCGACGGATCTTCATCGCTGCATCAATGCCGGCGTGGGTGAAGTGGTTGGCCGGGTAGGGCTTGTAGAACACGCCTGGAATGCACCACTCGGTGCCCAGGCCGCGGGTGATCTCGTCCTCGAACAGGGTACCGCCGCAGTAGGCCTGGTAGAAACCGAAACGTCCCTCGAAGGCCGTCGGCGGACCGGTGATGCCCTCGCGAGCGCACTGGGCGGCCACCAGGCCGGCGTGCACCGCCCAGCCACAGTGCAGCCGCTTGACCGAGGCGCCGGCGCGGGTGCCCCCGATGATGCCCGAGCCCATCGACGCCGCGATGCCCATGGCGTGACCGATGCCGTCGGCCCCCAGGCCGTAGAGGCGAGCGCCGACAGCGGCGGCGGCCAGCGTTCCGCAGATCGAGGTGGCGTGCCAGCCGCGCTCGAAAAACACCGAGTTGCCGAGCTCGCGATCGTAGGCCGCCATGCCGGTGCGGATGCAGATCTCGTAGCCGGTGGCGGCGGCGACCAGCACCTCGTGCCGCGACGCGCCCACCGCCTCGCCCGCTGCCAGGGCGGCGGGCACCACCGAGGCGCTGGGGTGGAGCACAGACGGCAGGTGGGTGTCGTCGAAGTCGAGCGAGTGGGCGAGGGTGCCGTTGACGAAGCCGGCGGCAGCGGCGGGTAGGCGCCCCTCGTAGGCGATCAGCTGGGCGCCTTGTTGCGTTTGCCCCCCTTCGGGACCTTGTTGCGTTTGCCCCCCTCCGGGGGGACCTGGGCTCCCCCACTGCCGGGCGACGGCGATCGCCATGTCGCTGGTCGACAGCGGCCGCGCCGCCAGATTGAGGCCGGCGATGTCGAGGATCCTCTGCCGGATGCTGGTCGACACCTCCGCCGGCAGGTCCTCGTAGCGCGCGCCGGCGGCGAAGGCGGCCAGCCTCTGCAGCAAGGTCACGCAGCCTCCTCCCTGGGCACCAGCGCCACCGGCCGCACCGGCACTCCCGTGGCGCCCACCACCTTGAGCGGCGTGAGCACGAACAGGAACTCGGAGACACGGTCGCGAGCGAGCTCGCTCAGATCCATCACCTCGATGATGTGGATGCCGCTCTCGACCAGCAGGATCACGTGCACCGGCAGGAGCGCGTGGCCGCGCCCCTCCGGGATCTGCTCGTAGGCGATTGTCTCGGCACCGGTGAGGCGGACGCGGCGCTCGGCGAGCCAGCGGGCGGCGGACTCGTCGGGCCCGGGGGCGCCCCCGCGGACACCGCGAAACAGCTCGGAGTCGCTCCAGTGGACCGGCCAGCCCGACCGGATCAGCACCGCGTCGCCTTCCCTTACCTCGACGCCCTGCCGTTCCTCGGCGGCCTCAAGGTCGGCCGCCGAGATCGGCGCGCCGGGCTCGAGCACCTCGACGCCCGAGAGCGCCGGAATGTCGAGCATCACGCCGCGGCAGAAGGTCAGCGGGATCTCCTCCACCCCGTGGCTGCGGAAGCGGCCACCGGTCTGGGCCTGCGAGGCGTCGGCGCCGCCGTGCAGCCGGCCGTCGAGAGATACGTGACACAGGGCGTCGATGTGGGTACCGGTGTGGCCGCCCAGGAGCATCATCTCGTTGGCGGCGGAGCTGCCGTCGGCGCGCTCCATGTCGCCGTGGCGACGCATCAACGCAAGCTTGAAGCCGGGGTGGTTGGGCGACACCGGCATGCCGTGCTCGAGCGGCTGCGCCAGGTCGTAGACACGGCAGTCCTCCGCCAGCTGCCACAGGGCCGCGCTCATGCCTCGGCCTCCGCGGCCAGCTCGAGCACCGCACGGGCCCGGCGAGCCACCGCCGCGTCGACGAAAGTGCCGTCCTCGGCCACCGCCACGGCGCCGCCGGCTCGCTCCAGCGCTTCGACGATTCGGCGTGCCTCGGCGACCTGCTCGGCGCCGGGTGTGAACTCCTCGTGTACCGCAGGCAGTTGCTTCGGGTGGATACACGAGCGGCCGAAGAAGCCGAGGAGCCGTGCTTGTCGTGTGCTGCGGCGCAGACCTTCCGTGTCGTCGAGCCGGGGGTAGGCCGGCGCGATCGGCGGCGCGATGCCGGCGGCGCGCGCCGTCACCACCAGCGAGGAGCGGGCGAACAGCGTGGCGGTCGCCTCGGTATCGAGCTCGGCGCCGACGTCGGCGACGAAGTCGGCCTCGCCGAAGGCGAGGTGGCTCACCCGCGGGTGCTCCGCCAGCTGCCGCGCCGCGAGCAGGCCCGCGGCGCTTTCGATGGTGCAGGTGATGCGTAGGCTCTCCGGCTCCAGCCCGGCCTGCTTCTCCACCGGCCGCAGCGCCTCGTCGAGCCGCTGGAGGTCGCGCAACGACTCCACCTTGGGCACCCGCAGGCCGGCCAGACCCGGCAGTGGATCGCAGCACACGACCTCGAGGTCGGACCGCCACTCGGCGCTGCGCAGGTCGTTGATCCGGATCCACGTGGGAGGATCGGTCGAGGTCCGTTCCTCCAGGGCTCGTCGCACGAGCTGGCGCGCGGCGTCCTTGCGGTTCGGCGCGACCGCATCCTCCAGATCGAGCACCACCGCGTCGGCGCCCGCTGCGAACACCTTGCCGAGCAGGCGTTCGTTGTCGCCCGGGGCGAACAAGTAGGAGCGCAGGAGACGGTCCACGGCCGGCAGATCGTGAGTCACACCACCCCCTCATCAGCGAGCTGTCTCAGCTCCTCGCACGAGATCCCCAGCAGCTCCGAGTAGACCGCCCCGTTGTCCTGCCCCAGGCGCCGGCCCGCCCAGCGGATCTCTCCCGGGTCCTCGCTCAGGCGGAACATCACGTTCTGCATCCGGATCGTCCCGAGCTCCTCGTCTTCGACGGAGGCGAGAGTGCCGAGGGCCTCGAACTGGGGATCGCGGAAGACGTCCTCGATGTCGTAGATCGGCGCTACCGCGGCCTGCGCCTGCTCGAAGGCGGCGGCCACCTCTTCGAAGTCGCGGTCGGCGATCCAGCCGCCGACCTTTGCGTCGAGCTCCTCGGCGTGTTTGGCGCGCTCGGCGCCCGAGGCGAACCAGGGCTCCTCGATCACTTCCGGGTGCCCGACCAGGCGCATCACCCGCTCGGCGATCGACTGGGCGGAGGTGGAAATCGCCACCCAGCGGCCGTCGCGCGTGCGGTAGGTGTTGCGCGGCGCGTTGTTGACCGAGCGGTTGCCGCGGCGCTGCTGCTTCGTGCCCAGCTGGTCGTACCAGAGCGGCTGCGGCCCGAGGATGGTGAGGATCGGCTCGATGATCGCCAGGTCGACGACCTGGCCGTGACCGGTGCGCTCGCGCGCCTGCAGGGCGAACATGATGGCGTTGGTGGTGGCCAGAGCGGCGATGCCGTCGGCCAGGCCGAACGGCGGCAGGGTCGGCGGCCCGTCGGGCTCGCCGGTGATCGCCGCGAATCCGCTCATCGCCTCGGCCAGGGTGCCGAAGCCGGGCCGCTTGCTGTAGGGGCCGAACTGGCCGAAGCCGGTCACCCGGGCGATCACCAGCCGGGGGTTGATCTCGTGCAGCGACTCGGGCGACAGGTTCCAGCGCTCGAGGGTACCGGGCCGGAAGCCCTCGATCAGCACGTCCGCCTTGGCCGCCAGCTCGCGCATCATCTCCTGGCCCCTGGCGGTGCTGAGGTTCAGCGTCACGGCCCGCTTGTTGCGGCCGACCATCTTCCACCACAGCGGCACGTCGTCCTTGCGGTGGCCGTGGTAGCGCACCGGATCGCCCTTGGGGTGCTCGATCTTGATCACCTCGGCGCCGAAGTCGCCCAGCTGGGTCGCGGCCAGCGGGCCGGCGAAGAGCGTCGCGGCGTCGAGCACCCGCAGGCCGGCGAGCGGACCTCGTGGCGAGCTCCGGGCGGGCGGGTCTTGCGGGGACTGGCTATCCATCAAGGTTGATCCTGGAGAGATTGTACTAAAGTTATGACATTGTAATTCCAGGCACCGGGGGCGTCAAGAACGCCCCTCCCTCCTGGTCCTAGTTCATTTGCCGCCGCGGCTCCGCGACGGGTCCCTGACTCCGCGGGAATGAGCTTGATAGCCCAGCGGCATCTGTTCGATCACCTGGGTATCACCTCGATGCCCACGGGCATTGGACCCTGCGGCCCAAAGGCAGCTCCACGAACTCCAGTCACGCCCGCTCGGGCGCCCGTACAAACGATGGCCCGGACCATGCCATCGGGTGCGATCTCGACCTTCGACGGTCCCGAAATCGGCTCGAGTCAGAGTCCGGAACGTTGAAGCTGGCGGAGGTAGTCGACCACCAGGCCGTAGTGCTCTTCTTCGAACGCGGCGAAGCTCTTCATGCCGAGCATGGCCTGGCCGCTCTGGTTGGCGGGATCGTCAAGCGCGCGGCCCTGCCGAACGAACTCCGCGAGCTCCTCGTCGCCGAGACGGCTCGCGAAGGCGCTGCGCGTCAGGTCGAGGCCGCGGCCGGGGATACCGCGCCCGTCGAGGCCGTGGCAGTCGGCGCAGAAGTAGTTGAACACCTCGCCGCCGGTCAGCAGCGTCAGCCCTTCGGCCCCCTCGACGCCGCGGGCGCCGCGGCTGACCATGCCAAAAGGGGCGATCTCGGGAATCTCGCCGGCCTCGGCGACGGTCGGCGCGGCGATCTCGAGAGCCGAGCCGCCGGCGTAGAGGCCGACGCCCAGGACCGCCGCGACGATGGTCGCGCCGATCGGCAGCAACCGGCGTTTGCCGGCCAGCTCGAGCCGCGGCCAGGAAGTCGCGACGGTCACGATCAAGAGCGCCGCGGCCAGGATCGCGCCGACGTGGAAGATGTAGACCAGCATCTCCGGCGACCACACGCCGCCGCCCTCGAACACCTCGCCGAGCTCGCGGGCGGCGCCGGCCTCCAGGTTGCCGAGCGCCTGGCGGGTCCACGAGGTCTCGAAGCGGTCCTGAATGAATGTGAAAAGGCTCGCCATGACCGCGAACCCCACGGCGTAGCCGGCCTGCCGCAAAGTGCCGATCATGCCCGACGCCATGCCCGCCTTCTCAGGCGGCACGCTCGACATGATCTGGCTGTTGTTGGGCGAGAAGAAGAGGCCGGTGCCGATGCCGATCGGCACCATCGAGATCAGGATCACGGCCGCGCCGCTGGTCGTGCCGACCAGCAGCATCGCAAGGTACCCGAGCATCACCAGCAGCGCCCCGGTAGTGCATAGGGCCGGCGCGCCGAAGCGGTCGGCCAGCCGCCCGGCGAATGGGCTGGTGAGAAACGTCAGCACCGCCACCACGCCCAGCAGCAGCCCGGCGTCCCAGGCGGGTAGCTCGAGGCCGGCGATCAGCAGCAGCGGCAGCAGGAACAGGTACACCGGGAAGCTCATGAACATCACCGCGAAGGCCAGCGACGCCTTGCTGAACATCGGGTTGCCGGCGAACAACTCGACGTCGATCAGTGGCCCCTCGCACCGTGCTTCGTGGCGTACGAACAGATAGAGCAGCACGAAGCCGGCGACGAATACCGCCCACACCAGCGGATCGAGGTGATTGTCCTCGACCGGCAGGCGGTTGAGGCCGAAGAGCAGACCGAAGAAGCTGGCGGTGAGCAGGGCGGCGCCGCGCAGATCGTAGTGCGCCTCCCGGCGGCCGGCCGGGTCGACCCTGGATCTAGGGACGGCGACGAAGGCCAGCAGGATGGCCAGGGCGGCCAGCGGGATGCGGCTCCAGAACAGCGCCCGCCAATCGTAGGAATCGAGCAGCCAACCGGCGAAGACCGGCCCGAGGATGAACCCGAAGGCGTTGCCCGAGGCCAGGATACCGAGTGCTTTGCCGCGCTCCTCGGACGGGTAGACGCGGGTTGCGATGGCGAACGTCGCGGGCAGGAACGTGGCCATCCCCAAACCCTGTACCAGACGGATGCAGATCAGCGTACGGATGTCCGGCGCAAAGGCGCAGGCGATCATCGCCAGCGCGTAGAGTGCCGTGCCGGCGCGGAACAGCCAGGTGTAGCCGTAGGCGTCGCCCAGGCGCGCCATGAACAACATCGGGCCGGTGGCCGCGATCAGGTAGCCGAGGGCCACCCACACCACCACGCCGGTGGCGGTGTCGAGATCGTCGATCAGGTCGGGGAAGGCGATCGGCACGAAGCTCGAGTCGAGTGACGCGAGCACCGTCGCCAGCAGAAGAGCGGACATCACGAAGGCGCGGTGGCGCGGGGAGACGGAGCTCATGTCAGGCGTATTTCACGTCCGGAATCGCGAACATCGCCTTCCAGTCCTTGGCGATCAGCAGGTCCATGAGCTCGGACTGCTCGCCACGCTGGGTCTTCTCCATCTCCGCCTCGAGAGTCTCGAGCGCATGGCCGACGCCGTCACCGAACAGGCTCTCCAGGTACTCGGTGGGCACGCGCTCCTGGTCGCTGATCTCGCCCTCTTCGTCGAAAGTCGGCGGCAGGATGGGAGGTACGTAGAAGACGTTGGGCTCGGTGCCGTACTCGGGATGGAGCGGCAAAGCCACCATGAAACCGTAGACCAACCGGTGGATCGGGCCGTCCTCGTCGTCCAGGAAGCCGACGAAGCGCAGACGGCCCGGACATTGCCGGGCGCAAGCAGGGGCCACCCCTTCCTCCAGGCGAGGAAAGCAGAAAATGCACTTCTGCGACTTTCCCGTCACGTGGTTGAAGTAGATCTTGTCGTAGGGGCAGGCCTTGTTGCACTCACGGAATCCCTTGCACTTGTCCTGGTCGATCAGCACCACGCCGTCCTGCTCGCGCCTGTAGATGGCACGCGTGGGGCACGCTTCCAGGCACAAGGGCTTGGTGCAGTGGTTGCACAGGCGCGGCAGGTAGAAATGGTAGTTGTTGGGATACTCACCGGAGCTCGAGTCTTCGTCCCAGTTGGCACCCCACTGCTGGGGGTCCTTTGACGGCTCCTCGGGCTCAGGCTCGTTGTTCAGGATCCGGAGCGGGCTCGTTTTTCCGGCCGGCTCGTCGGGCCGGGGCGCCGCGGCGCGCGGTTTCGCCTGAAGCCTCTGTTCGGAACCCTCGAAGTACACCTCCTGGTGGTTGACCTCGAGGTCCATGCCGTAGTCCGCGGGCTCCGGCAGCCGGCCCGGACGCAGCTTGCCGTCGACCCAGCCGCCACCGTCCTGCTCCCAGTCCTTGGGATAGCCGCAGCCGGGCACGGTCTCGACGTTGTTCCACAGCATGTACTCCTGGCCCGGCTCGTCGGTCCACATCGATTTGCAGGCCGCGGTGCAGGTCTGGCAGCCGATGCACTTGTTGAGGTCGATGACCATCGCGACTTGATTCATGTCACTGTCCTACTTCCTTTGCACGGTGGTCTTCTGCCAGTCGAGATCGGCACGGAGGAAGGCGTCGACGGTCTGGAACAAGCGGCGGTGATAGACCTCGCCGGCGAGCTGCCCGACTCTCGATGCGAGATCAGGCATCCAGGCCATGGGATGGCGCTCCAGAAAGTCAACTTGCCCGAGCTGGAAGGGCTGGGCCTTCTCCGGGTCCTTCTCGCGGCATTCCTTGAACGCCAGGAAATGGAGGAACTCGAGCTCGACCGAGAGGTGATCCGGCGCCCACTGAACATCCTTGGAGAGGCGATAGCCGAAATGCTCGTAGAAGCGGACGATCTCCTCCTTGGTGCCCGCGGGGCGGCCCTCCGCCAGGTCTTCTCGGATGGCGAGCGGCGGACCGTCGGACCCTACTTCGAAGAGTACGCCGTATGCGCGAACGATCCGGCGCAGGTCGCGGTCGGTCAACGCCTCGGCAACGCCAGCTAGAGGCAGCCAATCGAAGGGGTAGGGCAAATGCTCTCCGAGCTGTTCGAGCGCCTCGGACAGGTCCGGCGGCAGGGCGGCGCCCGCGAACGCCGCGTCCGACGGCGAAGCCACCAACTGCGAGAACAAGGCATAGGCCGCCGCCCGGATCCGGGCACTCACCCGGCTGCGACCCCCCTCGGCCACATCGCCCTTCACGCGAGCCCGTTTCCGTCCCATTTCTCGAGCTCACAAGTGAAGTCGCGGTAGGTCTGATTTGGCGCGAACTGCAGCACCCGGTGACCGAGATGGCCGTAATCGCCCGCCATCGAGGTAGGCTTGATCAACCCGGCGGTCGAGATCACCGCGGAGAAGTTCTCGCGGCCCTCGAACATCATCGGATCCCAGCCGTGGTACATGAACACCATACTCGGCTGGATACCGGCGCTCACGTGGGCCATGGCGACGAACGCTCCGGCGGGGTTGAACACCCGCACCGGGTCGCCGTCGGCGATGCCGCGCGCCGCCGCGTCGTCTGGGTTGAGGTAGATGTCGGGCTCGCCGCGCTGCAGCGCGAGCATCAGGGGATCGTCACGCCACATGCTGTGGATGCCGTGGCGGGCGTGCCCCATGACGAAACGGATCGGGAAGCCCTCGATCGCCAGCGGCTCCAGGTGGGTCGGCAGCGCCTCGCCGTACTCGAGGAACCACTCGTGGTCGATGTAATACTGCTGGCGCCCGGTCAGCGTCTCGTAGGGACGCTTGCCCACCACGCTGCGGGCGACCTCGTTGTGGTAGGGCGAGTGCTCGCCGTCCCATGTCGTACCGTCAGAGTCATCGACCCGCACGATCCCTTTCGCCGCCAGCTCCTCGAACGACATCTTCGGCACACCGGGGGTGACGTTGATCAGGTACTGAACGACGTCCCGAGCACTCTCGATGCTGCCGTCCATGGTGTAGAGGTCGTGGTAGGAACGGAAGTCGCGGCGCACCGTGCGGCCGTCGACGTCGTCGCGGATCGCACCGATTCCCCGCTCCCTCGCCCGGCGGCTGATCGCCTCTGCCAGGCGGTTCATGGCGGTCCAGTCGTCGACCGACTCGCCCAGGGGCAGCACCGCGGCGTCGAGCACCTGGACGTACGGCACCCGCGACTGCAGCATCATGTCGGTACGCTCGTAGTGGTGGGCGATCGGCAGCACGTAGTCGGCGTAGTGAGCGGTGCAGCCCATGTCCGGCACCATGGCGACGATGGTCTCGAGTTTGCCGAAACCCACTTCCCGCCAGCGGTTGCCCGAGGCCCGCCAGTTGGCGCCGTTGTTGCCGGCGAAGATTCCCATCTTCCAGCCCTTGTCGCCATAGGAGGGAAAGTAGTCCTCGCGGATCGACTCCTGGTAGCGAGCGTCCCAGTCCTCGGCCAGCTCCTTACCGTAGACCTTCTCGGTGAGCTCCTTCATGCGCCCGTGCTCGTAGTCCCAGGTGGTGGAAGAGACCATCCGGAAGGCCGGCCCGACGTCGGCGAAGGCGAAGGCCATCATGCCGCGGGTCTTGGGCGCGTTGGCGATCTGCAGGCCGCCGCCCTCCTTGCCGGTCGAGCCGGTGAGGGCCACCAGCAGCAACATGGCGCGCTGCAGCAAATCGCCGTGGATCCACTTGCAGGCCGAATAGCCGGTGTAGATCATCGCCGGGCGTGCCGCGGCGAAAGTGCGCGCCACTTTGCGGATGACCTTCGGGTGGACGCCGGTGATCTCGGCGGCGCGCTCAGGGCTGTGCTCGGCGGCCTTTCGCTTGAGGAGCTCGAAGACAGTGGTCACCTCCACCGTGCCGCCACGGGTCTCCACCTGCCAGGTGCCTTCGAGCGCTGGCCGCAGATCACCGAGCTCCAGGGTTTCGAAACGGCGACGATCGCGCCCGATGGGCTTGTCGGAAAGGCCGGTGGCCGGCGCCCGCCGGGGCTGGCCGGTGGCCTCGTCCCAGATGTAGAAGACGTTGTCGCGCACCGCCAGGGTGGCGACGAACGACAGGTCGGTCTCGCGCAGAAACTCCCCCGTGTCGGCGCGCACCAGGAACGGCAGATCGGTCTGCTCGCACAGGTAGTCACGCTCGTAGGTGCCGTCTTCGAGGATGGTGTGGATCATCCCCATCGCCAGGGCGGTGTCGGTGCCTGGCTTCGGGTTCACCCACAGGCTCGAGTGCATGGCCGTGGGCGTGAACTCCGGCGAGATCGAGATCACCTGGGTGCCGTTGTAGCGCGCCTCCCAGAAGAAGTGGGCGTCGGGCAGGCGGGTGACCGCCGGATTGGCCATCCACACCAGCACGCAGCGCGACTTGTAGATCGCCGCCATGGTGTCGCCGGTGTAGGCGGTGCCGATCGTCATGTAGACGCCGGTCGGCAGGTCACCGACCCCGGAGTAGAACTCAGGGACCGTGAAGCCGGCGATGTTGGCGAAACGCGCCAGCGACGAGAACGACGCCAGCTTGACGCTCATCATGGTGCCTGAGCCGAAAGAGATCGAGTCCGGCCCGTACTCCAGCGAATAGTCGATGATTCGGTCGGCGATCTCGTCCGTCGCCTGTTCCCAGGTGATGCGCTGCCACTTGCCCTCGCCGCGCTCGCCGGCGCGTTTCATCGGGTACAGCACCCGTTGCTTGCCGTACATCCAATTCGAATGGCGCAGGCCTTTCTGGCAGCCGCGCGGGCCGTAGTCCGGGACGTCGTCGCCCGAGGGCTCGTATTCGGCCTGCTGTTCCTCGCGCCAGACCACGCCGCCCTTGATATAGACGTTGAAGGCGCAGGTGCCGGCGCAGTTGGTGCCGTGGGTGCCGCGGGCTACCCGGTCCCAGGTCCACTTGTTGCGGTAGACGTCCTCGAAACGGCGATAGGGCTCGGGCTCCTCGGCCAGGGCCTCTGCCGCCGACAGGGGCGAGTGGCGGAGCATCAGGCCGAGGCCGGCGAGGCCTGAGCCCTTGAGGAAGCGCCGGCGACTGACGGTGGTCGATCGTTTCATGCCAGGGTTCGTCGCTTCTTCACGGGACGTCGACCCGGGGGATCTCCGCTATTCTAGACGCGCCGCGGTGCCCGCGGCGGCAGCCGCGGTGCCGGCGACGCCGGCTGCAGGAACCGTCCCGGCGGCGAGCCAGCGCTTCAACAGAGCATCGAGCTGGTCGAGCTTGATCGGCTTCGCGACGTAGTCGTCCATGCCGGCGGCGAGACATTTTTCCCGGTCGCCTTTCATCGCGTTGGCGGTGACCGCGATGATCGGCAGGCGCCGGCGGCCGTCTTGCTCCAGGTCGCGGATCCGGCGGGTGGCCTGGTAGCCGTCGAGCACCGGCATCTGGCAGTCCATCAGGACCACGTCGTAGTGCCGGTGTGACAGGGCCACGAGCACCCGCTCGCCGTTCTCGACCGCTTCGCCGTCGTAGCCCAGCGTCCGCAGTTGACTCAGTGTCAACATCTGGTTGACCGGATTGTCCTCCGCGATCAACACGGTGAAGGCCGCGGGCGGCGGCGCCGCGCTTGCGGCGGGATGCTCGTCGAGCGGGGTTTCGGCCGGGGGCGCGGTCTCGGTGACCGGCAGCTCGACGCGGAACGTCGAGCCCTCGCCCGGGACGCTGCGTGCCGTGATCGAACCTCCCATCAGCTCGACCAGTCGCTTGCTGATCGCCAACCCCAGCCCGGTGCCGCCGAACTGCCGGGTGGTCGAGCTGTCGGCCTGGGTGAAGGCGCTGAACAGGTGCGGCAGGACCTCGGGAGCGATGCCGATGCCGGTGTCGCGGACCGAGATCTCGAGCCGGGAATCGCCGGGCTCTTGCCCCTGACGCCAGTCCGCGCAGATCCGCACCTCGCCCCGGGAAGTGAACTTGACGGCGTTGGAGACCAGGTTGAGCAGGATCTGGCGCAGGCGCGAGGGGTCGCCGAGCACCCAGGCGGGTACGTCCTCGGCCAACTCGAGCTCGATGCCCTTGTCGCGTGCCCGCGGCGCGAACAGCTCGACGATCTCCCGGGCGATGCGGCCCGGCTCGAAAGCCAGCATCTCGAGGCTCAGCCTGCCGGCCTCGATGCGCGAGAAGTCGAGGATGTCACCGATGATCGCGAGCAGCGATTCGGCCGAGGACGCGACGGTGCCGGCGTACTCGCGCTGCCGGGGCGTCATCCGGGTGCGGCGCAGCAGCTCGAGGATGCCGAGGATGCCGTTCATCGGGGTGCGGATCTCGTGGCTCATGTTGGCCAGGAACTGACTCTTGGCGCGGTTCGCGTCTTCGGCCGCGTCTCTCGCCTGCGCCAGGTCGCGGGTGCGCTCTTCGACCTGGTCCTGCAGGCTCTCGTTGAGCATCTGCAGCTCCTTCTCACGCTTCAGCAGCTTGCGGCGCATATCCTCGTGGGCCGCCGCCAGGTGGCCGATCTCGTCGTCTCCGGGGTCGGCGATCGGGCGGTCGAGCTCGCCGCGCGAGATGCTCTCGCTGGCCGCCACCAGCTTGCCCAGCCGGCGCGTCCAGGTGCCGACGACCGGCACCACGATCAGCAGGCTGACCGCCACTGCCACCAGCATGATGCGCAAGGTCTCCTGGCGCTTCTGTGCCCGGGCCAGCAGCATCTGCTCGGTCGACAGCCCGACCACGACCCGCCCGGCGTCGAGCGGCCGGGCGTCGCCGCCGCCGGCGTCGAGCGTGCCGAACTCGTCGAGGGCGCCGAGGTCGGAGACCTCGACGCCGGCCTCGCCCAGGAAGTAGGACGGGCTCGCGGCCAGCGTCTGTCGGTACAGCTGCCAGTTGCCGGCGTCCCTTACCGCTGAGCTCAGGAGCCGGTCGCGGTCGTCGTAGATGGCGATGAACAGCAGCCGCGGGTCGTTCGAGAAGCCCCGGGCCAGGCGCTCGAGCTCGCTCTTGTCACCGACCGCCAGGGCCAGCTCGCAGGCCTCGGCGAGACCGCGGGCGGTGGCGTCGGCCGAGCGTTGCTCGGCGCCGGCGATGAACTGGTTCATGCTGCGGATCGAAGCCACTGCCGTGATGCCCAGCGCCAGGGCGGTGATCGCCAGGACCATCGCCACCACCTTGGTGCGCAGGCCGCTGCCGGAGCGCTGGGGCCGGAGAGGGCCGCGCATCACCGATCGCTCCCGGTGATCTTGTGCGCCCGCCGCAGCAGCTGCGGCGGCAGCTCGACGTCGAGCTTGTCGGCGACCATCAGGTTGACCACCACGCTGAAGCTCGGATCGACGGCCCGGCCGGCGCCGTGGCGGCTGGCAGCCGGACGCAGGACGTCCTCAAGGATCTCGGCGGCCTGTTCGCCTTGCCGCTCGGCGTCGAGCCCGATGCCCAGCAGCGAGCCGGCGCGTACGAACGGCGTCGAGTAGCCGAAGACCGGCACCCGGCGGCGGAGTGCGGCGAGCAGCAGGGAACGCACGGTCGCCGGATTGTAGATCTCGGGTGCCGGCTGGGTCCAGATGACGTCGACGTCGCGCTCGAAGAGCTCTCGCAGGGCGCCGGCGAAAGACTCGTGCTGATCGACGTTTACCGCTTCGAGCTGCCAGCCGGCGGCCTCGACGGCGGCCGCGCTGCGCAGCCGATCCTGGTCGCTGCCGCTGCCGGTGCGAAACAGCATGCCCACAGAGCGGGTGGCCGGCAGG
Organism: bacterium; assembly: GCA_024226315.1. Taxonomy (GTDB): domain Bacteria; phylum Acidobacteriota; class Thermoanaerobaculia; order Multivoradales; family J023; genus JAAELT01. Next base: position 3,426 of record JAAELT010000007.1, on the reverse strand, counting down.
GCGACGCCGATCAACTCGAGCTGCGCCTCGAGGGGCACGTCGGTCGACACGCCGCTGGGCGCCGGGCGGCCGGTGAGGCCCAGGCCCGCGGGGTCCGCCACCATGCAGTAGACCCAGGGCATGCGGTCGGGCAGGCGGCGGTGCAGCCACACCGCCGCCGCGGTGCCGACGGCGACCACCGCGTCGACGTCCGGCGCCAGGTCGACCTCGAGCTGTGGCTCCGGCATCGATTTCACCCGGATCGAGTGACCCGCGCCCAGCCTGCGCTCGAGGCCCTCGGCGGCCTGCCGGTAGGGGACCGCCTCGCTGCTCAGATAGACCGTCACTTCGGCCGCCGCGAGCGGTTCCGCGGTGGTGGTCGAGGCTGCCAGGGCGGCGGCGGCGAGCCAGGGAAGGACGCCGCACCGTCGCCGCCGGGCGAGAGTCCCCCGGAGGGCGACGCAAGGGGCAAGCAGGGCGCGGCTGTGCCCGTCTTTTCGGTCATCGGTCGGCATGCGTCAGAACTCTAGCTGAAAGCGTGCGAAGACGGACCTTCCAGGGGTCGGGTGGGCGGTGAAGCCGGCGGCGTCGAAGACGGTGAGCTCGGTGTCGTCGAAGAGGTCGGCGACGCCGGCCGAGACCTCGACCCGGCCCAGGGACTTCGCCGCGGCGAGGTCGAGACGATGGAAGGCGTCGACCGTCGAGTTGCCGGAGACTTCGCCCGGATCCACCGGCGTCTCGGAGCTGTACTTGTAGCTCAGCTGGAAGGTCCAGCCGTCGCCCCGGCGCAGGCGCCCGACGGCGCCCGCCTTGTGCCGGGCGGGCAGATGGGCGCGGACGATCTGGTCGTCACGGTCGGTCTCGAAGTCGTTGTAGGCGACCCATAACGTCAGCCGCCCCGCCGGTCCTTCCAGCGCTGCCTCGAGCTCGGCGCCGAAGGCGTCGGCGCCGTCGAGATTTGCCGCCCGCAGGGCCTGGATCGCGACTCCCGGCAGCAGCTCGCGGCGGGTGATGTCGAAGCCGATCAGACGGTCGAACCGCTGGCGGTAGAGATCGAGACGCAGCGTCATGCCGGTGGCCGGGGCGCCGGTGTATCCCAGCTCCAGGCTCCAGGTCTCCTCGTTGTCCAGCTCCGCCTCGGGAGGCAGCACGTTGAAGGCGAAGAGGCGCCGCGCCGGGTCGATCGGAATCCGCGACACGCTGGCCTGGCCGAGGCCCGGCAGGGGGGTGCGGAAGGCGCGGGCGGCGGCCAGGCGCAGGGTGTGGGATCCGGGCTGATCGAGGCTCACCAGGCCGGTGACGCGTCCCGACCAGTCGCTGCCGGTCTCGGAGTAGTCGTCCAGCCGGGCCTGGGTCTCGATCGCCAGCCGCCGGCTGGCCTGCCAGCGGTCGACGGCGAACAGCCCGAGCCAGTCCTGGTCCAGGGGGGCGCCGAGCAGCTGGACGTCGGTGATCCGGCGGGGTTGTGAGTCGATGCGCACCGAGCGCAGGTTGCCGCCCAGGGCCAGCTCGTGTCGGTCTCCGAGCCGGAGATCGAGCTGCACCTCGAGATCGTTCTCCTGGGTGTCACTTTCCTGGATCGCGGGCTGGTCGGTCTCGGCGAAGTTGCCGTACCACTGGAGGTAGAACCTCTCCAGCCGTTCGCCACGGAAGTCATGGTCGAGGCGGGCGAAGGCGCGGGTGGTGAGCAGGCGGCCGTCCGCCTCGGGCAGGGTGGTGAGGAATTCGTAGCCGCCCTGGTCGTAGTCCGAATGACCGAGGCCGAAGGTGGCGCGGGTGGCGTCGGAGATCCGGACCATCGCCTCGCCGTCGAAGCGCCGGTTGCGGGCGCTGTCCCGGGATACGAAGTCCGCGCTGTCGAGCGCCTCCTGGGAGGAGACGCGGTCCTCGTAGCCGGCCGAGAGCCGCCAGCTCCAGCCGCCCTGGCTCGCTCCCCAGCGCAGCTGGGAGTAGAGGTCGCCGAAGTCGTTGGTGGTGACCGAGAACAGGCCGCCCGGCACGTCGCCGGGTTGCTTCATGATGACGTTGACGACCCCGGTGAAGGCGTTGGCGCCCCACGAAGCGCCGCCCGGGCCGCGCACTACCTCGATGCGCTCGACGTCTTCCATGAACAGCGGCAGGCGCATGAGCTCGGAGCCGCCGAAGATCGGGCTGTCGGCGCTGCGGCCGTCGATCAGGCTGAGGGTGCGCTCCGACAGCGTGTCGTGGAGTCCGCGAACTCCCACCGCCGGGCGGTTGCGGTCGACCGCCAGCATGTCGACCCCGGGGACGAACTGCAGGGCCTCGGCCAGGGTGGTGTAGCCGCCGTAATGGATGTCCTCGGCGGTCACGATGCTGACCGGAACCGACGAGCGATGGATCGGTCGCGGTTGACGGGCCGCGGAGACCACGGTCGGGAACTCCTCGAACAGCAGTAGCTCGTGACCGACCTCGCCGGCCGCCGCCGCCGTCGTGCCGCCGCCCGCGTCAGCGCGAGCCATGCCGGCGGCCGCCAGGACCAGCAGCAGACCGGCGACGGCGGTCCGCAGCCGCCAGGGCACCCGGGCCGATCCCTCGGATCGGTGGTGAAACCATATGCGCATAGATGCAATCCTCCGCCGCCATTGTGGGCGTCGTACATTACGCCCAAGATTACGAAACGGCCGTGCCTCACCTCGCAGCGGATACGACGAGCTCCGGCATGACAAGATCGGGAGCTATGAACGAACAACACCTCGACCGTTACGCCCGGCTGCTGGTGGAGCATGGCGCCGGCCTGCGGCCGGACCAGCAGCTCTACGTCCGCGGCGAGGCCGCCCACCGCGATCTCGCCCTGCGGGTCGCCGAGGCGGCCTACGACCTGGGCGCCGCCGCCGTCCACATCCGGCTCAAGGATCCGCTCGAGGAGGCGCAGCTGATCCGCCGCGCCCGCTCAGAGCAGCTCGCCCTCTTCCACGACCGCAACCAATGCTTCCTGAACCAGATCGTGCGCTCGCGCAGCGCCGTCGTCTCGCTGGCCGGCGACGAGCATCCGCAGCTGATGCCCGAGCTCGCCGAGACCCACCCGGAGCGCCACGCTCTCTTCACCCATGCCGCCGGCGTCGCCGCCGAGGGGTTTCGCGCCTACGGCATCAACCGCGGGCTGTGCCCGTGGGTGGTCGCCGGGGCGGTGACGGAGGGCTGGGCCCGGCAGGTCTTCCCAGGGCTCGAGGCTTCCGAGGCCATGGACAAGCTGGCGGCGTTGATCTTCGAGCTCACCTACGCCGACCGCGACGACGCCCGGCAGCTCGCCGCCGCCAAGGACCGCCAGCTGCACGCCCGCCGGCGGATGCTCGACGAGCTCGAGATCCGCGAGATCCGGATCACCGGCGGCGGCAGCGATCTCACCGTCGGCCTTGCCGCCCGCGCCCGCTGGCTGGGGGGCAGCAAGGAGACCGCCTTCGGCCAGACCTTCAACGCCAACGTGCC
>JAAELT010000006.1 GCA_024226315.1 bacterium | reverse complement strand
GGACGGGCGCCTGAGGCAGGCGCCTGTCCAGCGCATTACGCAGCCACGAAACGCTGAGTCATCCTGGCGACGACACTTGCGGTATGGCCTTCGGTCAGATGGGCGTAGCGTTTGACCATCGCGAAAGTCTTGTGGCCCAACGCCTCGGCGAGTTCGGCCAACGTGGCGCCGCTCATGGCGAGGTAAGAAGCGAAGGTATGGCGCAGGTCATGGAACCGGAAATCTTCGATCCCAGCCGCCTCCAGCGCTACCTGCCATGCTCTCTGCGGGAAGGTGGCTTTCCCGCCGCGGCCAGCGAAGACCGGATCGGACCCGAGGCGCCGGACCCGGCTCCACTCCTTGAGTACCGATGCCGCGAGACCGGTGATGGCCAGCGCACGCCGCTCGCCATTCTTGCTGTGGTGGATGATGGCAACGCCACGATCCAAGTCGACGTCCTGCCACGTTAGCCGTAGCAGCTCTCCCCGGCGAGCGCCGGTGCACAGCGCCATCACCACCAGCGGATACAGAAGCCGGGTCTGACTTTCCTCGCAAGCGGCAAGCAGCCGCTGGCGCTCGTCCCCGTCCAGGCAGCGTACTCGTCCGCGGGGTTCGGTCGGGCGGACCACCTTGGAGCAGGGATTGTCCTCCATCCAGAACCACTCCTTGGTGGCCATGCTCATGGCGCTGCCCAGAACGGTCAGGTAGCGCCTGACCGTGCTCGGGGACACTGCCTTGCCAGAGAGTCCCTTACCTCTCGCGAGCCGGTCTCTCGCCGAGGCGATCGAAGCAGGTGTGATCTGACAGAGTCTGGTATCTTGTCCGAGCTGACCCGCCCACCACTCTAGCCTGCGGCTTGTCTCCTTCTGGTCTGCCAGATGAGGGAGCTTCTCCTCGATGTACCGCCCGACGAGATCACCCATCGTGCGCTGCTCAGATTCCGAGCCGGGCTCGAAGCGCCGTTGCCGCATCGCTTCCGTTGTACGCTCGGCCCATCGCTTCGCCTCTCGCCGCGTGGAGAACGTCTCTGAGACCCGAGGATGGCCCTTGAGTACAATCTGTGCCCGATACCGGATCTGACCCTTCGACGTCCGCCGCTTCTCTATGTGTGCCATGCTGACTACCTCCTGCCGTGTCCCGAAGCGCGTAGCGCGTGGGATGGTTCTCATGGGGTACTCAGGGGGAAGCACTGGCCAACAAGTACCCAGAGCTAACCATACGTCCCAAGACGTAAGTAGTTGCATTTGCAGTGGTTAGCCATTGTGGTGTGTGGTGGTCAGTTGGGCGGAATCGCCCTTTCAGGGCGGGAACCGTAATCTTGCCGCGCTTGACCGGCGCGGCCTTGCCCTCGCCCTCGACGTAGGTGACGCAGACGGCCCAATAGGCGGCGCCGCCTTCCTGCACCAGATGGCGATCCGCCGCTAGCACCCGGTGGCTGCCGAGGAAGCGGTTGAGTTCCTCTTCGGCCTCTTGGGAGTCCAGAGCCGGGATGGTGAAGAACTTCAGTTTCATCCTGCTGTCTCGTGCCGCGCGGTCTGCGGCCCGGTGTCGCCGGCGTGTCCCACGCCTTACTCCACCTTGGCCTTGTCCGCTCTTGCCATTGGTTCTTCTTCTTTTCTCTGACCTCGGGCAAGGCGGAAGCCGAGATAGTCGTAGCGGAGGCCCGGAACGTACGCGAAGCGCGCCGCTGCGCGCACGAAGCGAGCGGAGTAGTACCAGGAACCGCCGCGGAAGACGCGCAGCGAGCCCTTGCGGCTTACGGGATCCTGCACAGATCTCGTACGATCGTACGGTTCGAGGTCTGTAGAATCCTCGCACCATTCCCATACGTTGCCCAGCTTGTCGTAGAGGCCCCAGTCGTTGGGTTTCTTCTGAGCCACAGGATGGGTGCCAGCCCTCTCGTGCGGATACTGCTTCTCTGGCCAATCGGAGGAATCCTGGCCGTTTTCAAGCTCGAAGTCGACCCCACTGTTGCCACCGTACCAGGCGACGTCGTCGACCACCGGTGCGTTGTAATGACCCAGGATCTCCATCTCGCCGGCGTAGGTGGCCGTCTCGGTTCCGGCGCGGCAGGCGTACTCCCACTCGGCTTCGGTTGGCAACCGCGCCTCCAGCTCCGGGATCTTCTCATTCAGCTGGTCGCAGAACGCCCGGCAGTCCTCCCAGCTCACCTGCTCCACGGGCCGGTCGGGGGACTTGAACCGGCTGGGATCCTCGCCCGTCACCGCCCGCCACAGGGCCTGGGTGCAGGGCGTCTCGCCAAGCCAGAAGCCGCGGGTGAGGACGACCTCGTGACGCGGGCTCTCGTCGTCCCAGCGGCCGGCCTCGGTCTCCGGCGAGCCCATCCGGAAGCGGCCGGGGGGGATCCAGCGCAGGCGGAAGGCGGCGTCTTCGATCTCCACTTCGATCCAGAACCCGTACTCGTCCCGGCCGGCATCATGGGCCCACTCCGGCCTGCCGACTACTTTCCAGGCGCCGAGCCATCTGCCTCGCGAGATCGAGCCGAAGTCCATAGGGCCCTTGGAGCTTACCCACTCCGTGAAGACATCCCAGCGGGCGCGGACGATCGAGTCGACCTCCGCCCACAGACCACGCCGGTCCCGCCCCATCGCGCTCGCCCACGCCGGCCGCTCGACGCGCCGCAGCTCGGCGCGCAGGCGGTCGGTGGAAAGCACCACGCTGGCAGCGCGCGGCAGCGGGCAAGGCGCGGGCGACTCGCCCAGCCGGCAGCGCGCCTGCCAGGCGGAATGGCCCGTGGCCACGTCGATCTCGGGGACGGCCGCCCGCAGCGTCACCAGGGGGCTGCCGGCCGCCGCCTCGGGGGGATCGCCGGCGGGGAGGAAGTGGAGCTCCGAGCCGATCTGCCACACGCCCCACTCCCTCGGGGTCCGCGGCTCCTCGTCCTCGAGCAGGTCCGGCGTCAGGCCGGGCGGCAGGGGTAGATCCGGGCGGTCGCGGCTGGCGGCGCCCCAGGCCCGGGCCAGGGGCCGGCGCAGCTGGGCGTCGGCCCACACTTCGGGCGGCAGCCAGGGGCCGACTCGCAGCAGGTAGCCGCCCGCCGCGGCGCCCTGCCGCGAGGCGCCCGCCCGCAACGTACCGCTGAGCCGCAGCGCGAAGGCCCGCGCCTCGGCCTCGTCGGCGGGGGCCAGCGCACCGTCGCCGCCGCCGTCGAGCGCCAGCGCCAGCGCCTCCTTCAGCCAGATCTCCTTGGGCAACGCCTCCTGGTGCCAGCGCGCCAGCTCGCGGATCACCGCGGCGCGCAGCGCCGTGGGCTCGCGGCGGAACCCCGCGCGCCGCTCCTCGAGCCCGGCGACGATGCTCAGCGCCACCGACGAGCTGCCGTCGACGTCCTCGTGGCTCCAGACGTCGGCCTCGGTGCCGGCGTCGGTGTCCGCGGCCGGCAGTAGCCGGCGAACGCCGCGCAGCAGGCCGGGCTCGACGCGCAACGCCGGCGACGCGAGGCCCAGGAGCCGCTCACGGCGCGCGCGCAGGGCCTCGGGATCTGGGCGCGGCCCGAGGCGGGTGCGCAGCGGCGACGACCAGTCGACCGCCCGCCACAGGGCGGCGGCGGCACGCTCCCAGCGCGCCGCCGGGCACGGCACCAGCGCCCGCGCGCGAACGCCGCGCCGGGCGAGCGCCCTGCCGAGCCGGGTCCAGGCGGCGCGCGCCGGGGCGCCGCCATAGAAACCCAGGTCGGAGAGCGCCAGCACCGTCGAGCCGGGCGGCGGCGAGCGCGGCCGGTAGGGCCGGCGGCCGGCGGCCCACGCTCCGTCGGGGCCCGCCAGGCCACGCGCCACGCGCACCTCGGCGCGGCCCAGGAAGCGGCGCAGCCGGCGGCACAGCTCGTCCTGGTCCGCCCAGAAGGGGATCAGCCGGCGGCCGCGGTCGACCAGCACGGTGAGGCGCCGGCTCCAGGCGAAGGCGCGCCGGCGCGGCAGCCTCTCGACCAGCTCGCCGCGCCCCCAGCGCTCCACCAGGGCGTCGACGTCGACCTCGCGGCTCGGCACGGCCGAGCGCAGCGCCCGGTGCAGCGCTGGCCCCAACCGCGCCCAGGGCACGATCGGCGCCGGCTCGGGTCTTTCCCCCGTGGGCGCCAGCTCGTCCAGCGACAGCGGGGCGCCGGCCGCGGTCTCGTCTTCGTCCGTCGCCTCGACCGCCTCGAGCGTCTCGAGCCGCCAGAAGGGCACCGGCGCCAGCTCGACGGCCTCGGGCTCGGCGGCCCCGACCTCCCGCGGCGGCGGCGCCGTCTCGCCGGCAGGCTCGCCGGTGGGCCGCTCGCGCTCCGGCTCGCGCTCGGGCTCGGCGTAGCCGAGCAGCGGCGCCAGCGCACCCAGGCCGGCCTCACCGCGCACCGCCAGCGCCCGCACCAGGTCGGCGCGGCCGGCGGCGGCAGAGGGCACGCCGGCCGGCGGCCCGCCGTTCACCCCGGCTCCGCCGGATGCTTGAGGAGCGCGAAGCGGGCGATACGCTGCAGCACCTCGCGCTGCCGCTCCGCGTCGCCGGGCGCCAACGCCATCAACGCCCGCAGCAGGTCCAGGTACTCGGCCCCGCCGGGCGCGAACAACCCCTGAGCCACCACGCGCTCGCGATCGCCGGCGAGCATCTCCGCGGCCTCGGCCAGGATCTCCTCGCCGCAGTCCGGGAAATGCGCCCGGCCGCGCGCCGCCAGCGCGGCGACGAAGTCCTCATGCTTCTCGGGCCAGCGCAACTGCAGCACCAGGCAGCGGCGCAGGAACGGATCGGGCAATGCCCGTTCCTCGTTGGTGGTCACCACCACCAGCGGCGACGCCGCCGCGGCGCGCGCCACCACCGCCCCGCCGGGACACGTGAAGCGCCCCTCGCCAAGACTCTCGAGCAGGCCGTTGGGCACCGCGGGATCAGCCTTGTCGATCTCGTCGATCAGCAGCACCGCCCCCTGCTCGGGCTGCCAGCCCGCCGGCGCCGGAGGCGGCACGGCGCCCACCGCCGCGGCCTGGCGCGCGGCGCCCGCCCAGTCGAACGTCCACCACAGCGGCCCCGGCGCCAGGTAACGGTCCTGCCGCAGGCTCTCGCGCACCGCCGCCTCGTCGCGCCCGGCCAGCGCCCCCTGCACCTGCGCCTCGGCCAGCCGCGCCACCGTGTCGAAGCTCCACAGCAGGTCCCGCGCCTCGGTACGCGCCTCGATCACCGTCGACACCAGGGGCCGCCCGAGCCCCACCGCCGCGGCCCGCGCCAGCTGGCTCTTGCCCGTCCCCGGCTCGCCCCGAACCAAGAGCGGCCGCCCCGCCGCCAGCGCCGCGTTGACCGCGTCTACCGACTCGGCGTCGAACACGTGGACCGTGGGGGGCAAGGCGCCTTGCGCCGGCAGCTCGAGCCGGTCACCGTCGGCGATCTCGAGGTATCTCATCTTCATGGTCCCTGCTGGGTCTGCGAATGATAAAGGAAATCGCGCAGCGGCTCGCAGAGGCGCTCTTCGTCGGCGGCGTCGCGGCTAGTCAGCTCGATCAGCGAGAGGGCCGGCAAAGATTCCCGCAGTCGGCCGAGCAGCGGCCCGTTCTCGCGCGCGAAACGGCTGTCGAACAGGAAGTAGGTGCGCCGTCCGGTGACCGCTTGCCGCGAGCGCCAGGCGAGCTCGTCGTCGATGAGCGCCAACAGCTGGCGGTACCGCGGCTCAGAGAGGCCGCCGTGCTGGCCGAGCGCCCTCCTGTCCTCCTCGGAGACGAAGGCGTTGGCCAGATGATCCACGAAGTCCTCGAAGGCGCGGTCGCCGGTGAAGTCGATGCCGGACTCGGGGAGGCTCGCGACGGCCGCCGCCGGCCGCGGGAGACTCTCCGGGTCGGTCAGCGGCAGGTAGTCCAGACCGCCGGCGTCGACGCTCGCGAGCAGGATCTCCGCCACCGTCGCGGTGGCGACCGGCAGCTGCAAGACCACGCCTCCCGCCGTCTCCGGCAGCGAATACACCAGGTGCCTGTCGTAGAGCAGGGGCACGATCCGGTTGAGGACGTCTTCCACGGTCTTGGCGGCGCCGGGCCGGCCGTCCAACGACCGAAAGGCCTCGTTCATCGCCACCAGGACCTCGTCGATCTTGCTGCGCTTCAGCAGCGCCTCCACCAGGCCGTCTGCCCCTCCCGCCTCGAAAGCCCGCTGCCAGGCATCGCGACGTCCGGCGATGGTGGTAGCTGCTTCCATGTCCTCCGTCAACAGGCGCCGAATCTCCCTGACGAACCCCTCCCACCTGCCTGTGCGGTCACCATCGCCCGCTGGTGCGGGCTCTTCCCGCACCAGCACTCGGTGTGCCACGGGCGTGTATTCGGTCCGGCGCTCCGTCAGGAGCTTCAGCCGCTCCGCTGCAATCTCCGGCGGCAAGAGCTGTACGAAGAGGCGGAAGTAGTCTTCGAGTAGCGGCGACTCGAGGTTCGCGGCGGCCTGCTCGACGAGCAGTTGCTCGGCCACCTGGAGATCGGGCTCCGAATGCAGAACGTACACCCGGTCGAGAGCCAGCGTCTGGGCGAGGTCTTCGGCCGGCTCGTTGAGGCACGCCCGGGCCGATTCGACGATCTCTCGCTCCTTGTCCGCGTCCAGGCTCCGCGGAATGCGCACCAGCACTGGCAGGATCCGCGCCGGTGGTCCCGCGCCCGGCCGCTCGGCGGCGACGACGCTGCGCAGGACGGCGCGGGACCCTTCCAGGCTCTCCCGGTTGTGGGCCAGCAGGCAGACCAGGTCGTCGGCCAGCAGTGACGTCGCGACGCCGCCGAGCTCGGTGACACCGGTGCGGGCGTCGATCAGCAGGTAGTCGGGGTTGTACTCGCGGCGGATCCGCTCCTTGATCTCGAAGAAAAGCGCCACGCCGGGCGCGCCCTCAGTGTAGAAGAGGTCGTGCCAGCTGATCTGCGCCAGCCGCCGCCAGTAAGGGGAACGCGGCACGAGGCCGGCGGGCATCAGGCGGATCTCCGCGTCGTCCGCCGAAGGGGCGGCGACGCGATAGGAGAACGCCGAAAGGGACTCCGGCGGCGGCGCGCCGCGCAGGAAGTCGTGGATCAGGTCGACGAGCCCCCGTCCGTGCTCGTCTTCCGGCGGCAGGCGGTAGTGGAGCCCCGGCGCCTCGAGGTCGAAGTCGACGGCGAAGACCTTCTGCCCGACGCGCGCGAGGGCGACGGCCAGGTTGGCCAGCGCCAGGGTGCGGCCGACGCCACCTTTGTAGGAGTAGAAGGTGACCGTGCGCACCGGCAGGCCCCGTCAGGCGGCGATCGGGGAGACCTGGCCCTGGCGTACGATCCGGCCGCTCACCTCTTCGAGCCTCGATCCATAAGCGGCCCGGGCCGACGCCAGCCATTCCTGGCGACCGTCCAGCGCCCGCCGTTTATCCTCGCGGGCCTCCTCTTCCCGCCGCTGGGCCTCGGCGCAGCGCTTCTGCAACCGCCGGCAGCGCCGGTACAGGTCGATATCCGCCGAGACCGCCTGCAGGTCGATCAGCACCTCGACGTTCCTCTCGGTTCCGCGCCAATCCCCTCCTTCGAGCCGCGAATCGAGCCTGTCGAGCAGGCGATGGAGGTCTTCGACCGACGCATCGGCCAAGATCCTGCGGCTCGCCTCGGCCGCTTTCCGCGACAGATCGGGATCTGCGTGGCGCGCCATCCCGCTGCGAAGATGATGGATCAACGCCCACCAATCCGAGAAGACGGCCCTGTCGGCTCGCAGCTCGAGCTGCCGGACGGCAGATGCGACCTGGCCCTCTCTCAACCGCTGGCGGTACGCCAACCGGTAGGGTGGCCGGACCACGTAGTGCTCGCCGTCTTTCGCCACGATCGCCCATCCGTCGGCCGGCGAAGAGGCCTTCAGCTCAATGGGCATCGACCAGCTCCAACGCGATTCCGGCGCCTTTCAGGCGAGTCTTCAGCTCATCGAAGTGCGCGGTCAAGTCCTCTTCTTCCTCTTCTAGCGTCTCTCGCGCCTCTTTTCTGAGCGAGAGCTCTTGTATGTCATCATACTCCTCGAGCGGGAATCTTACGAGCCGCAGGTCTGCGACCGTCGCCGAGCCCACAAAAATCGCTTCGACGAAGTCGTCGCCAAAGCACAGGATCTCCGGCCAGGACTCCCCTGCCAGACGCTCGCCGTCCCCGGCGTGTTTGCAGGCCGCGAGGTGGTGGCGGTGTTCGACATCCGCCAAGGAGGTTTCGACTCTGGCCATGTCAGCTCGCCCGCGATCGTCGACGAACGATTCCAGACTGTTCGCCGCCAGGAAGGCGAGCTCTCTTTCCTTCAGGAAGCGTTCGGAGGTCACGGCGCAGCAGTTGCCGTAGGGCTGGGTCGGCCCGAGGCCGCCGATGTTGAGGGCTCCATAGCGGAAGCGCCGCCCCTCGACAAAGCGGTCTTCGAAGCCGGTACGCTTCACGTACCACTCGTCGAGACGCTTTCGTACGTGCTCCTCGGCGTCCCGCCCGGATTCCCGCGCATCCTGCTCGGCCAGCTCGTAGGCGGTCGGCAGCCGCCCGTCTTGCAGGAGCTTCAGCAAAGACGGCAGCTTCAGGTTCACCCCGACGCGCCCCTTCTCTTCAACCTCGCTGGCGAAGAGGCGCAGGTTCCGGGCGTCTTCGTCGCTCGCGTCGGCCAGCAGATCCTCCAAGCGTTCTTCCAGCGCCGCGCCGTTGGCGGCGGCCAGCGCGAAGAGATCCGCCGAGCCCGGCGGGCTCATTCTCCGCTCCTCCGGCTTGTCTCGGCGCGGTACAGGAGCTCACGCAAGGGCCGGCACAGGCGGCGCTCGCCGGGCAGGTCGCCGCCGGTGAGCTCGACGAGACGCAGGGCCGGCAGAGAGTCGCGCAGGCGCTCGAGGAAGGGCGCGTGCTGCCGGGCGAAGTCGCTGTCGAAGAGGAAGTACCGGCGCAGGCCCTCGGCGCCGTGCTCGGCCTGCCACGCCAGCTCGTCGTCGACCAGTCGCGCGAGGTCGCCGTAGCGCTTTTCCTCCATCCGGTCTTGCCTCTGCAACGCGTGTCGGTCGGTGTCGGAGACGAAAGTGTTGGCGAGGTGGTCGACGAAGTCTTTGTAGCCGCGCGCTCCGTCGGGATCGATGCCGGGCTCGGGAAACCCGGCGACGCTGGCAGCGGGCTCCGGGAAGTTCTCCCGGTCCTGCTGCGGCAGATAGCTGTAGGCGCGAGCGTCGGCCCCCGCCATCACGATCTCGGCGATGGTCGAGGTGGCGACCGGCACCCGCAGCACGACGCCGCCCCGCGGCGGCAGCTCGTAGACCATCTGCTGGTCGTAGAGCACCGGCACGACGCGCGCCAACACCTCCTCCACCGTTCGCGCCGCGGCCGGGCGTCCGCGCCCAAGGAGCGCGCGGTGCGCTGCGTGCATCGCCAGCAGCGCCTCGTCGACAGCGCTTTGCTCGCAGACAGCCCGCGCCAGGCCCGGAGCGTTGTCGTCGGCGAAGCCCCGGCGCCAGGCCGGACTTCGTTCGGCAAGCCCTTCGGCCGCCTCGCGATCGCCGGCCAGCAAGGTGCCTACCTCCTCCAGGAGGTCCCGCCACTTGTCCTCTGCGCGGAAGCCGAGCGCGGCGACGAAGCCTTCCTCTGCCAGCAACCGGTGCATCGGGGTGGCGTAGAGGCGACGGCCCTCGAAGTCCACCGGCGCTTCCCGGATCACGCCCTGGATCCGCCCGTGGACAAAGACCGGGGCGCCGGAGATGCCGCTCCAGTCCTCCGCCAGCCGTGGCTGCGCCTCGGCGGCGAGCTCGAAACGGTCCTCGCCGGCGGCGAACGGAAAAGCGGTACCGCGCAGGCCGGCCATCGAATCGCCGACGCCGCTTCCGGCGACCGCCGCCCGCGCGCAACCCCGCGACTGCCAGGGCGCGGCGCGGGCGAGCGGGCTCCTGGCGAGGTGGGTGAAGGCCGGGCGCTCGGCGTCCTCCGTCGCGCACTGCAAGAGGACGGCGTCGAGCCCAGCGTCCGTTTCGCCGGGCCAGGCGACGGTGGCCTCGATCGTCCGGACGCCGCCCGGCGCGCGGTCGATCTCGACCTCGAGGCTCGTGGCGCCCACCACCACGTGCCCCGCCGTCAGCACCCGGCCCTCGGCCAGCCGGTAGCCGGTGCCGATCCGCCGCCTCCCGCCCTCCAGATGCGCGACGACGCGGGCGAAGCTAGCGAGCTCCATGTCTCATCTTACCGTCAGCCGAACGCCTCACCTCTCGTCCCCGAGCGTTACTTTGCCGCCGGGACCGCGGCGAGGTTTCAGGGATAGCGTGATCTTCTGCGTCCGGCTGTCTTGGATCTTGCCCGCCACCTCGGCGTCGAGCACCCAGAACTTCACGCCGCCCTTGCCCTGCGCCTCCCGGGTCACCACCGCCTGAACCTCGACTTTCACGTCGTCGAGGTCGAAGCGCAGCTCCTCGCCCTCGCCCGCCGCCATCGCTTCGATCAGCTCCTCGCGGAGCTGCTGTACCACGGCCGCCAGCCTGATCTTTCCTTCAGCCATCTCGTCCCTCTCCTTCGTCGCATCGATCGCCTGCCGCCAGCCGCGTCACCCGATCACCCCATGCTTTCTCCCGACCTCGACGAAGGCTTCGACCGCGCGCTCCAGGTGCTGCTGCTCGTGGGCGGCGGACACCTGCACGCGGATGCGCGCCGCGCCCTTGGGCACCACCGGGAACGAGAAGCCGATGACGTAGATGCCCTGCTCCAGCATGTCGGCAGCCATCTCGGAGGCCAGCCGTGCGTCGCCCAGCATGATCGGCACGATCGGGTGCTCGCGGGGCCGGATGGCGACACCGGCGCCGGCCATCGCCTCTCGGACCCAGCGGGTGGTGGCGCGTAAGCGTTCGCACAGCTCGCTGGTTTCGCTCAGGATCTCGAGACAGGCGATCGACGCGCTGACGATCGCCGGCGCCACGGTGTTCGAGAACAGGTAGGGCCGCGAGCGTTGACGCAGCAGGTCGACAACTTCCTTGTGGGCGGCGGTGAAGCCGCCGCTCGAGCCGCCCAGGGCCTTGCCCAGGGTGGAGGTGATGATGTCGACGCGCCCCTGCACGCCCAGGTGCTCGGGCGTGCCGCGGCCGGTGGCGCCGAAGAAGCCGGTGGCGTGGCACTCGTCGATCATCACCAGGGCGTCGTAGCGCTCGGCCAGGTCGCAGATTTCCGGCAGCTTGGCGACGTCGCCGTCCATCGAGAACACGCCGTCGGTGGCGATCAGCCGGGTGCGGGCTCCTTCAGTCTCCTTCAAGATGCTCTCGAGCTGGTCCATGTCGGCGTGGGTGTAGCGATGGCGCTGGGCCTTGCACAGCCGGATGCCGTCGATGATCGAGGCGTGGTTCAGGGCGTCGGAGATGATCGCGTCCTCGGGCCCCAGCAGGGTCTCGAACAGGCCGCCGTTGGCGTCGAAACAGGCGGCGTAGAGGATCGAGTCCTCCGTGCCGAGGAAGTCCGCGATCGCCGCTTCGAGCTGCTTGTGGATGGTCTGAGTGCCGCAGATGAAGCGCACGCTCGAGAGCCCCAGGCCCCAGCGCTCGAGGCCTTCCTGGGCGGCCCGGATCAGGCGGCCGTCATTGGCCAGTCCGAGGTAGTTGTTGGCGCAGAAGTTCAGCACCTCCCGGCCCGCCACCGAGATCGCCGCCGATTGCTGAGTCTCGATCACCCGCTCTTCCTTGCGCAGGCCGGCGCTCTCGATCTCGCCGAGGGTGCTCGCAAGCCGTTCTCTGACCTCACCGTACATGGTGTCGTTCTCCCGTGATTACGTGGTTGACTGCTGTCTGGACAGATCTCTACTCGAATCCGAACTGGTCCGGGTATTTCTCCTCGGCTTCGGCGTAGAAGGGACGGACGATCTCGCGCATGTCGGCCTCGTAGTCTTCCGAGGGGTCGACCAGCGGGCCGAAACGGATCCACTTCTCCGTGTGGTCGATCGCCACCAGCATGATGGGAACCCCGGCTCCGCGCGCGATGCGGTGGAAGCCGGTCTTCCAGGGCACGACTTTCTTGCGCGAGCCCTCCGGCGAAAGCCCCAAGATGAACCGCTCCCGACGCCCGAACTCTTCGACGGCGCCGCGCACCACGCCGTAGGTCTTCGAACGGTTGATCGGAACGCCGCCGATCGCGCGCATGAACGGAATGCGGAACATCCAGTCGACCCCGAACCAGGAGACGCGGATTCCGATCGCCGCCACCGCGGTGATGCCGATCACGAAGTCCCAGGCGGTGGTATGCGGTGCCAGGATCCCCACCAGCTTCTCCCGATTCGGCAGCGTGCCCTCGAAACGCCACCCGAGCAGGCGCAGCACCAGCCGCGCGATCCCGCGGGTCACTCGATTGCCCTGTGTCGGCAGGCGGTCGCCCATCACCGGTAAGTTCATGCTGGTGTCTGCTCCGAGCGATAGAATACCGCGAAAATGCCGACATCTGAATCGCACCAGCTCCGCGAGCTCGTGCTCCGGGGGCTCCTCTACCTTCCCGTTCTGCTGCTGTTCGGCTTCCAGTTCCTGGAAGTCGAGTGGAGCTCCGGCAAGGGTGTCGGGATCACCATCGAACCGGCGGACGACCGATTGGAGATCGTGACGGTCCAGCCCGAGGGGCCAGCCGAACAGGGGGGCCTGCGCGCCGGCGACGTCGTGCTCGCCATCGAGGATCGCGCTCTCGAATCGGTCCTCGACTACGACAAGGCCGCCGACGACTTCGAGCGCGGCACGGCCGTCCGCTACCGGATCCGTCGCGGCGACCAGGATCTCGACCTGGAGATCGTCCCGGGCATGCCGATCCGTTGGCCGCCCCTGCTGCTCAACGGCCTGCTCATCCTGGCCTTCGTGTCGATGGGAATGCTCTCCCTCCTCAAGCGGCCGGGTTCGCTGCCGGCCAATCTGGTCTACTGGCTGTCCGTCCTGCTCGCCCTGGAGATCGCCCTGCCCATCAACGTCATCGGGGCCCCGACCCTGGGAGTCGTCACCTACATGGCGGCCCTGCTCCTGAACGGCGTCCAGTTCGGCACTGAGCTGCATCTTTCCTGCATCATCCCGCAACGCCAGCGATGGCTACGCCGGTATCCGTGGGCCGTACCGCTGTTCTACGGTACCGGCCTCGCCCTGGCGGCCCTCACCCTGTCCACCTACCTGATCGAAGCGGTCTGGAACCAGCGGTGGCTGCCCTGGAGCTTCGACTTCGTCCAGGGCCCGGTGCTATGGGTCTGGATGCTGCTCTGGGCGCCCCTGATGATCATCTTCCTGCTGATGGCGACCCTGCGGCATCCCGTGCGTCAAGGGCGCCGGCAGGCGGCACTGGTGCTCCTCGGGGCGCTCCCCTGGTCGGTCCTTACCTGCTACATCGTGATCCGGGACATGCTCGGCAGGAACAGCCCGAGTTGGGCCAACGATGAAGTGGCTCTGCTCGCGAGTCTCCTGCCCTTCCCGCTGTCGATCCTGATCGTCCTGCAGATGCAGTCGGTGATCCAGAACACGCTGATGATGCGGCTCACGAGCCGGCTGCAGAGCGCCGGCTCGGTGGCGAAGATCTCCCAGTTGATCAGCCGTGACCTGAACCTGGCGTTCCACACCAAGTGCAACTACGTCTTCTTCCGCGAGGAGTCGGGCAGCGACCTGACCTCCACGCACTCCTCGGGTGCCCGGGTCGGGGTGGACGACATCCCGGAGAGCTACCGGATCCTGAAGATCGTGGACCGCGAGGGCAAACCCTTCATCTTCCCCGACGACTTCGAGGATCAGCTGCCGGTGAACGAGACGCGCTGGCTCGAACGTCTGCGCGCGAACGTGATCATGCCGGTGATGGGGACCGACCATCGCCTGATCGGCTTGCTGATCCTGGGCAAGAAGGCGTCGGAGGAGCCCTACATCGCCCACGACTTCGCCATCCTGCGCTCGCTCGCCGGGCAGATCGCACTGGCCTACGAGAACATCGGCCTGCAGGTGCAGGTCCACGAGCAGGACCGCGTGCAGAGGGAGGTGCTGGACCGCTTCGAAGGCCAGGAGATCTACCTGGTCAAGGAGTGCCCGGTGTGCGGGCGCTGCTACGACTCGAGCGTCGAGCTGTGCGTCGAGGACGACACCCGGCTGGCCCTGACGCTGCCGGTGGAGCGCAAGATCGACGATCGCTATCGCCTGGACCAGGTCCTCGGCAAGGGCGGCGTGGCGATCGTCTACCGGGCGCTCGATCAGCGTCTCAACCGCACGGTGGCGGTCAAGGTACTGGCGCGCTCGGTGATGGACGCTCCCGACGCCCTGCGGCGCTTCGAACGCGAGGCGCGGATCGTCGCCAAGATGGCCCACCCCCGGATCGTCACCATCCACGACTTCGGCAAGACCCGGCAGGGCTGCGCCTACCTGGTGATGGAGTACATCGAGGGCGCCACCCTGGGCCAGACCCTGAGGCGCAACGGTCCTTACGACCCGCGGCGGGCCGCCGAGCTTTTCGACCAGATCCTCGACGGTCTGGGAGCCGCTCACCGCCTGGACGTCGTCCATCGCGACCTCAAGCCCGACAATGTATTGATCGCAGAGAACGAAGGCGGCGGTGACGACGAAGACGGCGAAGACAGGAGCGATGAGAAGTCCGTCAAGCTGCTCGACTTCGGTCTCGCCAAGCTCCAGGCCCACGCCACCGGCGGCGATCCGACCAATCTCACCATGCCGGGATTCATTATCGGCACCCTGGCGTACATGGCTCCTGAGCAGCTCAACGGCGACGAGGCCGACCAGCGGTCGGACCTGTTCTCGATCGGGGTGATGGCGTTCGAGACCCTGACCGGCCAGAAGCCGTTCAGGGGCCGCACCCCGGCGCAGGTGCTGACCTCGATGCTGCGAACCAGCACAGAGCTGACCGGCGACGGTCCCGCGGTGAAGAAGCTCAACGCCATCCTGGCGCGCTGCCTCGCCCAGGACCCGAAGGATCGATACCAATCGGTCCCGGAGCTGCGCAAAGCGCTGATCCCGGCGATTCGCGCCTACCCGGCGCCGAAGGCCGCCGAGGAAGCGGATCCGCTATGATGGGTCGAGCGAGGAGACAGGGTGAAGAAGTTGCAGGTCCGTGATCTGATGACCACCGAGGTGGTGACCGCGTCACCCGAGGACAGCGTCGCCCGGGTGCGCAATCTCATGTACGAGCACTGGGTACGCCACATCCCGGTGGTCGACGGCAAGAAGCGGCTGGTCGGCCTGGTGACCTACCGGGACCTGCTGCGGCGTCACCTGATCGAACAGTCGGACCGGCCGGTGTGGGTGGAGCAGGAAGAGCTCGAGCGCATCGAGACCGACACGGTCACCCAGCACATCGTCGACCAGGTGACCGCCGACACCGACCTCGCCGAGGCCGGACGGCTGTTGCTGGACACCAAGAAAGGGTGCTTGCCGGTGGTCGACGAGGACGGCCGGCTGGCTGGAATGCTGTCGGAGGCGGACTTCGTGCGCTACCTGGTGGCGGAGCGTTAGCTCTTCATCTGCCACGGGCCTGAGGCCATCATGAAGCCCTTGGCCGACACCGACACTTCCGAGCCCTCGGGGATCGGCCAGCCGTCGAGCTTGAGCCAGCCGATGTTCACCGACTCGTGCGGATTCAGGGTGACCATGGTGAGCTGCCTGGTCTCGCCCGCCGGGCTCGTGATGTCGACGACCACTTCGTGCAGATAGTCGCCGGAGGTGTTGGTGACGCCGATCACGATCCCCTGACCAACCGCCGACTCGCGCTGGCTAACGGTGATCGGAGGCTCCAGCGCGCAGGCCGTGAGCGCCAGGGCCAGGGCCGCGAGCACCAGGAGCATGCCGCCGGAACGGCGGCGTGGGAGCGGAACCCGTGCCTTGGTCATTCCCATGGCCGGTCAGCCTATCACCGCGAGCGCGAGAGAGAGCCGGGTATACTTCCCCGGCTCCGCGCACAGCCACGGCGTCGACTCGAGACCGATGACGAAGACTTCCAAAGTCCGCAAGGCCAAGTCCGGCGGCTGCCTGATGGTCGGCTTCTTCGGCATCTTCGCGGTCGCGGGCGGCGCAATGTTCTATTACCTGAGCTGGAAGCCGATCTCGAACATTGTCGCGGCACGCGGCTGGGTGGAGACCGAGTGCGTGATCGTCTCGAGCGAGGTCGGCGTCCACGCCGGCAGCGACGGCTCGACCTACAGCATCGATATCAAGTACACCTACGAGGTCGACTGGCAGACCTACCGCGGGGATCGCTACAACTTCAGCATCGGCTCCTCGAGCGGTTACGAGGGCAAGAATCGGGTGGTGGAGGCGCACCCGCCCGGCAGCGAGGCCGCCTGCTACTACGACACGGACGACCCCACCCGGTCGGTGATCAACCGCTCCCCGGGTCACTACCTGTGGTGGGGTCTGTTCCCGATTCCGTTCCTGGCCGTCGGCCTGGGCGGCTTGATCTTCCTGCTCACTCCCGCCGGCCGCCGCAAGGCGGGATCCCGCGATGCCAAACAGGATCGCCGGCCGCGCGCCGCCAGCCTGGCCGACGTGAGTGCCCCCAGGAGGTACGACCCGGCCGAGATCGGTGATGGCCCCCTGGAGCTCGATGCCCAGGCCTCGCCGACCATGAAGATCGTCGGCACCCTGGTGTTCGCCGCCTTCTGGAACGGCATCGTCAGCGTCTTCGTGTTCGGCGAGATCGTGCCCAGCTTCAGGAGCGGAGACGTGGCCTGGTTCACGACCATCTTCATGATCCCGTTCGTGCTGGTGGGAATCTTCGCCATCCTGTTTTTCCTCTACCAGGTGCTGGCCTTCTTCAATCCCCGTCCGCAGCTGACGCTGGCCGACGGACACCTGACGCCGGGCTGCGAAACCTCGCTGCGCTGGAGCTTCGGCGGCCGTGCCGGACGGATCGGGAAACTCACCATCGAGCTCGAAGGCCAGGAGAAGGCACGGTATCGCCGCGGCACCAGCACCCACACCGACGAACACGTCTTCTTCTCTCGCGAGTTGGTGTCGTCCGAACGCTTCGAGTCCATTCATCGCGGCAACGCCGAGCTGGCCCTACCCGAGCGCACCATGCCGACGTTCGACTCCCCCAACAACGACATCGAGTGGCGGCTCAAGGTGCGCGGCGACATTCCCTTCTGGCCCGACGTGATCGAGGACTTCCCCATCACCGTCTACCCGGGACGGCCGCGATGAGCATGCGCATCCACCTCGACGGCGGCACCTCCTTCGAGCCCGGCGCGGAGGTGCGCGGCCGCGCCGAATGGCAGGCCGGAGACGAGGCGCCCCGGTCGGTGCTGATCAGCCTCCTGTGGCACACCGAGGGCAAGGGCACCGAGGACATCGAGATCGTCGAGCAGATCGAGCTCGAGCATCCGCCGGCGTCCGGCAGCCGGGATCTCACCTTCCGTCTCCCCGACTTTCCGTGGAGCTTCTCGGGTGCCCTGATCTCCCTGGTGTGGGCGATCGAGGCCAGCCTCGAGCCCGGAGGGACCGTCGAACGGGTGGACCTGATCTCGGCGCCGGGAGCCGAGGAGATCCGGCTGTGACGGCGATCCCGAGCAGCTTACCGGCGCGCGAGAACCCGTTCCGCGTCAGCCGCGTCCAGAGGCTGCGCTACCGGCTCGACGAGCGCGGCTGGCGGGATCTTCTCGACAACCTGGCACACCTGGATCACCGCGCCGCCCTGGTGGGTCCCGAGGGCAGCGGCAAGACCACCCTGCTCGAAGAGCTCGAACGGCACTTCGAGCAGCGGGGCAGGCCGATCGTCCGCGTGCGCCTGCGCCGCGAGTGCCGGGACCCGAGCCCGGAAGAATGGTCCGCGCTCGAGCGCGCCGGCAAGCGGCACCTGGTGACGGTCGACGGCGTCGAGCAGCTCGCCCGGTGGCGCTGGCGGCGCATCGAGCGCCTCAGCCGGCGAGCCGCCGGCATCGTCGTGACCAGCCACCGCCCAGGCCGCCTGCCGACCCTGCGCCAGCACCGAACGGACCCATCGTTACTCCGAGAGCTGGTGGCCGAGCTGGTCGGGCGAGAGCAGACCGGCGCCCTGACGCCGGAGCTCGACCGCCTGTTCGAGGTTCACCGCGGCAATCTGCGCACCTGCCTGCGCGGCCTGTACGACCAGTACACGAAGTCCTGCTGATAGCTCGCTGACAGTCAAGCTCGAGACAAGACGTCGGCGAGCCGGCGGACGCCCACCACCACCGTCTCGGCCGGCACCGACGCGAAGCACAGGCGCAGCAGGCCCGGCTCGGCGTTGCGGCAGGCGCTGCCGGGAGTGAGGTTGACGTTGGCCTCCTCCAGGATCCGGCGCCACAGGTCTTCTTCCGCCTGCCAACTGTGCGCGGCCAGGTGGCGGCGCAGGTCCAGGAGCAGGAAGAAGCCCGCCTGCGCCGGGAAGTAGGGGATCCCCGCCTTCTCCAGCGCCGCGGTGACGCTCCGGTAGGCATCGCCCAGGACGGTCTGGACACGCGAGACATAGTCGTCGATCCACGCGTCGTCGGCGATCACCTCGCCCAGCACGTGCTGGGTGTGGCCGGAGCAGCAAGCCCAGTAGGCCAGGCCGTCGACGGCGCGGAGCAGCTCCTCGTTCTCGCTGACCAGCACGCCACAGCGCAGGCCGCTGGCGCCGAAGTCCTTGCTGAAGGCCCACACCACGTGTACCGAGTCACCGAGCTCGCCCGCGACCTGGGCACAGCTGGTGAAGGGGCGCTCGCCGAACACCGAGAGGGCATAAATCTCGTCGAACACCACGTGGATGCCGGCATCCCGCGCCCAGCCCAACACCTCCTCGATCTCGGCCGCCGAGTAGACGGTACCGAGAGGGTTGTTGGGTGAGGTGAAGAGCAGCGCCTTCACCGGCCGGCCGGCGATCCGCATCGCCCGATCGAAGCGGTCCGGGGTGAGCCGAAAGCCGTCCGCGCTGGTCGTCGGCACTTGCACGAGCGCCAGCTCGTCGCGGGTCTCGAGATCGGCCCAGAACCCGGCGTAGCTGGGCGTCGGCACCAGCACGCCGTCACCCGGGTCGCCCAGGCAGTGGAACAGGATCTCGAGCACGCTGCCGGCGCCCGCCAGCACCGCCACGTGCTCCGGCCGCGGCGCGCGCCCCAACACCTTGCGACCCAGGAACCTCGCCAGGCGCGCCCGGAACTCGTCCGAGCCGATCATCGTGTCGTAGGCCAGGATCCGCGCCGGTGCTTCGCGGACCGCGGCCATGCGCTCGAGCAGCAGGCTACCGAGCCGCAGGTTCTCGGCCACGGCGAGCGGCACGAAGCCGCCGGGATTCTCCACCGGGTCGTAGACCGCGCCCGAGCGTGCCATGTTCTCCAGGATGTACTCGGGGAACGGCGGGCTCGCCGCGAGCCGCCGCCCGCGCCGGGAAAGACCGATCGTCATCGTGGGCGAATCATAGCGCCTGGAGACTGGTCGAACACTCAAGCCGGAACGCGGCGGCATCGCGTCCTGGGGCTGCACGGTAGAGTAGGTGTATGACCCGGAAGCTCACGATCACGATCGACGAAGAGGTCTACGAAGGCCTGCACCGCAGGGTCGGGAAACGGCGGATCAGCCGGTTCCTGGAGGATCTAGCGCGCCCCCACGTCATCGACAGCCACCTGGAGGCCGCGTACCAGGAGATGGCGGCAGACGCGAGCCGTGAAGCCGCAGCCGCGGAATGGACGGAGAACGTCGGCGCGCGGCCCGTATAGTGGTGTGATGATCGAGATCGACGGTTCCGCCGGCGAGGGCGGCGGCCAGGTGCTGCGCTCGGCGGTGGCGCTGTCGATGGTTCGCGGCGTGCCGATCAGGGTGCGGAACATCCGCGTCAATCGCCCGCGCCCGGGGCTGCGTCGCCAGCACCTGACGGCGGTCCAGGCCGCGGCGGCGATCAGCGGCGGGCGGCTCGACGGGGCCGCGCTGGGCTCCACCGAGCTGGAGCTCGAGCCGGGCCCGGTCGCCGGCGGCGATTACCGCTTCGCCGTCGGCACGGCCGGCAGCACCACCCTGGTGCTGCAGACCGTGCTGCCGGCGTTGCTCACCGCCCCGTCGCCGTCGAGCCTGGTGCTCGAAGGCGGCACCCACAACCCGATGGCGCCGCCCTTCCCGTTTCTCGCCCGCACCTTCCTGCCGTTGATCGAGCGAATGGGTCCGCGCGTGACCGCCACCCTCGAACGCCCTGGCTTCCATCCCGCCGGCGGCGGCCGTATCCGACTCGAGATCGAACCCTGCGAGCGCTTGCGAGGCTTCGAGCTGCACGAGCGCGGCAAGGTGCGGGCGCGGCGGGTCACCGCGCTGCTCGCCCACCTGCCGCGCCACATCGGCGAGCGCGAGCTGCGCCTCGTGCAGAAAAAGTCGGGATGGCCGTCGTCGGGCTTCTCACTCGAGGAAATCGACTCGGACGGCCCGGGCAACCTGCTCACCATCGAGCTCGAAAGTGAGGCCCTGACCGAGACCTTCACTGGCTTCGGCCGCCCCCGTCTACGAGCCGAGGTCGTGGCACAGCGCACGTTCCAGCAGGCCCGGCGCTACCTGAAAGCCGGCGTCCCGGTCGGCGAGCACCTCGCCGATCAGCTGCTGCTGCCTCTCGCGCTGGCCGGCGGCGGCGCCTTCACCACCTTGCCGCTCTCGCGTCACGCCACCACCCAGATCGATCTCCTCGGCCGCTTCCTCGACGTCCCGATCGTCGTCGACCAGGTGGCGCCACCGCGGACCGTGGTGCGGATCGGCCGGCACGCGAAGAGTCTGACCTCGTCGTGAAGCTCGTGGCCGATGGCATCCCCGGAGCGGCCGGCATCACTCCGCGGTCGCACTCTCGCCCCGCCCGGTACGCGGATTCCTGGAAAGACGTCGCCACCAACCGTGCGGTCCATGGATCCCAGGACAGACGCCTCCGCCAGCCGTAGGGCCCGCGGATTCCGGGACAGACGCCTCCACCAACCGTGCCGCCCGCGGAATTCCGGTAAGACGCTCCGCCCAGCCGTGCGGTCCGCGGATTTCCAGATAGACGCCTCCGCCAGCCGTACGGCTTGCGGATTTCCAGATAGACGCCTCCGCCAGCCCTACGAGCCGTCTTTCCGCAAAAAGACGCGCCGCCAGGCTGGGCGAGACGTCATTCGCGGAAAATGACCTCCTCTCGGCCAGAGGAGCCGTCTCGGCCGAGGAAGACGCGCCGCCCGGCTCGACGAGCCTTCTTTCTCCAGATCGGTGGACTGACCCAGATGGATCACCGCACTTTTCGACGAAAATGCCGACCCGCCCCGGTTGGGACGCACCGATTTCTGGACGTCACGTGCGATTCCGTGGAGCGCGGCCTACTTCCCCCGATCGATCGCCCGCCGGGCGATGCGGTCGATCAGGCCGGGTGCCAGCAGCTTGAGCCACAGCCCGAGCTTGCCGCGCGTGCTCATGATCAGCTCGCGCTTGCGGCGCGCGGCACCGGCGATGATCCGGCGGGCACATTCCCCGGCGGTCATGATCTCGCCCTCGTGCACCGGGCTCTCGCCGATCGGCTCGCCGTCGGGGCCGAGGGCGCGTTGGCGCGTCTCGGTGGCGACGAAGTCTGGATAGGCCATGGTGACGCTGACGCCGGAGTCGGCGAGCTCGATGCGCAGGCTGTCGAAGAAGCCGGCCATGGCGTGCTTGCTGGCGGCGTAGCCGCTACGGGTGGGTACGCCGGTCTTGCCGGTGAGGCTCGAGACGCCGACGATCCGGCCGCCGGTCTCCGCCAGATGCGGCAAGGCGTAGTAAGTACAGTAGACGCTGCCGAAGTAGTTGACCCGCATGATCTCTTCGAAGGGGCGCAGGGTCTCGAGCTCCTCGAACAGGCTCCACATGGTGCGGCCGGCGTTGTTGATCAAGGTGTCGATGCGGCTGTGCTCGGCGACGCAGGCGTCCACCAGGCGGCGACAGTCGTCCTCGACGCCGACATCGGTCTCCACCACTTGCGCCGTGCCGCCCCGCTCGCGGCAGCCGGCCGCGACTTGCTCGAGCCGTTCGCGACGGCGCGCGGCGAGGGTCAACCTGGCACCCTGGGACGCCAGCTGCAACGCCAGCTCCTCGCCGATGCCGCTCGAGGCACCGGTGAGCAGCACGACGTTGTCGCGGAAGGCCTGATCACTCATCGTGAAGATCCCTCGGGTTGCCTCGAGCTCCAGCTCAACGCTCGAACCATAGCACCAGCGCCTCGGCCCGCAAGACCTCCTGGACCGCCTGCCGGTAGACGAGGAACTGCCACGGCGTCAAGCGGCGGGGGCCGGTGTCGAGCCGGAAGTCGGCGAGGACCACCGAGCCTTCGCGCCGCATGGTCCGGGTGAGGCTGCCAGTGCCAAGGAGCCGGGTGAGGTCTTCGGGCAGCTCCCGGATCGACATCTTCGGCGGCGGCTCGATCTGGTAGTGCCATTCGACGACGAACGGCTCATGGAACACGAAGTCGCCGGTGCGCTGAGGCCCGCCGGCGATCAGCAGCTCCCGCGGCAGGGCGGTAATCAGGTTGCGCAGGTCGATCGCCACGGCGGCCTCGTCACCCCGCGTCCAGGCGCGACCGGCGGAGAGGGCCTCGAGCCGGAGCCGGTACGGCGAGGAGAGATCCCGCGCGTCGCTCTCTTCCAGCTCGCCCAGGGCCTCTGCCCGGTAGGCCGACTCGACGTAGGCCTCGTAGCCGCGGCGCCTGTCGGCGGCCGAAACCTGCGACGTCACTCGGCGCTGCCGCTGCTCCGCGGCGCCGTGGTAGATGCTGGTCTCGACGATCCTCGCCGGCCCCTCCGCCGCCGCCATGAAGACCTCGATCGTCATCTCCGTACGGTTGTCGGCCGAGCGGCTCACAGGCGTGGACACCAGGCCGCGGGTTCCGGGACGCGCGACCAGCACCCGCCGGCCCTGGAGGCCACTCGCCAGCTCCCCGACCCGGCTGAATTGGTCGACAGGGTCGATCCACACCGGCTCGGCGGACGAAACGAAGATCAGCGCGCGATCGAAGCGCCCCAGCCCGGGCAGGTCCGGCTCGACGTCCATGTCGTAGCCGGCCCGCACCAAGGCCACCCAGGCCGGAATTCCCTCCGTCCGTAGTGCCGCGGTCAGGAGTGTCGCCAGATCCTGGCCGTCGCCGGTACCACGACGCAGGGTGGCGAGCGGCGCTCGTGGATCGAGATCTCTCGAGCCCAGCGATCCGGGCTCCGGCCGGACGTTGCCGCGCACGCCGTCGAGCAGCTCCTCGATGCGCTCCAGCTCCGTCTCCAGGCCGCGGTCCGGCAGCCACCGCCGCACGGCCACGGCATCGGACTCGGCGATCCGCCGCTCGACCGTCTCCGCGTACGCCTCCGCCACGCTCTGCCAGCTCTCGCCAGTGGAGAACGTCAGATGTGGGAAGCGCGGTTGGTCGGCAGGCAGACCGGCCTCGGCGGGACCCGCGGCCGGCATCTGGCCGGTCTCGAAGGTCAGGATCTCTCGATCGCCGTCGGTCTCGCGCCGCGGTTCGAGATCCGCTGTCCCCAGGACGCCGAAACGCAGCGGAAGCGACGAGGGCGCCTCCAGGACGAGGCGGCTGGCGAGGACCGGCACCGGCATCACCAGCAGGTGCCAGGCGCTGAGGCCGGCGGCGAACAGCGGCCGCGTGTCCCGCGTCACCACCTCTTCCTCGACCACGGCGCCGACCGAAGCTCGCAAGGGAGCGCGAAGCAGGCGCCGCTCGCCTTCGAGCCCGGCCTCGGCGGCCGAGAGCTCCGAGAACGCGGCCGGATCGAGCCGCCGCTCGCCGCCCCGGCGGTCGATGACACGGACACGGATCTCGGGGCGCTCCTGGTGCCAGGGCGACCAGTCGGCTCCCGACACCGACCAGGCGTCGAGCCCGGCCGGCGTCAAGATCCGGTAGACCCAGCGGCGCCGGTGCGTCAGGCCGCCGGCCCCGTCGAACGAGTACTCATCCTCGCGCCAGAGCATCACGACGTCGGCGCCGGGCGCCTCGATCGCCGCGGCCGCGCGCGCGACCGCACCCGCCTCGGCGACGAACGGCCCCGTCTGCCAGGGCGCCGCGAGCGCATCCCCAGACGCGGCCACCGCAAGGCACGAAAGGCAAGACAGCGCCAGTAGAACGTGCGGTAGGTAGAGAGCGCGCAACATCGGGCCGCCACTGGGACGGAGGGCTGGCCGACAGTCTATACTAGGGGTCTGTCCGAAGAATTCGGACGACCCCTGGTACGGTTGGGATGGGCCAAGAAGTCGAGCCGAAGGCTCGAGTTCTTGGGGCGCTAGGGGTCTGTCCGCGGATTCTGGCAATGGTTAGCGATGAACCCGGAGGAGGATGTCATGGCGAAGAGTGCGACAGCGACCGACCCCTCGAACGACAAGCAGCTGACCTGTTTCGTCGTCACCGGTTTCGGCACCAAGACCGACTTCTCGACCGGTCGTGTCTTGAATCTCGACAAGACCTACGAACAGATCATCCAGCCGGCCTTCGACCAGGTCAACGTCAACGCCTTCCGCGCCATCGACGCCAATACCGCCGGCGACATCGATTCGATCATGTACCACTGGCTGTACGAGGCCGACATCGTGATCGCCGACCTCTCCACGCTCAACGCCAACGTGTTCTACGAGCTCGGGGTGCGCCATGCCCAGAAGCCCAACACCACCATCCTCATCGCCGAAATGGTGCTGATGAGAAGCATCCCCTTCGACCTGAGTCACTTCGTGATCCTGGCCTACAACCACGGCGGCGACGAGATCTCCGGGGACGAGCAGGAGCGGTTCGTACCCATTCTAGGCGGCACTCTCAAAAAGATCCTCGTTGCGGAAGAAGAGAGACTGGCCACCGCGCCCGATTCCCTGCGGGAGAGCGACAGCCCCATCTACAAGACTCTTCATGGTGTGACACCGCCGGCGTATACGCCCACGAGCCACATCGCTCCCCCCAGATACATCCCCCCCGACAAACGCGACAAGAAAGCCGAAGGGGAAGAGGAGGAAGAGGGGGAATCCCTGGCCAGCATCATCGACGCGGCAGAGAAGGCGAAGCGGAACAAAGAATTCAAAGAATCCATCGAGTTGTTTCAAAAAGCGATCGAAAGACAGGGGCAAGAAAAACCGGACATCTTTCTGGCGCAGCGCCTGGCGCTCGTCACCTACAAGGCCGGCGAAGAAAAGGATGCCGGCGGCAACCTCGACAAGGACAAGGCGATCGACGCCCTGCTCGAAGCGGAAGAGATCCTCAAGAAGTATTGCGCTCCGAAGACGACCACCGACCCCGAGACACTGGGCCTTTCGGGCGCGATCAACAAGCGCCTCTACACCTTGACCGACGACACCGAGTATCTCGATCGATCAATCGATTTCTACGAGCGCGGCTTCTACGTCAAACAGGATTATTACAACGGCATAAACGTGGCCTTCATGTACACCATGAAGGCCAACTTCGAGGAAAACCGATTTCAGGCCATCGTCTACTACGGCCACGCCAACATGATCCGCAAGAAGGTCGCCGATATCGTCCAGGAGATGGTCGACGACGAGGAGGGCTTCGGCAAGATGCCCGACAGCGAGAAGCAGTGGGTCTACATGACCCAGGCGGAGGCCTATCAGGGTATGGGGCGGGAGAAAGACGCCCAGCGACTCGCCAAGGTGATCGAGAAGGTGGCCACCGACTTCGGAATGGACAGCTTCCAGGGCCAGCAGAAGAAGCTCCAGGATGCCATCGACGAGTTCAACCAGCGGGTGCGCCCAGAAGACCTCTCCTCACCGGCCGGCACGGCGGCGGCGGAAGTTCCACCGAGCGACTCCGTCGAGGCCGAGACCGCGGACCTGGCGGCGATCGCCGTCGAGACCGTGGACGCGGTGTCCCAGGCGGTGGAGACGCGGGTTGCTACCGAGCCCGCCGTCTACGGCCAGGGGGCGATCGTCGTCAACGCCGACATCGTCAAGGGCAAACCGATCAAGTCGGTCGAAGTCAACTGCAAGATCGAGTACGTGTAGCACCCCTTTCGTCGAGTCCCCGAGCGGGCGACCTGATGGCCGAGGATGCAGCGCAGTCCTACGGCACCTGTTCGTAGTGCTCTTCGAAGAAGTCGGCACTGATGCGCTGGCGCTCGCCGCCCGGCTGCAGCACCACGTAGTCGCCCGCTCCGCCGCGGGCGGCCTTGACCTCGACGTTGCCGTCGCGGGTCGTCGTGTCCACGGTGAAGGGCTCCTCGACTTTGATCGCCCGCACCATCTCGGTCTTGCGATACTCGCCGACGCCCTCCGCCTGCTCGTACATGGAATGGAATTCCTCGATACCGCAGCCGTAGACGTCGGTGGTGCCGATCACCCGGCCGCCGACAAACTCCGGCTCCCGCTGGACGATGCCGACAATGGTGTAGTGCGGGCCCGGGAACTCCTGATTCGAGCCCCAGGAGCCGAGTTTGTCGTAGGTGGCGCCGGCCTCCAGGCGGAACGCCAGAACGGTCGCCTTCTTGCGGTACCGGGGAGCATTCGAGAGCTCGAGTGAGTTGGCGTCGAACACGCTGATTCTCCTTCAGCCGCCCAATGTCTGGTGGATGGCGCGAAAAAGCGCCTGCGAGCGGCGATGCCATTCATCGGCGGCAATGCTGTCCTTCGGAGCGCTAAGGCTCACGACCCCGGTGCCGCCTGATTGGTTGGTGACTTTGATCCGCATCTTGGCCCAGATCAAGGCCCAGCGGGGATTGGCTTCGATCTGCGGCTCGTACGGCTCACCGAGTTGCTTGAGTGAGTCGAGCACGGCATAGAGCAGCTTGTTGTCCTTCTGTGAATACGGAACCCGGAAGGCGGCGGCCACCTGGTGGGCGCCCGCCGGCGGCGTGTAGAAATCGGTGTTGAGCAACACCTTGAAATCCAGGCTGCTGAGGCTGAGGAACCGTTCGTCGGTCCGCGCCCGCATCCGGTAGTGCTCGTCGATCTGGATCGAGCGCCTCAGGTGCTCGATGGCGCGCTCCTCCTTGCCGCCGATGGCGTAGTTGCTCGCCACCAGGAACTGCGCCTCGGCCGAGGCGCCCTGGGCCTCCAGATAGCGGTCGAAATGCTGCTGCGCGGGCTCGGGCTTGCCCTGGAGCACCAGCACGGCGCCCAGGTTGAGGTCGTTGTCGGCCGCCCGCGGATCGAGCTTCTGGGCTTCGAGCAAGGCGTCGTAGGCGGCCTGATATTGCCTCTCGGCGATCTCCAGCCCGGCGAGGTTGAGCCAGCCCCGGCGCAGCCCGGGGTCGAGATCGAGCGCCTTCTGGAGATCGTCGAACCCACTTGCGAGATCCCCCGCCATGATGCGCCCGGTGCTGCGCAGCAGAAAAGCCTGAGCGTTGCGCTTGTCCTTCTTCAGCACACCGTCGATGATCTGGAGCGCCTGTGTCGGGTCGCCCTGGTCGAGGAACCGCTGGGCCATGGCGAGCTTGGCATCGTCCTGGGCGGTCGCGGGCAGCGCGGCGCAGAGGACCAACACGGCGACCAGCGTGGAGCGCACGGCCAGACACGCGGCATTTCTTGATCTCGATCTTCGTTCCATGGGCGAGCTCTCCCCAACAGGGAAGTAATACCAGAGGCCCGCCCGATTTTCCAGATCGGAGCGGTTACAATCCACTCATGACCAGCGTCGTGCCTTCGCCCCGCGAGATCGTCGCCGAGCTCGAGAAGCGTGTCATCGGTCAGCGTGAGGCGATCCACGAGATGTCGATCGCGCTGTCGAAGAAGCTGGCCGGCCTGTCGGTGGGCAACATCCTGATGATCGGTTCCTCGGGCACCGGCAAGACCACCCTGATGCGGGCGGTCGAAGCCTACCTCGAAGAGCGCCCGCACCTCAGCCTGCGCTCGACGGTGGTGCGCATGCACGCCAACATCCTCGGCGAAGCGGCACAGCGCGGGCGGCCGGGGGAGTTGATCCTCGAGCGGCTGCTGGAGCGAGCCCGTGAGCAGCTCGGCGTCGACGCGGCGACCGAACAGCTTCTGGAGCAGGCGCGCGGCGGCATCGTCTTCGTCGACGAGGTCGACAAGATCCGCGCCCACGTCGGCGATCGCCCCAATACCTCGGGCATCCGAGCCCAGGAGGCACTGCTGACGGTGATCGAGAACGAGTCGGTGCCGTTCAACCTGCCGGAGTGGGCTGGCGGCGGCACCGTCACCGTCGATTCCAGTGGGCTGCTCTTCGTCTGTGGCGGCGCCTTCGAGGGCCTCTACGATTCGGTCTTCGACCGGGTCACCATCGGCCGCGACCGCGGTGCGCTCAAGCCGGTGACGGTGGTCGAGGAAGACGGAGTGCACGAGAAACTGATCTTCGCGCTGCGCGACTGGCTGCGCAACGAGGACCTCTTCGACTACGGCATGAGCCCGCAGTTTCTCTCCCGCTTCGACGCCGTCGTGCTGCTCGCCGACTTGACGCTCGACGAGCTGGTGCGCATCTTCCTGGAGGTTCCCGACTCCGGCTACCACCAGACCAGGGCCTACTTCGAGAGCCGCGACCTGCACCTGGCATTGTCGCCGGACGCGGTACGGCGCATTGCCGTGGAAGCGGCGACGGAGAGCCGGCTGGGCGCCCGCGCCCTGAAAGAAGTCTTCCGCCGAGTGATCCGCGACTACGAGCTCGACCCGCAAGCCAATGGCCCGAACGGTTCGGTGCTGCTCGACGTCAAGGAAGTCGAGGCCGCGCTCAATCCTTGACGGCCCGCCGACGCTCCATCAGCTCGCGGTAGCGACGCCGGCGCCTCAGGCCTTCGCGGATCGTCGGCCAGCCGGTCACCAGGGCCAGGGTCGCCCAGGTGGCGATGTAGGCCACCAGGGTGACGGCGGCGGGGTGGAACGTGCTGGTGGCGGCGGCAGCCTCGGCAGCCGCTGATTCCTCGCCGAAGGTCAGCTGATAGAGCATCGAGGAGAAGTAGGTGTGCATCACCGTGGCTGGGATCAGCCCGATGGTCGAGGTGAGGAGAAAGCGCATCGCCGGTACGCCGGCCAGGGCGGCGCCATAGCTGATCAGGGTGAACGGGATCGGCAAGAAGCGAGTCTGCACCAGGGGCCAGAACCCGCGCCGGTGAAACACCCTCTCGGCGCGCCGCAGACGCGGCCCGCCCAGGTGGGTCATGAAATCCCGGCCGAGCGCCAAGCCGACCCAGTAGACCACCATCGCGCTGAACACCAGGCCGAGGATGTTGTAGATCGACCCGAGCAGCGGGCCGAAGACCACGCCGCCGGCTAGCACCAGCGGGCTCACCGGCATCATCATGATGCCGGTGACGGCATACCCCGCGGCCAACAGGAACGGCGACCACGGCGATTCCTTCAGCCGGTCGAGGAACGCGATCACCTGCTCCTTGGTGAGATAGTCCCCCACCGGGGTCCAGCGCACCAGGATGATGCCGGCTGCCACCAGCGCGACCAGCAACGCCATGCGCAGCCACACCTTGCGTGGGATGCGCCGCAGGGCTCCGGCGATGCCGCGTCGCTGGTCGGTCGAAGACACGAAACTCTATGGGCGGTTCTCAGTCGCCGCTGGCGGCGTCAGCCATTCCCGGGCCGATCGGACCCGAGCCGGTACCACCTGCGCCGGACTCGCCGTCTAGCATCAGGAACTCCTGCATGTGCCGGGCGAGGATCTCCTGCGACTCGGGATCCATGAAATTGAGCCGCAGCTCGTTGATCACCATCACCTCGGCCTCTTGCCACTCGACCCAGCAGTCAGCACACACCCGGCTCTTGATCTGCTCGCCGAGCTCACCGCCGTAGAAGACGCCGGTGGCGGCCGGTGCGTCGCGGTTGCACCGGGCGCATCGAACCGTCCGCGCCTCGTCGCCAGCCACCTCAGACCTCACCCGGCAAGATGATGCGGCTCTCGGAACGTTCCAGGATCTCCTTGGGGACGGAGACCAGCATCAGAAGATCCTTGCGTTTGTCCGCCGTGCCGCGCAGCGCCTTGACCACACGGTCGGGCACCGCCAGCTTGAGGTACGCCGGCCGTTTGTCGTTGCCCCGCGCGCTGTCGAGGACCAGCTGGTCGACCGGTACGGCCTCGATCCGCTCGGGATACTTCTCCATCGCGTAGGCGAGGGCTTCCATCGGTTCGTTCATGTTCGGCCTTCCAGGAGCTGGCGGAAGTACTCGACGGTCTTCGCCAGCCCCTCGTCGAGAGGCACCCGCGGCTCCCAACCGAGGTGCTCGCGGGCCATGGCGATGTCGGGTTGACGGGTCTTGGGATCATCGATCGGCAGATCGCGGTGCTCGATGGTGCTGTCGCCGCCGGTGAGCTCGAGGATGTGCCGGGCGAATTCGAGAATGCTCATCTCGCGCGGATTGCCGATGTTGGTCGGCTCGGCACGATCGCTCTCGAGCAGCCTAAAGATGCCTTCGATCAGATCGTCGACGTAGCAGAAGGAGCGGGTCTGGGAGCCGTCGCCGAACACGGTCAACGGCTCGCCGGTGAGCGCCTGCTGGATGAACGCCGGGACCACCCGGCCGTCGCGCGGCCGCATCCGCGGCCCGTAGGTGTTGAAGATGCGTACGATCCTCGTCTCCATGCCGTGGAAGCGATGGTAGGCCATGACCAGGGCTTCGGCGAATCGCTTCGCCTCGTCGTAGACACCGCGTGGCCCTACCGGGTTGACATTGCCCCAGTAGGTCTCGGGCTGCGGATGGATCAACGGGTCGCCGTAGACCTCGGACGTCGAGGCCAACAGCAGACGCGCACCCTTGGCCTTGGCGAGACCGAGAGCGTTGTGGGTGCCGAGGGAACCGACCTTGAGCGTCTGGATCGGCAGCTCGAGGTAGTCGATCGGGCTGGCTGGCGAAGCGAAGTGCAGAACGTAGTCGATCGGCTCGGCGATCTCGATATAACGCGAGACGTCGTGCTCGATCAGCCGGAAATCGGGATTGTCGGCAAGATGATCGATGTTGCGGTGCCGGCCGGTCAGGAAATTGTCGACGCAGATGACCCGATGCCCCTCCGCGATCAGCCGTTCGCAGAGATGCGAGCCCAGAAAACCGGCGCCCCCGGTTACCACCGAGGTCGTCACACCGGCTCCTCTTCCGAGCGAATCATTTTTCTTGTCATCCGATCTCGCGAAGGCTACGCGCGCTCCTCGGCGACCGCCGCCATCTCAGGTGCCGGACGGCCCTCCGGACGGCCGACCGAGACATAGTGGAATCCGGCCGCGGCCATCTGGGCCGGCTGGTAGATGTTACGTAGATCGATCACCAGCGGCCTGTGCAGCAGACGCTTCAGACGCTTCAGCTCGAGTGCGCGAAACAGGTTCCACTCGGTGAGGATCACCAGGGCGTCGGCTCCGCGGGCGGCCTCGTAGGCGTTGTCGCAATAGACGACGTCGGGAAACAGCTCGCGGCAGCCGGGCATCGCCTCCGGGTCGTGGGCCCGTACGACGGCGCCGTCCGCCAGTAGCCCTTCGACGATCGGCAGCGCCGGCGACTCGCGAATATCGTCCGTATCTGGCTTGAACGACAATCCCAGCACCCCGACGGTCCGGCCCTCCAGGTCGCCCAGGGAGTCTCGAATTTTCGCGAGCATGCGCTCTTTGGTCGCGTCGTTGGCCTCCAGGACGGCATCGATGATGCGAAACTTCTGACCCTTTTCCTTCGCCAGTTGGGCCACCGCGCGGGTGTCCTTGGGAAAGCAGGAGCCACCGAAGCCGGGACCGGGATGGAGAAACTTGGGGCCAATCCTGCTGTCCAGGCCCATGCCCTGGGCCACCACTCCGACGTCGGCGCCGAAGGCTTCGCACAGAGCGGCGACCTCGTTGATGAAGGAGATCTTGGTCGCCAGAAACCCGTTGGAGGCGTACTTGATGAGCTCGGCCGATTCGACGTCGGTGACCACGAACGGCACGTCGGCCACCCGCAACGGCGAGTAGATCTCGAGCATGATCTCGATCGCCCGTGGATCGCGGGTGCCGATGACCACGCGATCGGGACGCAGGAAATCGTCGATCGCCGAACCCTCGCGCAGAAACTCGGGGTTCGACACCACGGCGAACTCCTGACTCGAGCCGGACTCCTCGGCCACAAGCTTCTCGATCTTCTGGCCGGTGCCGGTGGGTACGGTGCTCTTGGTGACGATTACCTTGTAATCGTTGAGGTGGCGGCCGATCGAGCGGGCGACCTGCGCGATGAAGGTGAGGTCCGCCGAGCCGTCGGGCCGCGGCGGCGTTCCGACCGCGATGAAAACCGCCCTCGCCTGCTCGATCGCGGGTCCGAGCTCGGTGGTGAAGCGCAACCGGCCCTCCGCCATGTTCTTGCGCACGATCGAACGAAGGCCAGGCTCGTAGATCGGTATCTCGCCTTTCTGCAACGCCTCCACCTTGCTAGCGATCTTGTCGACTCCGGTCACGTTCATGCCGAAGTCCGCCAGGCAGGCGCCGGTGACCAGCCCGACGTAGCCGCTGCCCACGACACAGATGTTCATGCTCTCGCTCTCTTTTTCGGCCGAGTTTTCGACCCGGGGACTCGGGAGTGGAACGTCCTCAGCTGCGCGAGGACTGGTACCAGGCGGCAAAACGCCGCAGGCCCTCCCGGATCGGAATCTTGGGTGAGTAGCCCAGCATTCTCTCCGCCTTCGAGACATCGGCGTAGGTGATCGGAACGTCACCGGGCTGATCGGGAAGATACTCGATCCTGGGCTCCACGGCAAGCTCGGCCGCGAGCCACTGGACCAGGTCTCCGAGCCGCGTGGTCTCGGCGCCACCGAGGTTGAAGATCTCGAAACCGGGGGCCAGGTCGAGGGCGGCGATGATGCCGTCCACGATGTCGTCGACGTATGTGTAATCGCGTCGGCTGTCGCCGTTGCCGAAGAGCGGGATCGTCTCGCCGCGCGCCAGCAGATCAGTGAACTTGTGGATCGCCATCTCGGGGCGCTGGGACGGGCCGTAGACGGTAAAGAAGCGCAGGCACGAAGTCTTCAGACCGTAGAGGTGATGGTAGTTGAAGCACATCAACTCGCCGGTCCGCTTGGTGGTGGCGTAGGGACTGATCGGCAAATCGATCGGGTCGTCTTCGGAGAACGGCACCTTGCGGTTGATGCCGTAGACCGACGACGAGGAGCCGAAGACGAAGACCTCCGGCCCCGAGCGGCGCGCCGCCTCGAGCAGATGCAGCGTACCGATACAGTTGACCTCCTCGTAGAGGATCGGCTCCGCCAGACTGGGCCTGACGCCGGCCCGCGCCGCCAGGTGGATGACGGCGTCGAAGCCGCCCCAGCCGGGGTTGCTCGCCGGATCGAACAGCCGGTTCACCAGCTCCGCATCGCGAATGTCGCCTTCGATCAAGCGGACGTCGTCGCGCCCTGCCAAGGGCGCGACATTGGCTCGCTTGAGAGCCGGATCGTAGAAGTCGTTGAAGTCGTCGAGCACAGTGATGCGCTCGCCACGATCGAGCAGGCGCCGGATCAGGTGGGAGCCGATGAAACCAGCGCCGCCGGTCACCAGGATGTGAGCTGTCATGTGTCGACTCGGGTCGAGTTCAGGTAGAGGGCTGCTGGCACTCCGGGGAGGACGAGACAGAATCGGTCATATGGTGTCTGGGAGCGCCCGCGGTGGGCACAAGAGTATCAGCGGTTTTCCGGGCACTACAAGAGCTGTGCTCTCAGATTCCCGATCAGCCACCAGCAGACCCCGTGCACGGCAGCGAACGACAGGTCGACCGCCGCGAGCAGGTAGAGCCCATCGAGCCCGCTGCCTCTCAGAGCCGCGGCCGTCAGCGCCGCCGCCAAGGCACCGCGGGCGCCGATCGCCACCAACACATTGCCGGCGTACGCCATCGGGTCGTAGGCGGCGAGCAGATAGACCATCCCCAACATTACCGACATCACGGCGATGAGCCAGAGATAGAAATCCTCGCTCGGGCGCGGCACGGACAGCAGCCGGGCCGGGACGTCGGGCGCCAGCAGCAACAAGGCGGCAAACACCAGATCATAGAGCGCACCGATGCGCAGACTGATTCGCAGCACGCTGAGGCAGTTCGAGGCGCGGGACGAGGGTGGGGACATCGCCCCGAAGTTTAATGTATCCTTGAGCCGCGCCCGCCAGGACTCGGCCCACCCCGCCCACCGCCCGCGTCACCACACAAAGGATCGCCACCATGTCGAAAGAGCTCGAGGAACAGGTCTGGGATGCGCTCAAGAGCGTCCGCTACCCGGGAATGAGCCGCGACATCGTTTCGTTCGGTTTTGTTCGCGGCCTAGAGGTCGCCGGCTCCACGGTGTCCGTGGAGCTCGAGATGTCGACACACAATCCGGACGCCGCCGAGCAGGTGCGCTCCGAGACCGAGGAGGCGGTTCGCCGGGTCGCCGGAGTCACCGCGGTGGCGGCGCGCCTGCACGTCCAGGAGCCACCCAACCGCGGCGCGGCGGCGCAGCGGGCGATCTCTCGTGATCCTGGCCTGCTCCCGGACGTCGAGCACGTCGTAGCGGTAGCCAGCGGCAAGGGCGGGGTCGGCAAGTCGACGGTCTCGGCCAACCTGGCGGTGCGCATGGCTCAGCTCGGCCACAAAGTCGGGCTGCTCGACGCGGACATCTACGGGCCTTCGATGCCGATGATGTTCGGCATCACCGAGCGACCGCGGACCGACGGCCAGACGCTCGAGCCGTTCTTCAAGTACGGCGTCAAAGTCATGTCCCTGGGTTTCCTGGTGGAGATGGACACACCGGTGATCTGGCGCGGACCGATGGTGATGAAGGCGCTCGAGCAGATGCTCGGACAAGTCGATTGGGGCGAGCTCGACTACCTGATCGTCGACCTGCCGCCCGGCACCGGCGACGCTCAGCTCACGCTGACTCAAAAGGTGCCGCTGTCGGCGGCGGTGATCGTCACCACGCCGCAGGACGTGGCGCTGATCGACGCCCGCAAGGGCCTGGCGATGTTCCGCAAGGTCAACGTACCGGTGGTCGGGATCATCGAAAACATGTCGGGCTTCGCGTGCCCGCACTGCGGCGAGACCACGCACGTCTTCAAGCACGGTGGTGGCGAGCGCACCGCCGAGGTGGTGGGCACCGCCTTTCTCGGCTCGATCCCGCTCGACCCGGCGATCGTCGCGGGTGGTGACGCCGGCGAGCCGATCGTCGTGTCGCAGAGCGAGGGCCCTCACGCCGAGGCCTTCGAGAAGATCTGCGAAGCGGTTGCCGCGGAGGTCGGGCGGGGTCAGAGACCCAAGCTGAAGATCGTCTGACGTCACTCCTATGTCCGTCGCCGTCATTGCCGACTGCCACCTGGGAGGCCCGGGGGGTGATGCCGAGCCGCTGATCGAGCAGCTCGAAGAACTGCCGGAGCAGGGCTGCAGGCACCTCCTCCTGCTCGGCGACGTCTTTCATGTCTGGGTCGGCCGGCGGTCTTTCCAAACCCCGATGATCCGCCGCGTCCTCGAGACACTTCGCCGTCTCGGTGAACGCGGAATACGCATCGACTACATCGAGGGCAACCGGGACTTCTTCATCGCCAAGAGCCCCTATTCGAGGCTCTTCCAAAGCGTCGGGACCGAGCTGACATTCGAAGCGGGTGGCGTCAGCTACCTGGCGGTCCACGGCGACGGCCTCAACGACCGCGACCGCCAGTACCTGTTCTGGCGCTGGCTGTCGAAGAGCCTGCCCTCGCGCTGGGCGATGGCTGCCCTGCCACCGCCGATCGCACGGTGGATGACGAGCTCGGTCGAAGAAAGCCTGTCGAAGACAAACTTCAAGCACAAGATGGAGATCCCGAAAGAAGCGATCCTGCGCTACGCCGCGCCCCGCCTGGGCGAGGGTCATGACGTATTGCTCCTGGGCCACTTCCACGAGCCGCGCACGTGGGCCACTCCGGGCGGCGAGGTGCGGATCGTGGACGCCTGGTTCAACAACCACCACATCGAGTGGTTGTCTTGACCTCAGCCGCCTGATCGACCGAGTGCCGCGGCGGCCTTGCGCGCCACGAGACCGAAGCCCCGCTCGCCCGCTTCCGCCTCGAGGGCCTCCAGCCGCGCACGGCCCCCGGCTTTGCCGGACGCCGCCTCGACCTCCGCGGACGCCAACCGCGCCTCCCAGACCAGGCCGACGAGACTGCGTCGCTGCGCTTCGCGGCGCGCCGCCTCGAACAGGCGTACGGCGCCATTCACGTCGCCGCCGGCCGCCTGGAAGCGCCCGACGGCTATGTCCACCGACAGGCGCAGGGCCGGATTCTGGCTGGCCGCAGCGAGCGTCCGGGAGCGGTCGACGGCAGCACGCGCCGCGGCGAGGTCACCGCGAGCGAGCTGCGCCTGGGCGAGCAGGGCCATCACGGCGGCCTCGTCGTCTCGCCGTTCCTCTGCCCGCAGGTCGGGCGCCAGCCGCAACGCCGCTTCGACCACCTCGGCGGCTTCACCCGATTCGAGCAACAGCCGGCAGCGCTGCAGCTCGATCTCGACCGGCGTGAGCTCCGAGGCCACCGACTGGGACTCCTCGGCATTGCGCATCGCCGCCGCCAGATCTCCCTGCGCGAGATCGACCTCGGCGAGGCCATGGAGGGCGAAGCTCGGCAAATGATTGGAGCCGATCTCTCGCCCGATCTCGATCACCTTCACGTACTCGCCGCGCGCCGTGCCGATCTGCCCCTGGGCAAAGGCCACCTGGGCGAGGTAATAGTGCCCCCAGGCAACCCCTTCGCGATTGCCGATCTCCTCGTAAATCGCTAGACCCTGGCGCGCCAGCTGCTCGGCCTCGGCCAACTCGCTCAGGCGCAACAGGATCCAGACGCTGGTGTCGAGGTACTTCGCCTCGGCCTCCCGGTCGCCGAGCTCGCGAGCGGCAGCCACCGCCTGGCCCACCATTTCCCGTGCCGACTCCAGCTCGCCGCGATCGAGGATCAGATCCGCGAGGCTGTTGAGACCTTCGGCGACGCCTTTGCGGTGGCCGATCTCGCGATGGATCTCGAGCGCCTGGCGGAAGAGCTTTTCGGCCTCGGAGAGCTGGCCGCGGTCTTCGAGCAGCACGGCCGCCCCGCTCAGGGCCTGCGCCACGCGACCACGGTCGCCGACGACGGCGAACAGGCGTCGCGCTTCGGCCAGCGCCGCCTCCGCCTCCTGCGCGCGGCCGAGATTGCGCAGTGAACGCCACTGGCGCTGCAGCGCCTCGGCGATGACGATCAACGTACCGTTGCCCCGTCCCTTGGCCACCGCGCGCTCGGCAGCGTCGATCGTGCCTTGATAGTCCGACAGCGAATCGCGGGCCGCGGCTTCCGCCAGATCGATCCGCGGATCGTCGCGCGCCGGCGCCGGCAGACCGCGCAGAGACTCGATCGTGACCAGGGCTTCGCGCCCCCGCCCGGCACGCGTCTGGGCTCGGACGAGGCGGAGACCGTGGTCGACGTCGTCAGGATGGTACTCGCGGAGCACGCCGTAGGTGTCCTCCGCCTTGTCCCACTCCCCCATCACCTCGTGGAGGCGCCCCTCGATCGCCAGATACGACGCCCCGGGCAGGTCCTTGGCCAGCTCGAAGGCGCGCCGGCCACTCTCCCGGGCGTTCTTGTCGTACCCCAGATCCGACCAGGCCTGGCTGAGTGCCGCGTGCGCGAGGGCGTACTCCGGATCGGTGGCCACGGCGTCGAGCAACAGGTCCCGCGCAGTCAAGGCATGGTAACTGTACAGCTCGGCGAGCCCTTCGGAGTAGAGTCGATTGGCCTCCGAGACCCCGCTGACGGTCGCCCGAACAGCCGCCGCGTCCTCGCTCGAGATCTGCCCCAGACCAAGCTTTTCGCGCAAGCCGAGGGCTGCCTCTGAAACCAGCTCGAACAGCCTCGACTCGCTACCGGTGGCGCTGTGCGCGATGGTTTCGTCGCCTTCGGTTGATTGCAGACGCAGGTTGAGACGCAACGCTCTCTGATCGCCGGTGAGCATCAGGTACGAGCCCACCAACACGTAGTCACTACCGAGGTTGCGACGGATGGCCTGAAGAGTGTCGCCAGCAAGCGTCTCCGACGTCGGCACCGAGAGCTCGAGCTTCATGCGGGCGACGCTCTCTCCGGGCACCAGCCGCAAGTCGCCGGCCGTGGCCAACTCGGCCGCCAGAAGCTCCGCCAGGGCGATCGACAGCCACTCGGTCTCGGCGCTCCCGGACAAGTTCTTGAACCCCAGGACGGCCAGAGTCTCGCGCGCTCCACTCTGCGGTCCGCAGCTGGGTGGCCAGATCGCGAGTGTCAGCAGCGCCACGGCGGCGACGGCGGCCGGCAGCCAGCGCCGGAGTCGCGAGCCGGGGCCGGCCTCGTCGGCGCGCCGGCCGAGGAGGCGCGTGGCCGTCTCCGTGTCGGCCGGCGGCGGCGTCGACGCCACCCCGGCCGGGCCGACCTCGAAGACGATCTGGATTTCCTCGACGCCGCCGAACTGGTAGCGACCCCGCGCCACCCAGTCGAGATCTTCCGTCTCTTCGGCCGCGGCCATCGCGCGACGCGCCAGCTCGAAGGCCATCTGGGTCATCAGGATCTGCCCGCGCCGGGCGAGCTCCGCGGTCCGTTGCGCGATCAGCTTGGCCGGCCCCTGGACCTCCAGCAGCTTCGCGCCGCGGGAAACGTCGGCGGGCAGGTTCTCGGACATGAACATCTCGCCCAGGTGGATGCCAGCGCCGGCCGAGAGCTCGACGCCCTCTTCTTCGCCGAATTCCGCTAGCGCCCGCTGGTAGGTCAGCGCGTAGGCGACCGCCTCGGCCGGGCGCTCGAAGAGCAGCAGGAAGCCGTCCGCGCGCCTGTCGATCTCGAGCCCCCCGGACTTCGCGAGCAGATCGCGAACCAGGCGGTCGTGACGACTGCCGACCACCCGTGCGCGAGTGGTACCGAGCTCGGCCTTCCGGGCCGGATCTTCGAGATGGATCCGCAGCAGAGTCCGGATGTGTAGACCGGAGCTCGACTCCCCACCGCTGCCGATCCGCCCGCGTTGGGCCGGGTGCATCCACAGCGTGGCTTCCGCCTCCACGGGCTCGGCGACCGCCGCCTTGGCTCCGGCCACGCCTGATTCCACCGCCGGTCCTCTCGCCCCCGGCGACACCTCGATCGCGTCGAGGGCCTCGAGCACTTCGCCCGCGGTCTGCGGACGCCGGGCGGGGTCTTTCTCCAGCATGCGATCGATCAACGCCGCCAGCGCCATCGGCA
Source organism: bacterium (assembly GCA_024226315.1). Classification (GTDB taxonomy): domain Bacteria; phylum Acidobacteriota; class Thermoanaerobaculia; order Multivoradales; family J023; genus JAAELT01. The sequence goes on along the minus strand of JAAELT010000006.1, from coordinate 128,987 downwards.
CCTCGCCGTTGATCTCGCGTACAGGCGTGTGCGGATCCGAACAGACCTGCGCAAGGGTGCGGAAGATGCTCGAACCGTGAAAGGGCGCCTTGCCGGAGACCGTCTCGTACATCAACGTGCCCAGGGAGAAGAGGTCGGATCGATGATCCACGTCGTCGCCTAGCGCCTGCTCCGGCGACATGGCGCGGCCGGTGCCGAGGATCGACCCCTCGATCGACAACGACTTGTCGCCCTGGTGCCAGAGCAGCTTGGCCAGCCCGAAGTCGAGGATCTTGGCCCTGCCGTCGGCCGTGACCATGACGTTCTCGGCCTTCAGGTCGCGGTGCACGATTCCCTTGTCGTGGGCCGCGACCAGACCTTCGGTCACCTGGCGCAATAGATCGAGCGCCCGGCTCAGCTCGAGCGGGCCACTCTCGACCATCGAATAGAGCGTGTCGCCCTCCACCAGCTCCATGACGATCCAGTCACCGGTGTCACGCTCGACGATGTCGTAGATCTGGACGATCGCCGGGTGGTTCAAGCGGGCGACGGCCTGAGCCTCCCGCCGAAGCCGCTTCCAGGCCTTCTCGTCACCTGCCATCTCCGGCAGGATCTGCTTGATCGCGACCGGCCGCTTCAGGCGCTCGTCCTGGGCGCGATAGACCGCCCCCATGCCGCCGACCCCGAGCCGGGTCTCGATGCGGTAGGGGCCCACCCGCTCGGGGGGAGGCGGTAGGAGCCTGTTGGCGACCTCGGTCTCGTCCACGAGCGCAGTTTAGCCCACTTCGCCGGAGCGACCGCGGTCCGGCATCCGTGCCGTACCGCGGATTCCGGCGAGCGGCCGGTCGACGCGGCGCTCGAGACCCTACGGCGGCGCGGGCTGATCCAGGGTCGGACCTACTGCGCCAGCCGCTCCGCTTCGAATTCCCTCATGCTCGCCAGCGACGCGTGCGCGGGTACATCCGACAGGGCAACGTTCTCGGGCCACCTCAGCAGGCAGACCGCCAGGCTCGACTCGCTGCCCATGCTGCAGCACAGCACCACGTCACCGGGCTGGAAATCGCGCAAGATCGCGTTGTAGAAAAGCGACACGCCGATCAGGGTCGGCCCGATGTTGCCGACCAGGCGGTTGGTGTTGACGCCGCCCGAGCTCTCGCCGCCCATCGCCTCGAGGGCCCGGTCGACGAACCTGGGGGTGGGCGCGTTGCACACCCAATGGTCGACGTCGGAGGCGGTCAGCCCGGTGCGCTCGAACAGCTCGCTAGAGAGCGCCGGCAGCTCGCCGAGCGCCCAGTTTTCGAGCTGCCCGGCGGTCTTACCGCTCACCGCGAGGCGGATTCCAGACGGCACCTCAAGGTCCACGCTCCACGACACCAGGGGGCAAGTCGGCCCGGAGTTCCGGATCACGCTGCCGAGGAACCCCTGTTGCGGCGTCGGCCCGATGACGGCCGCGAAAGCCGCGTCGCCGACGACGTCGAAGGCCGGATGATCGTTCTCGACAGTCTGGGAATACGGGCACCCGACGATCAGCAGCACCGTGTCGTACTCGCCGAGCATGACTTCGTGGCAGGCGCTTCTGATCGCCACCAGTCCACCGGCGCAAGCCGATTCGAGATTCCAGGCCGCGGCACGCTCCATGCCCATTTCCCACGCCAGCGGCGTAGCGTTCCCGATGCAGGGCTCCGGCAAGGCCGGAAAGCTTGCACTCACCACCAGATCGACGTCCGCCGCTTCGAGCCCGGCGGCGTCCATCACCTGCCGTGCCGCGGCGATATCCATGTCGAGACCCGACATGCCCTCGGGCAGGGTATGCCGCAAGGCGCTCTGGCCGGAAGGAAGAGTGATGGTCCGGGTCTCGGACGGGAGGAGCACGGAGAGAGCGCGGATGCCGGCCGGCCTGAGTTGCCGATTCATGGAATCTCCTTCTTTTCTCGGGCGACGAACTTCTCGAGCTGAGCATTCGCCTGCCCACGGACCTTGTTCTGGATGAGCCCCGTCCAACCCGGGAGAACGCCCGCGGGACCGAGGGCCATGCGCGTCCAGCGGTAGAGGTCGAAAACGTCCTCATGACGGCTGATGGCGCCGCCGGAGAGCACGACGCCATGGTCTGGTGATCGCGGTCGGCGAAGGCGGTGTAGAAACGCTGGATCAGCTCGGCGTTCGGATGCATGACGGATCGCCTCTTCGAAAGGTGAGCGGCAATTGTAGGTCACAACCGCCTTCGAGAGTCGGTCGCGGCCGAACCGGCAACCATGCTCCGTTTCTGTTAAGCTTTGCCGCTATTCTCTTTGGGATTCGCAGGAGCAGAAGGTTCCCGAAGCGCGGCGATAGCTGACGAGAGCTCGGGGACCGTCCGATGGGCAACGGCACGTGGAGCCACACATGGTAGCCGTCTTGGAGCGACCCGCCGTATCGGCACAATTGGAGCCCCTGCTGCGCGCACTGCAGCGGTTGGACAGCCTGCTCGGGCGGGCTGTCGAGACCGCGACCGACGTCTACGGTCCGGAAGCCGCCACCGACCCTCATCGCGGTCTGCACATCAGCCCAAGCGAGGTACAGAGGCTCCTGGATCGTGAGCCCGGCAAACCGGTTCTCTGGCGCGAACGCGACGATTCACCCGAGACCGAGCAGGCCTGGGAAGGCTCACGACTGGCCTCCCTGCAAGGGATCTTCGGGCTCTCCCCGTTCGACATGGACCTCGTGCTGCTGGCGCTGGCGCCGGAGATCGACCTGCGCTACGAGCGACTCTACGCCTACCTGCAGGACGACGTCACGCGCAAGCGGCCCACCGTCGACCTGGCCCTCAACCTGCTGTGCTCGTCGGCTGCCGTCAAGCTGACTCGGCGACGGCGCTTCGCCCCCGAGGCGCCGCTGATCCGGCATCGCGTATTGCGCCTGTCCGCCGACCCGCATCAACCGGGTGCCCCTCTGCTGGCGCGCTATCTGGAGCTCGACGAACAGATCGTTCGCTTCCTGTTGGCAGAGCCGGGTCTCGATCCGCGCCTGGCGCCGGTGTGCGAACGGATCGAGCCGGCGGGGGCGTCAGAGCGGATTCCCATCGAAAAAGAAGTGACGCGGCGGCTACACCGCCTCGTGTCCAGCGCCCGGCGGGATCGACGCGCGCTGCGCGTCTACTTCCACGGCCCGTGCTGCGCGGCCGCCCGGAAGGTCGCCGAGGCCGTAGCGGCCGAGACCACCGCGCCGTTGCTCGCTGCCGACTGTTCCCGCCTCGACACGACCGAGGCCGAGCTCGGCAAGCTCGGCGAGCTGGCCGAAATCCTGGTGCGCGAGGCCCGGCTCGGCGCCGCCGTCCTCTATCTGGAGGACGTCGACGCGCTCCGTGGCGCCGAGCGGCCGGCGCGTCTCGAGCGTCTGCTCGACATTCTGTCCGAGCACCGCGGCGTCGCCCTTCTTTCGGGAACCCGTCCCTGGACCGCGAGCGGGCGGGTGCCGCTCGACGTGGTCTGCGTGCCGCTTCCCGTACCAGCGTTTGCTCAGCGTCGCGCCTGCTGGTCGCATCATCTCGCCGAGGCAGACGGCGAGCTGAACGCTCGGGATCTGGACACCCTGGCGAGCCGTTTCCGGCTCACCGCCGGCCAGATCGCGGCAGCCTTTGGCGCTGCCGGTGAGCAGGCGCGCTGGCGTGGAGGGCGAGCACGACCGACCCTCGACGATCTGTTCGCCGCCGCGCGGGATCAAACCGGCCAGAATCTGGCGCCACTGACCCAAAAGGTCCGGACGATCCACACCTGGGACGACATCGTGCTGTCAGAGGACGTCGCGGCACAGCTTCGCGAGTTGTGCCAACGCATCGTCCATCGCCGACGGGTGCTGAGTGAATGGGGCTTCGACGGCAAGCTCTCGCAAGGCAAGGGGGTTGCCGCGCTGTTCGCCGGGCCCTCCGGCACGGGCAAGACGATGGCCGCCGGAGTCCTCGCTCGCGAGCTCGGGCTCGACCTGTACCGTATCGACCTCGCGGCGGTCGTCAGCAAGTACATCGGCGAGACCGAGAAGAATCTCGACCGGATCTTCATCGCCGCAGAGTCCGCGAATGCCATCCTGTTCTTCGACGAGGCCGACGCACTATTCGGTAAGCGGTCCGAGGTACGCGACTCCCACGACCGTTACGCCAACATCGAAATCGCCTACTTGCTGCAGAAGATGGAGGACTACGACGGCGTCGCCATCCTGGCCACCAACCTGCGCCAGAACCTGGACGAGGCTTTCGTGCGCCGCCTGGCCTGCATCGTCGCTTTCCCTTTCCCCGACGAGGAGCTACGACGCCGGATCTGGCACCGCATCTGGCCCCGGGAGGCGCGGCTCGCGGACGACGTCGATCTCGATTCCCTGGCCCACCGTTTCAAACTCACCGGCGGCAACATCAAGAATATCGCTCTGGCCTCCGCATTCCTGGCTGCGGAGGACGGCGACGCCGTCAGCGCCGAGCACCTGCTCCACGCCACCAGGCGCGAGTACCAGAAAATGGGCAAGGTGCTCACCGACTAATTGCTGACGCTATCTGAGAAAGTCCCGTGATCCGCGACCTGAGCCTGACCCTGCGCGCCATCTTGTCCCAATCGGGGCTGCCGGCGGAGCTGGGCGCTGCACAGATCGCCTTCGACCGCCCGACCGATCCCTTCGCGCCGGCGCAGACCACCGTCGACCTCTTCCTCTATGACATCCGGGAGAACGTCGTGCAGCGCAGCAACGAGCCGATCGTCGAACACGTGAGCGGCGAGGCGATCATCCGGCAACCGCCGCTGCGGGTGGCATGTTCCTACCTGGTGACCGCCTGGCCGAGCACCACCGGCGAGCAGCAGGTGCTCGACGAGCATCGCCTGCTCAGCCAAGCGCTGGCGATCTTCTCACGGACTCCGACGATCCCGTCGGAATTTCTTCAGGGCAGCCTCGCGGGGCAGGAGCCCCCCCTGCCCCTGATCGCCGCTCGTGCCGACGGCCTGCCGAACCCACCCGAGTTCTGGTCCGCGGTCGGCAACAAGCTGCGCCCGTCGCTGACGGTCACGGCAACCGTGGCCATGGACGTTTTCGCGCCGGAGACCGCCCCAATCGCGATCACCGACACGATCCGCATGGCGCCGGCCGAAGCGACGGGTCCCGGCCCCACGTCGCACCGCATCGGTGGCCGGATCACGGACGCCCAGGGCGAGCCGGTCCAAGAGGCGACGGTTACGCTGGTGGAGCGCGGCCTGGAAGCGATTACGGACGGCGACGGACGCTACCGTCTGGGCCGGATCCCAGCCGGCACTTACACCCTGAGGGCACAGGCCGATTCGATTCTGAGCGAAGTCACCGTAAACGTGCCGGCGCCCGCCGGCAGCGACTACGACGTGCAACTGGTTTAGGAGCAGATTCGAGAGCAGAGATCCTTCTGGACAAGGAAAGGAGCAAAGAACATGGCGTATCTGGCACCAGGAGTCTACGTGGAGGAGACGCCCCCGGCGGCGCGGCCCATCGCTGGCGTCGGCACCAGCACAGCGGGCTTCATCGGCTTCGTCGACAGCAGCGTGGAGATGCCGTCGAAGCCCGACGGCACACCCTACACCATGGCCACGGCAGGGACCCCCCAGCTGATCACCGGCTGGGAGCAGTTCAAGAACACTTTCGGTAAGTTCAAGACCGGCAACGCCACGTTGGCCCACGCCGTCTACGGGTTCTTCAGCAACGGCGGCACCCGCTGCTGGGTGTTGAGCGTCGACGACGCGCTCGAGCTCAACGATCCCTCCCAGGAGCTCGCCAAGCTAGCGCCGATCGACGAGATCGCCATCGTCGCGGTTCCGGGCGCGATAACGGACGTTCAGCACGGGGCGATCCTGGCGCATTGTTTCGGCCTCGAGGACCGCTTCGCCATCCTCGACGGCGTGCAGGAGCCGAGCGCGCAGACGGCGGCGGAGATCGCCCAGGCCGGCCGCAGCGAATCCGGCAGCTACGGCGCAGTCTACTTCCCGTGGATCAATGTCTACGACCCGGTCGACGAGGAAATCAAGGCCGTGCCCCCCAGCGGACACCTCGCCGGCGTCTACGCCCGCAGCGACGGCGCGCGCGGGGTGCACAAGGCACCGGCCAACGAAGGCTTGATCGGCGCCCTCGACACCGAGATCGGCATGACCAGGGCCGATCAAGGTCAGCTCAACGTCGACGGAGTCAACGTCATCCGGGTATTCAACGGCGCGGTCAAGGTCTGGGGCGCACGCACCAGCGCTGATGAAGCCAACTCGGAGTTCCGCTACATCAGCACCCGCCGGTTCTTCAACTTCATGCGCGAGTCGATCGACGAAGGCACGCAGTTCGCGGTCTTCGAGCCCAACAACCCGGCCCTGTGGCAGCGCATTACCCGCAGCGTCAGCGATTTCCTGCTGCAGCAGTGGCGCGCCGGCGCACTGTTCGGCGAGACGCCGGAACAGGCATTCTTCGTGCGTTGCGACGCCGAGACCAATCCCTCCGACGTCCGCGAGGCGGGCCAGGTGGTGACGGAAGTCGGCGTGGCGATCACCAAGCCCGCGGAGTTCGTCATCTTCCGCATCCAGCAGATCACCGGCGGATAACAGATCAAGAAAGGAGACAGGTCGATGGCCGATCCATATAAGAACTTCAAGTTTCTGGTGGAGATCGACGGAATCGTTCAAGCGGGATTCTCCGAGTGCAGCGGCTTCGGCTCGGAGGTCACGGTGATCGAGTACCGCGAGGGCGGCGACGCCGATACGGTGAACAAACTCCGGGGCCCGGTGAGCTATCCCGACATCAGCCTCAAGTGGGGCGTCACGGACTCGACCGAGCTCTACGACTGGCACCTGTCAGCGGTCAACGGCCGGATCGATCGCCGCAACGGCTCGGTCATCCTGCAGGACGACGCCGGGCAGGAGGCGGTGCGCTGGAACTTCTTCGGCGCCTGGCCAAGCAAGTGGGAAGGCGCGTCGCTCGACGGCAAGGGCAACGACGTGGCGATCGATTCGCTCACCGTGTCGTGCCAGAGGGTGGAGAGAGCCTAGAGGCGAGATGCCATGACGGCGACGCTCCAGACCGAGTTCGAATTCACCCTGCCCCGGGGGTACATGGACGCGGAGGGCACCCCGCACCGCGAGGGATCCATGCGTCTGGCGACGGCGGCGGACGAAATTCTGCCGCTCAAGGACCCGCGGGTGCGCGGCAACCCGGCATATCTGTCAGTCATCCTGTTGGCGCGGGTCATCACCCGCCTCGGATCGCTGGAGATGATCAACCCCAAGGTCATCGAGGGTTTGTACGCCTCCGACTTCGCCTACTTGCAGGAGCTCTACAACCGGATCAACCAACAGGGTGAGCAGGCGCGCAAAGTCGAGTGCCCGCACTGCCGGGAGAGTTTCACCGTGGAGCCCCCCGACCCGGGGGAATCCTAGGCTACCCCCTCGACCAGCTGTACGAGGAGGTAGCCTACGTCGCGTACCACTTCCATTGGTCCCACGAGCAATTGATGTGTCTGGAGCACGCGCAGCGACGCCGGTGGGTGGCGGAGATCGCCAGGATCAACCGGCAGCCGAGCTGAGAGCACGACGAGCATGAGCAGCGAAACCGAAAGCCAAGCTGGTGCCGCCTTCCTGGCGGGCGTACAGCGGCGCCAGGCCTGGGCGCCCGCCGCGCTGCGCCTGACGACGTCCCTGGTCGCGGGCATCCGGCATCGGGCCGAGTCCCTGGGGGTGGGCGCCGGCCGGCTGGCAAGGTGGCACGAAGAGCCCACGCCACCGCACCGACGCGTGGACGCCTGGTCTCCTCTGGAGCTGCCGGCACCTGTCGTCGAGCCGCGGCAAGTCGCCGGGCACCAGCCGCCGGACGGCGTGCGCGCGGGCCGGCGAACGGCACCGGCCACCGCATCCGCGCCCGGGGCGCCGGCCGCCGACCCCTCCCCGGCGCCGCTGCGTCGGGCCAGAGCCAGGCTCCGCCCCGTGTTCGCGGCCGAAGAGACGACGACGCCAGAGCCGGCACGGGCGCAAGCCGGCGAGCGGCCGGTGTGGCAGCCCCTCGAGCTGACCCGCATCCGCACGCCCGAGCCACACCTGGTGCCGACGGTCTCGTCCGAGCCACGCCGGGAGGTTCGGCAGCCACTCATCGAGCCCCGCCAAGCGCGTCCCGGGGAGGCCGCCGCACCGATCTCGCGCCGGCTGCCCGCGCTCCCTGAGGAGCCGCGCTTGCCCAGGGCGGCCGAGAAGGAAGCGCCGGCCGCGACACCGCCCGCGATGGCGCCGGTCAGGAGGGAGCCGGCCGCGTCGCCGCCACCCGCCACGCCCGACGCCATCGCCGAGCTGATCGAGAAGACCGTCAGCCCGGTCTCCCTGCCGGGGATCGAGCTGCGACCGGTGACGCCGGCCGCCGAGACCGAAGCGGCGCCGGCGCCGGCGAAGCGGGAGCCCCGTGCCCCGACGGCACCGCCGGCGCCGCCTCTCGACATCAACGCCGTCAGCGACAAAGTGTACGAGATGCTCCAACGCCGTCAGCGGCTGGAGCGCGAACGTAGAGGGTCGTTCTGATGGCCGCGACCAAGGCACTGCTGATCAACACCGAATCCGGCGTCACCATTCCGGTGATGTTCAATCCGCCGGAGTATCAGCTCCAGCGCACCAACCAGTTCGCCGAGGTCGGCATCCCGGGCCTCGGCTCCTCACTGTTGCAGTTCGTCCGCGGCCAGGCCCAGACCCTGACCATGGAGCTGTTCTTCGACACCAGCGACGGCGGGGGCGACGTGCGCACCCACACCGCGCGGGTGCTCGAGCTCACCTCTCTGGACGCCCACACTCACGCGCCGCCGCGGCTGCTGTTCATCTGGGGCTCGCTGGTCTTCCCCTGCGTGCTCGAGAGCGTCAGCCAGAAGCTCGACCTGTTCAACGCCGCCGGTCTGCCGCTGCGCGCCACGCTCGACGTGACCTTCAAGGGTTACGACCTGCTCGAGACCGTACTGGCGAGAATCCCCCTGCAATCGTCCGACCGCACCAAGAGACGGGTGGTGAAGAGCGGCGAGACGCTGCAAGGCATCGCCGCCGAGGAATACGGCGATCCGCGGCAGTGGCGCCCGATCGCCGAGGCCAGCCGGCTCGACGACCCCCTGGCGCTCGCGCCCGGGCAGGTGCTGACCATACCGACGTTGTAGGAGAGCCCGATGCCGATCACCGAGCTGCTGCCTTCGATCTACGTTCCGACCTTCGACATCAAGGTCGAAGGCCGGCCGCTGCCGCCGGCGGTGGCCCGTCGCGTCACCAAGGTCAGCGTCACCGAGCACAGCCAGCCTCCGAGCCAGTTCAGCTTCGAGCTCTACGATCCCAAGCTCGAGTTGATCGGCAAACGCGACGGCCTGCTGCACGAGGGCCTGTTGAAGGAAGGCCGGCACGTGGAGATCTCGATCGGCTACGTCGACAACACCCAGCGCATGGTCACCGGCCGAATCACCGCCCTCAGCGCCGACTTCCCGAGCAGTGGCCCGCCCACCGTACGGGTCGACGGTTTCGACCTCTCCCACGAGCTCACCCGCGGCACCGTCGATCGCACCGATTCCGCGCACCGCCACGACTCGTCCTTCAGCGACACCGACCAGATTCTGGATTTGCTCGAGGGAGTCGAGATCGAGGTCGAGATCGAGCAGACGCCCGAGCGCAGCGAGCCTCGCAATCAGCCCAAGGGGATCAGCCCCATGGCGACCCTGCAGGCGCTCGCCCGGACCAACGGCTACCATCTCTGGGTCGAGGACCGCACCCTCCACTTCAAGTCGGAACGCCCAATCCGCGGCACCGTCGTCCTCGAGTGGGGTCAGAACCTGACCAGCTTCTCGCCGCGTCTCTCCACCGCGGGCCAGGTGAGCGCGGTCGAGGTCCGGGGATGGGATCCGGCGAAGAAGCAGCCGATCCGGGCGCGCACGGCACCGCGTGACGACGAAAAGATCTCGGCCGAGGGCCGCCAGCAGATCACGCGCGGCGCCGGCGGCGAGACGGTGATGGTGATCACCGACGCGCCGGTGGCCAGCGACCAGGAGGCGAAGACCTATGCCGAGGCCGTGCTGGCCGATCGGAAGCAGGGCCTCGTCACCGCCAGCGGCGCCTCGATCGGCCGGCCGGACATCCGCGTCGGGACCCGGCTCGAGGTCGGCGGGATCGGGCGCTTCGACGGCGTCTACACCGTCAGCGAGGTCACTCACACGGTGAGCGAGAGCGGCTATCAGACCTCGTTCCAGGTCAACCAGTCGCCCCACCTCTTCGCCCTGCAAGCGGCCGGCGGCGACCTGCCTGATTCTGCGGCGGGCGGCCACAGCTACGGCGTGATGAGCGGCATCGTCATCGACAACGAGCGTTCGGACGAGGAGGAGTTCGAAGGCTGGATCAAGGTGCGGCTGCCGGGCCTCTCCGACGACGACGTCGGCCACTGGGCCCGCCTCGTGCCGCCGGAGCGCGGTGTCTTCTTCATCCCCGAGATCGGCGACGAGGTGCTGATCGCCTTCGACCAGGGTGACCTGAACCGCCCCTACGTGCTCGGCTCGCTATGGAACGGCGAGGACAGGCCTCCCGAGACCGAGCTCTCACAAGAGCACAACGTCCGCTTCCTCAAGTCGCGCAGTGGCCACGTAGTACGCCTCGACGACACCGCCGGCGCCGAGAAGATCGAGATCATCGACGCCGGCGGTGGCAATCTGATCACCCTCGACACCAGCAGCGGCAGGCTCGAGATCACCGCGGAACGGGACCTCAAGATCTCGGCCGTGGGGGGAACGCTCGAGATCGAGGCCCAGGAGATCGTGATGCAATCGGCCGGCGCGACCGAGGTCAGGGCCGACGGCGGCCTGCGGCTCGGCGACAGCGCCGCCGAAACCAAGATCGAAGGACGGCTGGTGCACCTCAACTAGGAAACGGGGACGAGGCGATGGGTAAAGCGGCAGCCAAACAGGGCGATCTGGTCCAGGCGCAGGACAAGCACTGGATCCAACCGCCCCCGACCTCCCCGCCCGTGCTGACGCCCCACCCGTTCACCGGCATCGTCGACGGCGGCGTCAGCTCCGACGTGCTGGTTATGGGCAAGCCCGGGGCGACGGTGAACAGCACCGCCACCAACATGCCGCCGCACGTCCCCATCGGCGGCACCTTCATCAGTCCGCCGGCCAACCGCGCCACCGTCGTCGCCGGCAGCTCGACGGTGCTGATCAACGGCCGGCCGGCGGCGCGTGACGGCGACCGCGCCGTCACCTGCGACGAATCCGGCGCCGGTCCCGTGGGCAAGGTCAAGGCGAAGGGCACCGTCCTTGTCGGCTGAGGAGCAGACCATGAGCGAAGACTCGAGCAGCGGAAAAGGCTTCCTCGGCGCCGGCGTCGGCTTTCCCTTGCGGCTGGACGACGACGGGCACCTGGCGGTGAGCCGCCTGGAAGACCAGGTGCGCCAGTCCATCCTGCTCATCCTGCGCACCGCCCGCGGCGAGCGCGTGATGCGCCCGGACTTCGGCGTCGGCCTCGAGGAGCTGGTGTTCGAGCCGCTCAACCAGGCGACCATCGCGCTGGTCGAGCATCGCGTCACCGAGGCGCTGATCCGCTTCGAGCCGCGCGTCGACGTGCTCGGAGTCGACGTGCGCGCCGACTCCGAGCAGCGCGGAGTGCTGCTGATCGAGCTCGACTACCGGGTGCGCCGCACCGACACCCAGTTCAACCTGGTCTATCCCTTCTACCTCGAACGGGGAGCCCTGTGATGGCCGCGCCGCCGCAACTCGACGACCGCACGTTCCAGGACATCCTGCGCCAGCTCCGGGACGCGGCCGCGCAGGACGTGCCGCTCTGGACCCCGCCCACCGGCGGCGACGCCGGCACCATGCTGCAGCGGGTCTTCGCCCGGCTGATGGAGATCGCCCTGGCGCGGCTCAACCGGGTGGGCGAGAAGAACCTGATGGCGTTTCTCGACACCATGGGGATCGATCTGCTGGCGCCTTCGCCCGCCACCGCGCCGCTGACCTTCTCGCTCACCCCCGGGACGCCCGCCACCCGGGTGCCGGCGGGTACTCGCGCCGGCACACCACCCAAAGGAGGGCAGAGCCCGGTGATCTTCGAGACTTCCGAAGACCTGACCGTGATCCCCGCCAGGCTGGTGGCGGCGCGGACGGTTGATCCGGTCTGGGATCGCCACGCCGACCATACCCCGGCGCTGGCCGGCCAGAGCCGGCACGGATTCACCCCCTTCGGCGGCGGGCGGCGGCTACCCCACGTGCTGTCGCTCGGCGACCCGGTGCTGCTCGACTGCGCCGACGCCACCGTCGAGGTGGACTTCACCCCGCGGGGCGAGAATCCTCCGGGGCCGGAGATGCTCAAGGCCCTGCTCCGCCGCCTGGTCTGGACGGTCACCCGAGACGGCCGGACGCAGACCCTGCTCCCGGTGCCGGACGAAGCGATCGAGCCTCCCTGGATCCGCCTCCTGGGCGTCGGCCCGGATGAGACGGAGGTCCGCGGAGTGAGCGCGGACGACGCCCCGAAGGCCGGCATGCCCGGCCGCTGGCTGCACGCCTCGGTTCCCGTGCCCCTTCCCGATTGGCCGGCCGCCCGCGACCTGCAGCCGAGCGACCTGAGCCTGCGGGTCCAGGAGAGCGGCCTGGCGCCCGACTTCGCTTTCGGCAATACCGAGCCGCTCGACGTGTCCAGGGACTTCCTGCCCTTCGGCGAGGAGCCGAAGGCCGGCGACGTGCTCTATCTCGGCAGCCGGCTGGCCTTCGCCAAGGCGGGAGCCGAGGTGCGGATGACCTGCGAGATGGCGGACGTCCTGCCGCCGGCTCTGGTGTGGGAATACTGGTATTTCGACCAGAGCGCCGATGGCCTGGTCGAGGCCCATTGGCGCGAGATTCCCTCCGCCGATGTCGCTGACGGCACCAACGGCTTCACCGAGAGCAGCACGATCTCTCTCACCGGCCTCATCGACATGAAGCACACCTTCGTCGACGGCATCAGCGGTTTCTGGGTGCGGGCGCGGATCGACGGCAGCTACCGGGAAGCGCCGCGAGTCCATGCCCTGGGGCTCGCGAGCCACCTCGCCAGCCTGAGCGCGGACGTGGACATCGACGACGACGAGGTGAGCCTGGCGCCCCCCTTCGTCCCGGCAGAAGGAGACGTGCTGCGGATCGGCAGCGAGATCGTGCAGGTGGTGAATGCCGGTGTCGTTTCGGTAGAGGTGGCACCGCCGTTCCTCGCCGCGCACCCTGCAGGGACCAGCGTCGAGAGCGGCTGGAGCGCCGAGCTCATCGGTGCGGTGGACCAGCCCGCGCCACCGGGGGCGCTCTCCATCCACGTCTTCCTGCAAGAACCGGTCAGTCCCGTCAGACCGGGCGACGTCTGGCGACTCGGCTCCGCGAGCAACAGTCCCGAGTTCGTCACCGTCGATCGAGTGATTTGGGAGGCCATTCCGGTAGCCACCATCGAGCTCAGCGAGCCGCTGCGTTTCGACCACAGCCCCATCCAGGGGGCCGTGGACGTGTCGCACACGAACGTGTCCCGCGTCGATAGGCCGATGAACGCCTTCGGACCCGACGAGCACCCGCGCGTGGGCGAGGCGTTCTCGCCTTTCGGCGCCGAGCCCTCTCCCGGCAGCGTGCTCTATCTCGGCTCGCCGGCGCAGTGGCCCCAGAACGCCGACCTCGTGGTCGATCTCGAAATGGTGACCCCCGACGTAGAGCTCACCTGGGAATTCCTGGGGGCGGACGGATGGCGAGACTTCAGTCCCACGGCGGACGACACCGGCCACTTCGGGCACGCCGGCGACGTCGTTTTCACGGTGCCGCCGGCGGTTCCGGCCGAGGTCAACGCACAGCACAGCCACTGGATCCGGGCGCGGATCTCCCACGGCGGCTACGGGCGGGCGGTGGAGCTCGAGCCGGCCGAGGCCAACAATCCGGCGGCCGGGTTCAGGGCCAAGCCCGGTACCGGCAACCTCAATCCGCCGGTGATCACCCGGCTGGCCCTGGCCTACGACGCGCAGGGCGCGCCGGCCGTGGTGAGCCGCAACGGCTTCGTCTATCGCGACCACACCACGGCCAGCGCCGGCGGGGAGGCCTTCGACCCCTTCGTCCCGGTGAGCGAGCTGACGCCGGCGATCCATGCCGATCCGGAGCCGGCGCTCTACCTGGCCTTCGACGCGGCCTCCGCCGAGCAGCCCGTCACCCTCTACCTGGCGGCCGCCGCCCGCGCCGCCGGGCGCGTGCTGCAAGGCGCCCGGCCGGCCGCTTCCGACACGCCGCATCTCACCTGGGAATACTTCGACGGCACGAGCTGGCGGGAGCTGGCGGTGATCGACGGCAGCAGCCACGGCACCGAGTCGGGCACCCTCACTTTCCTGACGCCGGCCGACATGGCGCCCGTCGCCCGCTTCGACCCGACGCCGCGCCACTGGATCCGGGCGCGCGCGGCGGCCTCGGACCCGGCCGACCCGCGCCGCTGGCACGGCATCTTCCTCAATACCATCCCGGCACTCCAGGCCGAGACGGTGAGCGCCGAGAACCTCGGCTCGGGCAACGGCCAGGCCGGCCAGACGCTGCGCTTCGGCCGGGCGCCGGTGCTGCCGGGCCAGGGCGTCGCGGTGCGCGAGCCCGAGCCGCCGAGCGAGATCGAGCGGGCGGCGACCGAGGCGGAAGAGGGGCCGGACGCGGTGAAGGAGCTGCCGTCGGCCACCGCCGGTGAGACCGAGACCTGGGTACGCTGGCACGAGGTGACCAACTTCCTGCGCTCCACTCCGCGCAGCCGCCACTACACCCTGGACCACACCACCGGCGTGCTCACCTTCGGCGACGGTATTCGTGGGCTGGTGCCGCCGCGCGGTAGCGACAATCTGCGCGCCACCTACCGCACCGGCGGCGGCGAGGCCGGCAACGTCGGCACCGGGACCGTGGTCAAGCTGCTGGCGTCGGTGCCGGGCGTGGCGGCGGTGAGCAATCCGCTGGCGGCGGGCGACGGCGCCGAGGTGGAGACCCCAGAGGAGGTGCGCGAGCGCGGCCCCCGGGAGCTCCGGCACCGCCGGCGCGCGGTCTCGCGGGCGGATTTCGAGGCGCTGGCGATGCGCGCCGTGGGCACCCGCGTGGCGCGCGCCAAATGCCTGCCCAACACCGACCGCGAGCTGCGGTTCGAGCCCGGCAGCGTGACGCTGATCATCGTGCCACGCGGCGCCGGACCGAGGCTCGTGCCCGGCACCGAGCTGGTCCGGCGGGTCGAGGACTACGTCCAGGAGCGCGCCTTCGCCGGCCTGGCGCAGCCGACGCGGATCAACGTCATCGGGCCGGGGTACGTGCGGGTCGGGGTGGCCGCCGAGGTGGTCCCCAACGACCTCCGCGAGGCGCGGGCGGTGAAGGAACGCGCGCTGGCGGCGCTCGACGCCTTCTTCCACCCGCTGTCCGGCGGACCGCGCGGCACCGGCTGGGTGTTCGGCCGCGACGTCTACGACTCGGAGATCTGCCAGCTGCTCGAGGGGGTGGCGGGGGTCGGCCACGTCGAGGCCCTGCGCCTGGTGGGCGACGCCGTTCAGAACCGGTTGACTCTCGAGCCCGGTGCCCCGGCGGCGATGGAGCTACCCGCCGGCAGCGACCTGCGCACCGCCGACGGGCGCAAAGCGGCGACCCTCGCCGAGCCGGTGGCCGGTGGCGCCGCGGTCGAGCGCGCCGCGTGCCTGGGCTTCCGGGAGGGCGACCGCGTCACCGCGGCACAGGACTTCACCGTGGTCGGCACAGGGGAGAGCCTGGAAGTCGAAGCGCGCGGCGGTCTGAGCGTGCCGTGCCCCCGCGGCAGCGTGGTCATGACGTTGGACGGCTCGCGCGGCAGCCGCCTGGCGGCCGCCGTCCTGCCGGGCGACGGCGGCGAGACGGTCGAGCTGACGGTCGAGGACCCGGACTTCGCCGCCAGTCTCGACCCAGATGATGTGCTCAGCGTGCTCTACCCTTTCCCGATGACGGTCACCTCGGTGACCGCGGATGCCGAAGGTCCACTGCTGGGCGCCGAGGTCCACGACCTGGAGCTGGAGCTACCGGCCGGCGCGCTTGTGGCGACGCTCGACAACCGCGTCCGGGCGCCGCTGGCCGACGGCGTGCCGGCCGGCCCGGCGTCCACGGTCCTCCGTCTCCAGGACTTCGACGACGGCGAGGAGGCGGTCCTGGCGCGGCGGGACCGGCTCTCCGACCTGAACGCGGCGACCATCCTCGGGGTGGAGCGGATCGTGAACGTCGTCTACCTCGGCGACACGTCCCTGCCCTATCCCGGAACCCACCACATCACCATCACCGCCGGCGCGGCGAGGAGATAAGCGCGATGCCCTTGCCGGTACCCGATCTCGACGACCGCAGCTTCGACCAGCTCGCGGCCGAAGCGCGGGCCCTGGTCCCCAGGTACTTCCCCGCCTGGACGGACCACAACCCGTCCGATCCCGGGATCACCCTACTCGAGCTGTTCGCCTTCCTGATCGAGTCTTCGCTCTACCGCATCGACCGGATTCCCGAGCAGACCCTGGAACGCTTCGCCGCGCTGGTCGGCGTCGAGCGCCAGGCCGACGAGGCGATCGAGCAGACTCTGGCCCGGGCGCTCGAATCCCTGCGATCCTTCCCGCGCGCGGTCACCGCCGCCGACCTGGAGCGCTGGGCGCTCGAAACCGATCCCGGCGGCGGCGTCGCCCGGGCCACCGCGGTGGTGACGTCGGACGCGCTCGATTCGGCGCCGCGCATCGAAGTGGTCATCGTGCCGTCCGACGGCGATCCCGCGGCGCCGGTGCCGACGGCGGACCTGCGCCAGGCGGTGTTCGCGTTCCTGCGCCCGCGCTGCCTGGTCGCCACCCGCCTGCGGGTGGTGGCGCCGGACTACACCCCGGTGTCTTTGACCGTGACGGTGGCTCTCGATCCCCGGGCCGGCGCCGGCCGCGGCGAAGTCGAGCTCGAGGTCGAGAGCCGGCTGCGCGACTTCCTGAGCCCGCTCGACGGCGGCAAGGACGAGACCGGCTGGGAATTCGGCCGGCCGGTGTATCGCTCGGAGCTCTACCAGAGGATCGAAGGCGTCGACGGCGTCGATCATGTGCGGAAACTCTTGTTGAACGACGACGAGTCGCTCGGTTCCATCCAGCTGGTCTCGGCGACCTCGCTGGTCGAGCTGCGGGACCTCGAGGTCGCGGCGACGATCGATTGACGGGAGCATCAGCATGGCGAACGACGACATTCGGTTCCTCGACTACCTGCCGGAAGTGTTCCGCGCCGAGGACGGCGACGGCTTCCTGGCCGACTTCCTGGCGAGCTTCGAGGCCGCCTTCGGCGAGCTCCGGGCCGCCGCCGACGCCATCCCCGACCTGTTCGATCCCGACGCCACGCCGCCGGCGCAGCTCGAGCATGCCGCGCAGAGCGGGGCCGCGTTCCTCTCCTACCTGGCGAGCTGGATCGCGTTGCCGCTGCATCCCGACAAGGACGCCGACTTCAACCGCACGCTCTTCCGCACCGCGATCTCCCAGTCCGCCCAGCGCGGCACGCTGCCGGCACTCGAGGCCCTGCTACGCGGCTGGCTCGACGGCGACCTGCTGGAGACCGCCGGACCGGAGGCGCCGCTGCGCATCATCACCGACCTGACCCGGCGCCACACCGACATCGACACCGTCTTCCAGCTCGACGAGAGCGCCCACCTGGGGCTGGAGACGGTGCTCGGCGAAGGCCCCGCATTCTCCTTCCTCGTCGACCTGATCACCGACCCGGCGAAGGCGGAGCTGCGCCATCCCGCCGGTCTGAACAGAATGTGGCGAGCGGTACAGCTGCTGCTCGATGCCGAGAAACCAGCCCACACGACCTACGAGCTGCGCCTCCGGGCGCACACCATGCAACTGGCCGAGCCGGGCGAGACGACGATCGGAGACGCGCCCGCGGCCCAGATCGGCGAGACCACCCTGCTGTGGAACGAGCCCCGAACCATCCACAGCGCAGCGGAATAGAGAGGATTCGTCATGGCGACGAGAAATCGCGACGTCACGAAGCGCTTGAATTTCTTCGACCGACAGTTCCTGCGCGCGCAGGACTTCATGGACGAGCAGGACTATCACCTCGACCGTCGCCGGCGCCACAACCGCGCTCTGCACGGCACCGGCGTCGCCGAGGGGCTCGAGGTGGTGCAGAATACCGGCGACCCAGCCTCTGTGGACGTCCAGCCGGGCTGGGCGGTGGACGCTGACGGCCGCGAGATCGTGCTCGCCCAGGCGCGGACGATCGACGTCACGGAAGCCTCGGAGCTCTACCTCTCCTACCCAGACCCTGAACTGCTTTCGGACGAGAGCACCGACCCAGGAGTGACCGGCTTCACCCGCGTCCAGGAGACCGCGGTCCTGACCCGCGTGCCGACAGACGCGTCGAGCCCGCCGACGGGCTCGCTGGCGCTCGCCGGCCTGGCGCCCGTCACCGGCGCCGTCGAGATCACGGACATGCGGGAGCTGGCGGGACTCCGAGACGCCGAGGTCACCGAAGACAAGCTGGCCGACGGCGCGGTCTCGATCGCCAAGCTCAAATCGAGCCTGGTCCTCGACACGGTGGTGCCGGTGCCGGCTCCTCCCGAGACGGAAGTGATACCCATCGAAGTCAACGTCTCGAGCCCGCGCTTCTATCTCATCAGCGTCTTTCCCGTGGCGAACCTGACCATCGCCGGCCAGCGCGCCATCGTGACGTCGACGATCAAGTGGCAGCAGCTGATCGAATTTCAGCCGACGTCGCAAACCGTCAGTTACAGGCTCGAGCTCGAGAGCGACAGCCAGCCCGTCGACGCGCAGGTGAAAGTCTACCGCTTCGAAGAAACCTGAGACATCATCGAAACCAAGAGAGGATCGCCATGGCCACCAGAAATCGCGATGTCACCAAGCGGGTGCATTTCTTCGAGCGGCAGTTCCTGCGCGCCCAGGACTTCGTCGACGAGCAAGACTACCACCTTGACCGCCGCCACCGGCACAACCGCGCGCTGCACGGCGCCGGCATCGTCGAGGGCCTGATCGTGGACCGCAAGGCCGGCAGCCAGGAAGAGGTGACGGTGCTGACGGGTTGGGCGATCGATCCGGAGGGCCGCGAGATCGTCCTCACGGGCGGCCACGACCTCACCGTCTCGGAAGACGTGACCATTCACATCTCCTACCCCGATCCGGAGCCGCTGGCCGACGAGAGCACCGACCCCGGCGTCACCGGCTTCACCCGGGTCCACGAGCGGGCGGCGCTGACCCAGGTTGCAACCGGAACGACGCCACCGGCCGGAACGCTACCGCTCGCCGTTGTGACGGTGGACCCGGACGGCAACGTCGACACCATCGACAACGACGTGCGGCAAGTGCTGGGCTCGGCCGCCCCTGATTCGGGCGGCAGCACAATCCCGCCCGGCGGCGTCGACGCGGACATGCTATCCACCGGCGCGGTGACGCCGCGGGCGATCGCCGACGACGCCGTCACCGCTGCCGCGATCGTCGACGACGCGGTCACCCTCGCCAAGCTCGGCCCCGACGTCGTGGCCGGCGCCGGCGTGCCGATCGGCAACGACGCGGTCGCGATCAGGCATTTGAAGACCAGCCTGGTACTCGACACCGCCGTCATCGTGCCCCCGGCACCCGAAAAGGCCGCCGTGTCGATCGAGACCCTATCGGGCCCGGCGTTCTATCTGATCAGCGTCTCACCCGTCGCCGCCAGCTCGCCCAAGGTGGCCAGGGCGCCCAGCGCGGCAGACCGGATCACCTGGAAGCAGGTCATGGAGTTCTCACCGGAAGCGCCGCAGCTGTTCAACCACCTGCTCGAGCTCGAGACCGGGGGACCGGAGATGGAGGTCCAGGTGGTCGTCCACCGCCTCTGGTAGACCGCCGCTCGTTCCATCTCCCGCGGCCCCTGCTACAATTCTTCTGGTCCTCCCGCCGGTCGATCGCCGGTGCCTTCCATCCGACAGGAGATTCCCATGCGCCGACTCCCTTTCCTGCTGGCCGCCGCTCTACTCGCTTCCGCCGCCGTGGCGGAAGTTCCGCCGACCACCGTCGAGCCGGTCAAAGAGACGCTGCACGGCGTCGAGCTGGTCGATCCCTACCGCTGGCTCGAGGGCAGCGACGCGCCGGAGCTCGAAGAGCCCCGCCCCGAGCTCGACGCCCGGATCGCGAAATGGACCGAGGCCCAGAACGACCATACCCGCGGCGTGCTCGACAACCTCGCCGGCCGCGAGCGCCTGGAAAAACGGCTACGCGAGCTGCTCATGGTCGGCACCGTGGGCACCCCCGACGTGCGCGGTGGGCGCTACTTCTACTTCGAGCGCAAGGGCGACGAGGCGCAGCCGGTGCTCTACGTGCGCGAGAGCCACGACGGTGAGCCTCGGCGGCTGATCGATCCGAACCAGCTCGACGAGCAGGGCCTCACCGCCCTGTCCTGGACCGAGCCCAGCCACGACGGCGAGTGGCTGGCCTTCGGCCTCTACCGGGGCGGCGACGAGAACGCCACCCTCTACCTGATGCGGACAGGCGACGGCGTCTGGCTGGCCGACGAGATCCCTGGCAAAGTCCGTGGCGTATTCTGGATGCCCGACTCCTCGGGTTTCATCTACCGCCGCCTGGCCGACGTCGAGAACCCCTATTCGGCACAGATCAAGTTCCATCTAGTGGGCCAGCACCACCGTCAGGATCCGGTGCTCTTCGAGCAGTACAAAGAGGGGCCGTTGGCGACCACGTGGGGCCCTTACCCCGCCGTCGACCCGGAGGCCCGCTGGCTGGCGATCAACTACTTCACCGGCACCGAGTCGAACGACCTGTGGCTCTACGATCTGGAGCACTGGCGTGCCACCGGCGAGCTCGAGCGTACCGACGTGATGATCGGCGAGATCGCCCAGGCTTTCCCGATCTTCGTGGGCGGCAAGCTGCTGCTGCAGACCACTCTCGACGCGCCCAACAGCCGGATCGTAGCGGTCGACCTCGACCAGTCCGGCCCCGACCACTGGCGCGAGATCGTCCCCGAGAGCGAGGAAGCGGTGATCCAGGGCACCAACCTGGCCCGCGGCATGCTGGCGGTGCAATACCTGGAGAAGGCGGCTACGCGCATCGAGCTCTTCGATTTCGAGGGCCGCTCGCGCGGCAACCTGGAGCTGCCCGGCATCGGCAGCGCCCGGCTGGCCACCGAGCACGACTTGACGGAGGCCTTCCTGGCCTTCGAGAGCTTCAACGAGCCCGACTCGATCTACCGCATCGATCTCGCCAGCGGCGAGCGTTCGCTGTGGGCACGGCCCGACGTACCGGTCGATCCCAGCCGCATTGTCGTCGAGCAGGTCTTCTACCCGTCGAAGGACGACACCGAGGTGCCGATGTTCGTGGTCCACCGCAAGGGGCTCGTGCGCAACGGCAAGAACCCGACCATCCTCTCCGGCTATGGCGGCTTCGGCGTGTCGATGACGCCGCGTTTCACCGCCCGCAATTACCCATGGTTCGAGGCCGGCGGCGTCTACGCGATCGCCAACCTGCGCGGCGGCGGCGAGTACGGCGAGGAGTGGCACCGCGCCGGCATGCTGGAGCACAAGCAGAACGTCTTCGACGACTTCATCGCCGCCGGAGAATGGTTGATCGAGAGCGGCTACACCAACCGCCGCCAGCTCGGTATTCTGGGCGGCTCGAACGGCGGCCTGCTCACCGGCGCCGCGCTGGTGCAGCGACCCGAGCTGTTCTCCGCCGTGATCTCGGCCGTGCCGCTGCTCGACATGCTGCGCTACCAGCACTTCTTGATGGCGCGCTACTGGGTGCCCGAGTACGGCACCGCCGAGAACCCCGAGCACCTGCCCTTCCTGCTCGAGTATTCGCCCTACCAGAACGTCGAAAAGGGTGCGGACTACCCCGCCGTGCTGCTCACCGCCGGCGAGAACGACTCGCGCGTCCATCCGCTGCACGCCCGCAAGATGGCCGCGCACCTGCAGGCCTCGACCGCCGGAGACGTCGAGCAGGAGCCGATCCTGCTGTGGGTCGAGGGCGACGTCGGCCACGGCAGCGGCAAGCCCCTGGCTCTGCGTCAGCGTGACGCCGCCGACGTCCTCGGCTTCATGGCCTGGCAGCTCGGCCTCGGCTGGACCGAAGGCGGCACGTCGGCCGGCTCGCCGAGCCGTCCGTGAGCTGATCGAGAGGTTCCGGGCGCTCTCCGGCGACCGTAGCATCGATCATCCGCGCCGTTCGGCCCGGCCACGACTCGAAGCCTGCACGCCGCCGCAGCTGCGTGATCACCATCCGGATTGCCAACCGTCGCCTTCTGACTCGACGGCTCTGGCGCGCGACACTGGATCTGTTTAAGATCGCGACAGTCAGTACGATCTCGACATACCGGCACAGAAGTGAGACTGCCATGGCCCGAGCCCCCGAAGACGACCAACTCGCCCTGTTTCCCGGCACGACGCTCCCTGAGGCCCCGCTCGAGGTCCGCCCCTGGCGCACCGCCCTGGCGGACGACTGGCGACGCGGCGAGGTCGAGCCCGACAACCTCGAGCCGTTCCTGATCGACCTGGTGCGGCGCGACCGCGAGCTGTTGAGGGCGCTGAAGCTGGCCGGCGTGCCGGAAGAGGCGGCAGAGGTTCAAGGCTTCCAGCGTAGCGAGGCCCCGCTGATCGATCACGTGGTGCAGCTACGGCGCGGGGAGATCACGGAGGACGAGCGGCTCGCCCTGGCCCGCGCCGCCCTCGAGATCGCCGACGGCCTCGCCGACCTCAGGCGCCAGATCCTCGAAGGCCTCGACGCCGATCAGCGCGAGCGGGCGCTCGCGGCCGAGCCCCGGGTTCGGATCCACGATTCCGACCTCTACCGGGAGCTCGCCGAGGCGGAATTCGCCCGCGCAGAGGAGAAGGGCGAGATCGCGCTGCCCTGGTCGGCGGAGTACGACCTGCCGCCGGGTTTCCTCGGTCTGGCGGACGTCGAAGCGATGGCGCAGCATGCCATAAGGGCCTGGAAGGACGAACAGGACCAGCGACCGTTGCCGCGTCAGCTCAGGCTCAAGACCCTGCTCAAGGGCATTCCCGCGATCTGGCTCGATCCGGTCTGCGCAACCCTCGGCATCGGGCTCGAGGGGCTCAAGCTGCGCAAGGACCGGGAGCGCGCGGTCGCACAGGCCTTGATGGATGCGGATCAGCTGCGGAGGATCGTGCGCGACGAGCTGACGGCGAGAGAGCGCGAGCTCGTGGCCTTCCTGCTCGAGAAGGGCGGCCAGGTGGCCTCCGGCCTCGTCACTCGCCGCTTCGGTCGTGACGACGAGGACGGCTGGTTCTGGAACGAAGAGCCGCCCACCTCGGTGCTCGGGCGCGTGCGGCTTCACGGCCTGGCCTTCGTCGGGCGCCTTCCCACCAAGGGCCGCATGGTGCGCACCGTGGCAATCCCCAGGGAGCTGCGCGAGCCGCTGAGTGCGGTGCTCGAAGAGGAGAGCAGGGCCTGAGAGCTCTCCAAACCCTGCACGAGGAGATCGTGGCCATTCTCGGCTCGCTGGACATCCGGGCGCCCAGACCGGACCTCGACCCGCGAAAGCCGTTGCTCTAGAATCGAAATGCGGCTGATGCGCAAGCCAGGATCTGACATGCTCAGACATCCGTCCATCGCCAACGCCGGCCGCCGAGTGCTCCGGGCTGCGCTGCTGCTGTTGGTCGCGCTGTTGGCGACCGCGGCCCGCGGCGACGGTTTCGAGCCGGCGGAGACTCGCGTCTGTGGCACGTTTGCCATCCGGGACCTGGGCTTCGAGCGGTTGTCGGCTCTCGAACGGACACCGGACCTCGAGACCTGGGCCGAGCTGGACGACCTGCTCTTCGCCTGTGGCACGGAAGAGGCGTTCGACCGGCTGAGCGCCGCCGGCCACGCGGCGACCCGGCGCTGGGCCGAGGTGCCCCGGGGCAGTCTCTTCGTCGTGCGGGGCGCGCATCCGGGATCAGGCCGCGAGACCGGCGGCCTCGAGATTCTCGCCCGGGGCGGCCCGTACTCGCTGGTGTGGCCGGGCACGGGCGCGGCGCGGAGGGCCCTGGCGGCGGGGAGACTGCCGGGGGAGACGAGCGGCGACCATGCCGGTTGCGGACATTCCCACGTGCAGCCGCTCGCAGGCCAGATGGTGCTCGCCCGGCAGAGCTCGAACCGGGCGCCCCGGGGAGCCACGGTCTTCGGACCCGAGGCCGAACAGGCCGCCGACGCGGTGGACGGTGACCGTTGGCTGGCCGACGTGGCGACCCTGGCGGGCTGGAACCGCTACACCCACGGCCCGCAGATCGATCTGGCTCGGGACTGGTTGGTCGCTCGATGGAGCGCCATGCCGGGCCTCGCGGTCTCGACCCAATCCTTCCAGGTCGGCGGCACCACGGCCGACAACGTCATCGCCGTTCTGCCGGGCTCGACCCGGCCGGACGACTGGGTCCTGGTGGGCGGCCACTACGATGCCACCTCGGAGGCTCCGTTCACGGCCGCGCCCGGAGCGGAGGACAATGCCAGCGGCTGCGCCGGCGTGCTCGAGATGGCCCGGGTGCTCACCGCCATGCCGCCCGAGGCCACGGTTGTCTTCATCTGCTACTCGGGAGAAGAGCAGGGGCTCTACGGCAGCGTCGACCACGCGAGCCGCCTGGTGGATCAGGGCGACGACTCCAAGGTCGATCTGATGCTCAACATGGACATGATCGGCTACACGGGCGACGCCGACCTCGACTGCCTGCTCGAAACCGATCCGCCTTTCGCCTCGATTCTGGAACCCTTCGAGGACGCGGCCGATGCCTATACCATGCTCCGGATCGTCACCTCGCTGTTCGCCTTCGGCTCGGACCACGTGCCCTACCTGGATCGCGACATGCCGGCCCTGCTGACGATCGAGAACGATTGGGACAACTATCCGAGCTACCACAGCACGACCGACCTGCCGGACAACCTCACCCTGGAGATGGGCACTCAGACCCTGCGCATGAACGCCGCCGTGCTGGCACACGTGGCTGGTGCCGCCGTCATGGAAGTACCGATCTTCGCTGACGGATTCGAGTCCGGCGATACCGGCGCCTGGTAGGCCGGATGAAAGACTCCCGCATCCGGACTTTCGACGGCGCCGTCGCCATCGTCACCGGCGGCGCCTCTGGCATCGGCCGGGCGCTGGCCGAGGGGCTGGCGCGGCGGGGTTCCCGTGTGGTGCTGGCGGACCGGCAGATCGAGCTGGCGGAGGAGGTCACAGCCGAGGTGCGCTCGCGGGGCGGCGAGGCGGAGGCCCAGGAGGTCGACGTCACCGACCCGGCCGCCGTCGAGGAAGTGGTGCGCGGCACGGCCGACGCCCACGGTCGCCTCGACTACCTGTTCAACAACGCCGGCATCGCGGTCGCCGGCCGGGCCGAGGACAACGAGCTCGAGGACTGGGCGCGGGTGCTCGACGTCAACCTGCGCGGCGTCGTCCACGGCATCCACGCGGCGTACCCGATCATGAAGGCACAGGGGTTCGGGCACCTGGTCAGCACCGCTTCGATGGCGGGTCTGATCCCGACGTCGATGCTCGCCAGCTACAACGCAGCCAAACACGCGGTGGTCGGGCTGTCGACCTCGCTGCGCATCGAAGCGGCGTCGGCCGGGGTGCGCGTCAGCGTGATCTGCCCCGGCGTGATCCGCACGGCGATCCTCGACGACGGCGGCCGCTACGGCAAGCTCTTGATGGACATCCCGGAGAAACTGCGACACCGGCTGGAGAACTGGGCGATGGAGCCCGACCGCTTCGCCGACAAGGCGCTGGCCGCGGTGGCGGCCAACAAGCCGATCATCATCGTGCCCGCGCGCTGGAAGCTGCTCTGGTGGCTGCAACGCGTCTCGCCGTCACTGTGGCTCCTCCTGGCGTGCAAACTCCACGATTGGGCGATCCGGGAGCTCGAGCAGCCTTCCGATGGGCTATGATCTGTCGCCGTTCACCCACCCGAGCCCGCCAGCTGTTGAAGCCGTGACTTCGGACACCTCGCCAAATCCGCTCGTGCGGCGCATGGTCTCCCGGGATCCCGAGGAGTTCCCGCGCGCCGCGACGCCATTGGAGCTGCTCTACGACCTGTGTTTCGTCGTGGCGATCGCTCAGGCGGCGTTCAGCCTCCATCACAGCATCTCGGAGGGTCACGGGGCCGAGGGCGCGATCGGGTTCGGACTCGTCTTCTTCGCCGTTTGGTGGGCCTGGATGGGGTTCGCCTGGTTCGCCTCGGCGTTCGACACCGACGATCCCCTCTATCGCCTCAAGGTATTCGTCCAGATCGTGGGCGTCCTGATGCTGGCCGCGGGAGTGCCGAGAGCCTTCGAGGGCCAGGACTACTCGCTCATCACTCTCGGCTACACCGTCATGCGCGTCGGCCTGATCGCCCAGTGGCTACGAGCGGCTCGGGCTGACCGAGCGACGCGAAAGACCGCCCTGCGTTACGCCGTCGGAATCGCGTGCCTACAGATCGGCTGGCTTGCCCTGCTGAGCGTTCCGAGCAGCCAGTGGATCTACGGCTGGATGGTGCTCGCGCCGTTGGAGCTCGCTTTGCCCTGGTGGGCGGAGAAGGCCGGACAGACCAACTGGAACTCCCATCACATCGCCGAGCGCTACGGCCTGCTCACGATCATCGTGATCGGAGAGTCGGTGCTCGCGGCCACGCTGGCGATTCAATCGGCGATCGACCTGGAGACGATCCCCGGCGAGCTCGTCGCGATCATCGCCAGCGCGCCGATCATCCTGTTCGCGATGTGGTGGCTGTATTTCTCCCGGCCCGGCCACGCCATGCTCACATCGATGCGAGGCGCCTTCCTCTGGGGCTACGGTCACTACTTCATCTTCGCGGCCGCGGCCGCGGCCGGCGCCGGGATCGCGGTCCTGGTCGACCATGCGACCGAGCACGCGCATCTCTCGGCCTTCTGGGCCGGGCAGGCGCTGGCGATCCCGGTCTCAGTTTACCTCCTGAGTATCTGGGCGGTACATCTGCGTCGATGCGCCGCCGGCAAGCTCGAGATGAACGCTTACTTGCTGACCAGCATCCTGGTCCTCCTGACACCGCTGACCGGCGCCCCGACGCCGGCCGTGGCGATTCTCCTGGTGATGCTGACCGCCCTCACGACGAAGACGTCCGCGCGGCTCTCCTAGCCGGCTCGGCGGGTCAACCGCTCGTGTCACCCACGTCGTGCGGCAGCTCCGGCGCGCCCCGGTAATAGCCGCCCTGGGGCGGACCGGCCAGCAGCAGCGTCGCCTCTTCCAGCGTCCCGGGTGGGATGCTCTTCGCCGACTCCTGGTGTGCTTCAACGCTCTCCCAGACCTCGATCACTACGATGCGGGTGTGATCGTCCTGATTCTGGAGCAGCTGACAGGAGTGGCAGCCGGGGGACGTCTCGATGAAGGGCAGGAACGACCTGATCAGTTCCCGAAGGGTGTCGCCCTGCCCTTCCCGGGCCTGAAACTCGTTGATCCGCGTAACGCTCACTCGGGCCTCCTCCTCTGCGCGAACCCTATCGCAACAACGTCCACTTCTCCTAGCTCCCACCGCGGTCCCAGGTGCCCGGCGCTAGACGAAACCCTGAATCACTGGGCGGCGTATCTGAAAGCTATGACGTCTCCGGTACGCTTCTGGGCGCTGGCCGCCTGGGTCGTGATCGGCGTGACCGGCCCGGCTCACGCCGAGGAAGCTGCCACCAAGGACGGTTTCTCGATCGGCCGCGCCGCCGCCGAGATCGCCATCGACGGCGATCTCGGCGACCCCGGCTGGCGCGACGCCGAGCCGATCGAGACCTGGTACGAGACCAACCCGGGCGACAACGTCGAGCCGCAAGTGCCGAGCGTCGCCTACCTGGCCTACGACGAGAAGTTCTTCTACGCCGGCTTCGAGTTCGAGGATCCGTCGCCGGAGAAGATCCGCGCGCCCCTGGGCGACCGCGACAACGTGCCCAGCTCCACCGACTACGGCGGCGTGATCCTCGACGCCACCAACGACGCCCGCACCGCCCAGATGTTTCTCGCCAACCCGCGGGGTATCCAGTACGACGCCATCAGCAGCGACGCCTCCGGCGAAGACTCCTCGCCCGACTTCTACTGGGACGCCGCCGCCCGCGTCACCGCCACCGGCTGGAACCTGGAGATCCGCATCCCGTTCTCGTCGCTGCGCTACACGAACGGCGACGATCCCCAAACCTGGCGGGTATTGCTCTACCGCAACTACCCCAGGGACTTCCGCTACCAGATGTTCACCTCGCGCCTGCCACGCGACGTGAATTGCTTCATCTGCAACTCCAAACCCCTCACCGGCCTCGAGAACCTGCCGAGCGGCAGCCACTACGTGGTGGCGCCGTTTTTGACCTCGAGCCAGCTGTCGGAGCCCGAGGGCGACGTCGGCACGCCGCTCGAATCGGGCGACGTGGACGTCGACCCCGGCGTCGACATCAAGTGGATCGCTGGTCCCAACACGGTGATCGACGCCACCGTCAACCCGGACTTCTCGCAGGTGGAGTCCGACGTCGCCCAGGTTTCGGCCAACGAGCGTTTCGCGCTCTTCTTCCCCGAGAAGCGGCCGTTCTTCCTGGAGGGCATCGATCTGTTCGCGACCCCCATCCAGGCGACCTACACGCGGACTTTCACCGCCCCGAGCTGGGGAGCCCGGGTCACCGGCAAGCGCGGCAAGAGCTCCTACACACTGCTGGTGGGCGAGGACGACGGCGGCGGCAGCGTGATCATCCCGGCGTCGAACTCATCGGATCTGGCGGACCAGGACTTCGAGTCTTTCGTCGCCATCGGCCGCTGGCGGCGCGACATCGGGCGCTCCTTCCTCAGCTTCCTGTTCACCGACCGGGAGATCGACGGGGGTGCCTACAACCGCGTCCTGGGGCCGGACTTCGAGTGGCGGCCGAACGACCAACACGTGGTCGCCGGCCAGTTTCTGTGGAGCGAAAGCCAGACGCCTGACCGTCCCGACCTGGCCGACGAATGGGACGGGCGCGACCTCTCCGGCCACGCGCTGGAGGTCTGGTACTGGCACGACTCGGAGAAGGAAGACTGGTTCGTGCTCTACCGCGACTTCGCCGACGACTTCCGGGCCGACAACGGTTTCGTGCCCCAGGTCGGCTACCGCCAGGGATTCGCCGACCTCGGCTACACCTTCCGGCCGGAGAAGGGCTTCCTGCGCCGGATCCGCACCTTCTTCATCGCCGAGCACCAGGAAGACACCGAGGGCGCCCTTCTCTACCGCCAGGTCTCACCCGGGCTCGGCATGAGCGGCAAGAAGGATTTCTTCGGCCGCTTCCGGCTCGCTTTCGACGAGGTGCTGGCCGGCGACGAGAACTTCGAGCGCACCCAGCTCCACTACACCTTCGACATCAGCCCATCGAAATGGTTCTCGCGCTTCCGGCTCCAGGGCCGCGTCGGCGACGAGGTGGACTTCACCCATGCTCGCCGCGGCGAGGGCCTGCAGACGAACCTACGCGCCGTCTTCCGGCCCTCCGACCGCGTCGAGCTGGAGCTGCGCTCGAGCCGCCGCACCCTCGACGTCGACACGGGCGACGGCCGCAGCGGCCGCCTGTTCACTGCCCAGGTCCATCGCCTGCGAGGTGTCTACACCTTCAGCGCCCGCAGCTGGCTGCGCCTGATCGGCCAGTGGGTGGAGACCGACCGCGACCCAACCCTGTGGGACGACGAGGTCGACGAAGAGAGCGTTTTCTTCTCCGGCTCGGCGGTCTTCGCCTACAAGCTCAACTGGCAGACCGTGCTCTTTCTCGGCTACGGCGACGACCGCGAACAGATAGAGGCCGGGGACCTCGAGCCGGCGGCGCGGCAGCTCTTCCTCAAGGTGTCGTACGCGTTTCAGCGTTGAGGAGCCACTACACGAACGCCGCCAGCTCTTCCCACTCGTCGGTCTCGAGCGTCTTCTTCACCGCCAGCATGAAGTAGTCGGCGTCGGCGCCGTCGATCAGGCGGTGGTCGAAGGTGAGGGCGAAGTAGCACATGGTGCGGATGGCGATCATGTCGCCGCCGTCGTCGTCGGTGACCACGATCGGACGTTTCTCGATCGTGCCGATGCCGAGGATGGCGACCTGTGGCTGGTTGATCACCGGCGTGCCGAACAGGCTGCCGAAGACGCCCGGATTGGTGATCGTGAAGGTGCCGCCAGTAACCTCCTCCGGGTTGAGTTTCTTCGAGCGAGCGCGGTCTGCCAGGTCGTTGGCGGTGCGCGCCAGGCCCTTGAGGCTGAGATCGTCAGCGCCGCGGATCACCGGCACGATCAGGCCGTGATCGAGCGCCACCGCCATGCCGAGATTGACGTCTTTCTTGAAGACCACGTCGGTGCCGTCGAGCGCGGCGTTGAGCTGCGGAAACTTGCGGATCCCCTTGCACACCGCCTTGAAGATAAACGGCATGAAGGTCAGCTTGGTACCGGTCTCGCGCTGGAAGCCGGCCTTCGCCCGCTGACGCAACCGCGCCACCCGCGACATGTCGACGTGGAAGACCGTGGTCACATGCGCCGAGGTGGCCTTGGAATAGGCCATGTGGGCAGCGGTGATCTGGCGGATACGCGACATGGGCTCGATGCGCACGTTCTCGCCGGCGACGTAGGCCGGTACCGAAAAGCCACCCATGGGGCGGGCCGCGGCGGGAGCAGGAGCGGCCGCGGCGGGAGTCGCAGCAGCGGCGGCGGAAGCGGCAGGAGCCACCGGCAACTCTCCCCGCTCGCGTGCCTCGAGATAAGCCAGGATGTCCTTCTTGGTCACCCGGCCGTGGACGCCGGTGCCCGCGACCTGACCCAGATCGACGCCCTCCTTCTTGGCGATCGAGCGCACCAGCGGGCTCGAGAAGCGACGGACACGCTCTTCCAGAGTCGCCTCGCCGGCTTCTCCTGCCTCGGCGGCGGCCGTCTCCGGAGCCGCCGCTGCCACCGGCTCTTCGCTCGCCGTGTCGACGGCCTGCGCCTCGGCCTGCTCCGTCGGTTTTTCTCCAGCCTCGCCGATCATGCCGACGATCTCGTTGACCGGCACGGTCTCGCCGTCCTGGCGCCGGATCTCGATCACGACGCCAGAAGCCGGTGCCGGGATCTCCGCGTCGACCTTGTCGGTCGAGATCTCGAGCAGCGGCTCGTCGCGCTCGATGGTGTCGCCCACCTTGGCCAGCCACCGGGTGATGGTGCCTTCGGCGATCGACTCCCCCATCTGGGGCATCAGAACTTCAGTAGCCATGAAACGTGGTCTCCGTCTCGCTCGAGATTAGGATTGGGATTGGATCGGGTCTCACTCAGGAGTGAATAGGTCTCACGAGTGAATACTGTGGCCGAAAGCGGCGTGGGCCGCCTCCATCACCGCCTCCGACAAGGTCGGGTGGGCGTGCATGGTTCGGAACAGCTCCTCGGTGGTCGACTCGACCTGCAACGCGACACAGGCCTCGGCGATCAGATCGGTGGCGTGGGCGCCGATGATGTGTACGCCGAGCACCTCATCATACTTCGCCTCGCGTACGATCTTCACGAAGCCGGCGGTACGCCGCAGGATCGACGCCTTGCCCAGGGCCGAGAACGGGAACTTGCCGATCACCACCTCGTGGCCGCGGTCGCGGGCCGCCACCTCGGTAAGGCCTACGCTCGCCACCTCGGGCTCGCAGTAGGTGCACGAAGGCACCCGTTCGTAGTCGATC
The DNA here is from genome assembly GCA_024226315.1 of bacterium. Classification (GTDB taxonomy): domain Bacteria; phylum Acidobacteriota; class Thermoanaerobaculia; order Multivoradales; family J023; genus JAAELT01. The sequence continues at coordinate 97,423 of JAAELT010000006.1, read as the reverse complement.
GGGCGCACCTCGAGCCCGGCCATGTGCTCGGCTGCCAGGATCCCCTCGCTCGAGGCCACGTGCGCCAGCCACGGCGAATCGATCACATCGCCGATGGCGTAGACGGTGGGTACCGAGGTTTGCATGAACTCGTTAACCTGAACGTAGCCCCGATCGGTCTCGACGCCCTGGGCTCCGAGGCCGATGCTGGAGGAGACCGGCGCCCGGCCGACCGCCACCAGCAGCACCTCTGCTTCGAGCATAGACTCCTCGCCCTCTCGCTCGAGCCGCAGCATGACGCCAGACTCGGTAGTCTCCGCCGCCTTGAGCGCGGTTCCGGTCATCACCTGGACCCGGCGCTTGCGGAACGCCTTCTTCAGCTCGGCTGACACCTCCTCGTCCTCGATCGGCAGCAGCCTCGGCAGCATCTCAATGAGAGTCACCTTCGAACCGAACGAAGCGTAGATCGACGCGAACTCGGCTCCCACGGCGCCGGCACCGAGCACCGCGATCGACTCCGGCACCCGCTCGTCGAGCGCCAGGACGTGGTCGGATGACAGGATCCGCTGGCCGTCGATCGGCGCGATCGGGATCTCGCGCGGCACCGAGCCGGTGGCGACCAGAACGAAGCGGCTAGTGTAAACGACCGTCTCGCCGTCGCGCTCGACCGTCACCTGGTTCGGCCCGGTCAGGCGGCCGAAGCCGTGGATGCCCTCGATGCGGTTCTTCTTGAACAGGAACTCGATGCCCTTGGCGTTCTTGCCGACCACCTGGCTCTTGTACTCGTGGGCCTTCTTGAGGTCGAGCCGCGGTGCCGCCACCTCGATGCCGATCGCGCCGGCCTCGCGAATCTCGTCCAGGGTCGAGGCAGTGTGGAGCAGCGCCTTGGTCGGAATGCAGCCCCGATGGAGGCAGGTGCCGCCGAACTGGGGATCCTTCTCGACCACCGCCGTTCGCATACCCAGCTGCGCCGCCCGGATAGCGGCGACATAGCCGCCCGGCCCGCTGCCGATCACGATCAGATCGAATTCGTTGCCCAACTTCGTCTCCTCGAGGTATCGGCTGAAAGGTCAGGTCGATGAGACCGGGTGGGCTCGCAGCCGCCCTCGCTCATCTTCCACCAGGCGGCCGACCGGATGATCGGTCTCGTGACCGAAGTAACACAGCCAGCCCTCCTCGGCGGCCCGCGGCAGCCACATCTCCTTCTGGGCCAGCGTCTCCACGGGATAAAGATCGTAACTCATGATCCATGGGTAGGGAACGTGCGCCACCGTCGGCACCAGGTCGGACCACCAGGCCGCCGTCTCGTCCTTGCTGCCGATCAGGACGATGCACATGTCGGTATTGTGCCCCGGTGTCTTGATCGCCTCGACGCCCTCGATCGGCGCCGCCCGCTTGTCGAACAGCTCCACCACCCCGGCGTCGAACAGCGGCTCCCAGTTGCGTGGATCGTAGCTCGCGCGGTCGCGGGCGTTGGGCTCGCGGGCGTGGGCCACCTCGCCGCGCTCCAGCCAGTAGCGGGCGTTCGGAAACGTCGGCACCATCTTGCCGGACTCCGCGTCCCGGGAGTTCCATCCGCAGTGGTCGAAGTGCAGGTGGGTCAGCAGCACATGGGTCACGTCGCCCAGCTCGTAGCCCGCCACCTGGATCGCCTCGGGCAGGCGAACCGCGCCCTCTTCCATGCCGTAGATGTCCCGGAAACGCGCGTCGCCGCGGTCTCCGATGCCGGTATCGATCAGCACCACGTCCGAGCCGCGCTCCACCAGCAGGCAGTTCGTCGCCATCCGGATGCGGTTGCGCTCGTCCGGCGGCTTGACCTTCTCCCACAGAGGTTTGGGTACCGCCCCGAACATGCCTCCGCCGTCGAGGCGGAAACCGCCATCGTCGACCAGGGTGAGTTGAAACGGACCGAGTTCCATGTCGTGGCGACTTTCAGCAGGTCAGCTCTCGTAGCGGCGGAGGATAGCATGTACAATCAAGGTAGGAGTCGGAAGCTCCGGCTCCGAGAATCTTCACCATACCGAATTCGAACGCACCCGTCCTCGGCGCTGCGACTGCGGGCCGCGACGACTGCGAATATGGAGGAAGCTCATGGCTTACGAGTTGGAGACCGTCACCCGGGAGCTAGTGGCTCCGGGCAAGGGCATCCTGGCGGCCGACGAGAGCGACGGCACGATCAAGAAGCGATTCGACTCGATCGACGTGGCGTCGACCGAGGAAAACCGCCGGGCCTACCGGGACCTGTTGTTCACCGCCAGCGGTGTCGAGGCACACATTTCGGGCGTGATCCTCTTCGACGAAACGATCCGCCAGTCGAGCGCCGACGGCACGCCCTTTCCGGAACTGCTCGCCTCCCGCGGCATCCACCCCGGCATCAAAGTCGACAAGGGTGCCAAGACACTGGCGGGCGCTGACGGCGAGAAGGTGACCGAGGGTCTGGACGGCCTGCGCGGCCGGCTCGAGGAGTACCGCGGCCTGGGTGCGCGGTTCGCCAAATGGCGCGCCGTGATCACGATCGGTGAAAGCATCCCGAGCGACTATTGCATCGATACAAATGCCCATGCCCTGGCGCGGTACGCCGCACTGTGTGTGGAGCAAGGTCTGGTTCCGATCGTCGAGCCGGAGGTGCTGATGGACGGCGAGCACACCATCGAGCGCTGCTACGAGGTGACTTCGAGGACCCTCGAGCGGGTGTTCAGCGCGCTCCACGAGCAGCGAGTGCCGCTCGACCAGATCCTGCTCAAGCCCAACATGGTGATCTCGGGCTCGGAATGTCCGGTGCAGGCGCCCAAGGAGCAGGTGGCGGAGATGACCATCCGCTGCTTCCGCAACCACGTGCCAGCGGCCGTGCCCGGAATCGTCTTCCTGTCCGGCGGCCAGACCGACGTCCAGGCTACCGAGAATCTCAACGAGATGAACAAGCTCGGCGATCTGCCCTGGCAGGTGAGCTTCTCCTATGGGCGGGCGCTCCAGGCGCCGCCGCTTGCGGCCTGGCGCGGCCAGACCGACAACGTGCCCGCCGCCCAGGATGCCTTCCGCCATCGCTCCCTCTGTAACGGCAAGGCGCGCACCGGCGAATATACGCCGGAGATGGAAGAACGAGCGGTCGCTTGAGATCCTGAAACACGCGAGCCCCACCCCCACGATTCATGATGGGGCAGTGCCCCACCCACCACTGATTAGTCCGGGAAGGAGTCCCCATGACCGATAGCAAGACCCTGGTGCAATATGATACCCGCGGCGGCGTCGCCTACCTGACGCTGGACGATCCGCCGGTTAACGGCTACACCCACGAGATGATACGCGACCTTGACGAAGGCATCCTGAAGGCGCGCTTCGACAACGACGTCCACGTGATCGTGCTCACCGGCGCGGGCGAGAAGTTCTTCTGCGCCGGCGCCAACATCAACATGTTGCAGACGGCCGAGCCGCGCTTCAAGTACAACTTCTGCCTGCACGCCAACGAGACCCTCAATCGTCTCGAGCACACCCCCAAGCTGGTGATCGCGGCGCTCAACGGCCACACGGTGGGCGGCGGCCTGGAGATCGCCATGGCCGCGGACCTACGCATCGCGCGCCGCCAGGGCGGCAAGGACTGCGGCAAGCTCGGCCTGCCGGAAGTCACCCTGGGCGTGCTGCCCGGTACCGGCGGCACCCAGCGCCTGGCGCGCATGCTCGGCAAGAGCCGCGCCATCGAGCTGATGGTTACCGGCGGTCTGCTGAACCAGGATCAGGCCAAGGAGCATGGCCTGATCAACGACGTCTTCGACGCCGAGGACTTGGGAGGCTGGCGCTCCCAGATCCACGACTACGCGCAGCGCTTCTGCCCACCGAACACCGCGTCGAAGGCGTCCGGGCGCATCAAGCGCGCGGTGCAGAGTGGCTGTGACCTGCCTTTCGAGTCGGGCCTCGCCATCGAGCGCGAGCTGCAGCAGCAGCTGTTCGAGAGCAACGACGCCACCGAGGGTCTGAACGCCTACGTCGAGAAACGCAAGCCGGAGTTCTCCGGCCGGTAGATCCGCCCGCATGGCCAATCCGAAACACCAGCCTCTCGTCCTCAGCGCACCGGTACGCACGCCGATCGGCAAGTTCGGCGGCGTGCTGGCGTCGCTTTCGGCCGCCGACCTCGGCACCGCAGCGGCCACCGCAGCGCTCGAACGCTCCGGCTGCCCGGCCGAGCGAATCGACCAGGTGATCTTCGGGCACGCCCGGCAGGCCGGCGGCGGGCCCAACACCGCCCGCCAGATCGGCTACCGCGCGGGCGTGCCCGTGACCCGGCCGGCCCAGACCATCAACCAGGCCTGCGGCTCGGGGATGCAGACGGTGCTCTCGGCGGCTCGGACGATCCTCCTCGGCGAGGCCGAGGTGGTGCTCGCCGGAGGCACCGAAAGCATGTCCAACACGCCGTACATGCTGCCGCGGGCGCGCTGGGGCTACCGGTTGGGCCACGCCGAGCTGACCGACGGTATGTACCGCGACGGTTTCAACGATCCGCTGTCGGAGCTGGTGATGGGCGAGACCGCCGAGGAGCTGGCGGAGGAATCCGGCATCGACCGCCAGGCGTCCGACGAGTGGGCCGTGCTCAGCCAGAACCGGTGCGAGAACGCCCGCAAGGACGGCCGGTTCCTGCACGAGATGGTACCGATCGACATCGTGCACCGGCGCAAAGAGATCACCGTCGCCTACGACGAGCACCCGCGCGACGGCATCGACGCAGCCGGTCTGGCTCGACTGAAACCCGTATTCCGCGAGGGCGGGCGGGTGACCGCCGGCAACGCCTCCGGCATCACCGATGGCGCCGCCGCACTGCTGGTCGCCTCGGAGTCGGCGGCACGCGAGCTGGAGCTTCCGGTGGCCGGCTATCTGCGCGACTGGGAAGTAGTGGGCGTCGAGCCGCGGATCATGGGCATCGGGCCGGTACCGGCGGTGAAGCCGTTGCTCGAGCGCAATGGGCTCTCCTACGACGACGTCGACCAGGTGGAGCTCAACGAGGCTTTCGCCTGCCAGGTGCTCGCCTGCCTGGCCGAGCTGCCATTCGACCGCGAACGGGTCAACCCGGACGGTGGCGCTATTGCCCTGGGCCACCCGATCGGGTGTACCGGCGCGCGCATCCTCGTCACCCTGCTGCACGGCCTGGCGCACCGCGAAGGCCGCTTCGGGATCGCTACCCTGTGCGTTTCCGGGGGCATGGGGCTGGCGGCGCTGGTCGAGCGAACCGCCTGACTCTCTTTCCGCCTCGTCCCGACATCCAACGAACGATCGTTTCTGCTTCCGATTGGAGCCCTGTCATGGAGAAAGCCGTGCTGCTCGTTCGCGACGACCGCGTCGCCGTCCTCACCATCAACCGTCCCACCAAGCTCAACGCCCTCAACAACGAGGTGCGAAACCTGACACTCCAGTATCTGAGAGAGATCGAGAACGACGATTCGATCGGTGTCGTAGTGGTCACCGGCGCCGGGGAAAAGGCCTTCGTCGCCGGAGCCGACATCCAGGAATTCGAGGGCCGATCTCCGTTCGACCAGCGCGAGGCGCTGCGCTTTCCCCGGCTATACGACATCATGGCGAATTTTCCCAAACCGGTGATCGCCATGATCAACGGCTTCTGCCTCGGGGGCGGCTGTGAGCTGTCGATGTCGTGCGACATCCGCATCGCCTCGGATCGGGCGAAGATGGGCCAACCGGAGATCAACCTCGGTCTCATTCCGGGCGGCGGCGGCAGCCAGCGCCTGCCACGCCTGGTGGGGCTCGGGCGAGCGATGAAGATGATCCTCACAGGCGACATGATCGGCGCCGAGGAAGCCGCTCGCATTGGTCTGGTCGACGAGGTCGTGCCCCACGAGGAGCTGCGCGAGAAGACCCTGGCGATGGCGAAGAAGATCGCCAGCAAGAGCCCCCTCACGGTGCGCGTCGCCAAGGAGGCGATGCGCGCCTCCGAGCGCATGCCGATCGAGGAAGGGATCCTCTACGAGCGCGACCTGTTCTGCCTGTGCTTCTCGACCGAGGACAAGAAAGAGGGCGTGGAGGCCTTCCTCGGCAAGCGTAGGGCCGAATGGAAGGGCCGCTGATCAGTCCTGGGGTTGAAACCCCAGGCTACTGCTGTCTCGCCCCTGCTGCGGGGCGGGTTTATAGACTGATCGCGTTCTCGCCCAGCAGGATGGTCCGGCTCTCGGGTCCGTCGAGAGCCTGCCTCTCCAGGGCGACCTCGAAGCCGTGGGTGTCGGGCGGCATGGAGAGCGCTTCCATCTCTGACGACGAATCCGGCCTCACCTCAAGGACGCCGCCGTCCACCTTGCCCTCTTCGGTCATGAACCACAGGCGGTAGGCATCGCCCTCGGCCAGCGGTGGCAGGCCGTGCAGGTTGAGGTACCACTGCTGGTGACGGCCGCAGACGTAGACGATGCCCTCGGGCCCCTCTGATTCGCCGCTGGCGTCCTGGGCCACCGTGCGCATGGGATACGCCTTGCGCGCGATGGTGGTGACCATCTCCATCCGGCTCTGCTGGATGCGCAGCTCGTTGCTCAGACCGGTGATCTCGTTCTCGTAGGACTTCACGCTCGCGGTGAAATCATCTCTCATCTGGCCGACCACCTGACTCTGCTTCCAGACCAGGCCGCCGAGAAAGCCCATGCCCACCAGACAGGCGGCGAAGGCGGCGGCTATCGCGAAACCACCCCAGCGCGAGCGCACCGGCGCCGCGGATGGCGGGAAGCTCGCCACGGGGCTCTCGGACGCATCGGCCTCGGCACGCGGCGCGGGCTCGCGCGCTCCGGCCGCCTGCTCCAGGATCTGCTTCTCGAGGCGCGCCGGCACCGTTTCGCTGTCGAGCTCATAGGGCAGCAGGCCCAGCAGTTCGGTGTACTCGCGCACCAGCCCGGCATCGGCGTCGTCACCGCCGGGCAGCAGGCGCGGCTCGTTGCCCGTCGCCATCACCCGGTTCCACGCCTGTTCGATGGCTCGGTCCTCGCGGCTCGTGTCTTGGATCCTGTCGGTCATAACAACTCTCTGATCTCGGGCTGCAGCGAACGGCGCAGCTTCTTCATCGCCAGCAGGGTTCGTGTCTTGACCGTGCCGAGTGGGATGCCCGTGGAACCGGCGATCTCGCTCTGGGTCATCCCTCGGAAGAAGGCCAGCTCCAGAACCTGCCGCTGCTCGGTGGGCAGGGCCTGCATGACTCGACGCAGTCGCTGTCGTCTCTGATCGAGTAATACGGAGCCAACGCCCACGGGGGATGTATGCTCGTCGCGTTTTTCTTGCTTCAGCGCGGTCAGGGTGCGGTCCTTGACTTGCCGGCTGCGCAGCCGGTCGATCGAGCGGCTGCGAGTGATTAGCACCAACCAGGTCGACACCGAGGATCTGGAGCCGTCATAGCGCCCGGCCTGGTTCCAGACCTGCAGGAAGACCTCCTGCAGGATCTCCTCAGCGTCGGAGGAGTCGCCCACCACCCGGCGCGACAACGCCAGCAGCAGTCCCGAGTAGCGATCATAGAGCTCCGCCAGGGCACTCTGGTCGTGATCCGCGATCCGCCGCAGCAGATCCGAGTCGTCGAGCGGCGGCGGTTCCGGTGTGTCCTCGAGATCGGCTTCGGGTTGATTCATCTGGAGAGACCGTTACGATCCACCTTGACATTAGCACGGGGCGTCCTCGCGGTTACGTGGCCGTGCCGGCCGACCGCTTTCCAGCGACGACCGGGGCACAGGCCGGGCCGAGCCGCTCAGTACCGCACGACCGCTGGATCGATGCGCAGGCTCCAGGCGTCGATGCCGCCGCCCAGGTTGGTGGCCCGCTCGAAACCCTGCTGGCGCAGATAGGTCACCACGTGGGAAGACCGCGGGCCGTGGTGGCAGTACACCACCGTCAGGGCTTGCCGGTCGAGCTCTACGAGGCGCTCGGAAACCTGGCGCATGGGCATCAGCGCCGATCCGTCGATGCTGCAGATCGCGCGCTCGTGCAGCTCGCGGACGTCGACGATCCGCAGGTCTACGCCGTCTTCGATCCAGGTCGCCAGCTGCTCGACGTCGATCTCGAATGGCGGCCGCCCGACGTCGATCACCGCGTCGATCGGCGCCGCGGCCGCGGCGGGCTCGACCTCGCAAGCTTCCATGGAGATCTCGACCGGCTCCCGGATCGTCGCTCGGGGGCCGCACACGGGGCACTCGGCGCTCTTCTCCAGGCGCAGCTCCCGGAACCGCATCTTCAGCGCGTCGAAGATCAGCAGGCGACCGATCAGCGGCTCGCCGATGCCAGCGATCAGCTTGATCGCCTCGTTGGCCTGCACCGAGCCGACGATGCCCGGCAGCACCCCCAGCACCCCACCCTCGGCGCACGACGGCACCAGCCCGGGCGGCGGCGGCTCGGCGAACAGGCAGCGGTAGCAGGCGCCGTGCCGGCCCCAGAAGATCGCCACCTGGCCTTCGAAGCGTGAGATCGCGCCCCACACGTTGGGCTTGCCGGCGAGCACGCAGGCGTCGTTGACCAGGTAGCGGGTGGGAAAGTTGTCGCTGCCGTCGACCACCAGGTCGTAGCTCTCGACCAGCTCCATGGCGTTGCCGGCGTCGAAACGGGTGTCGTGCGCCTCGAGCGAGATCAGGGGATTGACGTCGCGCAGGCGCTCGATCGCCGCTTCGATCTTCGGCCGGCCGAGGTCGGACTGGCCGAACAGCACCTGACGCTGCAGGTTCGACTCTTCGACCTGGTCGAACTCCACCAGTCCCAGGGTGCCGATCCCGGCGGCCGCCAGGTAGAGCCCCACGGGCGAGCCCAGGCCGCCGGCGCCGACCATCAGCACCCGCGCCGCCTTCAGGCGCTTCTGCCCCTCGATGCCGAATTCTGGCAGGGTCAGGTGACGACCGTAGCGCCTGGTCTCGGCCGGATCGAGCGTCACCCGCGCGGCACGGGCGGTGATGTCTTCGAAGTGAGCGAGACTCATCGGACGCGCGGCCCGGCGGGCATCAATCCCAGAAGGAAAGGTCGCCGGACTCGAAGCCGTTGATGAAGACTCCCGGCGAGCTGCCCATGAACACCTGGTTGCCATCGCAGGTGCCGACCCATAGATCGAGCACGCCGTCATCGTCGATGTGCAACGCTTCGATGTCGAAGACGCCCGACGGCAGCCAAGCCCGCGGTGCGCCGACCAGCGGATCGGAATAGGTCACGTTCGGCTGTGGGCCCGCCCCCCGCAGCAAGGCGAGCTCGCGGTCGCAGCCCGGGATGTCGGTGTCGACGTCGGCGACCAGCACGTCGAGAATGCCGTCGTGGTCGATGTCGGCGAATTTGACGTTGCCGCCGAAGAAGACCGTGTTGGGGCTGGTGGCCACCGCCTGGGTGGTGAAGTTGGCGAAGCCGTCGCCGCCATTGCCATCGTTGATCAGGTAGGCGTCCTGGCCGTCGTCGACGATGAAGAAGTCGAGCCGTCCGTCGCCGGTGAAGTCCGCCGGTTCGATCATGTAGGGGGCGGCGGTGTAGATGTCCTCCGAGACGGCGAAGTTGCCGGTGCCGTCGTTGTAGAGCACGGTAGTCCTGGGCTGGAAGCCCGGCGGCGGGTTGTTGCCGCTGGCATTGTTCTTGACGATGTCGTTCCAGCCGTCGCCGTTGACGTCGACGATGTGGGCGTCGGAGCCGAAGACTGAATCGGCCATGCCGGGAGCCAGACGACTGGTGGTCTGGTCGGTGAAGAAGCCGTTGCCGTTGTTGATCAGCAGACGGTCCTCGGTGTTGTTGTCGTAGTCGACGAAGTAGAGGTCCGGCGCCTGGTCGCCGGTGACGTCGCCGAAGCCGAGGGCGCAGAAGAAGGGCGCGGGGCTGATCGTCGGCAAGCGGCCGGCGTCCTGCCACTCGAATCCCAGCCAGGTGCCACCGCCGTTCTCGCCCCGATTCATCAACACGCGGGGCTGCTCTTCGAAGGTGGTGGCGGTAACGACGTCGAGCCAGGTGTCGCCGTCGACGTCGACCAGCAGCACGTCGCGGTCGTTGGTCTGGTCCATGAAATCCGGCGCCAGCGTCGAGGTGCGGTCGGTCATCACCCCGGACTCGTTCATGAACAGCACGTTCCGCCAGCCGCCGGCGTTGGTGAAGGGCACCTTGCGCACGATGATGAGATCGGTGTCGCCGTCTTTGTCGACGTCGCCGGCGATCAGATCTTTCTCTTCCTCGTCGATCTGACCGACCCCCGCATCCGCGACGATGCGGGTAGACGATTCGTCGACGTACTCGACCCAATCGGAGCCGCCTCCGGCGACCGCGACGGACGGTGCCAGCAGACAGATCGCGACCAGGATGGTCGGGGTGGATGGGAGAACCTGATTCAGGACTGTCGGCTCGACGCGGGATGATCGGCTCGAAGACACGGCTGTCTCTCCTACGGTGCGCATGTTGAATTTTTCGGCGGGTGGCGTGGAGCCGGCGAAGCTCGTGGGGTCCGAGCTTACACTCCGAACGGCATCCGCTCAAGGTGGACTTCGCCCGAATGGCACCACCGGATTGGCACAATCTGTGTAATCGCGGTACAATCGATGCCCTCATGTGGAATTCTTGCGTCTTTCGTCCACCCCTGGTGCGGTCCTTGCCGACACTTCTGGCGGTCACGCTGCTGGTTTCCGTCTCGGCGGCGTTCATCGCCGTCCCGGCCGAAGCCAAGGTGATCATCAAGACCAGGGCCGACGGCACCAAGGTGATCTACGACGAAACGCCGGCTCAATACGCTCGCCGCACGTCGGGCAGCCTGGTCCAGCCGGGTGGCGACATCCCGGACCTGATCGACTACTACGCCCGGGACCGGGGGCTGAGCCCCAAGCTGGTCCAGGCGGTCATCCAGGTGGAGTCCGGCTACAACCCGAGGGCGCGCTCGCGCAAGGGCGCCATGGGCCTGATGCAGCTGATGCCGGGGACCGCGCGGTCGCTGCGGGTCGGAAGTCCGTACGACCCGGCTGAGAACATCCGCGGCGGCACTCTCTATCTGCGCCGCCAGCTGGACCGTTTCGACGGCGACCTCACCCTGGCGCTGGCAGCCTACAACGCCGGGCCGGGGGCAGTCGAGAAGTATGACGGCGTCCCCCCCTACAGGGAGACCCGGAACTACGTGACCAAGGTGCTGCGCCTCTATCGCGGCACCCCGTCGGCTTTCCAGCAGAGTGCCCCCACGCTCGCCCGGCAGCAGCGAGCGAGCGCCCCGCGCGAGTCGACGGATCGGGGCAAGAAGGTCTACATGAGCCGCGGTCCGAACAACCGGATCAAGTTCACCACCGCGCCACCGAAACCTCGCTGAGCCCGCACGGCGCGGAGTCACCCACCGCCTCGCTTCATCCACGGCGCTTCCCGCTTTGGCATCCCAGCCGCCTTCCCTCACCCTGTCCAAGGTGTTCAACCTGCCGAACATCTTGACCTTCCTGCGCATCCTGCTGGTGCCGATCCTGGTGGTGGTGTTGCTGACCAAGTTCGAAGGCAAGGAGTTCGTCGGCCTCGGCCTGTTCCTGCTGGCGGCCCTGACCGATTTCCTCGACGGCTTCATCGCCCGCCGATTCGGGCTCGTCACCCGGCTCGGCAAGCTGCTCGATCCGGCAGCCGACAAGATCCTGACCTCGGCCGCTTTCATCTCCCTGGTCGAGCTCGGGCGCGCCCCGGCCTGGATCGTGGTGACGATCGTGGCGCGGGAGTTCGCCATCTCGACCCTGCGCAGCGTCGCGGCGACCCAGGGGGTGGTGATCGCCGCCGCCTGGTCGGCCAAGATCAAGACCTTTTCCCAGGTGCTGGCCATCTCGCTGCTGATCTTCCACGAACGGCTGGGCTCGTGGCAGGATCTCGGTCGCATCGCCCTGATCGTGGCGCTGGCGCTCAGCGTGTACTCGGGCGTCGAATACGGGATCCGCTACACCACGACGGTGCTGCGCGGCGGGCAGAGCGAGACGCCGCCCGAACCGTAGGCCAGGCAGACTTGAAAGACATGCACATCAATGCATATGATGCGAGAATCGATCACCTTCTTTCGGAGTCGATCCACCATGAGCAGGTTCCATCTTCGTAGCACGATCTTCGCCGCTCTGCTCCTGACGCTGGCCCTCCTTCCGGGTCACGTCACCGCTCAGCTCGGTCCGCCGCCCGAACCGGCGGGGAATCCGTTGACGACGGCCAAGGCCAACCTGGGCAAGGCGCTGTTCTGGGACGAGCAGACGTCCTCGACGCGCACCGTGGCCTGCGGCACCTGCCACATCCCGGCGACGGGCGGCGACGACCCCCGGTCGCTCACCGATCCGCTGGCGCTCCACCCCGGCCCGGACGGCCTGTTCGGCGGCGCCGACGACGTTGTGGCGTCGCCCGGGGTACCACTGACCGACGCCACCGGCAAGTACCTTTCGAGCCCCACTTTCGGGTTGACCGAGCAGGCGACCGGGCGGCGCACGATCTCGTCGATCAACGCCGGCTACTCGTCATCACTGTTCTGGGACGGCCGCGCCGAGGACGAGTTCGTCGACCCGGTGACCATGGCAGTCATCCTGCCCAGCGGCGGCGCGCTGGAGAGCCAGGCGGTCGGACCGCTGGTCAGCGACGTCGAGATGGGCCACGCCGGCATTGTCTTCACCGACGTACTGGCCCGCATCGCCGTCTCCAAGCCGCTGGCCGTGGCGCTCGACGCGCCGGCCGAGCTGCTCGACTGGCTGCGGGGACGTAGCTACGCGGAGCTCTTCGAGGAAGCCTTCGGTACCCCGGAGATCACCGCCGCGCGAGTGGGCATGGCGATCGCCAGCTACGAGCGCACCCAGTTCACCAACCAGACGCCGTTCGACGAGTTCATCCTGGGAGGCGACGTCCTCACGCCGCAGGAGCTGGCGGGCAGAGGCGTCTTCGTCGCCAATAGCTGCGACCGCTGCCACGAGCTGGAGATCATGAGCGACCACGATTTCCACTACACGGGAGTCAGGCCGCCCGACGACGACATCGGGCGCATGGAGGTCACCGGCCTCGAGGATGACAAGGGCAAGATGCGCACGCCGAGCCTGCGCAACCTCGAGCTGCGCGCGCCCTACATGCACAACGGCCGCTTCGACACCATCGAGGACGTGGTCGAATTCTACAATCGGGGCGGCGACTTCGACGCCAGGAACAAGGACCCGTTCGTCCGCCCGCTGATGCTGACCCAGCAGGAGAAGGACGACCTGGCGGCCTTCCTCAAGCGCCCGCTAACCGATCCGCGGCTGGCGGGCGAAGAGCCGCCCTTTCACCGACCGACGCTCTACACCGAGTCCGGCCGGGTGCCGGTGATCGAGGGCGCAGGCCTCCCCGGCACCGGCGCCATCGTGCCCCAGCCGGTGGCGCTCGAGCCGCCCATGGTCGGCAATCCGGGCTTCACCGTGGCCGTCTACGACGCCCTCGGCGGCGCCGACGCCCTGCTGGTGATCGACGACGTCGACCCGGGGCTGACGTCGCCCATCTCGGGTGACTTCGCGTTCGAGAGCATCGTGCTCGAAGGCGCCGGCGCCGGCGCCGGCTTCGGCTCGGTCAACATCGCCATCGCGAACGACCCGGCGCTGGCCGGCACCGAGTGGTTCGGCCGCTGGTACGTCACCGACGCCGGCGGCGGCGGCACCGAGGCCGTTACCCCGGTTTTCCGCTTCACTGTGTTCGAGCAGATCGACCACGGCGACATCTTCATCGACGGCTTCGAGTCGGGCGACGTCGGCGCCTGGACCAGCTCCTCGCCCTGATGGCACTCCTCGCGACAGACCGCCAGTAGCCGAACGGGACGGCGCGTGCAGGACCACCGGGAAAGAAAACTCCGGTAGCTCCTCCTACTTCTCGGATCGCGGCTCTAAACAACCCGCCGCGGCTCGGATCTACGGATGTGTCCGCACAGATCGACAACGCCGAGCACTCCACGTCTCGACATCCTGGAGGTGTTGCCGCATGAAAGCCTCGAAGCCTGCAGAGGACTCGTCTTGACCGCCCGCCCGGAGACCCGCCCGCGGGCGTCCGTCGATGCCGCCCCGCTCGACATTGCCGGCTCGCTGCGCGGCGAGCGCATCTTCATCACCGGCGCAACCGGCTTCCTGGGCAAGGTGCTGGTCGAGAAGCTGCTCTGGTCCGTACCCGACGTCGGCAAGCTGCTGTTGCTGGTGCGGCCCGGGGCCGACCGAGACGCCGAACAGCGACTGCGCGACGAGGTACTCGCCTCGCCGATCATGGCCCGCCTGCGCGCCCTGCACGGCGACGACTGGCAGGCCTGGGCGACGAGCAAGGTGGAGGCGGTGTCCGGCGACCTGGGGCGGGACCGTTTCGGACTCGACGACGAGAGCTACGCGGCGCTGTGCCGCGACGTCGACCGCGTGGTGGCCAGCGCCGCGACGGTGACCTTCGACGAGCGGCTCGACCGCGCACTCGAGCTCAACGCCCGCGGCGCCCTGCGCACCCTCGCCCTGGCACGCGACGCCGGCGACGCGCCGTTGCTCCACGTCTCGACCTGCTACGTCAGCGGCCGGCGCCAGGGTCGGATTGCCGAGCGCCTCGGCACCCTGGGAGCCGCCAACGATCCCACAACGACGCTGGCGGCCCTCGACGACGCCTGCCGGCGGCTCGGGGATAAAGCCGGGGATGCGCCCGGCGACGCGGCCTTCGTCGCCGCCGGCGTCGAGCAGGCCCGCCGGCACGGCTTCAATGACGTCTACACCCTGACCAAAGCGCTCGCCGAGCGCCTGCTGGCGCGCGAGAAGGGATCGGTGCCGCTGGCGATCGTCCGCCCGGCGATCGTCACCAGCGCCGCGGAGCAGCCGATCGCCGGCTGGATCGACGCCGTGCGTGTCATCGATCCGTTGCTCGTCGCCTACGGCCGGGGACGCGTCCGGGAGCTGCCCGGCGCTGCCGACGTGCCGCTCGAGCTGGTGCCCGTCGACCACGTGGTCCACGCCCTGCTGGCGGCGCTGGCCGACCTGCGCCCCGGGGAGACCGAGCCCCGCGTCTACCAGGTCGGCTCGCGGCGCAATCCGATCACCCTCGGCGAGCTGATGAGCTGGGCCCGCGAAGGCTTCGCCAGTACGCCGCTGCGCGACTCCGAGGACCGACCCATCGAGCTCGAGGCGGCGAGATTCATCGAGCCCGAACAGTTCCGCCGGGACCTGATCGCGAAGCGCGAGCGCGGCGACGCTCGAGAACGGCGAGCGCTCGACCACTTCATCCGCCTGAGCGACGTCTTCGGCCCCTACCTGAGCGGTGGTGCGTCCTACGAAGACGACGCCACGCGTGCCCTGTGGGATCGCCTACCCGCCGCCGACCGCGAGACCTTCGACTTCGACGTCGAGGCTCTCGACTGGCGCTCGTACGTCTCGGGCGTCCACGTGCCGGGAGTCATGCGCTTCGCGCTCAAGGCCGAGACCGGCGCTCCCCCGCCGACGCGTTCCGACGAACCGTCCACCGATCTCCAGCGGCGCGCCGAGCGCTTCGCCGCCGAAGCCGGCACGCTGTTCGAGCTGTTCGCCGCCATCGCCGGAGCCGAGCACGACACCATGGCGTTCCAGACGTTCAGGAACGGGCGCTGGTTGCGCTACACCTACGGCCAGGCACTCATCGCCACCGCCAACGTCGCCGCCCGCCTGCAGGGTCAGTACGGCATCGAGCGCGGCGACCGCGTGGTGCTGTGGGCGAGCGGCAGGCCCGAGTGGGTGCTGACGACCCTGGCCCTCCACCGGCTGGGCGCGGTCAGCGTGCCGCTCGACCCGCAGTGGCCGGCGGAAGAGATCGAGGAGGCAGCCCGCCTGGTGGAGGCACGGCTGATCTGTGGCGCCCCACGCCTTGTCGAGTCTCTCGGAGAATCACCGCTCGTCGAAACACAGTGCCCGGTCGTCGAGTTGGCCGCGCCGTTCGTGCCCGAGCCCGACGTCGGCCTGCTGCCTGGCGCCGAGTCGGTGGGCGCCACGGGTGACTGCTCTGACCTGGCGAGCATCATCTTCACCAGCGGCACCACCGTCGCGCCCAAGGCCGTACCGCTCACCCACGGCAATTACCTGGCCAACGTGCGCGACCTGGTACCCCTGATGCGCCTGACGCGCGAACGCCTGCTGTCGGTGCTACCGATCCACCACGTTTTCGAGCAGATGGTGGGACTGCTGGTGCCGCTCGCCGGCGGCAGCACGATCAGCTACGTGGCGGAGATCAAGCCCCAGGAGATCAGCTGGATGATGAGCACCACCCGGCCGACGGTGCTGGTGGCGGTGCCGCGCTTGCTGGGGCTGCTGCACGGCGGCATCTTCAAGAGCGTCGAGGCCGGCGGGCCGTTGCTCCGCGGGCTGTTCCGCGTGCTCTTTGCGCTTTCCAGGCTCACCGGCGGTCGCCACGGCCACCGCCTGTTCAAGAAGGTCCATCAGCGCTTCGGTGGCTGCCTGCGGCGCATCGCCACCGGCGGTTCGGCGCTCGATCCCGAGCTCGGCCGCAGCTTCCAGCTCATGGGATTCAGCGTCGCCGAGGGCTACGGCATGACCGAGACCAGCCCGGTGCTGACCGT
Organism: bacterium; assembly: GCA_024226315.1. Classification (GTDB taxonomy): domain Bacteria; phylum Acidobacteriota; class Thermoanaerobaculia; order Multivoradales; family J023; genus JAAELT01. The sequence goes on along the minus strand of JAAELT010000006.1, from coordinate 80,964 downwards.
CAACCCCTGGGACGCCATCCGCTTCGGCTCGGCCGGCAAACCGCTGCCGGGCGTCGAGATCGATCTGCGCACGCCGGGCGACGCCACAGGCGTCGAGGAAGACTCGGGCGAGATCTGGGTTCGCGGCGCCAACGTCATGGCGGGTTACTACGGCAACCCCGAGACCACCGCCGAGGTGCTGCGCGACGGCTGGCTCAACACCTGCGACATCGGCTTCTTCGACTCAGGCGGCTACCTCCACCTCTCGGGCCGGACCAAGGATGTCATCGTCACCGACGCCGGCAAGAACGTCTACCCGGAAGAGGTCGAGGCGCGCTATCGCGACCTACCGGGCGTCGAGGAGCTGGTCGTCCTCGGCCTGCCCACCGAAGGGCGGGGCGAGCGCGTATGTGCCCTCGTGGTACCGCGCTCCGGTGCCACCGAACAGGACGTCGAGCAGATCCGCGACGCCATCGCCGAACGCTCGGCCGAGATACCCAGCTATCAGCGGGTCACGGGCGTCGAGATCTGGCGCGGCGACCTGCCGAAGACCACCACGCTCAAGGTCAAACGCGGCCTGCTGCGCGACGCCGTGATCGCCGGCCAGCGCGGCGACGGCGACAGCAAACCGGCAGCTTCCGCGGCTCAGGACGAGCCGCCGCGCGGCGAGGAAGAGACCTGGATGGTCGACACCCTCGCCCGCTTGACCCGAACCCGGCCCGACCTGATCCAGGCCAGCGACCGGCTCGACGACCTGGGCGTCGACTCGCTGACCCGAGTCGAGCTGATCAGCGAGATCGAGACCCGCTTTGACCTGCGCCTGGACGACTCGGCGGCGGCGGGGCTGGGCCGGGTGGGAGATCTGTTCGAGCTGCCTGCCTCATAGCTGGCAGTGGCCGATTCGACCCGTCGGGGAACCATCGATCCGGCCTCGACGGCCGATTCAGTATAATCCGGCCGGCCGAGGCCAAACCGAGGCGGCCTCTACCAGGCCGTCACGCCCCGCCTGAGGGCTCCACTCATGATAACGCGAATCTACGCCGACAACTTTCGGTGCCTGGGCAACTTCGAGTTCAGGCCGAATCAGCTGAACCTGCTGCTGGGCGACAACGGCTCGGGCAAGACCAGCTTGTTCGAAGTGCTGCAGTTGGTGAAGGATCTGGTGATCGGCGGTAGCTCCGCAGTGTCGCTCTTCCCGCCCCACAAGAAGACGATCTGGGACAAACGGCCCACCCAGAGCTTCGAGCTCGAGATCGAGGGTCTCGGGGGGACTTTTGGTTACCGACTCGAGATCCAGCATCTGCCCCAAGAGGCTCAGAAACCCCAGATCAAAGGCGAGTCTCTCGATTTCGGCGGCAAACCGCTGTTTCGCTATAGCGGCGGTCAGGTTCACCTTTTCGAGGAAGACCACTCACCGAGCTCGGTCTTTCCATTCAAACCGGAGCAGAGCTTCCTGCCCAATCTCGAATCGCAAAACTCGAGGCTTCAATGGTTCAAGGGCTTCGTCGCCGGGATCAATGTCTTTCAGCTCAACCCGTTCGCTCTCGATCCATTTTCGCAACAAGACGAACGATTCTTGAACATCAACGGCTCGAATTTCCCCTCTTGGCTCAGATATCTGAGCGAAGAAAATCCCGAGGCGAAGCTGGAGTGCGAGAAGCGCCTCGCGGATATCTTTCCGAGCTTTCAGAGATTCAAGTTCCATCCCGCCTTCGAGCGCAAAGCCCTCTTGGCCGAATTCATGAAAGACAGCGGAGAGACCTACCAACTGTTTTTCAACAACCTATCGGAGGGTCAGCGGATCCTGTCGATCCTGTACGCCGTTCTCTATGGCTTGATCGGTTCGGCGTCCGTGCTGTGCTTCGATGAGCCCGAGAACTTCATTTCTCTTCAAGAGGTACAGCCCTGGCTGCAAAGTCTTCGAGATCTGGTCGAGGAACGAGCCGGACAGGCTTTCGTCATCTCCCACCACCCCGAAGTCATCGACTATCTGGCCTCCTACTCCGCTTTTCGTTTTGAACGACCCAGTGGAGATTTGGTCCGAGCCAGCGCCTGGATTCCGGACCCCGAGCGAATTATGAAGCCCTCCGAGATTCTGGTCCGCGGGGGCTGAGCAGCAGTGGCAAAACCCAGGCTGCGGGGCGTGCTCCTCTGTGAAGACAAGGAGCACGAACGGTTCTTCAGTCGCTTGCTGAGGAGGTGGTTCGGTGGCCCCCACAAGTTGCGTATTGAGCGAATACCCAACAATCAGGGCGCAGGCACCCAATGGGTGATGAAGAACTACGCCAGGGAGGTCCAGTTCGCCCGCAGCAAGAGAGGCGAAAACTACGCCCTGGCCGTGGCCATCGACGGCGATCGTGACAAGCTGGAGAATCGCTTGCGTCAGCTCGACCAGCAGCTCGTCGAGGCGGGGCTTCCAAAGCGGAAGACGGATGAAATGATCGCCGTCTTCGTCCCGACCCGAAACATCGAGACCTGGGAGCTATGGCTCTGCGGTGATCGCGAGGTCGACGAGGAAGGCGATTTCAAACGGCCTTTCGAGAAAGCGCGACATACCGGCGACGCATCGACGAAAGCCGCCGTGGCAGCCTGGTTCCGAAGTCTTTCACCCGAAGACTCGGAGCTCGAACGACAAGTGCTGCCCTCTTTGGCTGACGGGCGTGTAGAAACCGCACGATTGGATCGCCGCAGGAGCTGAAGGCGGCCCCGGCTTCCGCGATTCAGCCGTCACTCTGGGAGCGGTACTTCTCGAACCACGCCAGGATGTGCGCGACTTTGCTCATCAGGTTACTGGGGCGACGCGCGATGCCGTGGGAGGCGCCGGGGATGCGCACCAGCATGGAGTCGACTTTGCGCAGCTTGAGCGCCTGGTAGAACTGCTCCGACTCGGCCATCGGCGTGCGGTAGTCCTCTTCGCCGGTGAGCAGCATGGTCGGCGTCTTGACGTTGCCGACGTGGTGCAGCGGCGAGCGTTCCAGGTACTGCTCGGGATGGTCCCACGGGAAGCCCGGGAACCAGTACTTGTAGAACATGTTGTACATGTCGGCGGTGAGCGCGAAGCTGTACCAGTTGATCACCGGCTTGGCCGACACCGCCGCGGCGAAGCGATCGGTCTTGCCGACGATCCAGGCGGTGAGGACGCCGCCGCCGCTGCCGCCGGTGACGAACAGGTTGTCTTCGTCGACGAACCCTTTAGCCAGCAGCGCGTCGACGCTCGACATCAAGTCGTCGTAGTCATAGCCGGGGTAGGCGTGGTGGATGAGGTTGCCGAACTCCTCGCCGTAGCCGCTCGAGCCGCGCGGGTTGACGTAGAGCACCACGTAGCCGCTGGCGGCGTAGAGCTGCACCTCGGCAGCGAAGCGGTCACCGTAGTTGGCGAACGGGCCACCGTGGATCTCGAGAATCAGGGGGTACTTCTTCGCCGGATCGAAGCCCGGCGGCTTCACCACCCAGGACTGGATGCGGCGCCCGTCGTGCGACGACTCGACCCACATCTCTGTCACGGGGCCGATCTCTTTGTGAGAGAACAGGTCGTCGTTGAGCCGCGTCAAGCGCCGGGTGCCGTCCTCGCCCTTGCGGCCGACGGCGACGTCGGCCGGGTGGTCGGGCCGCGAGTGGGTGAAGGCGAAGCGGCCGTCCGGCGCCACGGTGAACGAGCCGCTGGCGTAGGGACGCCCGAGCGAGGTGCCACCCAAGTCGGCCGCCAGCTGTTCCGTCTCGCCGTCGAGCGACGCGTAGCCGATTTTGGTGTTGCCACTGTCGGTGTACTGGAAGAAGACGCCCTCGCCGGCGCCGTTCCACACCGGCGCCACGATGCTGCGATCGAGCCCGGCGGCCAGCTGCTTCGGCTTGCCGCCCTTCCGATCCATGACGTAGAGGCGCAGGATCTGGTAGCCCTGGTAGCGGTCGTCGTAGCCCAGGTAGGCGACCCGCGAGCCATCTGGCGACAGGGCGGGCGCGGCGTCGGGCCCCTGGCGGTCGGTGAGCGCGCGGATCGAGCCGTCCGCCAGGGTGAGCTCGTAGAGCTCGCTGTTGCGCGGATCGTACTCCCAGTCGTCGTGCCGGTTGGCGGAGAAGATCAACGCATCGCCGTCCGGCGTCCAAACCGGCCGATTGCCGTGATGGTAGGCGCCGCTGGTGACTTGTCGAGGCGTGCCACCGTCAGCGGAGAGCACGAAGATCTGGCGGTAGCCGTCCTTCACGAAGCCGGCGCCGTCGCGCCGGTAGATCACCTTGTCGATGGTCACCGCGTCCTCCGCCCAGGTGGCGCCCTCGGGCTTCTTCGGCAGCTTGACGAACTTCTCGGGCTTCTTGCGCGCCAGCATCGAGAAGGCGATGTGCTTGCCGTCGGGCGACCAGGCCAGGCCGCCCGGCGAGCTGGTGAGCTGGGTGAGCCGCGCCGTCTGCCCGCTGTCCATCCAGCGCACGTAGAGCTGTGTCGAGCCGTCGGCCCGCGAGGTGTAGAGCAGGCGCTCGCCGTCCGGCGACCAGCGCGGGGAGGCGTCGTTGGCGAGCCCGGTCGTCAACGGACGATGACCGCCGCCGCCTGAGTCGATGATCCACAGATTCGAGCGCCGCCGGTCGCTCATCACGTCCATGAAGTTGCGCACGTAGACCACGCGCTCACCGTCCGGTGAGATCCGCGGATCCGAAGCCCACTCGAGCTCGAACACGTCCATCAGGCCGAACCGGCGCGGGTCGGTCGGCTTGGCCGGTTCGTGAGCGCCCGCCGGCAGGGCGAGCAGGGCGGCGAGGGCGAGAGGCAGCAGGGCGGGGCGGGCGTCGATCATCGGGGTCTCCTCGGTTGTCGGGAACCGAGGTAGGGTATCCGATCCCGCCCCGGAACCGTCAGTCGCCCGCCACCCCGGCCGGCATCGTTTGCCGGACCGACTCGGGCAGCTCGCCGGTGAGGCTCTCGAGAAACGCCGTGACGCCCGCAACCTCCGGCTCCGACAGCTCGGACCCGACCTGCAGCTGCAACATCACGCGGATGGCGTCGTCCAGCTCCTGGACGCTGCCGTCGTGGAAGTAGGGATAGGTCTTGGCGACGTTGCGCAGCGAGGCGACCCGGAAGACGTAGCGGTCCTCCTCCTCGCCGGTGACCGCGAACCGCCCGGGATCGATCTTGCGGCTGTTGGTGTGGTGCCAGTACTCGCCGCTGATGCCGAACTTGCGGAAGATGTGCCCGCCGAGGTTGACACCGTTGTGGCACGACGTGCAGCCATAGCCCATGAAGGTCTTCATCCCCGCCTTCTCCTCGGCACTCAAGGCACTGTGATCGCCGAGCAGGTAGAGATCGAACCGCGACGGCGTCAGCAGGGTCCGCTCGAACGCCGCCAGAGCAAGCACGATGTTGGTGTAGGTGAGGGCCGGCAGCTCGCCGGGAAACGCCTCGACGAAGCGCCGCTCGTAGTGCGGGTACTGCGACAGCCGATCGACCAGGAAATCCTTGCTCGGGATGGCCATCTCGACCGGATTCAGGATCGGCATGCCCGCCTGCTCCTCGACGTCTTTCGCCCGGCCGTCCCAGAACTGCGCCACGTGCAGGGCGGCGTTGAGCACCGTCGGCGAGTTACGCTCGCCCAGCTGGCCGGCGTCGCCGCGCGAGGTCGGCAGGTTGTCGACTCCGAAGGTCGCCAGGCTGTGGCACGAGTTGCAGCTGATGTTGCCCGCCTGCGACAGCTTGGTGTCGAAGTAGAGCATCCTGCCGAGCTCGATCTTGGCGGCCGTGACCCGGTTGTCCGGGTTGTCCGCCGTCGCCGGAATCGGATCGAACATCAAGTTCGCCCGCTTCCACAGCTCTTCGTCGGCCGTTGCGTCAGGGCCTTCCGTCGCCGGGCCGGCCGCCGCGCGGGCCACCAACACCAAAACCACTGCCGCCGCGAGAATGATGAGAAATCGAGCGCGCATCACGAACCTCCTTGTTGCCGTTCTGGAGGTCTCCGTCACAGAGACCTGATTCCCCGCATTCATCGTAGAACGGCGCGCCGAATGAATCACCACCCGGCGGGGTGGTTACGGTCGGCTAGGTGCGATCGAGACCGGGCAACCGAAGCTGCTTTCGGTCGGCGCGACTCCTAGGACGCACTGGCCGGCGCGGGCGCCTGGTGACTCTGGCGCCGGCGGGGCCGAACACGGTCCTGCCGCCGTAGGCCGGGCTGCGTTCTTCTCCGTGCTCACGAACGCGTCGAACGTCGACTCGGTGGCGCCGCGCTCGAGGTTGCGCGCCTGGCAGTCGAGGCGCCGGATCGCTTGCAGCTTGTCGTCGTTGCCGAGCCTGGCGGTGTCGACGGCGTGGCGCAGCACGCCGAGGGTGTGATCGTAGACGTCGATCGGCACGGGGAAGGGGTGGCCGTCCTTGCCGCCGTGGGCCATGGCGAAGCGGGCGGGATCGGAGAAGCGGCAGGGGGCGCCGTGGAGTACCTCGCTGACCAGGGCCAGGGCCTCCACCGACCGGGCGCCGACGCCCGGCTGCAGCAGCAGCTCGGCGAAGTCCTCCGGTCCGCGGTCGGCGGCGGCGGCCAGGTTGCCGCGCAGGCGGCGAAGAAGCACGTCGCTGATCCTCACGTCGTGGTGGGCCGGCATGGTGAGATGCGGCACAGCACGGTCGAAGAAGGTCCGGTTCGATCCTCGGCTCAACCGTCGCAGCACGTCCACGATCTTGTCCGGCCCCTCACCCACCAGCTCCACCTGGGCTTTGCGGGAAGGAGCGGCGCGCTGGTCGATGAGGTTGACGATCTCGCCCTGCTCCGGGCCGTCGATCGCGGCGTGGGGGGGCCTCGACGAAAGTCCGTCAGGCCTTCTGAGAGCCAGTGATAGCGGCGCGCCTGCCGCTCGGCGGGCTTCATGCCCTGCTGCACCACCACCCACGCACCATCGTCGGCGACCACGAAACTGTGCAGGTAGAGGTCGAAGCCGTCCTGCACGGCGGCGGAGTCCACCTTGGCCACCAGGCGGCTGGCCCGCGCCAGCGCGTCACCGTCGAGCCCTACCGTTTCGCCGACTTTCAGCAGCTCCCCAGGGGTCTTGCGCGAGTGGCGTCCACGGCCGCCGCAGACCCGCAGGCCGAGCTCCCTCTCGACCGGCCCCAGGCCGCGCTTCAAAGCCCCCAGGACGCTGGTGGTGATGCCCGAGGAGTGCCAGTCCATGCCCATCACCGCGCCGAAGGACTGGAACCAGAACGGATGCGCCAGCCGACGCAAGAACTCGTCGCGCCCGTAGTGCAGGATCACCGCCTCCACGATCACCCGCCCGAGGCGGGACATCCGCTCCGCCAGCCACGGCGGCACACGGCCGGTGTGGAGGGGGAGGTCGGCGCTGCCTGTGTGTCGGGTCATGGGATGTGCCTGGCTGATCCTTCAGCAGAGGCGCGATACTCCCTGGGCGTGACGGAACAGCGGCCCCGCTCAATGACCGCTCTGCAGAGCCAGAGGACCCAGGGGGCATTATGTGCAGAATATTCTGGCCAAATCATCTCCGCATGCCAATAAATTATGCTACAATGGCGTCAAATGACCGCCACACGAGGAAACAGACGCCTTCCTACGGTCATCACCGGCGTACTGCCGCTCACGTGAGTGGTACAGGTCTAGCCTTCGCCGGGATTCACCAACCACGTGAAGGAGACCCTGAAATGCGAAAGAGAGCACTTATTCTTCTTGTCTTTCTGGCGATGCTGGTGACCCCACTTGCCCCGATCGACGCACAGTTGTTTTGTCCCGGGTGCGGGCCGGAATCACCCAGCATATGGTGCGGATACTACTGTTTCTACGATGGTATCTGTAGGGGACCGGCCCCTATCGTAAACGCTTGCATCGAGAGTGGGTATGGATGCGTTCATACCCAAAACGAATGCTGCGTCTGTTGGTTTGGGTTCTAGGGCAGAGCAACAGCTTGATCGCAGAAGCCAGCAAACCAAGGGCGGCAGAACCGCAAGAGCACAGAGGATCCAAGCGTGACGAAAAAACGGTTCGGTGACTGGCGCTGGGTGGCGCTTGTCTTGATGGCTCTGCTCGGACTCCGGCTACATGCGGCAGATCCGGCTGTTGAGATCGATGTGACGGAGGGAGAGGTCGACGGCCGCACCGGAGTTGGTTTTTGGCCAGTTCTCGGTGTCGAGGCCCAGAAACCTCTACCGCCAGAGGATCTTGTAGTACGCCTCGTAGCCGGGACCGATCGAGAACGAGTGCTCGAGAAGCCGGCGGGTGAGTGGTTTGTCCTGCCAGCAGACAAGTACAAGTTCTGGTTGGAAGGTCGGCACCTGATCACACCCTACTCATCCCTTCTCAGTCATTCCGATCTGCCATTTCGAGGGAAGGGTATTGCCGCGCTTGTCCCGGTCGAGGCGGCCGGAACGGTTGTTCTCGACCCGGAAACAGCAGCGTCCTCTTCGATGATTCTGAGGCTCCTTCATCTCAACAGCCACAACCGCGCCCCCTACCCCCAGAGAGAGTTCTCGCGTCCTGTTTCGGGAGCCGACCTCGAGACCGGCGTTCTGATGCCCGTGGGTCCCGTGGTAGCTGCCTTGGTCGACAAGGAGACTCAGAGTTACATTGCGCTCTCACGCCCTGTGGAGGTGACAGAGGCCACGGCGTCAACTGTTCGACCAACAGCACCCAGCGTATCGGAGACGGATCTGCTCGTTCGTCTGCAGCGCGAGGAGTATCTGAACTCTCATGACCAAGACGACGTCGAGCTCGTGGTTATGGGCGAAGATGGAGAGCCCCGCAGCCCAGATGTTGTGGTCTCGCCGGCAGATCGTATCTACGCGATCTGGTACGGTCTCGACGAAAAGCGCGTAGTGCTCGAGGCTGCGTCGAAAAGCGTGTTCTTGTCCCCCAAAACCATTGTGCTAAGGCCCGGGAAGGTAGAAAGCCATACGGATGTCCTTCGCGCTCTTCCAGATGTCGATGCCCGGATTCAGCTCCCACCGTCGGTTCCGTTGGAGAATCTGAAGCTCGAGTTGTTGCTGGACGAGCCAGGAAAGACAAAGGTCCGGAGTGTCGATCTGCCAGCCGGAACGGACTCGGTCACTCTCGAGAAGGTTCCGGCGAAACGGATGGACGTGGTCTTGCACGTGCCACCGTGGATTTTCCATCAGCCCGTAGACGTCAGTGATGGCCAGGATGGATCAGTGTACTTCGAACCGGAGGTGATCACCGTCACTGGGACCGTCTACCGCGGCGGACGCAAACACCCTGCGACTTTGGAATTCCAGACTACTCGCCGAGGAGACACGCTGGCGGTTCAAACAGGCAAACATGGCACCTATGAAGTAGCGCTTTTTCGCCCCGGTGCGTACGTTGTGAGCGTCCAACTCGACGAAGTGAAAGGACCTCCATACGTCGAGCTACTCGAAGAGTTGATCTTGGAGGACACTGTCCTCGATTTCCGAATACCACACACGGATTTCGTCGTTCGCGTCGTGGATGAAGAAACTCGGGAGGGGATTGCAGGCGCATTGGTCATGGCCGGCAATCGCTTCCTGTCGCGAGCTGGCCTACTCCGCGGCGAAGAGAAGGAAAGAGCAGCGACTCGAAGAATCACAACGAACGAAGACGGTTACGGTGTGATGCAACCACTACATCCCGGGACGCTGACCCTTGTCGCGGAGGCAGACCGTTATCTGCCCTCCGACGTCCACGAGGACCGGGTTGAGGAATGGCAACGAGAGCGGCAGATCACGATCGAGCTCCAAGCAGTCAAGGACGGAGCTTCGCTTCGAGTGCTGCTACCCACTGGTGCGCCAGCTGTGAACGCAGAAGTACGGATTCAATCGTCGCTCAATAATGGGCCGGCTGCGTGGAGCGGAGTTGCTGACGCCGACGGCGTCATCGAGCTTCCCCACAAAGATGGCGAGATCTTCGTACTTGTCAGACATCACGAAGCCGGCTTCATCTTTCGCCGCTTGAACGCCTACGATGGAGAGGAGACCTGGAGTCTACCCCCTCGCGAACCGCTTTCTGTCGTCGTGAAACGACCCTGGGGCCAGGCGGCAAGTGGGGCACAGCTCGCGCTATGGATCGATGGAACGTATTTAGCTGGAGATACCCTGCGATGGCTTGCCGGCACAAGCCCAGGTGCCGATCTCGACGGTTTCTGGCGAGCGATACACATCCCGGCTGGCCCCCTCAAGATTCTGGCGTGGTCGTGGTCGGCCAACAAAGACCTCGACACGGCACAGCTTGAATCCTTGGCCGCCAGTATCGCGTACCCGTGGGAAAGCCCTGTTGAGATTGAGACAGTGAACTAGTTGGGATAGGGCAAAACGCATCGGTTGTGTGCGTCTCGTTCTTGGCAGTCTTCAATTCTCGTGGCATCCTCTCGGAAGACCGCGAGATCCTCTACAATGACGTCCGCGTCCCGACACCCATTCATCGGCCAAGGACTTCCCCGATGACCCGACGCAAGGATCTGCCCGAAACCGTCCGCCACGACGGCGACCTGTGCGCCACGTTCGTCAACAGCGGCACACCCACGCGCAAGTCGATCTCGACCTATGGCGAGCTGCTGGCCTGGGGGCAGCGCAACGGGGCGCTCGGCGATGCCGACGCGGAGCGGCTGGCGCGGACGGCGGAGGCGCGGCCGGAGGACGCGGCGGAGGCTCTGCGGAAGACGCAGGAGACGCGGGCGGTGCTGGAGCGGATCCTGCTGGCGCTGGTCGTGCCCCGGCGCCCCGCCGACGCCGACATGCGAGCGTTCAACGAGGCCCTGGGCGCGGCGCTGGCGAATCGCCGGTCGGTGCCAACGGAGAGCGGCTACAGGTGGGGCTGGGGCGACCGCGGCGGCGAAGACCTGGACCGCGTGGTGTGGCCGGTGCTGCTGTCCGCCGGCGAGCTGTTTGCCAGCAGGTACTGCCTCAAGTTGCTCCGATGCCCGGGCGAAGGCTGTGGCCTGTTCCTGGTCGATCGATCGCAGGGCAGCGCGCGCAAATGGTGCCGTCTCTGCGGCAATCGCGCCCGGTCGCACAAGCACTATCACACCTACGTCAAACCGAATAATGCGCGCAGAAAAGCCCAGCTCGAAGCCGAAGCACCAGCCAGAAGAAGGGCCCTGAGAGAGGCCTTTGCAATGGCCTTGAAGAAAATCGACTGATCACCAGAGGCCCGCTCAATCTCACGAGCTCAGAGCAACAAGACATCACAAGGGCGAGACTCCTCACCGGCTCAAAAAGCAAGCCGTCACAAGGACGGGACTTGTTACTGGTTCAAAAGAACAAGCCGGCACAAGGCCGGGACTTGTCACTGGCTCAGAAAAACAAGCCGGCACAAGGCCGGGACTTGTCATGCCTTGAGAGCCCTAAGGCGGCAGAAGATCGGGACGCGGACGCTTCAGACCGCGCGCACGCGGTGGACGCGCATGAGGTTGGTGAGCGGACGCTCGGCGATCGGGTCGCCCATCAGGATCAGGATCCTGTCACCCGGTTCGGCGAGGTCGGCTTCTTGCAGCAGGCGGTCAACCAGACTCACGACCTCGTCGTGGTGCTCCACGTCGACGTCCATGAGCAGCGAATGGGCGCCCCAGATCAGCTGGACACGGCGGGCGACCTCGACCTCGCGGGTGAAGACCGTGATCGGCGTGCGCGGCCGGTAGCGGGCGATCATGCGGGCGGTGAAGCCGCCCTGGCTGAAGGCGACGATGCGGCGCACGTCGAGCTGGTGGGTAGCGTATACGGCGGCGGCGGAGACGACGTCGGGGATGTCGAGGTTCTGGTCGCGGTCGGGGTTGAAGTGCGCTCGCTCGGAGACGCCGGGGAGCACGATGCCGGTGATGCGGTCGTCGAGGTCCGCGAAGCTCGGCGGCCGGTAGGTCTCGGCCTGGCTGATGATCTTGGCCATGGTGCGCACCGACTCGACCGGGAAGTCGCCGGCGGCGGTCTCGCCGGAGAGCATCAGCGCGTCGGCACCGTCGAAAACGGCATTGGCGCAGTCCGACGCCTCGGCACGGGTCGGCCGCGGCTGGGTCATCATCGACTCCAGCATCTGGGTGGCGACGATCACCGGCTTGCCGACCCGCCGGCCGGCGTCGATGATCTTCTTCTGCAGCACCGGCACCTCGGACAGCGGCACCTCGACCCCCAGGTCGCCGCGCGCCACCATCACCGCGTCGGCGGCCTCGACCGTCTCGCGCAGCCGCCGCATGGGCGCGGCGCGCTCCAGCTTGGCGATGAGCGGCAGCACGCCACCGAGCTCCGAAGCCGTGGCGCGCACGGCCTCCAGGTCTTCCGGGCCGCCGACGAAGCTCACCGCCAGGTAATCGGCGCCCTCGGCGAGCGCGAAGGCGATGTCGCCGCGGTCCTTCTCCGAGATCGTGAAGGGCAGGTCGGTGTCCGGCAGGTTGATGCCCTTGCGGGTCGAGACCGGGCCGCCGTGCGCCACCCGGGCGGCCACCGTGCCGCCCTCGCGGGAACGAACCTCGAGCTCCACCAGGCCGTTGTCGATCAGCAGGCGCTCACCGGGGCGCAGGTGCTCGAGCAGCTCGGGGTCCTCGACCGGCAAGTCCGACGCGGCGGCGGAGGCATCGGCGCAGGTCCCCAGGCAGACGGCGTCGCCCTCCCTCAGCATGCGCGGCCCGTCCGGGATCTCGCCGAGCCGGTAACGGGGCCCCATGAGATCGACGATCACAGGCACCAGGCGGCCCAGGCGCTCGGCCTGGGCACGGACGCCGCGGATGAGCCGGCGGTGCGTCCGGTGGCTGCCGTGCGACATGTTCAGCCGCACCACGTCGACGCCGCTCTCCAGCAGGCGTCCGAGCACGTCCTCGCCGGCGCTGGCCGGGCCGAGGGTGGCGACGATCTTGGCGCGCCGGTTCACGGCGTCGGAGTATACGGCAGCGGACGTCGCGCCGAGCGGTGGCTCCGGAGAAGTTCCTGAAAAGAGAGACCGGCAGCTCAGCTGACGCCGGCGCTTTCCTCTCCGCCCTCGCCGGCCTCACCTTCGCCGGCCTCACCTTCGCCAGCCTCACCTTCGGCCTCCTGGCCCTCGTCTTCGCCTTCGGCGGTGGCCTCGGCCTCGGCGGCCCCCTCCATTTCGCCGGACACTTCGCCGGCGGCCTCGCTGGTAGCGGTCGCGGCGGGCGCGGCCGTCGACTCGGCCGCGGCTGCCGGCTCCGGTGCCGGCTCCGGTGCCGGCGCAGGCTCCTCGCCGCCGCCGCAGGCCACGACGAACGCCAGGCCGAAAATCAAAACGATCGTGGACATCAAGGCGAGCATGTTCTTCATCTCGTGGCTCCTCCGGGGTTGGTGCGGTGCCGCAGATCCTCCGACTCGAACATGGGCTCGGTTGCCGGATGCGGAACCCGGACAGCGGATACATGATCTAGCGGCTGAAATCGCATACTAGCGCATACTGCGACCGAGTCAAGAAACGATCTGCTTGTCGTGGACGATGTCTTCCGTGCGACCCGCCAGGTTTCACCGCCGACACGAGTGCCTGTATCATTCGCCGACCGCGGGCCGATCCACACGGCCCGCCATGGGAGAATGCTCGATGTTCGATGGTCTGCAGAACAAGTTGCAGGATATCTTCCGCCGCCTCAAGGGAGAGGGCACCGTTTCCCGCGAGGTGCTCGACGCGGCGCTGCGTCAGATTCGCCTGGCGCTGCTCGAGGCGGACGTCAACTTCCGGGTGGTCAAGTCGTTCGTCGCCCGGATCCGCGAGCGCGCCGAGGGCAAGGAGGTGCTCGAGAGCCTGACGCCCGCGCAGCAGGTGATCAAGATCGTACGCGACGAGCTCACCCAGCTGCTCGGCGAGGACGGCGAGGAGCTGAATCTGGCGGGCAAGCCCGCGGTGACCATGCTGTGTGGCCTGCAGGGCTCGGGTAAGACCACCACCGCCGGCAAGCTGGCCCGACGCCTGCGCCAGAAGGGCCGCCAGCCGCTGCTGGTCGCCGCCGACCTGCAGCGCGCCGCGGCGGTCGAGCAGCTGGTGCAGATCGGCGCCCAGGTCGGGGTGCCGGTGCTCGAGCCGGAGGACGGCGAAGACGTGCTGTCGCTCGGGCGGCGCGCGCTGAAGGTCGCCCGCGAGCGTGGCCATGACACCCTGATCCTGGACTCGGCCGGCCGGCTGCACGTCGACGAGCAGCTGATGGCAGAGCTGAAGAGTCTGGCCGAGATCGTCCAGCCCGTCGAGACGCTCTTCGTCGCCGACGCGATGACCGGCCAGGACGCGGTGAAGAGCACTCAGGAGTTCGCCACCGCCATGCCGCTCACGGGCGTCATCCTCACCAAGCTCGACGGCGACGCGCGCGGCGGCGCGGCGCTCTCGATCCGCACCGTGGCCGAAGTGCCGATCCGTTACGTCGGCACCGGCGAGAAGCTCGACGAGCTCGACCTGTTCCATCCCGACCGGCTGGTGTCGCGCATCCTGGGCATGGGCGACGTGCTATCGCTGATCGAAAAAGCCGAGGAGGGGCTGGACGCGGCGGAGACCGAGCGCCTCGCCCAGCGCATCGTCAGCCAGGAGTTCACGCTCGAGGATCTGCGCGACCAGCTGCGCCAGATGCGCAAGCTCGGGCCGCTGTCCGAGATCCTCAAGCTGATGCCCAAGGTCGGCCCGCTCAAGGGACTCGACACCTCGGGCGTCGACGAGAGCCAGTTCAAGCGCATCGAGGCGATCATCAACTCCATGACGCCGCTGGAGCGCACCCGCCCGGGCCTGCTCAACGCCCGCCGCAAGAAGCGAGTCGCCCGCGGCTCCGGCACCCGGGTGCAGGACATCAACCGGCTGCTCAAGCAGTATCAGGCGATGAAGAAGATGATGAAGGGCGCCAGCGGCAAGTTCTTGCGCCGCTCGATGGGATTCTGAACGGTGGCGGATTCGGAGAAAAAACTAGCTTTGACGGCCTGATTCCTGGTATCCTGCGCGACTCCGTGCGGCATTGGTTGGGCGCGCAGCCTGCTCCATCCCCCCTCGCCGCGCCCAAACACCGCCAATCAGATCTGGAGGAACCCCAGCATGTTGAAGATTCGGCTACGCCGAATGGGCAGCCGACATCGGCCCTTTTATCGCGTCGTGGTCTCGGAATCCCGGCGGACTCCGACCGCGTCGGCGCTGGAAGAAGTCGGCTACTACGATCCGCGCAAGAAGCCCGCGAAGATCTCGATCGACTTCGAACGGGTCGAGCACTGGATGAGCCAGGGCGCTCAGCCGTCGAGCACCGTTCGCAAGCTCGTGGCGAAGGCACGCGCGATGCCGGCCGTCGAGCCGGAAGCCAAAGCCGAAAAGGCCGCCGAGCCCGAAGCCAAGGCCGAGAAGGCCGACGAGCCCGAAGCCAAGGCCGAGAAGGCCGACGAGCCCGAAGCCAAGGCTGAAGAGGCCACCGAGCCCGAAGCTGAAGCCAAGGCAGAAAAAACCAACGAGCCTGAAGAAGCCAAGGCTGAGAAGGCCGACGAGCCTGAAGAAGCCAAGGCCGAGGAGGCCACCGAGGCCGACAGCGACGACGCCAAGAAGCCCGAAGCGGAGTCCGAGTGAGCCACGACGGGAACGACTCCGTGGACGGAGACGCCTTCGTGGACGAGGACGACTTCGAAGACGACGACGACTTCGAGGACGAGGAGCCTCCTTCGGCCGGCGAGCAGCTGGCCAGGGTCATCTCGCTCCTGGTCGACACGCCGAGCGAGGTCCAGGTCGACCTCCGGCGCGAGCGCGCGGTCGACCTCTTCCGGGTGCGGGTCGACTCCGAAGACCTCGGTCAACTGATCGGCCGACAGGGACGCACCGCGCGAGCCTTGCGAACGCTGCTGGACGTCCGTGGCTCTCGGGACGACCGCAGATATGGTCTCGAGATCCGCGAGTACTGAGGATTCCGGCGAACCGTCCCCGCGGGAAAGGATCCTCGTGGGCGTGGTGCTTCGCCCGCACGGACTGCGCGGCGAGGTCAGGATCGAGATCCACAGCGACCTGCCCGAGCGTTTCGCGCCGGGCAGCGAGCTGCGGCTCACCATGCGCGGCGGCGTCACCCGCACGGTCCGCGTCGCGAGCTTCCGGGAAGTCCGCGGCGGCGGCCTGATCCGCTTCTCCGGTTGGCGGACCCGAGAGAGTGCGGTGGAGCTCCGCGGCGCCCGGCTCGAAGTCCTGCGCTCCGACGTACCGGCGGCGCCGGAGGGACTCTACTACCACTTCGACCTGGTCGGTTGCCGGTGCTTCGACGCCGAGCTCGGCGAGCTCGGCGAGGTCGAGGCGGTGGTGGAAGACGGCGGCGGCGTGCTGCTGGAGGTGCGGGGCCCGGACCGCGTCTTGCCGGTACCCTTCGTCGAGGCCTTCCTCGACGAGGTCGACATCAACGGGCGGGAAATCCGCTTGCGGCTGCCCGAGGGCCTGATCGAAACATGCGCATCCAAGTCCTGACTATCTTCCCCGAGCTCTTCGAGCCCTTCCTCGGGACCAGCCTGGTCGGCCGGGCGATCGAGAACGGCCTGCTCGAGGTGCGCGTCTTCGACCTGCGCGAGTTCACCGAGGACAAGCACCGTAGCGTCGACGACGAGCCCTACGGCGGCGGCGGCGGCATGGTGATGACGGCGCCGCCCTTCCTGCACGCCGTCGAGGAGCTCGGTCGCACCGAAGGTGCGCGAGGAAAAAGCCACAACGCCTGGCGGATCCTGCTCTCGCCCCAGGGCGAGCCGCTAGCCGAGGCCAAGGTCCGCGAGCTGGCGCGGCGGCCGGACCTGCTCCTGCTATGCGGACGCTACGAGGGGATCGACGAGCGCGTCCGGCAGACCGTGGTCGACGAAGAGATCTCACTCGGCGACTTCGTGCTCTCCGGCGGCGAGCTGCCGGCGATGGCGGTGATCGAGGCCGTTTCGCGCCAGGTTCCCGGGGTGATCGGCCTCGCCGACTCGGTGGAGCACGACAGCTTCCGTCACGGCTTGCTCGACCATCCCCACTACACCCGGCCGCGGGAGGTTCGCGGCCTGGAGGTGCCCGCGGTTCTGCTCGGCGGCAACCACGCCGAGATCGCCGATTGGCGGCGGCGGCAGGCGCTGTGCGCCACGATCGAGAAACGCCCGGATCTTCTGGCCACCGCCGAGCTCTCCGCCAGCCAGCGCCGTGAGGCCGAGGCGATCGCCCGGAAGCTGGGAACGAGCATCCCGGAAAGCTTGCAACCAGGAAAGTAGGCGTCGATAATAGGTAGTTCGATCGCTATGCGAAATCGGGCCGGTCAGGTTTGCCCTCCGGGGCCCCCTGGGCACCCCTCGCGGCGGTCAGTCTCATCGAAATCGAAACGGGATGGCCCGTGAGCCACGGGACGCCCGATCACACCAGTGAAGGAAGTCAGTCATGAGCCAGCTTCAGAACGTGGAACGGCCCTATCTCAAAGCCGATCTGCCTGAATTTCGCGCCGGAGACACCGTGCGTGTTCACGTCCGTGTCGTGGAGGGCAACAAGCAGCGGATCCAGGTCTTCCAGGGGGTCGTCATCGCCCGCAAGGGAGGCGGCACGCGGGAGACGTTCACCGTCCGCAAGATGTCCGGCGGCATCGGCGTCGAGCGGGTGTTCCCGCTCCACTCGCCGTCCGTCGACTCTCTCGAGGTCGTGCGCCGCGGCAAGGTGAGGCGGGCGAAGCTCTACTATCTGCGCGAGCTGCGCGGCAAGGCCGCGCGGATCGAAGAGAGACGCGAGGCCTGATCGTAGGGAGCGCTCGCTTGGCGACCATGGCGCAGCTGCTGGCCGAGGCCTATCGCCTGAGGCTGATGGGGGGCTTGGAGCGCCTCGTACACAGCTGTGGCTACGGCCGCCTCGCCGGCGTCGACGAGGTCGGCCGCGGATCGCTCGCCGGCCCGGTGGTGGCGGCGGCGGTGGTGGTCGAGCCGGGCGCAATGGTGCCCGGCGTCGACGACAGCAAGCACCTCTCGGCCGAGCAGAGAGAGCGTCTTGCCGAAGTGATCCGCCGCGCCCATCCCGCCTCGACGGTGGTGGCCGTCTCGCCCCGCGACATCGATCGTCTGAACATCCTGCAAGCGACCCGCAAAGCCATGTGCAGCGCGCTCCTCCAGCTCGACCCGGCGCCCGATCTGGCGCTGATCGACGCCGTGCGGCTCGACCGCTTGCCGTTTCCCAGCTTGCCGGTGATCCGCGGCGACCAGATCAGCTACGCGGTCGCCTGCGCCTCGATCCTGGCGAAAGTGGAACGCGACCGGACCATGACGGAGCTCGACGCGGTTTTTCCGCCCTACGGCTTCGCCGCCAACAAGGGCTACGGCGCCCCGCTCCACCGCCGGGCACTCGTCGAGCACGGGCCCTGTCCCGTCCATCGCCTGACCTTCCGCTCCGTCCTGCCGCGCTCCGAGGACAGGGCACGCGCCGCCGGTGGGGGACGCTGATGGCGCTCAACCGCGAAAACGTCATCCGCGCCGCGGAGAAGTACGTCTCCAAGGGCAAGCTGGAAGCGGCGATCAAGGAGTACCGCAAGGTCCTGGCGGAGAACCCGAACGACGCCAACACCCTCAACCGGGTGGGAGACCTCTACGCCCGCATCGAGCGCTTCGACGAAGCCGTCAAGCTGTTCTCCCAGATCGCCGAGCAGTACACCCGCGACGGTTTCTTCGTCAAAGCGATCGCGATCTACAAAAAGATCATCAAGCTCGACCCGACGTCGCTGACGGTCTACGAACGGCTCGCCGAGCTCTACCACAAGCAAGGTCTGCTCAACGAGGCGCGCACGCAGTACCAGGTGCTCGCCGACTACTACCAGAAGCACGACAACGCGGCCTCGGCGATCACCATCTACCAGCGGATGGCCGAGCTCGAGCCCGACAACCCTTCGTTCCATCTCAAGCTCGCGGAGCTCTACGAGAGCCAGCGCCTGATCGACAAGGCGATGAAGGAGTATCGCCTGCTCGCTGACCTGCTGATCGTCGGCGGCTCGGTCGACGAGGCGATCCAGGTCTACCTGAAGGCGCTGGAGGTCGACACCAAGGACCTCGAGTTCGTGCGCGAAGCCGTGCGCGGCCTGCACGACACCGGGCACGTGGGTGGCGCCGCCCAGATCCTGGCCAAGGCCGTGGAGCTCAACCCCGACGCCCAGAGCCTGGCCGATGAAATGGCGGCAAGGGGCGAGTCGGACGCCGGCGAAGGCGCGGCGGACCTGGAGGCCAGCACCAGCTTCGAGATCCCGGCCGACGAAAGCGCCGAGTCGTTTGCCGGCGCCGATTCGTTCGCCGCCGACGACACGTTCGAAATCGCCGAGACGTCGTTCGACGGATTCCAGGACGCGCTGGATGAAACCGCGGCGGCCGCCGAGGCGGTGGCCGCCGATTCCGGCTCGGGGGCCTTCACCTTCGACCTCGACGACGACGCGGTCCCCGAAAGCCTGGTGACGCCGCCACCCGACATGCTGGAGCCAGATGCCGGAACCGGCAGTGGCCTGGCCGGTGGCGAGGCCGAAGCCGAGACCTTCGAGATCGACCTCGAAGAGGAGCCGGCCTTGGAAAAGCCGGCCGTCGAAGAGCCGGAAGTCGAGCTCGACTGGTCGATGGACGAGTTGAAGGAGCTGGACGTGGATCTGTCCTCGGCCACTCCCCCCCCCGACATCGAGATCGACATGGATCTCGACGACACGATGCCGGCGCGAGGTACCGGGTCCAGACCCGCCGAGCCGATGGACTTCGGGCTCGGCGACGAAGAGCTCGCCGGGCCGACCGCCGGGACCGAAGAGACAGAGCTCGAGCCGATCGACCTCGAGCCGATCGAGCTCGAACCGGCGCTGTTCGAAGACGAGCCGGCCGACGAGCCGGCCGGGGTCGAGACCGGCGACATGTCGGCGCCGATCGACGAGCGGCGCGAGGAAGACCTGCTGGCGGAAGCCAAGGTCTTCGCCAAGTACGGCCTGCAGGAGAAGGCGCGAGATCGCCTCAGCGAGCTCTTCCAGGTCCGCCCGGATCACCTCGAGGGCCTCGATCTGCAAACCCGCATCGATCTCGAGGCCGGCCAGCACGCCGAGGCCGTGACCAGCGCCAACCTGGTCGCGCGCATCGCCGGCGAGACCGGCGAACCCGAGATCTGGAACGAGCTGAGAGGGACGCTGGAGCAGGCCGGGTACACGATCGAGGGTGATCGCATCGTCGGCGCGCCCGGCACCAAGGCCGGCGACGACGACCGCATTGCTCAGCTGCTCGAAGACCTGAGCCTCGAGGCCTTCGACGCACCGGTCAAACCGCAGTCCGGCGAGATTCCGATCCCTGGCAAACTCGCCGAGATGATGGCCGTCGAAGCGACGACCGACGACGAGCCGGCCGCCGTGGATTCGACGACAGAAGAGCCCGAGGCCGAGGAGCCGGCCGCGGAAGAGCCGGTGGCGGAAGAGCCGGTCGAGGAGATCGTCATCGAAGAGCTCCTGGCCGAATCCACGGCGGCCGAATCCACGGCGGCCGAATCCACGGCGGCCGAATCCACGGCGGCCGAGCCCGCGGCCGAGCCCACTTCGGCCGAGGAGCCAGCCGAGGTCGCCCCGCCGGCCGCGCCTGCCCGCGAAAAGAAACTGGTGTCCCTGGTCGACGAGCTGGGGCTCGACGATCTAGATGACCAGCTCGACAGCGAGCTGGCCGCGGTGCCGGTGACCGCCGGCGGGGACGATGCGCCCGAGGTCGAGCCGGCGCCGCCGGCCGATCCGTTGGACGAGACCGGCATGAGCTGGCTCGACGACCTCGAGACCGAAGACCAGGAGAGCGCGGCCGAGGACGAGACGATCTTCGACGAGGAAGACGATTTCTTCGACCTGGCTGCCGAGCTCGAGCGCGAGCTGACCGAGGACGAGGCCCAGGCCGGCGGCGAGGCCGCGCCGCCACAGGAGCAGAGCCTCGAGGACATCATCGAGGGCTTCAAGCAGGGAGTCGCCGAGAACCTCTCACCCGAGGACTACGACACCCACTTCAATCTCGGCATCGCCTACCGCGAGATGGGCCTGCTCGACGAGGCGATCGGCGAGTTCCAGCTGGCGGCGAAAGACGACCGCTACGTCGTCGACTCGAGCTCGCTGCTCGGCATCTGTTTTCTCGAGAAGGGACTGCCGGAGCTGGCCGTGCGCTCGTACCGCAAGGGCCTGGAGTCGCCGACGATCTCCGACGACGCGACCCTGGGCCTGCTCTATGACATGGGAACCGCCTACCTGACGCTGGGGGATTCCGACGCGGCCTACAAGACCTTCGTCGAAGTCTACGGCCGCAACAGCAGCTATCGCGACGTATCCGAGAAGGTCGAGGAGCTCAAGGCGCAGACCTGAGGCTCGCCAAGCCTCGGACTGCCTACTGAGGAGACCTGCCTGCCGAGGAGACCAGCCTGCTGAGGGAACCGCGGGCCTCCGCTCACGGTCCGAAGACACATGGAATCTCAATCCAAGCTCTTCTTGACGATCGCCGTGGCGGTCACGCTCGTGTTTGCCGTGATCCTCCTCCAGCCCACGGTGGAGGAACGGCTCGCCCCCGAGCTTCAGGCCGCCTGGGTGGCGATCGAGGTCGCCGGCAGCGGCATCGCCGACGTCGGCCCGGTCGAGCTCGACGTCGGCACGCCCTTCCAGCTGCACGCGGTGCTCGAGGCCCGCGATCGCAACAGCGGCGAGCCCGTCTACTACACCGAGGCGAAGCGGCTCAGCTTCACAGGTGAAGAGGTGCCGCCCGAGAGTCTCGAGGTCTGGGAGCGGCGCCGGCCGATCAAGATCCGCTGGTTCACCGTCGAGGGCAGGCGGCCTTTCGTGCAGCTCGACGCCGAGCTCGGCATCCGCGGTTTCGACCTCCAGGAGTTCCTGCGCTCCAACTGGCCGCTCGCCTGGTCCGTGCCCGGCGAGATCGACACCGCCAACGACAACCACCTGGCAAGCGATTCGGCCGAGAAGATCCAGCGTTTCGGCACCCAGCGCTACCACGTACGGATCGAGTTCTACCCGGAGAAGAACGCGCTGATCCCGGATCAGGTGATCCGGTCCTGGGGCATCCCGGACTTGAAGGAGCAGATCGAGCGCTTCCCCACCGTCCGGATGACCCTGCCGCCGCCGGCGCGCACCGCCTCGGCCGTCTTCGGCCTCACCCAGCTCGAACCGCTCGCCGGCACCGGCGCGGAGATCCACGAGCAGATTGCCGAGCTGGCCGCGAGCGGCGTCGCCTTCAGCCGCCTGACCATCATCGGCGACCAGATTCGGCAAGCGGGGATGAGTCTGGAAGACCTGACCTGGACCACCGTCGATCTCGCCGGCGAAGCGCGCTGGGGCGAGCAGGCCGGTCCCGGCGATCTGCTGCGCGTCGGCGACCGGGTGGTGGTGCTCTACGCCGATCGCGGCGAGCCGGGGGTGGTCGACTACGAGGACCTGTGTTTCGACTACGTGCAGGGCGCCGCGATCCGCGCGCTGAACGACGTATTCATCGGCAGCGGCAACGCCGTCGAGCTCGCCTCGCTGGGAGGCGCTCGAGCGATGCAAACAGGAGCTTGAGACGATGTCCAGAACAATCACACTTCTCCCCGGCGACGGCATCGGCCCGGAGGTCACCGCCGCCACCGTGCGGGTGCTCGAGGCCGTCGGCACCGACTTCGAGTGGGAAAGCCACATCGTGGGCGCCGAGGCGGTGCAGCAGGGCGAGGCGCCCCTGCCCACGGCGGTCACCGACTCGATCCGCCGCAACAAGATCTGCCTCAAGGGGCCGGTGACCACGCCGGTCGGCAAGGGCTTCCGGTCGATCAACGTGCAGCTCCGGCAGGCGCTCGAGCTCTACGCCAACCTGCGCCCCACCAAGTCGATCCCCGGCCTCGACGCCCGTTTCAAGGGCGTCGACCTGGTGGTGGTGCGCGAGAACACCGAGGGGCTCTACAGCGGCATCGAGCACCAGGTGGTGCCCGGGGTGGTCGAGAGCCTCAAGATCATCACCGAGAAGGCCTCCACCCGGGTCGCCGAATTCGCCTTCGAGTACGCCCGCGCCAACGGCCGCAAGCGCATCACCGCCGTGCACAAAGCCAACATCATGAAGCTGTCCGATGGCCTGTTCCTCGACTGCTTCCGCCGCGTCGCCGAGCGCTACTCCGATATCGAGGCCGACGACCGGATCATCGACGCCATGTGCATGAACCTGGTGATCCGTCCCGAAGCCTATGACATGCTGCTGCTCGAGAACCTCTACGGCGACATCGTCTCCGACCTCTGCTCCGGCCTGGTGGGCGGCCTCGGCGTCTCGCCGGGAGCCAACATCGGCGAGCGCGAGGCGGTCTTCGAGGCCGTCCACGGCAGCGCCCCGGACATCGCCGGCCTCGGCGTCGCCAACCCGATGGCCCTGATGCGCTCGGCGGTGCTGATGCTGCATCACCTCGGCCTTTCGGACGAGGGCGAGCGTCTGTCGACCGCCCTCAAACAGGTGGTCGTCATCGACAAGGTGCGTACCCGCGACCTCGGCGGCACCGTTGGCACCCACGAGTTCACCGAAGCGGTGGTGCGGGCGATCGACACCCCGTGAGCGAGCCGGCCGCGGTGCCAGCCCGCCGCGGTGCCAGGCACTTCGGTTGCGGTGCTTCGGTTGCGGTGCTTCGGTTGCAGTGGTTGCGGTTGTCGCGTTGGCCGCACCTCGGTTCGGTCGTGCCAAGCGCCTCGGCGGCCAACGGCCGGCCGCATCTTGTTTCTGGAGCTTGATTCTTGTAAAATGCTGTTCATGCAGACGCTGATCACAAAACGCGGACAAACCGTCGTTCCGGCAGACATCAGGAGGCGCCATCAGATCGAGGAGGGCGATCACCTCGTGTGGCTCGACGACGGATCGACGATCCGCGTGGTGCCGGTCGGCGCCGATCCGATCCAGGCGCTACGGGGGTGCGGCAAGGGAGAAGGGCTTCTGAACCGGCTGCTCGAGGAGCGGTCACGGGATCGGCGGCGTGGATCCTGAGCGTTTCCTGCTCGACAGCTCGGCGCTGCTGACCCTGATCGAGGAAGAGCCCGGCGCGGACCGCGTCGAGCAGGTTCTGCGCGGGCATCCGACCCTGATCCCTTGGGTGGCGGCGCTCGAGGTGTACTACGTTACCCACCAGGAGCGCGGCGTGGACGAGGCCGAGCGACGTCTGGCCATTCTCGAGCAACTGCCCGGCGAGATCCTCTGGCAGGCAGACGCGCCGGTGCTGCGTCAGGCCGGCAGATTCAAGTCCGCCCATCGGATCTCGCTCGCCGACGCGATGATCGCCGCCTACGCCGCGGTCAACGACGCCGTTGTGCTCCACAAGGACCCGGAGTACGACAGCCTCGAAGGGCAAGTAGGGCTGGAGAGCCTGCCGTTCAAGGGCTCGACTCCCGCTTGACCCCGAGCCGAGCGGTCAGTCGAGTCGCGGTGGGAAAGGCACGGCAGTCGGACCGTGGAAAGGCAGCCCAAACGGATCGTCAGCCACGATCGCAGGCCAGCTGTCGTGGCCCCCTTCCCCACCGTTTCACGTTGGTTTGGACGACGGCGGGTATCCTTGAAGACTCATCGACGAAAGGAAGCTGACATGGCCGACGAGACAGAGCTGCTCCACTTCAACGGCATCAACGGCCACACCGGCACCTACGAGCTGCCGCCGATGAGCGGCGAAGAATTGTCGAAGTTCCTGCAGGGCGAAGCCGAGCCCGAGAACCTCGCCGAGCTTCGCTTCCGCCACGGGCGCAAGGACGAGAGCCACTACGGGGTCAAAGAAGGCGTCGACCCCAAGAAGCTGGAGGAGGCCGGCTGGGGCGTGATCTTCACCCACGACGCTGATCCGGCGATCCGCGAGGCGCTCGCGCCGCTGCTCGAGCTGCGCCAGACTCAGGCCGGCGAGCAATTCCGGCTCTACGAGGGCGGCGACGGCTACCGGCCCGGGGAGGCCAAGTCGAAGTTCCTGGCCCGCCACAAAGCCGGCCCCGGGCCAGCCGACCCCGACAAGGTGCCCTACTACCTGATGATCGTGGGCAGCCCAGAGGCCGCCCCCTACCGCTTCCAGTCCCAGCTCGACGTGCAGTACGCGGTCGGACGCATCCACTTCGACACCGCCCAAGAGTACGCCAACTACGCCGAAAGCGTGGTCGCCGCGGAAACCGGCAAGGTGGCGCTGCCGCGGCGGGTGAGCTTCTTCGGGGTCGAGAACGAGGGCGACAAGGCCACCCGCCTGAGCGCCCGCTACCTCGCCACCCCGCTCTTCGAGTACCTGCGGGACAAGCACGAGGACTGGCAGATTGAGGCCTTCCTGAAAGACGAGGCCACCAAGGCCAATCTCGGCGGCCTGCTGGGCGGTGACCGCACACCGGCACTGCTGTTCACCGCCAGTCACGGCATGGGCTTTCCAAATGGCGACGAGCGCCAGCTGCCCCACCAGGGGGCGTTTCTGTGCGGCGACTGGCCGGGGATCGAAGCCTGGGGCGACCAGGGTCCGATCACCCCCAACTACTATTTCTCGGGCGACGATGTGGCCGACGACGCCGGCCTCGCCGGGCTGATCGCCTTCCACTTCGCCTGCTACGGCGCCGGCACGCCGCTCCACGATGAGTTCGCGAGGCAGTCCTTCAAAGACAAGCGCGCCACACTGGCGCCACACCCCTTCCTGGCCGCCTTGCCGACGCGCATGCTTGGCCACCCGCGGGGCGGCGCCCTGGCCGCCGTCGGCCACGTCGACCGCGCCTGGGGCTACTCTTTCGCCTGGAAGGGCGCCGGGCCCCAGACCACGGTGTTCAAGAGCACCCTCGACCGGCTGCTCGACGGCCACCCGGTGGGCTCGGCGATCGAGCTCTTCAACGAGCGCTACGCCGAGCTGTCGACCGTGCTCTCGGACCAGCTCGAGGAAATCGAGTTCGGCGTCGAGGTCGACCCCTACGAGCTGGCCGGCCTGTGGACAGCCAACAACGACGCCCGCGGCTACGTGGTGCTCGGCGATCCGGCGGTGCGCCTGCCGGTGGCCGAGACTGACGACGCGGCCAAAGAGCGGCCGGTTGTCCAGGTGCGCTCGTTGGACGACGCCGAGGCCAAACCGACGCCCAAAGCCAGGCCGATGGAGGACTCCGCCGGCTCCGAGCCACCGGCCGAAGACTCGGAAGCGGCCGACGCCGGCGCCGAGGCCGCCTCCTTCAGCATCTCCGTCGAAGAGGGTGACGACGTGCGTTTCACCGCTAGTCATCCCCGAGCGGTCAGAGCCGGTCAACGCCATCCACTGCTGGTCTACGTGCACCTCGCCGCCGCCGCCGAGGCCGTCGCCCTCGACGCCTCCCAGATTCTGGGCAGGGCGGCCGAGGGTCACCGCCGTTCCGAGGTCGAGGCCAGCTCGCGGATCCAAACCGGTACCGAGATCACCATCGTGCCCCAGGCCAACGGGCTGATGTTCGATCCGCCCGAGGCGCGGCTCACCTGGGGAGGCGAGTGGCAGCTGGCCGAGTTCGAGCTGGAGGCCACCGGCGAGCGCGCCGGTCACGTCAGTGAAGGCTCGATCTCCTGCTACGTCGGGCCACTGCTGATCGCCGACCTGCGGCTGCCGGTTGTGGTGCTGCGCGACGATGAGCGAGACGACGGTGCCGAGACCGCGCGCGAGGAGCAATCCGCCCGCGCCTACCGCTCCGTCTTCGCCTCCTACTCCCATCGCGACACCGCGGTGGTGGAGGCGATGGAGGCTGCCTGCGAGGCCCTGGGCATGGACTACCTGCGCGACGTGATGGATCTCAAGCCCGGCCAGGACTGGTCCGAGGAGCTGTTCGCCATGATCGAGCGCGCCGACATCTTCCAGCTGTTCTGGTCCGAGTCGGCCAGCGAGTCGCCCTACGTGGAACAGGAGTGGCGCGAGGCGCTGCGCCTGGCCGACGACAAGGGCGGCGCCTTCATCCGCCCAATCTACTGGCAGAAGCCCCTGCCGTCGCCGCCCGAGGAGCTGTCGAGCCTCCACTTCGCCCCGGTCGACGTCACAGCGTGGAGGGTTGCCAAGCCGGCGCCGGATTTCGAGACGCTGCCCGAGCAGCTCGCCCGTCTCGTGCCAGACGCGGCCGGCGATCTCGGTACCATCACCGTCTCCACCTGGGCCGCCGCGGATGTGTCTCGCCTGCCCCCCTCCGGGGGGACGCCCGACCCGGCCGACGCCATCTTGAAGGCGCGCACCCGGGTGTCGCTGACCGGTGACGTGGACGTCTACCTGGCCGAAGGTGCACCGGAGGAAGCGTATTTGTCGGCGCACACCGCGGCGGTGCGTGAAGCCGTCCAGGCCCGGCTGGCCTATCTCGAGCTCGCCGCCCGCGGGAGGGGCCGGTGATGTGGTAGGCCCCGACGTCGCGGCATCGAGGTCCCTGACTCATTCTCGCCAGGAATTCAGCCACCTCACCTGGCCGGAGATCCCGTCCGCCTCGGCCTCGCTCAGGAAGCGGTCGAGAGCGGCCAGGAGGTCGGGGAATCTCCAGCGACTCTGAGCCGCCAGCACAATGCCCCGATGGTGCGGATGCATCCGGGCCAGCACGGAGAAATCGCGGACGTTGAAGGTGAAGATCGCGCGGCCCTGGGCGGTGGCGCCCAGGAGCTGGCTCTCGTCACTGGCGTCGAGCGGCATCCAGGGGTTGGGTGTGCGGGTTACGTCGTGACCGCGATCCACCAGCGACTTCCACAGGACCTTGCGTGAGGCGTCCGCGTCCAGATGCAGACGGACCTCAGCCACCGCCTGCTTCCAGCTCTTCCTCTTCCGTGATCGCCGCGTCGATCTCGACCCGGTGGGCGGCATAGAAAGCCAGGGAGTCGGCCACCTGCGCCGCCGGTAGGCCGTACTCCTCGGCGATCTCCTCGGCCGGCAGACCCCAGATACTGGAGGCAATCGCCAGAGTCTGGACCCGGATTCCGGTCCCCCGCACTACTGGCGCCGGCCACCTCGACGCACCCAGCCGATAGGTGACGTGCGGAAACCTGGGGTCGTCGAGTTTCTGCTTGAGCGCCCCGACCTTCTCGGACAGGGCCCAGATGATGAACTGGTTCAGGGATATCTCCTGACGCCGAGCCCACTGCTCGGCCTCCTGCTTGAGGATCGGGGGTAGCTTCAAGGAGTATCGCGCCATGGGTCGTCCACCGAGTCTTCTGATCAGAGGCATCGTATGCGACGCCTCATACGATGTCAATTCGATGACGCCCATCTCGGCAAGGGGCCAGACACGCAGTAGAATCGACCGAACCAGCAAACTCCGAAACGGCGCCCACGAGGGGGCCGGTGCCCCCCAGCTTCACTCGTAGGACGCGACGGCGAGCTCGTTGCCGGAGGGATCCAGGAAGTGGAAGCGGCGGCCGCCGGGGAAGGCGAAGATCTCCTTCACCAGGCGGCCCCCCGCATCTCGAACCGCCTCGAGGCTCGCTTCGAGGTCGGTCGAATACAGCACCACCAGCGGCCCACCGCGCTCGACCTTCGGCCCTACACTCAATCCTCCGACTTCACCGCCGCCGGGTCTCTGGATGCCCGCGTATGTCGGGCCGTAGTCCTGAAAGGTCCATCCGAAGGCGGTACCGTAGAAGCGCTTGGCCTGGGCCAGATCCAAGACGGTGAACTCGATGTAGTCGATGGTGTGGTGCTGATGCGTCATCGTTCTGCTCCTGCCCAGTGATCGTGTCGTCGGGTGTCGGTCTACCCCGCGAATGTATCGCCACCCCCCTGACACCGTACTGTCAGGAGAGTTCGTGATGTTGCCATCGGCGCAGCATCCGGCTCCTTGTAGACTCGGCCGAACCAGCAAACTCCGGTATCTCGACGGCTCCGTGACCGGACGATGAGCGGGACCGACCCACGGTGGCCCCATTGCCGACGTTTTCGCGTTGTCGTGAGTAGGACCCGCCCCAGCGACGAATGGCCTGGAGGAGACCGTATGAACGGCAACACCACCCACTACGCCGAGCTCGAGATCGGCCTCTCCCGCGGCGCCGACGGCGTTTACCTGGAGGAGCTGCGCTTCAGCCACCCCGAGAGCGAGACCGAGATCCCGCCGCTGCGCGGCGAGACGCCGATCGACGCCGGCGAGCTGCTGCAGCACCAGCTCGACCCGCGGGCCTACGGCAAGGCCCTCGGCGAGGCCCTCTTCCCCGACACCTCGATCACGCTCGCCGGCGGCAAGACCACCTCTCTGCGCGCCCACTACCGGCGGATCGAGACCGCGGTCGAGAGCGGCAGCCTGCACCTGCGCCTGCGGTTGCGGCTCGATCCGTCCGCGTCCGACCTCCAGGCCCTGCGCTGGGAGCTGCTGCGCGACCCCGAATCCGGTGACGCCCTGGCGATGTCCGAAAAGAGCCTGTTCTCGCGCTTCATGGCGAGCCAGGACTGGCGACCGGTGAAGCTGCAACCGAAGAGCGAGCCGAAGGCGCTGATAGCGGTGTCCTCGCCGTCGGATCTCGGCGAGGGCAAGAAGTACCAGCTGGCCGAAGTCGACGCCGACGGCGAGATCGATCGCGCCCGCCAAGCGCTCGAGGGCGCCCGCATCGAGGTCGCCGGCAAGGACGAGCCGCTGACCCTGGACCACCTGATCAACCGCCTCCGGGACGGTATCGACGTCCTCTACCTGGCGTGCCACGGCGCCATCTCCAAACGCGACAACGTGCCCGCTCTCTACCTGCAGAACGCTGACGGCACCAACGCCGTCACCCGTGGCGCCGAGCTGGCGACCCGCCTGGCCGAGCTCGCCAGACCGCCGCGCCTGGCCTTCCTCGCCTCGTGCGAGTCCGCCGGCACCGAGGCCGGGACCGACGCGCTCGGCGAGGTCACCGCCCAGGCCTCGCTCGCCCCGCGCCTGGCCGAGGCCGGGGTGTCGGCGATCGTCGCCATGCAGGGCCAGGTCTCGATGCAGACCGTCGAAGAGGCGGTGCCGGTCTTCTTCACCGAGCTGATGAAAGACGGCCAGATCGACCGCGCTCTGGCCGCCGCCCGCGGCCGGGTGCGCGAGCGCCACGACGCCTGGATGCCGGCCCTCTACACCCGGCTCAAGAGTGGCCGCTTGTGGTACGTGCCCGGCTTCGCCGGCGTCGAGGATGAATTCGGTAAGTGGCAATCGATCACCAGCGACGTGCGCGCCGGCGACTTCGTGCCCATCCTCGGCCCCGACGTCGCCGAGCACCTCTACAGCGGCGTGCGCGTCCGCGCCCAGGAGCTGGCCGCCAGGTGGGACTACCCGATGCAGCCCCACCAGCGCTTCGACCTCGCCAAGGTCAGCCAGTTCCTGAGCGTGCGGCAGAGCCGCAAGTTGGCACTGCGCGAGGTCGGCGACCAGCTCCAGCGCGGCATCCGCCAGCGCCATGGCGATCTCGGCAAGGGCGGCAAGATCTTCGGCGCAGCGATGGACAAGTGCCTGCAGAACGAGGACGACCCCTTCCACATCCTGGCGCACCACCTGAAGGCCAGGGTCTACGTCACGGCGAGCGCCGATCCGCTGCTCTTCCAGGCGCTCAAGAAAGGGGGGAGGAAGCCCAAGCCGCTGTACTGCAACTGGCGCAAGACCTCCGCCAATCACCCCAAGGAGCCGCCCTACGAAGGCAAGGCCCGCCGTGAGGAGCCGGTGGTCTTCTATCCCTTCGGTGTCGACCGCAAAGACGCCATCGAGTCGCTGGTGCTCACCGAGGACGACTTCCTCGATTACCTGATCGCCGCCGCTGATTATAAGCTGATCCCAACGGTGGTGCGCGGCCAGCTGGTGAAGAGCTCGCTGCTGTTCCTGGGCTTCCCCCTCGGCGACCTGGCGTTCCGCACCCTGTTCCGGCTGATCATGTCGCTCGAGGGCGTTCACCTGCTCAAGCGTCACGCCCACGTCGGCGTGCAGGTGGATCCCGAGGAGCACAGTCTGGCTGACGTCGAGCGGGCGCGGGACTATCTGAAACTGTACTTCCAGACCGGCGCCGGGGACGACGCACCGAGCATCGACATCTACTGGGGCTCCGCGGCCGATTTCCTGCGCGAGTTGCGCACCCAGCTCGAGAGGACGGCCGGCGAGCAGACCGAGGCGGAGGAAGACGAGGACGACGACGATGGTTGGGAGTGATAAGTGGAACCCATTCATCGGCCCGCGTCCCTTCGAGCTGGGCGAGCGGCTCTACGGTCGTGACCGCGAGATCGCCGAGCTGATCGATCGCCTGAGATCCGAGCGCATCATCCTGCTCCACTCGCCCTCCGGCGCCGGCAAGAGCTCGTTGATGCAAGCCGGGCTGCTGCCGGCCCTGGAGGGCTCCTTCGACATCTGGGGGCCGACCCGAGTCAACCAGGAGTCGCCGCCGGACGCGGGCGAGGTCAATCGCTATGTGGCCAGCGCCAACCTGGGCTTCGAGGCACCTGTTCCCGAGCGTCTCCGCCGGCCGGCCGCGACCCTCGCCGGCCAGTCCCTGTCCGAGTACTTCGCCGGCCGCCCGCGACGCAAACGCGCGCCGGAGGGAGTGCTGCTGATCTTCGACCAGTTCGAGGAGGTACTGACCGTCGACCCGCTGGCGGTGGCGGCCAAGCGCGCGTTCTTCGACCACCTCGGCGATCTGCTGCGCAACCCGCGCATCTGGGCGCTCTTCGCCCTGCGCGAGGACTACCTGGCGCCGCTCGAGGGCGGCGGCATCGAGCTGGCGCCGGACGAGCAGGGAGAGGAGCGCGAGAAGGTCACCCTCTCTTACGCCCGCCGGGTGCCGACACATTTCAAGAACCGCTTCCGCATCGACCTGCTGGGCCTCGCCTCGGCGCGCGAGGCGATGGTCGAGCCGGCGCGCGTTGGCGGCCGCGAGTTCCCGGCGGTCGACCGGCTGGTCCACGACCTGGCGACCATGAAGGTGCAGCTCCCCGACGGCTCGTTCCGCGAGCAGACCGGCCACTACGTGGAGCCGGTGCAGCTCCAGGTCGTGTGCCGGCGCCTGTGGGATGCCATGCCCGCCGACGACCTGTCGATCGACGCCGAGGATCTGGCCGAGTTCGGCGACGTGAGCGAGGCGCTCGGCGCCTACTACGATGATTCGGTCGAGCGGGTCTCGGATGGCGACGTCGACGTCGAGCGCAGCATCCGCGAGTGGTTCGCCGAGCGCCTGATCACCGCCAGCGGCATCCGCGGCCAGGTGCTGATGGAGGCCGAGACCAGCAGCGGCCTGGCCAACGAGCGCATCGAGCGTCTGCGCGACAGCCACCTGGTGCGGGCGGAGATGCGCGCCGGGGCCACCTGGTTCGAGCTCGCGCACGACCGGTTGATCGAGCCGGTGCGTGACTCCAACGCCGCCTGGCGCGACGCGCATCTGTCGGAGGTGCAGCGGCGGGCGTCGTTGTGGGAGAAGCAGGACCGGCCACCGGGGCTGCTGATGAAGGGCGAAGAGCTGACGGAGGCCGAGCGTTGGGCACACGAGGACGCAACGCTGGTGACGGACGTAGAAAAGCGGTTCCTGGCGGCCTCGAAGGAGGCCCGGGAGGCCGCCGGGCGCGAGCGGCGACAGACGAGGCGCATCCGAAATCTGGGTATCGCCTCCATCATCGTCGGAGCGCTCGCACTCGCCGCCGGCGTGTTCGCTTTCTTCCAGTGGCGCAAAGCGGTCGAGAGACGGCTGCTGGTCGAGGACCAGACCCGGATGGCGATCGCCGGCAGTCTCCTCGAAGCCGACCCCCTCCGGGCCGGGCTACTCCTGCTCGAGGTGCGGAGACCGGATACGGTTTCGGCCGCGATCGGGACGCTTCGAGAGACTCTCGACACGCCGCTGGCCATCAATCTCGTGGGCCATGGGAAAGAGGTCCTTGCGGTGACTTTCAGCACCGACGGCTCGCGGGTGACGACGGCCTCGAGAGACGGGACTGCGCGGGTCTGGGACACCGTGACCGGTGCCGAGCTCGACATCCTCGAGCTCGCTGAATCCATTCAGGCGGCGGCCTTCAGCGCCGAAGGTACCCGTCTGGCGACGGCTTCTCGGAGCGCCCCACCGCAAATCTGGGACGCCGGCACCGGTGCGGAGCACGCCACCTTGCAGGGGCACACGGGCGAGGTCGTCGCGATGGCCTTCGGTCCCGACGGCTCGCGCCTGGCGACGGCCTCGGGCGGCTCGGCGCGCATCTGGGAGGCTGCCACCGGTGCCGAGCTGGCCAGCTTGCAGGGGCACACGGGCGAGATCTTCGCGGTGACCTTCAGCCCTGATGGTTCCCGCCTGGCGACCGGTTCCGACGATGGAAGCGCGCGCATCTGGGACGTCGCCACAGGCTCCGAGTTGGCCCGCTTCGAGGGCCATTCGGGTGCTATCCTGGCTGTCGCCTTCAGCCGCGACGGCATGCGTCTGGCGACGGCGTCCTGGGATCGCACGGCGCGCATCTGGGACGTCACCACCAGAATGAGGATCGCCCTCCTCACGGGGCACTCTTTCGCCGTTCGGGCGGTGGCTTTCAGCCGAGACGATTCCCGCCTGGCGACCGGCTCGGGCGACGCCACGGCTCGGACCTGGGATGCCGCCACCGGTGCCGAGATCGAAATCCTCTCGGGGCACTCGGCTCCCGTCCTCGCGACCGCATTCAGTCCCGACGGCGCGCACCTGGTGACCGCCTCCGGCGACATGACGGCGCGCATCTGGGGTGGAGCTCCGGGTGTCGAGCTCGCGATCCTGAAAGGACACGAGGGATCGGTTCGGGCAGCCGCGTTCAGCCCCGACGACTCTCGTGTGGTCACCGCTTCCTGGGACGAAACAGCGCGGATCTGGGACCCCGTCTCTGAGTCAGCCTCTTTGACGCTCGAGGGGCATGATGGCTCGGTCCAGGCCGCCTCCTTCAGCCCCGACGGCTCGCGCGTGGTGACCGCCTCTTGGGACACGACGGCACGCATCTGGGACAGCGCCAGCGGCCAACAGCTCCTCACCCTCTCGGGGCACGCGGCCCCGGTCGTGGCTGCCGCTTTCAGCCACGACGGCTCACTCGTGGTCACAGCCTCCGGCGACACGACGGCGCGCATCTGGGACGCCGAGAGCGGCGCCGAGATCAAGGTCTTCGACGGGCACGACGACGCCGTTCTGGACGCCGTTTTCAGTCGCGACGGCACGCGGGTGCTGACCGCCTCCGAAGACGCCACGGCGCGCATCTGGGACCCCGCCACTGGTATCGAGCTCGTTGTTCTCTCTGGACACACCGAGGCGGTCGAGGCAGCAGACTTCTCGCCCGACGGCGTGCGGGTGGCGACCGCCTCACGTGACCAGACTGCACGAATCTGGGACGTCGAAACGGGGTCGGGGCTCGCCGTGCTCAGCGGCCACCGGGAGGTGATTCTGGGGGTGGCGTTCAGCCCGGACGGCTCGCGGCTGGTGACTGCCTCGGCAGACGAGACGGTGCGCATCTGGGACACCGATACGGGGCTGGAGCTCGCCGAATTCCGGGGACACTCGGATCGGGTCTCGGACGCCTCGTTCAACACCGACGGCTCGCTCGTGCTGACCGCTTCTGACGATAAGACGGCCCGCATCTGGGCGAGCTCCACAGGACTGCTCCAGGCCCGTCTGCGCGCCGCGACGCCTCGCTGCCTCGACGCTAGCTTCCGAACGGCAGCTCTCGGCGAGCCGCGGCCGGTCGCGGAACGGCACGCCGCGGCGTGTGGTATCTGCGTCCGACGCTTTGACCAGATCCTGCAAAGCGCTCCGCGAGAAGGCATCTGGAAGACCTACACAGAGGCGTGGCGGGAATACAGAGATTGTCTCGGCTCGGATCCTTCATGAGTCCGAGGCGTCGGCTGGCGCTTTGACGAAGACCACCAGGTCGCCAACGCTCGACAGGGACGGCTGGCCGCAGTCGACGCCGTCGCATTCGCTGACATTGCGCCTCCTCTGGTCACCGACCTTCAGAAAGACGTCTCTCCACTCGATGGAACCGCCACCCCGCAGGGCCGTCTCGGTCCTGGTGGAGAGCTTCGTGTCCCCGTAGTGCCGCTCCCACCCCTCCATGTGATCCAGCATGCGCTGGTCTCTGTCGGAGACCGGGTCGAGCGGGATCCTCGCCCTCTTGCCGCTCGAGACGGAGAGGAACACGGCGGCCCTCTTCCCTGGCGTTCCTGCCAGCACCAGGACCTGATCCGGGTCATCCATGCTGACTCCCACGAGCTTCACGATGTCTTCGACCTCGGCCAGCACTACCGC
The DNA here is from genome assembly GCA_024226315.1 of bacterium. Taxonomy (GTDB): domain Bacteria; phylum Acidobacteriota; class Thermoanaerobaculia; order Multivoradales; family J023; genus JAAELT01. Next base: position 45,974 of record JAAELT010000006.1, on the reverse strand, counting down.
CGGCCCCCCCCCTTCGAGCGAAATCCGCACCAACCCCTCCCCTCCGAGGGCCAGGATCGCCTTGTCTCCGTGCTCGAACACCGGCGAGCGGTAGTCGCCTTCGGCAGTCAGCCGCTGCGGCGAAGTGTCGGCCCCGACGCGCCGCAGCCACAGCTCGCCACGCTTCGGCGCATGCTCCTTGCCCCGCGTCACGATGGGGTTCGCCGAGATGCCTGCGACGCGCAGGAGGGTCTTCCACGGCGAGTCTCGGCCTTGTTCCTGCGCCCCGATGGCGGTGCTCCACGTGGCGACCACCACCAGCACACAAATGCACTTTGCTCTGGTTGTTGCTTTCATCATTCCTTCCCTCAAGAGGCGGCTGTCAATGAGTCTCGCGCGGCACCACGAACGCTACATCTCCCTTGTTGAACGGCGACGGCATCCTGCCGCACTGGGGCAGCTGCTGCTCGTCCGTCGCGCGATAGACGCTGTTCTCGAGGAAGATGCACAGCTCGCGGCCCTCGAGGAAGCCGTTCCGCGTGTAGTCAGCGAACGAACGGCCGACGAGCGCGTCTACGAACAGCCTCCTGAATTCACTGGTGTCGGCGACCTCCTGATCCTCGTTCCCCGAGGCGATGAAGAGCCGCGCCGGTTGCCGCACCTTCTCGGCAACGACGGGGTCGAGCTCCCCGGACGAACGATAGATGGCGTTGAAGATGGCCCCAGAGAAGCAGCTGTCGAATATGAAGACGGCATGCAGAGACTCGATCTGCCGGGCCCAGCTCGCGACCTCGTCCATGCTCACCGCCTGCTCCTCGAAGCGCGGGGAGGACTTCAATGGCGCGTCCACGGGGACGAGAAAACCCGCCTTGAAGTCCCCGGCGTCGAGGAAACTCTTCTTCAAGGTCTCGCCATGGCCGGAAAAGTAGATGAGCAGGAGGTTCCTGTTCTGTCGACCGTCCTTGTTCTTGCCATGGTCCTTGATGAACGCCTGGATCTCGCGCTCGAAGTCACGTTTGCGCGGATCGAATACCTTGCGGACTTCGAAGCCCTTTCCTCGCAACACCAGCTCCAGGCTCTCGATGTCGTCGAGAACTCCCGGTAGCGTGCGCCAGCCTTTGTTGTGGTCGCCGTAGCCGCTGGTACCCACTAGGAGAGCGTACCTCCCGTCGTAGGGGCTCTTCGCCGGCATCCCCTCTCGATCGCCGGCGCCCTGTAGCGCTTCGCGGGCCTGGCTCGAGTACCTCAGGGCCGCGTCGCGGGCCCTGGTCACGGCATCGCACGCTATCTCCATCTGCTTCAGGCTCTGTTCTTTCTCGCCTCCGAACAGAGTCTGGCGGGCGTCATCGAGAAGGCCTTTGGCAGATGGCAGGAGCTGGTTCCGGAGCCTGCCGGTCAAGGCAGCCAGATCGCCGCTCGGGATTCCGCGGGATCGAAGCTCTTCCAGCACCGACTCCAGCTCCGTGGTCGCCAGCTCGACCGCCGCGAGCTCTCGCCCAGCCGTCTCGTATTCACGCGGAAGAATCAGTTTGAACACCTGATCCCGGTATTCGACCAGTCTCTGCCACTCCTCGGTCGACCTGACGGCACCCTGCTTCTCCGACTCCTCCCAGGCGGCGAGGGCCTTTTCATAGTCGCCAAGCCCGAAGGCGGCCCTCCCCAGGTAGTAATACGGAAGATAGGGGACACGGCGCCTGCCATAGATCTCGACCCACGGTTCGCCCGCCTCGGCTCTCTTCTCGATGGCTTCGAGGAGGCGAAATACCGCGGTGCGGTAATATCCGTCCTTGACCGCCTGCCGGCCGCTGCGATAGAGCCGGTCGTACCGGCCGCTCGCCGTCGCGGCGGCGGGCAGCATCAGTGTCATCAGGAGCCACGCGATGCACCTTCGCATCCTCCACGGTGTCGCTGCACGTCCGCCCAAGAGCATGTTCCGACCTCAGAAAGTCGTCACGGTCGAGAAAGCGAACGTGTCGATGCGGTCCGAGAAGTCGGCGGCGACTTCGAATTGCAGGCGGCCGGCTCTGACACCTGTACCGAAGGAGTAGTGAATCTCGTCATCGCCGGTCGGCTGGAAGAAAGCGCGCCGGAATCGAATACTCTCCTGTTGGCTGGGGCCCCCGGCCCAGACGATCGTGTGGTCGGGGTCGTGCCAGGCACCCGCCATGAGCGACACCGAGTTGCCCTGCTTGAGCGCGAACTCGTACTCGACACCCAATCGGTATTCGTCGGCGTCCTCCAACTCGAAGGCGGCAGAGACAGGTCCCGAGGCGAAGTTGACCGGCTCACTCAGCCGATTCCCCTCGAGAAAGCTCGAGTATTCGACAAAGTCGTACTCGAAAGAGATCGTCAGGTCGCTCGTCGGCTGGAAAGCCACGCCGATGCTGTATTGGTCAGGAATGCTGAAATCGTTCGTCTGATCAAAAAAAGGTTCCGGTCCGAGTCCGAATCGTTCCCTCATCTCGAAGGTCGGGCCCTGGCGGAAGGCGGCGCCCAGGATCCAGCTCGGTGTGATCTCCCACTGCAGGCCCAGGTTGAACGCCACCTTTGCGTCATCCCCCTCTTTGAGACCCCTGTCTCTTGTTATTCCGCCGAGAGGCCGGCCCGTCATCGCCGTTTCCCCGGGTTCGCCGAAAACCAGTTGCTCTGCCGCCAGATCGAACGTGTAGTAGGAGAGTCCCAGCCCCAGCCGGAGCCCTCTTCCGAGGCGATAAGAGGCGGCGGCACCGAAGTTCGTCACCTGCAAGTCGGTGGTGAAGGAATAGGGCCCGAATAGCCTATTCGTCTCGTCCGGATCAGCTTTCAGCACGCCTCGGCGTCCCCCTCGTTCCGGGGATTCGAAGCTGGCTAGAGAATTGATCAGCTCATGCCTGTAGATGGCGATCGCCCAGCGTCTCCGCTTCCCTTCTTCCTTCTTCGCCTCGGGTACGTACACGAACGACAGAAAGGACACACCGGTGCTCTCGTCCGTCGACTCTCCGAACTCGAAGCCTTCGAGTTGCGGGAAGTTCGAGCCCCTGGCATCGCCGCTTTCCGTATAGATGGTGGTCGTCCTCCAGTGCCTGGCCTCGATCGAGACTTCCGAAGCCTCGAGTAGCGTCAGCCCGGCCGGATTCGAGTAGGCGGCGGTGGCGTCGTCGCCGAGGGCCACGAACGCGCCCCCCATGGCCAGGCTGCGGGCGCCAGGTAGCGAGCGGTTGAGCTGGAAGCCGGCGAAGGACGCGTCTTGCTGGGCGAACACCGCCCCCGGGCACGTCACCAGAAAGAGCGGCAGAAATGCTGACGGAAGTAATCGACGGGGCTTGTTCGAAAACATGATACTCCTCCTTGTTGACATGATACTCCTCCTTGATCCACAGATGCTGCTCCTTTTGAAGCTCACGCGACGGGAGCCGGCCAGGGTCAACAATATTTGGCGGATCTGCGAACTCACGAGGCTCAGAATCGCCTCTCATCCGATACGACGTAAGAACCCGGAACGATGGGCCAGGCCGATCCGAACAGTTTGGTGCCGAACAGTCTGGTGCCAGGCGTTTCGGCGAGCGGCGTTTCGGCGAGCGGTGTTTCGGCGAGCGGCACTCAGCCTCCGAGGCGAGCGACCAGCCGGCGGAACCCTTCCTCGCCGCGCAAGGACTCGAGGTCGGAATCGCTCGCCAGCTTCTCCGCGTCGCCGAAGCCGGCGTCGAGCGCCTGTTCGAGCGCGGTCAGCGCTTTCTTGCGGCTGCCGCTCCGGGCCTGAGCACACGCCAGGTTGTACCAGATGTCGGGCCGCTCCGGCCGGATCTCGCTGGCGACCGTCAGCACCTTGGCCGCGGACCGGTAGTCGCCGCCAGCGAAGAGATCGCGGGTCATGTAGAAGGCGGTCCAGGTGAGCAGGGTCTCGAGCAGGCGCCGGGCCACCACGCCCTCGTAGGACTCGGCCTCGGCGCGGCGCTTCAATTCTTCGAGCCGCAAGTCGTCGAGCAAGCGTCGGGTTGCCATGGACGGATCGGTCCGCAGGCGGGCAAGAGCACCGTTCATGCGCTGACGGTGGGCGGCCTCGTAGGCGTCCCACCGTTTCTCCTGCCGTAGGGCTTCCTCGACCTCGGAGAGCCCCGCGAGCCGCGACGACGCCTGCGCCGCGTCCTCGATCTCGCGAAGGCCCTCGAACGTGGCGGCGACCGCGGCCCATCGGCGCTGGGCGGCCAACACCTCGCCGGCGGCCTCCAGCTCCCGCGCCTGGCCGGCGTCTTCGCTGTAGAGCCTCTCGATCAGCTCTCCGTCGCGTTCGCGCTTGCCCTGCTTCATCGCCACCAGCTCCATCCACTCGACGCCCTGCGTCGCCAGCTCGGCCGGCATCCAGCGGTGGCGGTCGTCGAAGATCTCGAGCCGCTGGGGGGCACCCCAACGCTCCAGCTGGGCGTGGATCTTGCGCATCGGGGAGTAGTTGAAGTCGGTGCTGCCGGCGGCGCCGAAACAGGCGAAGAGGATCTCCTCCTCGAAGTGGTGCGGGTCGAAACGGCCACCCGAGCCGATCACCCCGGCCAGGGCGCCGGTGGATCGGCCCAGGACCCAGGCCACCATGGCGCCGCCCGAGAAGCCGGCGGCGTAGATCCGCTCGGGGTCGATCGAATAGAAGCGGTGGGCCTCGGGCCACATCGCGTTGACCGCCTTGATGTTGGGCTCCATCGGACCGTCGCTACGGGTGTCGTTGGAGCTCATGATCACCCAACCGTGGGTCTCCGCGGCGTCGCGGAACAGCTCGGCGGCCATCACCGAGCGGCCGCGCGGATCGAACACCAGCAACACCGGCCACTTGCGGTCGCGGTCGAACGTGGACGGCAGGTAGAGAGTGTAGGTCTGGGTCGGATCGGATTCGCACTCCAGACCCTCGGTGAAGCCGCCGAGCGTCAGTCTTCGCGGCGCGGGCGACTCTTCCCCCAGGACCGCGGACGCGAGCAGGGAGAGGGCCAGGAATGGGACGACGGCGCGCACGGCACTGGGTACGGCCGCGACGGAAGCAGGGTTTCTAACTGCCGCCGCAGGAGCAGCCCTCCGCGGAGGCACCGCGTCTACACCGACGATATCGAGCGGCTGGGCTCCGAGCCCTGATGGAGGAAGCAGGCCGGCGCGAAAGCCGAACTGCCGAAGGAGCGAAACGGTTACACCCAGTCCGTGATCTCGAGCCCGTCGACCCGGTCGAAGTGTCGCACGTTGTGGGTCACGAGGATGACGCCGAGCTCGAGAGCATGCGCGGCGATCATCGCGTCGGCCATCTCGAGCGTCTCCCCCCGACTCTGGAGCTCGGCGGCGAGCTTGCCGTAGCGATCGGCGGCACGGGAGTCAAAAGGGACCTCGACCACCGGCGCGAGAAACGCGTCGAGGAGACGGTGGAGCTTCCGCGAGCCTCGCTTGTGGGCGCCGAACCTGAGCTCGGCGACCGTGATCGCGCTCACCCCGATTTCAGACGGCCGGTGCTCCAGGATCTGCTCATTCACCTGCCCGTAGCCCCGCAGGGCGTAGCTGACGGTATTGGTGTCGAACAGGAATCTCACTCGAACGGATCCCGCAGGGCAGCCACTCCGGGCTGAGGCGGTCGCTCGATCGGCTCTTGCCAGGTCCCGAGGCATTCGGCGAACTCGCGCGGCCACTCGTCGATCGGCTCGAGAATCACCCGGCGACCCTCCCGCCGAGCCAGGACCTCGTCCCGACCCTCGAACCGGCACTCCTTGGGAAGCCGCACCGCCTGGCTTCCTCCATTCTGGAACAACTTGGCGTGGTAGCTCATCACACAGCGAGTATATACTCGCGTATAGACACGGCGCAACCAACCCTTCCTCCATACCCTGATGACGAGGAGTGTCGGTGATCGAGCAGTGCCGCGTACGGGCCGGGGCTCGTCGAACGCATTGCCGCGAGCGATCAAGCCAGACTGAACGGCGGGTAGTCGACGTCGAAGCGCACGGGGTAGGAATCCTCAGACACGGCATCCTCCTTCTGTGGACGAGCAGTCAGCCGAGCTCCCCGCGCAACCGCCACACCCGAACCCTTCGGGCAGAGGCGGCCGGTCGGAAGCGGCGCCGCCAAGCTCCACCAGCCCGACCTCGCGCCAGTAGAGCGGGCAGGCGCCCTGGCAGAGCTCGCGGTTGGCGCAGGAGCGACAGCTCGGCGGCATCATCGCCTTCTGGCGGAAGAAGCGAGCGGAATGCGATTCCCACACCTCCTCGAACGGCTGGCGAAGCAGGTTGCCCAGGTTCTCGCCGTGCTGGAAACTGGAGCACGGCAGCACGTCGCCGGCGGGGTTGACGTGCAGCAGGCCGTCGGCCGCGGCGCAGCCCTGGTTGCCGAGGCCGTGGGCGACGGTCGAGAACAGGCAGGCCGGGATGGGCGAATACCAGATGAACTCGACCTCGCGCTCGGCCGCCCGCTCCTGCACCTTCAGCAGGTGGTCGCCTACACGCGAGTAGGGCACCAGCAGATCGTCGCCGGTGCCGGCGGCGGTGCCGCAGGGGATCACCAGGTTCATGGTCAGCCGGTCGTGACCGCGCTCGGCGATCAGGTCGACGATGGCCTCGAGATGCGGCAGGTTGCGGCGGTTGATGGTGGTGTTGGTATGCACCCGGATGCCGTGCTCGCGCAGTCTCACGGACGCGGCCCACAGCCGGTCGAACGCGCCTCGGCGCGCCCGTATTCCGTTGCGCGCCTTTGGCGCGACAATCCCGTCGTGCACCTCGGCGGTCGGCCCTTCGAGGCTGAGCTGCGCGGAGTCGAGCCCGGCGTCGGCGAGACGGCCGACCAGGCGCTCGGAAAGCAGCTGGGCGTTCGAGATCAGGTTCACCTTCATGCCCAGGTCTTTGGCATGGCGCACGAAGCGCGGCAGGGCTCGGCGGGTGGTGGGCTCGCCACCGGTAAAGCTGACGCTCGGACACTGGGCCTCGTGGCGGATGCGATCGAGCACGCGGCAGACCTCGTCGCCCGACATCGTGCGCTCTTCGCTCCAACCTTCCGGCAGCCCGGCCGCGGCGCAGCCGGCGTAGCAGAAGGCGCAGGCCAGGTTGCAGCGGTAGGTCAGGGCGACCTCGGCGATCACCGGGTAGCGACAAAAATCGGCCGAGAACGGCTCGCGCACCACCGCTCTGCGGCCCTGCCCCTCACCGAGGGCACCCGACAGCCAGCTGCGCAGGTCGGAGAAGAAGTAGTGCAGCTCGCGGCGCTTGCGCGGGCTGTCGCCCTCGCGGCGCAGCACCTCGGCGACGCATTGCCCCTCCTCCACCATCGCGCCCAGCACCCGCAGCGCGGTGGCGTTGACCTTGATCGGCCGGTTGGGCACCAGGATCAGCAGCTCGTCCTCGGGGCGCACCATCAGGTGCGGTCCGGCGCTGGCCATCAGCTCGTCGGCCCAGCGCAGGTCGATCGGATGGGGCTGCTCGGCCGAGAGATCGACCCATAGTGGCCCATCCGGCGGTCCGGCCGGCTCCTCGCGCCGCAACCAGGCCGGGATCATCCGCCCCCCTCCTTCAGGTTGCGTCGGCGCGCCAGCCGCGCCTCGTCCACCGCCGTGCGCACGATCTCGCGGATGTCCGCGTTCTCGGTGTGCCAGCCGCCGGCGTTGTCGGCATGCTGGCGGATCACCAGGAAATCGACGCCCTCGCCCCGATCCCGTTCATAAACCTGCTCCACGCTGCCCCCCCGGCGACGGTGACGCCCGCGGGACTCGGGCAGCACGAAGCCCTCCTTGCCCAGCACCACGCAATACAGGTAGGGATAGTCGGTGCCGCGCACGTTGTTGATCGCCACCTGCACCTGGACGCCGAGGAAGCCGCTGGCATCGTCCTCGGCCGGGCGCAGCATCACGCGGGCGTCGACCGGGTACTTGCCGCGCCGGCCCTCGCGCAGGGCGAGCAGCGGCACGACGTCGAGCTCGCCCTCTATTTCGCTCTCGACGGAATGCCGGGCGGCGTCGAGCGCCTCGCCCTTGAGGCGTAGCTCGCTGGGGTTCCAGGTGGTGCGGATGCCGTTGAACCAGACCGGAATCAGCAGCACTGCGGTGATGATGCCGAATCGCATACCGTCCTCGAGGCCGAGCAGCGCCCCGACCACCAGGGCCATCGGTCCGAGGATCGCGAAGATGGCCACCAGGAGGCCGAAGCCGCGCCAGCTGGTGATGTCCCACGGGCTGGCGTCCCAGGCCTTGCCCTTCTTCTCGAGCTCGGCGACGCGCGCCATCCAGCCGTCTTCGGTGGGCGCCCACACCTCCTCGTGGACGGGCGTCGCCCCGCCGGGCGAGGTGGTCTGGCTGCGCACCCACAGAGGCAGATGGCCGAGCAGCACCAGCGCCAAAGCGAGCAGCCCCCAGCTCGGCTTCAGGGTCCAGAATGTCAGGCCGGCGAAGAACAGGACCCCGGCCGCCAGGTAGCGCCCGCGAAGGCTGCCCATCGGCAGCAGGAAACGCAGCGAGCCGGCCTCGGCGGCCGTCGGCCACAGGGCGCTCAATGGCCACCCCCGGAGACGCAGGCGGAGTGACAGGCGGAGTGACAGGCGCTGTGGCACGCCGAGTGACAGGCGCTGTGACACGCCGAATGGCAGGCACTGTGGCAAGCGCTGTGGCACGCCGAGTGGCACGCCGAATGCTCATAGGCGGGGATCAGGGCCTCGGGGTCGAAGGCCGAGAACGAGGTCAGCTCGGGCCCCGGACCGAGGGCCGCGAGATCGCCAGCGAAGCTCACGGTCGCGCCCGCGCCGCCGAACTCACCGCCGCCGGGGGAGAAGACGTCGCCGGCCGCCGTGGCGGCTGGACGGTCGGCGCCCCACACCGTATGGCCGTCGCTGTGATGGTGGCCCACCCACCACGGGTAGTAGGCGGCGTACCCCTCTTCCTCGAAGCTCCGATCGGCCACCGAGGTGGCGTCGGGCATGAGCTCGGAAAACAGGTAACGGTAGTGGGCGCGGGTGGCGTCGAGATCGGCGTCCCAGGCCTTGCGCTGCACGGTGCCAACCAGCAGCTCGCCGAGCTCACCGGCCAGACCGGCGGGCGGCGGCGCCGGCGTTTCTTCGAGCCGATTCCAGACGAAGGCCTGGTAGGGCTCGGCATCGGTCGGCTCGTCGCCCTCGCGCGCCAACAGCAGCGTCCCGTCGTCGCGACGCTCGCGGCTCAGGCGTCCGCGCGCGGCCAGCAGATCGAGGATCATCGACAACACCACCTGAAACGGCAGGCCGAGCAGCACCAGGGCCTCGAGGTCGAGCAGCTCGGCGACCTTGCCCTCCTTGCGGAAGGTCGAGACGCGCAGCCGCGGCGGTTCCCAGTCGTCCTTCTCCCAGAGCACGTCGGGGGCGGTGGCATAGGCGCGAGCCAGGCCCTTGTGCTTGCGCCCCATGATCACCAGCGCCAGACCTGCGAGCAGCAGGGAGAACGGCAGCACGCCGAAGAGCCGGATCCGCGCCCGGCGGCGCTCGGCCTGCCGGTAGCGCTCCGCTGCCTCGGCACGGCGCTCCTCGGAGCGCGCTTCCTCCTCTGCCTGGCGCTCGTCGCGCTCGCGCGCCGCCACCAATACGCCGGGGAAATGCTCGGCCGGAAGATAGAGCTGGAGACGGTGGTCGCCACGCAGCGGCACGTCGTCCTGATGGAAGCGAATCTCGAGGTTCGGTGTCGCGCCGGCGCCCGAGTAGGTGATCAGGTAACGCTCGTTGACCCACTGTTCGGTGCGCAGGCCGAGCGCCGACGCGCCCTCGAGCCCCAGATCGCCGGCGCGGCCCGCGGGCACCGAGTCGAAGATGATCGTGACGGTCTCATGGTCGAGCGGCTCGCCCCACTCCACGGCGCCCCAGGAGAACACCACCAGCGACTCACCGCCCGGACCGGTGGTCGGCGCCAGGCGGCCGGCCGTCGCCAGGTCGGCCTCGTAGGCGAAGGTGTAGGTCGCCTCGCCCGGCCCCCAGGACTGGCCGCCTTCGAGCACGATGTCCCACTTGTCCCGGCCCGCGGGCTCGATCGACAGCGGCACCGAGCTGCCGTCGGGCAGCTCGGCGCTGCCGCCCGCGAACCGCGGCGGCGCGGCCGTGCCCTGGAAATAGAAGCCGCGCATGGTCTCCGAGGTGCGCCAGCGCGCCTGGTAGGTCACCTCGGCGCGCCCGTCCTCGTCGAGCACCATGCGGACCTCGACCCAGTCGATCTCGATCGCCGCCGAGGCCGGGAGAGCGGCCGCCAGCAGGACGAGCAGGGTCACAGGGAGCAGCAGCCGGCGCCGCCGCGGCATACAGATCCGCGCGCTTGCCGTCTCGCTCTCGTCTCCGGGGTTCACGCAGGGTAGGATCTCAGGCACCGCAACACCCCGGGGGGTAGTAGTCGCCGACTACCCCGACAGGTTGAAGCGGCGGTCAGCCAACCGCTGCCCGCACCATCTCCTCGATCACTCCCGGCTCCATCTCCTCGAGCTCGTAGCTGACGTTGGCAATCGGCTTATTGACGGAGAGGATCCGGCTCAAGTCGATCGGGGTGCCCTCGACCACCACGTCGGCGGCGGCGGCGTTGATGGTCGCCTCGAGCTCGCGCACCTGCGCGTCGCCGTAGCCCATGGCGGGCAGGATCTTGCGCGAGTTGGGGTAGCTCTCGTAGACGTCACGGAGCGAGCCCACGGCGTAGGGTACGGGATCGACGATCTCGGCGGCGCCGGCGTCCTTCGCCGCCACCCAGCCGGCGCCGTAGGTCATGCCGCCGTGGGTGAGCGTCGGGCCGTCTTCGATCACCAGCGCGCGCTTGCCGCGCACCAGCTCGGGCTGATCGAGGGTCACCGCCGAGGCGCACTGGATCACCCGCGCCGACGGATTGTGACGGCGGCAGCTCTCGAGCACCTGCTCGACGCCCGCGGCCTCCGCCGTGTTGACCTTGTTGACCACCAGCAGCTGGGCGGTGAGGAAGTTGGTATGGCCCGGGAAGTAGCTCAGCTCGTGACCCGGGCGGTGGGGATCGACCAGAGTCAGCTGCAGGTCGGGGCGGATGAACGCGGTGTCGTTGTTGCCGCCGTCCCACAGGATGACGTCGGCCTCCTGCTCGGCCCGCCGCAGGATCTTCTCGTAGTCGACGCCGGCATAGACCACGAAACCGTTGTCGATGTGGGGCTCGTACTCCTCGCGTTCCTCGATCGTGCACTCGTGGCGGTCGAGATCGTCGTAGGTGGCGAAGCGCTGGCTCACCTGCTTGGTGAGGTCACCGTAGGGCATCGGATGGCGGATGGCGACAGTCTTCTTGCCCAGCTTCTTGAGGATGCGCGCCAGGTAACGGGTGGTCTGGGACTTGCCCACCCCGGTGCGCACCGCGGTCACCGCCACCACCGGCTTGCTCGACGGCAGCATGGTGTGGCGCGCCGAGCAGACGCCGAAATGAGCGCCCCAGCCGATCACCCGGCTGCCGACCTCCATGACGTAGGAGTGCGGCACGTCGGAGTACGAGAACCACACCTCGTCGACGTCGTGCTCACGGATCAGCCGTTCGAGATCGCCCTCGGGCAGGATCGGAATGCCCTCGGGGTAGAGCGAGCCCGCCAGCTCGGGAGGATAGCGGCGGCCGTCGATGTTGGGGATTTGCGTGGCGGTGAAGGCCACCACGCGCGCGCTCGCATCGTCCCGGAAGAGGCAGTTGAAGTTGTGAAAGTCCCGCCCCGCGGCTCCCATGATGACCACGTTTCTTCGTGCCATGAAGTCCCCCTGGAATTTGTGCGGTAGATCGTAGCACTGACGGCGCACTGCCCGCCGCGTCACTCGTCGCCGAGCGCGACCCGGATCTCTTCTTTCAAGGCCGCCAGACGATACGGCTTCTGGATGAAACCCGACAGTCCCTTGCCGGCGAACAGCCGCGTGCTCTCGCGCTCGTCGTAACCGCTGGCGAGAATCACGCGGGCCTCCGGCGCGATCTCGCGGATCTCGCGGAACGCCTCCTCGCCGCTCATTCGCGGCATCGCCAGATCGAGCAGTACCAAATCGACGTCGTCCCGGCGGCGGCTGAACACCTCGACCGCCTCACGCCCGTCGGCCGCCATCAAGACGTCGAAGCCCAGGGCCTCGACCATGTCCTGAGCCACCAACCGCACCGACTCGTCGTCGTCGACCACCAGGACGATGCCGCGTCCCGACCCGTCGCCGACAGACTCGGAGGCGGCTTTCTGCACCGCGTCGACGACCCGGCCGCGACGCTCTGGAGCGGCCGGAAAGAGCACGGTGAAGACACTGCCGCGGCCGGGCACGCTGTCGATCTGGATGGCACCGCGATGGCCGCGAACGATGCCCAGCACCGCTGCCAGCCCCAGGCCGCGGCCGGTGAACTTGGTGGTGAAGAACGGGTCGAAGATCTTGAGCTGGAGACTTTCGTCCATACCGCAGCCGTCGTCCCCGACCGACAGAAAGACGTAGCGGCCCGCCGGCAGGCGGTCGTCGAAATAGGTGTCGGCGAGCTCCTCGGCCCGAAGGTCCCGGCTGCCGGTGGCCACCCGAATCGTGCCGGAAGCGCCGCCGAGGGCCTCGGCGGCGTTGGTGAGGAGACTCATGACGACCTGCTCCACCTGGCCCGCGTCGGCCTCGATACGCGGCAGCTCGTCGGCGAGCTCGTAGACCAGGCTCGCCTTCTTCGACACGGCTCCCTCCAGCAGATGCGCCATGCCGCGAATCGCCCGCGACAGATCGAAGCGGGTGATGACGAACTCGCCCTTGCCGGAATACGCCAGCATCTGACGCGAAAGCTCCGCGGCACGCTGCGAGGCGATCTCGATCTGCTCGAGCCGCGGACGGACCGGCGAGTCGGGCTCGAGCTTCATCGCCGCCAGCTCGGTATTGCCCAGGATGGCCATCAGCAGGTTGTTGAAATCGTGCGCGATCCCACCCGCGAGCACGCCGAGGCTCTCGAGCTTCTGCGCCCGCCGAAGGCCCTCCTCGATCCGCCGGCGCTCACTGACGTCGATCACCGTGCCCTCCACCACCTCGGGCTCGTCGTCCTCGCCGGCGAGCAGGCTGGCGTTCCACAGCAGGGAGACCATGGAGCCATCACGCGCGTACGCTGTTCCCTCGTGACTGACGACCATCCCGTCGCGGCGCAGCATGGCGAGCAGGGAAGGTCCGACCTCGGGCGAGCTGTCGAGATTGAGCAGGTGCCGCTCGCGGCACTCCCGCGGAGTGTCGTAGCCCAGGATCCTGGCAAAGGCCTCGTTGCAGTCGAGGATGCGTCCGTCGGGGGTGAGGCGTACCACCCCGGCGAGATTGCGCTCGAACAGCAACCGGTAGCGCTCCTCGCTCTGCCGCAGATCGGCCAGGCCCTCCGCGACCCTCTGGGCGAGCCGGCGCTCGCGCCGCTGGAGCTGGCCGATGCGCAGGCGATAGGCACCGCCCCCCGCGGAGAGCAGGGCCAGCACGATCGCTGAGCGGAACCACCAGGTGCCCCAGAAGGGCGGCGCGATCGACACCGCGAGATCGAGCCCGGCGTCGTTCCACACCGCGTCGCTGCCGGCCCCGCGGACACGGAACACGTATCGGCCGGGCGCGACTCTGGTATAGCTGGCCGAACGCCGGCCGCCGGCGTCGATCCAATCCCGATCGAATCCCTCGAGCATGTAGCGGTAGCGGTTCTCCCGCGGGTCGGTGAAGTCGAGCGCGGCGAACTCGAAGGCGAAGAAGGTGTCTTCGTGAGACAAGTGGACACTCTCGACGGCCCAGGGCGCGCGGCCGAGCTCGGCCTCCTCGCCCAGCCGCTCGAAAGCGGTGAGCACGACCGGCGGCGCTTGGGGGTCGTCGATCACCGCCTCCGGGTCGAAGCAGTTGTAGCCGTTGTTGCCGCCGAAACACAGGCGCCCGTCCCGGCGTGCCAGGGACGATCCGGGATTGAACGGCCCGGCCTGCAGCCCATCGCGCTGGGTGTAGGCGCGCAACGAGCCCGTGCGCGGATCGAACCGCGCCAGACCATGGCCGGTGGCGAGCCATAGGAAGCCCTGTCCGTCGCCGAGAATGCCGGCAACCTGCGGATGAGGCAGGCCGTGCGCTTCCAGCGTGCGGTGGAACTTGCCCCCCGGCAGCACCTCGTTGAGGCCGTTGGCGGTACCGACCCACAGACTGCCGTTCTCCTGTTCGTGAAGGGTCAGGATCCGGTCGTTGCTGAGGCTGGCCGGATCGCGGGGATCGTGGCGGAAGCGCTCGAAGCCGCCGGTCGCGGGGTCGAGACGGTTGAGGCCGCCGCTGTGGGTGCCGACCCACACCGAACCGCCGCGGTCGACATAGAGCGCGGTGACGAAGTCCTCGCTCAAGCTGGCGGCGTCGTCGCCCTGGTGGAGATAATGCTCGAAGACCGGCTCGCCCGAGGGATCGAGGCGATCGAGCCCGGAGACGGTCCCGACCCACAGCACGCCCGTGCGATCCTCGACCAGGGCGGTCACCTGATCGTCGACCAGGCTGCGCGGATCCTCCGGGTCGTGGCGATAGGTGACGAGCGCGGTGCCGGCCTCCGGTAGGCGGTGCAGGCCACTGCGGCCGGCTGCGACCCAGAGCGCGCCCCGGCGATCGACGATCACGGCATGGACGTCGCTGGAAGGCAGGATCCCGACGGTGCCGTCGCCAGACCTGAGATGGTCGTAGCTCCCGGACGCCGCTTCGAGCACCACACCTTCGGCGGTCGCGACAGCCAAGCGGCCGCTCGTGTCCTCGGCGAAACCGCGGACGCGGTCCGATCCCAGGGAACGCGGACCTTCCAGATCGTGGCTGCGCTCGAACTTCGCCGGTTCGAGATCGAGCTTGTTGAGGCCTCCCTGGCGGGTGGTGACCCACAAGACCCCGGTTCGATCTTCGAAAATCGTCCGCACGTCGTCGTCCGAAAGGCTGGCGGGATCGGTCGGATCGTGACGCCACCGCGACCACTTGCCACTGGTGCGATCGAAGAGGTTGAGGCCGCCACCACGAGTACCGATCCACAGACGCTCGCGGCTGTCCTCGTAGATCGCGGTGATGACATCGTGACTGAGAGCTTCGGGACCGGCAAGGAAGCGCTCGAACGTGCCGGCCTCGCGGTCGAAGCGGTCCAGACCCCCGGCCGTGCCCACCCACAGCGCACCGGAACGATCGAAGGCAAGGGTGCGCACGACGTCGTCACTCAGACTGCTCGGGTCTTCGGCGACATGGCGAAAGCGTTCGAACGTGCCGGCCTGGCGATCGAAACGGCACAGACCCTTGCCGGTACCGAGCCAGAGGTCTCCCGCGGAGTCCTCCTCGATCCTCCACACCCGGTCGTCACACAGGCTGGTCGGATCTTGCGGTGAGGATCTGTATGTCTCGAACACGCCCGTGGCGCGATCGAACCGGCTCAGGCCGCCGGAGAAGGTGCCGACCCACAGCTCGCCCCGGGAATCCTCGAGGACGTGCTGCACGCGATCGTCCTGCAGGCCGTCGCCGCTTGCCTCATCCGGGGCCCCCTGATCCTCGCTTCTCCCTGTTCCGCTTCTCCCTGTTCCGCTCCTGAAGTGTTGGAAGCTCTCCGTCACCGGGTCGAAGCGATCGAGGCCGCTTCCCCAGGTGGCGAGCCAAAGAATTCCCTCGCTGTCTTCGAGGAGGAAGCTGATGTCGTCCGAGGCCACCGAGCCCGGATCGGTCGGATCGTGCCGGAAGACTTCGAAGGAATAGCCGTCGTACCGGTTCAACCCGCCCTCGGTGCCGAGCCACAGAAAGCCGGTGCGGTCCTGCAGAATCGAGTAAACGGTGGCGCTCGACAGGCCGTGCTCGGGCAGCAGGTGATCGAACTGCCGCTGTGTCGAGTCTGCCTGGTGGACCTGGGCCGGCGTCGACGAAGCCACCGGCGCCGCGCAGACCAGCGCCGCGAGAAGGAGGAGCCCGGCGAGCAGGCAGGAGATCCGCATCAGGTCGGACGGCACGCCTCAGGTCGATCGGGCGGCGGCGTAAGCCTCGCGCCAGGGTACTCGCCTCTTGCTCAACACGATGAAGAACGGATTGTGCAAGTCCTCTTTGTTGTAGCGCAACGGATGGCCGTCGAAGCCGAGCACGCGTCCTCCGGCCGCCGAGACCACCGCATGGGCGGCCGCGGTGTCCCACTCCATGGTCGGGCCGAGACGGGGATAGAGGTCGGTCTGGCCCTCGGCCACCAGGCAGAGCTTGAGCGAGCTGCCCATCGACAGCAGCCGGTGCTCCGGCAGGGCGGCGAGAAAGGCCTCGAGATGCGGCCCGGGGTGACTGCGGCTCGCCGCCACCACCAGGGTCTCTCCGCCGGTGCCGGCGGCGGCGATGGTACCGGGTTCGCCATCCCCATCGTGACGCCAGGCGCCGAGGCCGACGGCGCCCGAAAGCGTCCGCGCCAGCACTGGCACGTGAACCACCCCCAGCACCGGGGCGCCGCCTTCGATCAACGCGATGTTGACGGTGAACTCGCCATTGCGGCGGATGAACTCCTTGGTGCCGTCCAGCGGATCGACCAACCAGAAACGACCCCAGTCGCGGCGGTCCTCGTACGGGGCGTCCGCTCCCTCTTCCGACAGCACCGGGATCTCGGGCGTCAGCCGCGCCAGACCGGCGGCGATGACCCGGTGGCTCTCGAGATCCGCACGGGTCAGCGGCGAGTCGTCGCTCTTGGTGGTGACGCCGGGATCTTCGGCCCCGTGGTAGACCTCGAGGATCGCCTCACCGGCTTCGCGGGCGATCTCCCGGGCCCCTCCGAGGAGGGTTTCGACATCAACATCGACAGTCATCGTGATCTCCCTGAGACAAGCCCCGGAGGGGCGACGGCATAGAGCCTGGGGTGCAACCCCAGGATATGCGTTGGTCCAATTCCCAAGCCCCGGAGGGGCGACGGCGCCTTCAAAATGGTAACGGTTCCCCTTCAGCCAAGGCCTTCTCCCGATACAGCCGCCGCAGCTTGCTCGTCAATTCCCCGACGGCACCCGAGCCGATCCGCCGGCCGTCGATCTCGAGCACCGGCGAAAGCTCGCCCATGGTACCCGTCGTGAACACCTCGTCGGCGGTGTAGAGCTCCGAAAGCGAGACGTTGCGCTCGACCGCCTCGATGCCCGCGGCCCGGGCCAGGCCGAGCACCACCCGCCGCGTGACGCCCGGCAGGCAGCTGTCGGCGTGGGGAGTGAGGAGCGCATCGTGCCGGACGGCGAAGATGTTGGTGGCGTTGGTCTCGGACACGAAACCGTGGAGATCGAGCATCACCGCGTCGTCGACGCCGGCGACGTTGGCCTCGATCTTGGCCAGGATGTTGTTGAGCAGGTTGTTGTGGTGGATCTTCGAGTCCAGGGTCTGGGGAGAGTTGCGGCGCACCGAGGCCGTGATCAGCCGGATGCCGGCGGCGTCGTAGACCGGCCTTTTCCACTCCGCCAGCACGATCAGGCAGGGGCCGAGCCGATTGAACTCGGGGCTCATACCCGAGGTGACCTTGGGGCCGCGCGTCAGCGTAAGGCGCATGTGGGCCTCGTCGCGCATGCCGTTGGCCTCGAGGGTGCGGAAGATCGCCGACTTGACCTCGTCGCGGCTCGGCACGCCCTCGAAGGCCAGGGTATGAGCCGACGCCAGCAGTCGATCCAGGTGGGCGTCGAGCTGGAACACGCGGCCGTCGTAGATCCGGAGCCCCTCCCACACCGCATCGCCGCCCTGCACCGAGCTGTCGAAGACCGACACCTTGGCCTCGGCCCGCGGCACCAGGCCGTCGCCGACCCAGACCTGGATGTCGGCGTTGCGCGGGTCCGGCAGCTCTTCGGGTGCGTACTCTCTCATCCGCGGACTCTCACCGAGCTCTGCACCTCAGTCACGACGCCGGCACGCAGGGCGCCGCGGAACAGCTCGTCGTAGTGCGGGCGGCAGCGCGCCAGCAACGGCTCCAGGTGCTGCGGCACCGGCTCGGTCTTCTCGCGGTAGGGCGCGAAGCCGCTGGAGCGATGCACGTTGTGGTACCAGTGCGGCGCCCAGACGCCATCCTCCGACCGCGCGCCCGCGGTCCACCGGAGCATCGCCTCATCGAATTCGATCCCCAACCGCTCGCAGAGCTGCGCCAGCACGCCCGGCGGATCGAGCAGGATCTCGCGCGCCTCGATCACCGGAGGATCCTGGCCCAGGCTCCGCAGCTGTTCGAGTAGCTCGTGCTGCACCGCCATGCCGGTGTCTCTCAAGCGCGGCCGCGGCAACTGGTTCACCAGCGAGCGCAGCATGTCGGCCGGGTCGCGAATCAGCAGCACGTTGACGGTGTGCTCGAGGAATTCCCGATCGAGCTCCACCAGGTGGTGGGCCATCTGCTTCATGAACAGCACCGGCCGGTCGCACGGCCCGAGGACCACCTCCCGCACCACCGTCTCGCCGTCGGTCTCCATCGCCCGGAGCACCTCCTCGCGGCCGGGATGATCGGCGCCGCTCACCCGCAGGTAGTGAGCGTAGAGCGGCTCGTCGACCACCCGCGTGTCGGCGCGCTGGGCGAAGGAGTACATCAACGCCGTCGACACGTTGCGCGGGCCGGACCACAGACAGATGCGGAGAGGTTCCATCAGGCTCGTTTTTCGGGCGGAGGTTTTCACCCCGCGGAAGGGCGCGAGGTTACCACCCGATCGAGCCATTCTCAAAGGCGCCAAGGTGGGCCCGGCCAGCCCGATCGTCCTTCAAGAGCTCGAGCCACAGCGCGTACGCCGGTACTCCAGCCCCTACTGAGCGAACATCTCCTCCAGTACCGAAAGCGACCTTTGGAGCGCCTGGGGCGAAAGTCGGCCCAAACTCTTGACCAGCCGTGCCCGATCGACGGTACGAATCTGATCGAGAACCACGTGCCCGGACTTGCCCTGAAACCGGCAAGGGACACGAAAGGGATACGAATGGCTGCCGGTCGTCAGGGGCGCAACGATGTAGGTCTGCATGTGGGCGTTCAGATCGTCCGGAGAGACCACGACGCACGGACGTGTCTTCTTGATCTCGCGTCCCCGGGTAGGGTTCAGCCCGACAAGATAGACCTGCCCGCGTCGCACGTCCGTCACCCTCACCATTCCCAGTCTTCCTGGTCGAAGGACGTGGGCGTGGGCTCGTCGAGCAACTGATCCTCACCCTGGGCGGCCAGCGCCCGAGCGGCCTCCGACCAGCCACTCCGAAGTCGCTCGGCTGGCGAGATCACGATCTCCCCTTCTCGGACCTCCATCTCCACCTCCTCCGCCAGGCCGACCTGCTCGATCACCAGCTTCGGAAGACGAATGCCCCTGGAGTTCCCGATTCTCACAATCTTGGCCTTCATACTCGGCTCCTCCGCATGTAACTACATCGTAATCACATTGGTGCCCGGCGTCAAGGCGCCCGCCGGACTTTGAAAATGACGGCTCCGGGAACCAGAGGGTCCCCGGAGCCGTCATTTGCTCAGTCTCGGACAATCGATCGAAACCGTTACTCCGGCTCCCTTTCCAGGACCGGCTTCCCTTCCAGGAGCAGAATCGGGGTGATGGTCGAGTACTCACCGTTCACCGTCGCCGCCAAGTACAGCGGGTACGGATCTCTGAACTCGATTCCCGCAAGGACCATCTGCTTGAGGTCCGCACCGTGCTCACCGAGCAATAGGGTCTCGTCGGTGAGCCGGAATGCCTGGTCGCCGGCGATCAGAGTGAAGTCGGAGAGCTCGGCCGGCATTCCAGCGACCCGAAACCTCGGGTCGAACTCGAGCAGCAACGTGCCCGGGCTGTTGACGGTAAGAGTGCAGTTGGGGTTGTGGTTCGAACCGGGCTGCGGTGACGCCTGGGCTCGAGCGGCGATGTCGTGAGCCCAGCGCTGGGGACACAGATTGGCCTTCGCCAGCGGCTCCGCGCGCGTTCGGAGAGCCTCCGGCGTGCAGTGCGGCAAGTATTCCAGGGAAGAAAAATCGCTGGGGCGAATGACGCCGCTCAAGTCCCCGGTCGTGATCTTCGGCCAAACGCCCGGCCAGGACTTTCGGTTCTTCGCCGGCGGCCCGCCGACGAAGACCCGCTTCGCCGGGTCACAGGGCCAGCCAGGGTCCCCGTGGCAGAAATCCACCGCCTGCGGCACCTCTTCGCCGGTGTCCCACAGGGTCTGCATGACACTGGATGAGCTCTGTTCGGGTTCGGCTCGCCACTGAACCGCCGCGGCCGAGGCCACCACCAGGGTGGAAACGGAGGTGCCGGTCAGCGTCTCCCGCCACTTCTTGTCCGCATGCAGCACCGGCACGTGGTCGCCGTAGGCGACGATTCGAGGCGTGGCACCGGGCCTGGAGTTGGACATCGGCCGGCCATCGTGCTGCACGCCGCCGACGGCATGCAGGAGCGGCCGGTAATCCACCTCGTCCTCCCTGGGCCAATCCTCGAACGATTCCTCCAGCAACTGCTCGCATCTCTCCCTGCTCGGAGCCGGCTCCGCTTCCCAGGCCGCGGGCAGAACGGGAGTGTCCATGAACGGCGGCCCGGCGATCCGGTTGCCGGCGGCGGCCAGCACCAGGGCACCGCGGCAGACCGCGTCTTCGATCGCCGCACGCACCGCGGGAGGCTCCCCGTAGGCCGATTCCCAGCCGAGCGACAGGTTCAGGATCAGGTTGGGCCGATCGTCGACGCCGATTGCCGACCACTCGGCCACTTCGCGCCGGATCGCCAGGGCGATGTCCTCCCAGGCGCCGAAGCGACCTCCCCCGGTGGCTTCGCCGTCCGGGTCCGTCACATCCAGCTCGACCTTCTTCGGCTTCGAGCCTTTCTTCTGGATTTCATAGGTCCACCGCAACGCACGGCGAGTCGAGATCTGCGCCGCGCAATCCTGGCCGTGGCACAACAGGTCCCGCGCCAGCTTGGTCAGGGCCCAGCCGTGAGGCGAGCATTCCGGCTTTCCGGGTCCGGGGTCGATCGGGCATTCCTGGTCTTGTGGGTCCTCGCTGTCCTGGGCCGAATCGACGATCACCAGGCGCACTCCCCTGGGTGGCGGCACCGCGCGTACCCCGGCCTGATCCGAGTCGCCCGGCGGCTCGATGGGTGCGGACCGGCCCGCTTCCCGGCGGAACCGGGCAGTCAAGGCCTGGTCGAAGTCGTCGATCGGGAAGAAGCTGCCGGCGGCGCCGCCGACCACCGAGCAGTCCTGATCGATCCTCTCGAACTCATCGTAGGTCAACCAGCCCGACTCGACTTCCGGATCCGCGACGCTGGGTCTCTGACCCTCGGGAATGCTTTGGCTCACGCAGAAGCGTCGTAGGCCCGGTGGAATCAACTCTTGCGCCGCTTCCCGGGTGTAGGCGGGTCGGTCCTCGCCTTCCTCGGGCGGCGGGATCGCCGCCGCGAACAGCGGGTCCCAATGCTCGGGGCAACCCGCGGGGAAATTCTCCTTCAGCACACCGACCCACTGGTTCTCTCGGCAAGCCTCGGTGAGATCCAGCTCCACGATCGGCGGCTCACGGTTCTCGGGTTCTTTGGGAAACGCACTGAACAGTATGACCAACAGGGCGATGACGAGGGCGATGGCCAACACCAGCACAATCGTCACGGCCTTTGGCCAACGTTCACGGGATTTCAACATATCAGTAGACATTTCGGACCTCCAGAGAGAAAGTCTTGTTACGCGCCGTCCGGAGCCCCCAAACAAATGACTCGAATCGCTCCGAACGCTCGACCCGACAACAGATCTGCTGCAAAACCGCGGTGGGCGGTTTAGTCAGTGAGCCTTCGCGGGGCGATCGTTGCCCCTAACGCGTGATGATCCGAAACTTGCGCCAATCCTGATCCTGGCCCTGGTGTTCGAGCTCGAGCTGGGCTTTGCGCAATGCCACGCTCAGCGGCGTGGACCCGTCCCAGTGGCGATAGAGCGCTTTCGCAAGGGCGGCGGCGGAGTTGTCCGAGACCTTGTCGGTGGCAGCGACCACGCCCTCGGAGCCGGCGACCAGGAACGCCTGCGCCAGACCAATGGTCGGAACCGCCGTCTGCCTGTCGTCCTTGCCGGTCTCGCAACCGGAGAGCACCACCCAGCGCGGGGCGCTCTCCAGCGCCAGGATGTCGTCGACGGTCCAGCTGCTGCCGCCGGCGAGCGACAAGTGGCTGTCCCAGCCGCGGCTCTCGTCGTCGAACTCGGCATGACCGGCGTAGTGGAACAGATCGACATCGGGCAGACTCTCGCGGACGTCCGCGAGCGTCGCGTCCGACCGCAGCTGGACCCGCCAGG
The DNA here is from genome assembly GCA_024226315.1 of bacterium. GTDB lineage: Bacteria > Acidobacteriota > Thermoanaerobaculia > Multivoradales > J023 > JAAELT01. Next base: position 23,873 of record JAAELT010000006.1, on the reverse strand, counting down.
CATGGCTCTCCAGCTCCCCCTGGACCGCCTGGGCCTCGCCCGAGGCAAGCAGCAGCTCGGGGCTCGAAACGACCAGGGCTGCCGGCGCGGAAGCCGCCGCCGTTTCCGGCGATCCGGGCAGATCCAGACGGTAGACGACGGGCGCCCGCTCGAGCAGGATGCCGTCCGCGAGAGGAAGAGTGTGGAAATCGACCCGGCGCAGGTCGCCATAGCCGATCACCTCGACCACGTCCGCCCGCTCGATCTGCTCGGTGAACGGCGCGAGGAGACTGCTGGAAGGCTCGCCCTCGTCGTCGACGGAGAGCTCCGTGAACCGGTGGTGCGCCGTCCGGCCCCGGTCGTCGACGGCGAAGGCCGCCCAGCCCGTGGGCAGCGGATGGTAGACCAGCAGCAGGGTACCGGGAGCCGGAGACGGCGTCAGCGCCGCCGGCTTCGAGCTGTCTCCGAGCAGCGTAGACATCTCGCTGAGCCGCAGGCGAAGGTCCTGACGCAGATCCTCGATCTGTCCCCTCGCCAGCTCTTCCTCGTCACCCAGCAGCCCGTTCTGAATCCGCGCCACGAGCGCTTCGATCTTCTCGCGCTTCGCCTGATAGAGGCCGGCCGCGTCATCCCACCGCCGACGATCTTCTTCGTTCAGGTCGGAGAAGCTCGCACCCAGGCGCAGGCTGCCGAGGGCCCGTGCCGCGGACCTGCGGGCGGTCCCCAGCGCCTCCTCCACCCGGTCGGCCGCCAGCAGCAGCTCCAGGCAGAAACGCGCCGCCCGCTCGCGCTGGGCAATGAACTTCTCGCGGCCGGCATGCATCGGCACCAGCAGACTCTCCTGATCGAGCAGGCCTTCGGCATGGGCGCAAGCCGTGATCGCTTCGTCCGGTTGTTCGAGGGCCGCGAGCGCCTGGGCGCGACCGAAGGCCGCGCGCCAACCCGCCTCGGGCGAGGAGGCGAGCTTGGCGAGATCCGCGAGCTTCCGGTAGTTGTCGAGCGCCTCCCTGGGCCGCGACTCCGCCAGGTCGATCCGAGCCGCGACCTCGAGCCGCCACAGCTCGACCTCCGATCCTTCCCGGCCCTGACGGATCGTCCGGGCCACGGTTTCTTCCAGCTCGTGAGCCCCTTCTACGTCTCCGGCGTGAAGTTTCGCGAGCGCGAGGTTGAGGCGGACGTTCGGCAACTCGTCGGCGCGGCAAGACTCGTCGGCCTGCTCCAACAGAATTCGTTGCGCTTCTTCCAGCACCGGGACCGGATCAATCGCTGCGCGACCGGCCTCGAGGCTCAGGAGCTGAGCCCAGCCCCGATTGTTGACGATCTTGGCGCAGTCGCAGGCATTCAACGGCGAACCGCCATCGACCGGCTCACAGAACATCTCCTGCTCGATCCTGGCCCACAACTGTTCCTGGAGCCTGGCGCCATCGCCCGCCCGGCCGGTTGCATGCAGCTGCAGCGCGAGCGTATCCTCACCCATGATCTGAGCCCGGGTACGGCCGGCACGCTCCGCCTCTCGGGCGGCCCGGCCCGTCCACAGCATGGCGGCTCGCAGATCGCCCGTCTCCTCGGCGATGAGACCGCGGTAGAAAGCCTCGTAGTAACGCGCCATGACGGCGCCGCCCAGGGCGTTCACCGACAGATCGTCGAGCACCGCGCGCGCTTCGGAAAAACGCTTCGCCACGTGAAGCTCCCAGACCAGAGAAGTGGCGTCGTCGACCTGCTCGTAGAGGTCACCGGCGTCTCGATGCGCCGCCAGCGCCTTCTCGTAGTACTCGATCGCCAGCTCCGGTTGCTGGCTGCGGCCCTCGATGCGAGCCAGGAGGCCGTAGGCGAGTCGCCGCGATCGGGGGTCCGCGCCGGGAAGGTTGGTTTCCAGGATCTCGCGCGCCGCGGCAAGCGCGCCTTTGTGGCCCTGTTCGCGGGCGGCATCCAGCCAGGCCGGCTCCTCCGGGGCTGACGCCAGCTCGAGGACCCAGACGGACAGCCCGTCCGCCTGATCGACCTCCACCACCAACTCTCTGCTCCGGGGACCGACGTCGATCTCGTACCGATAGCCCCTCTGGACCTTGGTCGGGCCGCGAGGACCGCCGAAGAGCCCGGCGTCGATCCGGATCTCCGCTTCGGGGGCGTCGACTTTCACCCAGAGGGTCAGCCGGCGCTCGGCTCCCAGGACACAGACCGGACCGTCCATGATCGTCTCGCAGCCTGAAAACTCGATCCTCGGCTGATGGTATTCCTCGCTCGTGGCGCCACGGTTCACGGGCTGCAATGCGGGCTCCTGCTCCACGATCTCGATGGTGTTTCGAAACTCCTGGGTCGGTCGCCGAAGCAAGGGCCACGCGGTGCGGCGCTCCACCCTCAACACCAACTCGTGGACGCCCCGAGGAAGATGGAGATCGGTGCCGGGAACGCCCCGCAGAGACACCACCCCCTTCTCGTCGACCACGAGGGTCGAGGCGCTCAGGGGACGCAGCTCGTCGTCGCGCCGCACGTAGGCTCGAGCCATCACCTCCCCGCTGTCGTCTTTCGGTTTCAGCAGGATGGTCATCGGACGACCCGTGGCGAAGATCAGCGGCTCACTCTCGGACGACGCCTCGATCCCCCTCGTGTCCCGAAGGTTCCCGTGGAAAGCGAGGTCGTACTGCGGCAGCGGCGCTCCCCCCGGCATGACGAAGAACAACGCTACCGCCGCGGCGGCGGCGGAGGCCGCCGCCGCCCACCAGCCCCGCCGCCTGGCCCGGTAGGGCCCGATCGGCACCACCGGGGCGAGCGGCGGCTCCTCTTCCGTGGGCGAGGCGTCGGCGACGAAGTCGTCGAGCTCGAGCAGCAGGTCGGCGCACACCGCGCACAGCACCAGGTGATCCTGGAGCAGCGACGCCTCGGGCGGTTCCATCTCCCCGGCGTGATAGGCGACGATCTCGTCGGCAGTCGGATGGGACCCTAGCTTCAGCCGCTCTTGATCGACCACTGTCTGCAGTGTCGATCGCCAGCGGGGCCTTGCCCCGGTCAACGCGAGTCTCCTGTTCTATGCCCGGTCATCGGTGTCTCCCTCGAAGTCGAATCGATCCTGGAGCCCGACCTTGAGCTTGGCTCGGGCATGGTTGAGATGGGCTTTCACCGTGCCTTCGGCGAGCCTCAGAATCACCGCGATCTGCCGGATCTTCTTTTCCTGGTAGTAAAAGAGAATCACGCATTTTCGTTCCTGCTCGGGCAATTCGTCGACCGCTTCTCGGACCTGGCGGACCGCTTCCCCCTCCTCCACTTCTTCCTGCTGCGGGGGCCGCAGTCGGGCGACGTTGCGGGCGCTGTCTTCCAACGCATCCAGAGACTGTACGTTCTGGGGCCGTTTCTGGGCGCGCTGGAAGCGTACGCTTCGTCGCAACGTGGTTCGAGCGATCGTCCAGATCCAGGAGACCCAGGACTCGAAGAGGCGGTCTCCTGTACCTTGAAAGCTCTCCACACCCTGGAAGATGCGTTGGAAGGTCTCTTGGTTTAGGTCGCGCGCTTCTTCGACCGAAGAGCCCCACCGGATGAACTGCCGCTCGAGCTGGCTGCCGAAGCGCTCGAAGAGGAAGGTGTAGTCGTCCTGGCCGGCGGAGCCGGCTCGGCACCGACGGACCACCTGCTCGACCCGCCGGCGGTCACCGTTGGCGCCAGCGCCAGATTCCGGACCCGAAGCACCTTGGGCCATGACTCCTCCGGCCATCGCGCGCAGCCGACTCGGCCGACGCCGCCCGCAGACGGACGAGGCAAGCGTCGGCTCCCATCGAGTCGATTGCAGTGTAACTGCAATCATAGCCCACGGCGGCGCACGACCCGACATGCCGCGGCCCGTGAAGCCAACCTCTGCCGCACTCTCCCTGACTCCCCTGTCAGGCGGAGCGCGACGTCCCGCTATGGGACTGCCATCAGCCGGTCGTCGACGACCAGTTCGCCAGCGAGCCCGAGTCGAAGCCGTCGGCGAAGATGTTGAAGCCGTAGTCCGGCTGCAGGTCCGGGCCGCTGACGATGCCCATCGGATTGTAGGTCTCGTAGCCCGGGAAGATCGTCCCCAGCTGGTTGTTGCCCATCCGCCGGATGAGGATCTCGCTCAGCACCCGCCGGTAGTCGGTGGTGACCTCGAGGTCGGCGCTGTCGAACAGCTGCTCGTTGGCCAGCCCCGGCCAGTCGCCGTGGATGCCGCCGGTGGCGTTGCCGGAGAGCACCATCATGACGCTGCCGTGGCCGTGGTCGGTGCCGTCGTCGGCGTTCTCGACCAGCCGCCGGCCGAACTCGCTCTGGACCACGATGGCCAGCCGGCTGGTGTAGTTCTGGCTGCCGGAGCCGTCGAGATCGGTGTAGAAGGCCGAGAGGCCGCGGGCGAGCTCTTCGACGTGGCCGTAGAAATAGCCGCCGCCGCTCGAGCCCTGGCCGTTGTGGGTGTCCCAGCCGCCGAAATCGACGGTCGCGACCCGCAAACCGATGTCGAGCTTGATCATCCGCGCCACGGTCTGGAGATGGTTGCCGAAGCTGCCGCCGGGATAGACGGCGCCGTTGGCCGGCGTGTAGCCGTCGCCGCTGTTGAGCTCGATCAGGTCGATCGCGTCGAGCGTCTGGGCTCCGGATTCGTGCAGCCAGGTCTCGGCGTTGTACATGTTGCGCATCGCCACCCGCTGGGCGTCGCGCCACTGCCACGGGCCGACGTTGAGCGAGAAGCTGTCGGGGCTGGTCATGTTGACCGAGTCGATCGCGCCCTGGAGGGAGACCTGCTGCAAGTTGCCCACCGCCAGCGCCGGCATGAGGATCTCGTCGGGAATATTGGACGCCGACTGCAGGTGGCGGGTCAGCCAGCCGGTGGGGGTCGCGAGCGTTCCCGGCGTGCCCAGCTCCATGAAAGTCATGGAGTCGAAGTGGCTGCGATTGTCTTCGTGCATGCCGGCGGCGAGGATGATCGACAGCTTGTCGTCCTGGAACAGGTCGTAGAGCGTGGCGGGCGGCGTCGTGGTGCCGCTCGGCCAGCTGTCGGTGGCCGGGTGGAAACCGAACTGCCCGGACAGCGACAAAGCGGCGTTCTCGCCCGAGGTCGGCACCTGGATGCTCGGCCGCGCGGCCTCGTAGTGGCCGCGGTCCGAACCGCCGATCGGCATCACCAGGTTGAGGCCGTCCATGCCGCCGCGCAGGAAGACCGACACCAGGATGTCCTCGTTGTCGCCGCCCTCGCCGCCGAACGCCAGGGTGTTGAAGTGGGTGCCGGCGTAGGCCGCGACGGCGGCCGAGCAACCGGTGATGAAACCGCGTCGGGTACTGTCGGTGCACATATCGTTATCTCCACAGGAAGTCGGGGGACATCAGGATCAGGCCGACCATCGCCCGCACGCGGTCGGCGGTGTCGTCGTCGTTCAGGTCGAGGTCGAAGTCCGGGTTGAAGCCCTGGGCGATGAACTGCACGATCTCGTCGCGATCCTCGGTGCCCATCGGGCGCTGGAGGATGCGGTCGATCCAGAAGTCGGCCAGCTCGTTGGGGGTGCGCACCCCCCCGGGGGTCTGTCCCAGGACGTCGAGGTACCAATTGCCGCTGTCGTCGTCGAAGTCGATCAGCCAGTTGCACAGCCGCCAGCTCATCACCCGCGGCGTCATGCTCTGCCAGGCCTCCCGTTCGTCGGGGAAGCCGTCGGGCGTCGGCCAGGTGAAGAGCTCCTGGCCGGTGTCGTCGTAGCGCCAGAGGAACGAGTTGGTGTCGGAGTCGTCCATCCGGAGGGTGAAATCCGCGCCCGCCGCGCGCATGGCGCTGACCGCGATCTCGAACGGACGCTTGATCTTCTCGCCCCAGGTGTCGCGGAACTCGTCCGAGAGCAGAATCACCTCGTAGACCTGTTTGAGCTGGTCGGAGGCCTGCCACTGGTCGGTGAACACCGCCGCCGCGGCGTCGATCACGTTCTGCGGCGGATCGTCGGCGATCAGCCGGCGGCACAGCTTGCGGGCGATGTAGCGGCCGGTGCCCGGGTGGGCCGCCAGCGCGTCGAGCACGTCGCGGCCGTCCTTCAGCACCGGCTGGTCCTGGGGGATGAACACTCCCAACACGTTCTTCTGGAAGCGATCGTGCCAGTCCGGACGGTAGTAGAAGAGTCCGGTGTCGCCGTCGCCCGAGGCCCCGTAGCTGAAGCTCCAGCCGGTGAAGCAGCGCGTGGCCTCGAAGATGTCGGCGTCGACGTAGCCGACCGGCACGCCGTTGCCGTCGGTCGGCACCTCGTTCTGCTGGATCACCCCGAAGTAGTTCTCGGCCCCCAGGGTGTGGAGCTCGAAGACCTCGCGGCTGAAGTTCTCGTTCGGTCCGGCGTTGGAGCTGGTGTAGTTGTCCAGGTAGTAGAGCATCGAAGTCGACATCGCCACCGACTCCAGCATGTCGCGGAAGCGCCCCATGATGTCCTGCCGGATCACCATGTCGAAGTGGGGGAAGGCCACGCGCGCGTACGACGAGTGGTTGATGTTGACGTTGAAGTGATTGAGCCAGAAATCGGCCAGCACCTCCACCAGCTGCTTGCGGCTGTACATGGCGCGCATGAAGGTCGCCCGGGTCAGCTCGTCGCGCGGCACGGACGACGAGGTGTTGCCGCTGGGTGCCTGGTCGTTGATGTACCAATCCCACAGCGTCGCGAGATAGGTGTCGGGATTCGAGCTCAGCCCCAGGGACTCGAAGCCCGCCTCGGCGAGCCGGGCGTCGAGCTCCGAGTCGTCGAGGCTGTCCGGGTCGAGCTGCTGAGCCACGTAGGCCGCGAGCCGTTCCGAGTTGGTGGCGCCGAGGGCGCCGAAGGCGGCGAGGTCACCGGGCCGCGGCCCGAAGCCCATGCGGTTGAAGGCGATGATGCCGAGGCCCGGCAGCGCCGGCGAGCCCTTCCTCGGCGCAACGGCACGCAGCCGCCGCATGGCGGGGCTGCTTGACGGCCCCTCGGCCAGCGCCGTCCTGGCGGCGCCCGGCGCCATCGCCACGGCCGCGGTCAGGCCGGTCGCCTGAAGAAGGTTCCTGCGGTTGACTCCTGATCGTCGAGACTCGCTGGGTGAAGCCATGCGTCTCCCTCCTCTGGTCGGTTGGTCGAGTGAGGGAGGCATGGTATAGCAATAGTGCTATACATGTATAGAGGGTTTTGGACCTCTTGACATTGACCCGCCTACTAGGCGTGGACCGGACCGCCCAGCCGGGTGATAGCGCCCCAGAAACCCGAAGCCTCCGGCGTTCGGCTTTCTGCCCCATCCCCACCGGCCCATCAGGCTGTCCGAAGACCCGGACAGCCTGATAGTGTTCCCCCTGATGATGGAATCCCCGCCCAGCGACCGGCGCCGGAACCGGAACCGGCACGCAATCGCCTTTGCCGCGATCCTCGCCACGGCGCTGGCGGCTTGCGACCGCCAGCCGACGGACGAGGCGCCTCCGATCGAGCCCGCGCAGGACTCCAACCCGCTCTTCGTGGATCCGGCAAGCCGCGATTTCTCGGCCAACCCGAAGCTGCTCCAACGGATCCTGGCGACCCCTCACGGCTATTTCCGGTTCATCAACGTGCCCTTCAGCCACGAGGTGTGCGGCCGCTTCGGCGCCGACCTGGTCGGCACCCCGACCTTCAACCTCCACGGCGACGCGCATATCGAGCAGTACGCGACCACCGACCTGGGGCGCGGCCTGACCGACTTCGACGACTCCTCCACCGGACCCGCGATCGTCGACCTGGCACGATTCGGCGTCTCTCTCTACCTGGCAAGCGACCTGGCGGGCCTCGGCGCGGAGGCCGACAGTCTGTTCGACGAGTTTCTGCGCGGCTATCGCGCGGCCCTCGACGACCCGTCCACGGAGGTGGAAGAGCCCCGGCTCGCGGCGCGCAAGCGGGCCAAGTTCAAATACGACCGCGAAGCCTACTTCCGCTTCATCGACTCCCTGATGGAGCCGGTGCCGGAGGACGAGCAGCGTGGGCTGGTCGAATCGCTGGGGCCGTACATCGAGGTCATGCACGAGGAAAGCCCCGAGCTGGCCGCCGACTTCTTCACCGTCGAGCGCCTGGGCTACCTGCGCCAGGGCATCGGCAGCGCGCTCGACATCAAGTACCTGGCGCGCACCCGCGGCCCCAGCGCCGACCCCCTCGACGACGTCGTGCTCGAGATCAAGCAGGTGCGCGACCTGACCGACATCGGCTGCATCAGCGTCGCCGCCGGCCCGGACCCGTTCCGCGTCCTCATCGGCCAGGCCCGCATCGCCACCGAGCCCTACAAGTTCCTCGGCTACGCGCGCTTCCGCGAGCACACCTTCTGGGTCCACGCCTGGGTGGAGAACTACTCCGAGATCGACATCGACGACGACCTCGCCTCGGCCGAAGAAGTGGCCGAAGTCGCCTTCGACGTCGGCCTCCAACTCGGCCGCGGCCACGTCAAGGCGATCGCCCAGCCCCTGGACCTGCAACTGCGCAAGGAACAGATGCGCCTGATCGACCGCGACGCGGAGAAGATCAAGACCGCGTGCCGGGAGCTGGCGGCGTTGACGGTGGAGGCGTGGGAGCGGTTCAAGGCGGGCGCCTAACGCGCCGCATGTCAGCCGAGCTGAAAGGAGACGGACGATGTTGAACCCGAAGCACGTCGGAACGGACTTCGATGCTTTCCTGGAGGAGGAGGGCCTGCTCGAGGAAGCGGAGGCGGCGGCCGCGAAGCGGGTGTTGGCGTTTCAGATCACCCAGGCCATGGAGGAGCAGAAGCTGTCCAAGGCGGCGATGGCGCGCCGGATGAAGACCAGCCGCTCGGCGCTCGACCGCCTTCTCGACCCGGCGGTGGCCTCGGTGACCCTGCTCACGATCGAGCGCGCGGCACGCGCTCTGGGCAGACGACTCAAGGTCGAGATGGTGGAAGCATAGCCAATCTCGCGGCCCACCGGCGAATCTCTCCCGGGTCTTCGGCGAGCTGATGTATCTGCTGGAGTATCGGGGCCGGGCCGGAGCCGTGAGGTGCCGCTCGCCGGCGGCAAGGCGCTGCGCGTCCCGGCAAGGTGACGACTCAAGGCCTCGATCAGAAAGTGGCGGCGCTCGGAGGAGGCAATGCCGGCCGCCGGGTGCCAGGTGTCTCGGTCCGGTCAGAGGCCAGGGAGGGCGGCGAGGGCGGCGTCAACCCCCAATGAGCAGGTCCCAGGCGACGACAACCGCCGCGCAGAGCAGTCCGCCCACCAGGGCGATGACCAGCAAAGCGAGGCAGCAGCCCTTCCTGTTCTCCTCCTCGATCGCCCGCTTCTCCTCCGGCGTTCCGTCGGGATCGATGCCGTCGGCCTCCAGGTCGCCCCGGGAATCCTCGATCTGCCGCCCGATCCACGCCCCGAGCTTCTCGTCGCTGCGCTGATCCTCCTCGACGTCGACGTGCTGCCGGTCGAACCAGAAGACGCCGTATTTGGGGTCTTCCAGGTCCAACGGATCGCTGCAACCGACGGCATCCTCGCCGAGCGCGTAAAACGAGCCGGCCACGGATCTCGAAATCGTTGACCGTCGCGCATCCTCCGGTTGAGCGAGATCAACGCCTCCGCGTCGTCCCAGAACATCCAATCGGTGTTTCCCTCGAGGGCCGCGATCGAGTACGGATCGACCGCCCGACGATAGAGCTCGGGCAGGGTGATGCCCAACTTGGATTCGATCCGGTCGAGCTCGTTGGAGGTCACTCGCCTTGGCTTTGTGGCCGCCGGGGATCCGATTCGGCAATCAGAGAGCGCAGCGTCTCGTTGACCGCCTTCGAATCCGGAAACGCCGCCGCCACGTCCGGATCGAGTTGGACCAGGACGCAATCGCCAGAGAATCGGTCCGCGTACTTTCCGCGCACGCCGTCGCTGAAGTCGTACTCGGGTCTCATTTCGGAGATCCAACCTGCTGCTTCGTACTGTCGGCGCTCCGGTCGAGTCGCCGGCCGGGCACTGATGATTCGGATCGAATCGCCATGGTCACTGTGAACCACCACCAATAGCCGGTGGGCTCGCGAGAGTCCTACAGTTACATGCCGCTGTTCTCGCCATGAGTGGTCCGGATCCGATTTCGTCAGTGATAGCGGGTCGGAAAAGATCGTCGCGGCTTCGGTGAAGGTGACGCCATGTTTCGAAGTGTTGCTCCTGTCTTTGCGCGGGTCCCAGGAGAACTTTGGCGTCATCCTCCCGAGACTATCACTCGCCGCACATCAGCACTCACAGCGCGGCCTCCAAGTCGTGCCGGGCATCCTCGATCTGCCGCTCGATCCACGCCCCGAGCTTCTCGTCGCTGCTCCACCTCGACCAGGGAGCCAGGGACCTCGGCATCCTTCACTCTTGCCGGGACGCTGTAGGTGACCGTGGCCATGGCTCGCCCTCGCTGGTTGACGTTCCGTCGTCGACACCTTCGACAGTCTGCCGAACACGAAGCCGAGCTCGAGCGCTCTTTGAACGGCCGCGTCGACGAGTGAGGCCGTTTCGAGGACCCGTCCGATGCCTCGACGTCAGAAGCGGCCCGATTCATCCACCCTTCCGACGGCTCGATGTCCGCATCAGCGCGTCTCGAGCGCCCTACTAACCGTTCGTCCGCATGATCGGCCCATTTCGAGCCGGGGAGCAGCGGCGGCACCGCCGGCGGTTCGAGTGCTCTCCCGGGGAGGAGCAAGGAACCCAGCCGCACCCGAGTCCTCTCCCGGGGAGGAGCAGGATCCCAGCCGGAACCCGAGTCCTCTCCCGGGGAGGAGGAGAGGCTCGGCCGGAACCCGAGTCCTCTCCCGGGGGAGCAGGCGGGTCGCGAGCAGCCCGGAGGAAGACCCGTGGAGCCGGAATCCGCCCCGCCGGAGGGCCTGGCCTGGCACTTTCTCGCCCAATCTGGAAAAATTTCGGCATGAAGTGCAACATTCTGGAGGCCGGTGGTGTCTTTATTAGTAGAGGGTCACGAAAACGAGCCCCTGAATGGCGGGTCATGACGCCGCCCTCAGGGATCGACGACGGCGGCGCTCCAACGTCCGGCGTGGCAGAGCCTGGCGGCCAGAGGTCTGACGGACCTCGGGCCGGCGACCCAGCGCCCTCTGCCGCGAGCACGTTCGCTGGCCCGGAGTCGGGCCCAACGGGTTCGGCCCACCGAGGCCAGACCCGTCGCGCCGTCACTCTCTGTCCGCGCGCGTTCGGCCGGCTGCCACCGATCGCGTGCCGCCCGTACGCCTGCCGACTCGGATCGACTCCGTGAGGCGTCGCCCTGTCGGCAGGTCCGCGGGGCCGTGACCCTGTTCCATGTCCGGAAAGCCGGATCGCGGGGAGCGAAGCCTGTCCCCTCGGGGGCCGTGCGTCCATCCCGCATGGGAGGAGAAGCATAGGATCGGAGGAAAACATGGAAACCGAATGGACATCCGAGAAGGCGCCGCGGCCCGGGGATCTCCCGGAGCTCGACGCCCAGACGCTGGAGGCGGTGCGCGCGCTGCAGGGCGGCGAGGTCCAGGAGAGCACCCGACACATCTTCGAGGTCTTCGAGCCGCAACTCGGCGCCTACTTCCGGCGCCACGGCTGCCAGGCCGAGGCCGACGACCTCACCCAGAGCGTCTTCATCCAGATGCTGGACCAGATCGGCACCCTGAAGGACGCGACGCGCTTTCATTTCTGGCTCTTCAAGATCGCCGGCAATTATCTGCGCAACTTCCGGCGCGACCAGGCGCGCGACCGGGAGGGGCTCGAGGACTTCGCGGAAGAGGCGCGCAAGGACAGCGAGACCGGCGCCTTCTGGGCGCGGGGCACGTTCGAGCCCAACCCGGAGACGAGGCTGACGGTGAGCGAGAGCGTGGAGCGGCGGCGGCTGCTTCTGAGCAAGCTCCTGCACGCCACCAAGCTGGCACCGCACACCCGCCGTTCACTCCTACTGCGACTGCACGGCGCCAGCTACGAGGAGATCGCCCGCGCGCTCGAGATCCCGGCCGGCACCGCCAGATCGCACGTCAGCCGCGCCAGCGCCGCGCTGCTCAGAAACCTCGAGCGGCTCGAGGTGGACGACGTCACTCCCGACGACACGATCGACGAGGACGTCGCCGATCTGAGCCCGGAGCTCCTGACGTTCAAACGGGAAGCCCTGGAGGCGGATCCGGCCTACTTCCGAGCCGGCATCCTGGAAGCCGCCAGCGCCGATGACGAGGCGGCCGAAGAGCGCGACGAAGACACGCCGGCCCCGGTCGCCGGGGAGGAGCCGGAGGACGAGGTCGGTTGGGTGGCACGCGTCTACGACAGCCCGGCCGAGATCGCCGCCGTGGCCAGGCAGGACCGGAGGCGAGGGCGGCCGCGCCGGCGAACGATCCGGACGATCCCGCCGGCGGGCGACAGGGACGAAGGCCTGGTCCTTGGGCGACTGTCGAGAGACGACCTGGGCTACCCCCTGATCCTGCTCGAGGAGGCCGCGGAGCGCTGCGGCGACCGCAGCACCGGGGCCCACGCCGACGGCCGGCTCGCCGTGAAAGCCAAGCTCGCCTGCGCCGAAGCGCTGCTCGCGCGCGGCCGGCGCTTCGCGATCGCGCGGCGAGCCGCGGAGAGGGTCCGGCTGGCCATCTACCTGATCGCCCACGGACGTCGCGACCAGATCCAGTACAGGGTCGTGGAAGCCCGCAACCTGTTGCGGTCCTACCTGGACGCTGCCGCCCGTCGCACGGCGGCGGCTTAGCGCTCGTACAACACATGGGCCGCGCCGGAGACGCGAGCCACGGCTCGCGTCTCCGGCCGCGTGGCCACAACGAAAGGAGAACCGAACCATGCCAGCCGACACCACCAACGCCGTCACCGAGGTGGCGACACGCCTCGGCACACTGATCGACGCCCACGCCCGGGACGCCGGCCGCCAGCTCGGCGAATGCCTGCGCCCCTGGCTGCGGGAAGGGGAGACCCTCCCCGACTTCACACTGGTCCTGCAGCTACCGGCGCGCATGCTCCGGCAGGCAGGGCAGCGTCTGCGCCGGCATCGCGACGAGCTCGACGAGGCCAGGGACCGCGAACGCGAGGCCCGGTTCCGGCGAGATCAGACGGCGTCGGCGCTGCACCGGCAGCTGGTCGCGATCCGCCGGATCCTGACCTCGGCCTTCGGCTCGCGGCGCGCCGCGACGCTCCTCGGCATCGCGGGCAAGACAGCCAGGGACTCGCAAACCGTGCTCCTGCTGTCGCAGGCCGACTCCGCCCTCGAGCGGCTCCGCGATCCACGGAAGCTGGCGATTCCGCATCCGGGCTGGAACTTCGATCCAGTGGCGGCCGGCGGCGTCCTCGAGCCCCTGGTCGCTGCTCTCAGCGAGGCCCGTGACCAGCTCGACGAGATCCGCCAGACACGCGCGACTCGCCTCGAAGCCAGAAACCGCGCGCGGAGCGAGATCGCCCGCGCCGTCCACTGCCTGGTCAGCATCCTCGGCGGATGGTTCCAGCTCATTCGCCGAACGGACCTGGCCAAGAAGGTCCGGCTCATCCAGAGTGTTTCTGGCAGAGCCGGAAACACCGATAACCGTCCCACGAGAAGGGAGGAGCCCATGTAGAAGTCCACGAGCTCGAGAAAGCGAAGCATCCACAAATCCAAATCCAAATCCAAAAGGAGAACCACAATCATGCCATCCGTACCGAGCATCGACCGCCAGAAGGCGTCCACCGTCTTCCGGTCGGTCGAACAATCCCACGTCCGAGACGTGCTGCCGGCGGTCGAAGACCAGCTGAGCGAAGTCTCAGGCGGCGAGGAGACACTACCCGACGTTCCGCTGCTGGCCGCCCTCCTGGGGCGCGTCCAGGTCGGCGGTACCCAGCGCCTCATCGCGGCCGACAAGGCCCACGAAGAGGAGCTCACCAACGATGCCGAGCCCCGCCAGCGCCGCGACGAGACCGGCGGGCGGGTCCACGACAAGCTGGTGGAGGTCCGCCGGATCGCCGCCGGCCTGTTCGGCCCCGAGCGCAGTGCCGAGGTGCTGGGCACCCCTTCTCAGACGGCCGCCGTCACCGAGGGCGAGCGCCTCTGGCGCCAGGCCCGGGACACCGTCCAGCGGCTCGAGGCCCCGGACTTCACCGTGCCGGTGATGACCACCGCGAGCCTGCAGTTCGATCCCGGCAGGCTGGCCTCGGAGCTCGAGACCGACAACACCGCGTTTCGCGACGCTCTCGACACCGTCGCGCTGGAGCAGCGCAAGGCGGAGGCGAGCCTGGCGGTCAAGAAGGCCCGGCTCGACGACGCGGAGCGGATCGACGCGGCCTGCGGCCGGATCTACGAGGGCTTCTTCCTGCTGGCCGATCGCGCCGATCTGGCCGACAGGCTGCGCCGGGCACTGCGCCGCGTCACGCGGCGCGGAGCCGCGGGCACCGACGACACGTCGCCGGAGCCCGAGGCTGACCCGGCGGAGGACGGAGAGCCGTCCGAGGCCGCATCGACCGAAGATTGAGTTGCATTCGAAGGCCCCACCCCGCCGGGGGTGGGGCCTTTTTTCGCCTAGTGAGCGCCGCGCCGCCAGGCGAAGACGCACGCCACGATCGCCACCAGCACGGCCACCAGCGCGATCAGCGCGATCCACGGCGATTCCCACACGGACTGCTTGACGCGCCCCTTGGAGTCCTCGACGAGACCGGCGATGAGCTCGCGGATCTCGGCGCCGAGCTCGCCGTCGAGCGCGTCGCCGACGCCGAGCATGGCCTCGCGCGTGCTCGCGCGCACCAGAGGCGGCAGGCGCTCGGTGACCGCCTGGTCGACTGCCGGCAGCAGCCGCTCGGCGAGCAGCGCCTCGAGCGCCGGGCCGATGCTCTCCTCGAGGCTCGCCGCCAGCGCCGGCGCCAGGTCGTCCCGGAGAACTTCGGCCAGTGCCGGCCCCAACTCGTCGGCGACCGCCTCACCGACGCGCGGGGACAACCGCGCCGCGGACGCGTCGAGGATCTCAGGCAGCTGCGCCGCCACCGCGGCCAGCACCGCCGCGGTCGCTGCACGCCCCAGATCGTCGGCGAGACGGGTGAGATCCTCACGCACCGCCGGTGCCAGAGCGCCACGCGCTGCCGCGGTGGACGCCGAGCTCAGCAGCACGCTCAGCTCGGGATCGAGCTCCCCTTCCTCGCCCGTGCTCAGGGCCGCGGCCAACGCGTCGACGATGCCGGCGACGCCCTGGCGCAGTGCCTCTTCCTGAGAGGCCTCGGAGAGGCCCAGCACCGCTCCCTCGGCCAGCTCCCGCGCCAGCTGGCGGGTGGCCTCGGCTTGCAGGACGGCCTCGGTGATGCGCTCGATCCGCTGTAGGTTCTCTTCCTGGCTCAGCACGTCCAGCTGGGCCTGGAGAGCGGCCTCGACAACGCCTCCCACCTTCTCGGACGTGCCGGCCGACGTGCATCCGACGGCCACGGTCACGACCAAAGACAGAGCGATCCAGACGATCGGCCGGGCTTTCATGAACATCTCCTTCGAACAGGTCTCCCTTCGAACAGGTCTCCCTTCGAACAGGGTAGAACCCCATCCTACCCGACTCGGCCCGGCGCGGGCTCAGTCGCGCGGCTTGGCCGGTCTCGGCGTCAACCCCGCGGCACGCACCGTGGATTCCGGCGCCGGCCGCGGACCAGGCGAGCCCATCACTCTCTCCCAGGCCTCGAAGGCCGGGCAATCGCCGGCCGCCAGGCAGGGCTTCGAGCGCGCCACGAAGGCGCCGAACCCGCACAGCTCCGGGTCGGCCGCGAGGCAGACCCCCGTGCGAACGTCCGGCGCGGGTTGCACGCGCCCTTGCAGGATTCGGTTCGCCGGCTCGCGAGCCGACGGATAGGGGAATCCCTTCGGGGCCGACCAAATCGGCCCTTCGGCGGCGTCAGGGGCGGCGATCCGGAACGTCACGCCCGGATCGGGCGCCGGTCTCTCGGACGGTGCCGGGCTCTCAGACGGTGCCGGCCTCTCAGGCGGTGGCGGCGAAGCTCCGGAGACCTGAAGCGGCAGGATCAGGATCAATGCAGTCAAGGTTGCTGCGATCACGACACGGGCGGTTCGATCCATCGTCTCTCTCCTCCTGACAAGAGCTACGCATTCCCCGGATTCGTTCTCGTCCAGCTTATCGCCTCGTTTCGCCGATTTCAATGTCGGCGCTACGACCATCGCCGCCCCACGCCCGGCGCAGGACCTCCCGCGCCTCGGAATGCGGCGCCCAGTTTCTGCCGGCGGTGGGGCCCGGAGGTGGAGATGGTATACTCCTGCCCCTTGCTTTCCGGGCTCCCGCCTGGCTCAGCCCCCCATCCAAGACAGTTCGCTCCGCCGTCCGGCCCGCAGTCGACAAGAGGAGAAGATGTTGAGCGTTTTCCAGGATCTAGAGTGGCGCGGTCTCGTCTACGACGCGTCGGAAGGCGTCGAGGATCATCTCGCCGGCGGCGGCAGGAGCTTCTACATCGGCTTCGATCCCTCGGCCCGCAGCCTGCACGTCGGCAGCCTGCTCCAGATCTTCAACATGGCGCGCATGCAACGTTTCGGCCACACGCCGATCGTGCTCGCCGGCGGTGGCACCGGCCTGATCGGCGACCCGACCGGCAAGGCCAAGGAACGGCAGCTGCTGACCACCGAGCAGGTGGCCGAGAACCTGGTCGGCATCAAGAAGCAGCTCGGCCTGTTCCTCGACTTCGACAGCCGCGAGAACCCGGCCCGGATGGTCGACAACGGCGATTGGCTGACCACCATCCCTCTGGTGGAGTTCCTGCGCGACATCGGCAAGCACTTCACCGTCAACTACATGCTGGCCAAGGAGGGCGTCCAGCGCCGGCTCGAGGGCGAGGACGGCATCTCCTACACCGAGTTCACCTACCTGCTGCTCCAGTCCTACGACTTCCTGGTGCTCCACGACCGCCACGATTGCAGTCTGCAGATGGGCGGCAGCGACCAGTGGGGCAACATCACCGCCGGCGCGGAGCTCATCCGCCGTCTGCGGCGGAAGAAGGCCTACGCGCTGGTCTCGCCGCTGGTGATGACCTCGAGCGGCGTGAAGTTCGGCAAGACCGAAGCGGGGGCGGTGTGGCTCGACGCCGAGCTGACCTCGCCCTACCGCTTCTACCAGTACTGGTTGGGCACCGACGACCGCGACGTGATCAAGTACCTCAAGTACTTCACCTGGCTCGATCGCGACGAGATCGGCGAGCTCGAGACGGCGCACCAGGCGGCGCCCGAGAAACGCGAGGCGCATCACGCCCTGGCCAGAGACGTCACGGAGAGGGTGCACGGACCGACCGCGCTGGAGCGTGCCGAACGCTCCTCGCGGGTTCTCTTCGGGGCGGAGATCAGCGATTTCGCGAGCGCCGAGATCCGCGAGATTTTCGGCGACGTGCCGTCCACCGAGCTCGCCCCCGCCGCCCTCGACGGCGGCCTGCAAGTCACCGAGCTGATGGTGACGAGCGGCCTGACGCCGTCGAAGGGCGCGGCGAAGCGTCTCATCCGCGACGGCGGCCTGTACGTCAACAATCTGCGGGTCCGCGACGAGCGGGCGGCGCTCTCGGCCGACGACTTCCTCGAGGGCTCGGTCCTCGTGCTGCGCAAGGGCCAGAAACACTACCACCTGGTAACCGTGGCCGGGGAGAGCTCGTGACGGTCACGTCCCCCCAAAGGGGGGCAAACGCAACGTCGCCCGGGAGGGTGGCGGCGCCACCGGCCTCGCGATCGGCGTCGAACCTGAGGGAGAGAGCCCGCGAGGCTCTTCGAGGCCTGCCGTTTCGCAAACGGCAGGTCTCCTTCCTGCTCGGCACCGACGAGTTCATCGTCCAGGAGCGGCGTGTCGCGATGACGCCGCGGCACGTCGACCTGCTGCGGCGAGACCTCCGGGATCTGGGCCTCGAGCCACTCGTCTTCGTCTTGCGCGGGGCGGGCGAAAAGGCGACCAGCGAAGCGGGTGTGGCCTTCCCCGACGAGGAATACGCCGCGGCGGGAGCCGAGCTGATCGATCCCGGGCGGGCCGGCGCTCTCGGCCCGATCGATGTCGTGCACGCCCTCAAGGAGCCGACGGCCTACGAGAGTGAGCTGCAGGGACCGCTGCTGCGTATCGGCGCCCTGCATCTGGCCAGCAAGCCGCCCGGCCTGTGCCGCATGCTCGCCCGGCGCAATTTCGCCGCCATCCTGGACGGCGGCACGGTCGGCAACTGCTCCTATCTGCAGCACGGCGGCGACCGTACTCCGATCGTGGCCAGCATGTCGCGCTTCGCCGGCTCGGTCTCGGGCCGCAAGCTGGTCGAGGGCCTGGAGCAGGGCGGCATCGGGCAAGGCACGGTGATCGTCGTCGGGGCCGGCATCGCCGGGATGAGCGCAATCGAGAAGGTGCGGCCCAAGGCGGCCCGGCTGATCGTGATCGAGCCCTGGCAGCCGGCCCGGCAACGGGTGGCACGAGAGCTGGAGAACCTCGGCTTCGAGAGCTTCGAGATCGCGGCGAGCCTCACCGACCAGGCCTTCGACGACGCCGTGGGCATCGTCTTCGCGCACCGCTCGGGAGCCAAGGCGGCAGAGAAGGTCTGCAGCTACGATCAGATCCGGCGGATGAGGCCGGGAGCCGCGATCGCGGACATCGCCATCGACCAGGGCGGCAGCATCCTCCACGACGGCTACAGCGAAGAGGACGACGCCACGACCAGCCGCGAGAAGTACAAGGCCCTGTTGTCCTCGGACTATTTCTATTACGCCGAGACAAACATGCCGCGCGAGGAACCGCACGAGGCGTCGGAGGTCCACGGCGACTGTTCCCTGCCCTACGTAACGGCGCTCCTGGCACTCACGGCGCACCATGGCGGTCCGATGGCGGCCGCGCGCCGGATCCTCGAGAAGGAGCCATGGATCTTCCGTTCTTCGGACGACCTGTCCGGACATGGCTTCCTGGACTGCATCATCCAGGACCTGCGCAACGGCGTCCAGCTGGCTCTTGCCGACGGCGGGCTGCGGATCACCGACCCCGACATCGAGCGCGACGAGTCGCTGGCCGCGTGGATCCGCGACTGCGCCTGCTAAACTACATTCGATTCGCTCCAGACGACGGCCGGTGACGCCACCACCGGATCGGGATGGTAGAGGGTGGGAGGGCTCCCGGCCCGAGAGGCCGTCCATCTCTTCTCGTTGGCCAGTTCAGGAAGGATCGATCATGACCGATGACGATCTTCGGGCCCGGCGGCTGATCGACGCCCTCGATCTGCCGGCTCAGGCTGCGAAGGTCCTCGATCGCCCGGAGTACCGGACCCTCGCCTGCTTTCGCCGCTATCTCGAGCGGTGCGAAGACCTCCGTTGCCACGATCCCGAGGCCGGGCTAAGCGCCGCTTGCCTGGCGCCGAGACTGGCGCAGACCATTTCGAAGCGAAGATGCGGGGGCCCGTTGGGATGGTGCTCCATCCAGGTGCACGCCCTCGCGGCAGCGGCCAATGCTCAACGCTCGGTGTCCGACTTCGCCGCCGCGGAGGCCACCTGCCGGGTCGCGAGCTTCTTCTTCGCCGACGACGCCGACGACCTGGCGCGCGCCGATCTCGTGCATCGACTCGGCTGCCTGCGCCGCGATCAACGCCAGTACGAAGAAGCCGAGCGCTGTCTCGATTTCGCGATCCGGCTCTACCGGGATCTTCGCCGTCACCACCTGTGGGGCTGCGTGCTGGTGGATCGTGGCGTGCTGTGGCTGTGCTCGAACGAGCCCTGGAAGGCGGCCGGCGACCTGTTCGAGGCGATGTCGCTCATCGATCGCCAGCAGAGCCCCGAGACGTACTACTCCGCCGCCCATCATCTGGCCGTCGCCATGGCGGACGACCGGGAGTCGAACCCGATGGAGGCCGTCTACTGGCTGCGCTACGCTCAGGAGATCAACGAGCAACCCGAGACTTCGTCCTCACAGATCAGGCTGCTGTGGGCCGAAGGACGGATCCTCGAGAAGCGGGGCATGCTGTCGGAGGCGGAGCATTTCCTGCAGACCGTGAGGGTTCGCCTGCGGGAGCACCGGAACCTCGGAGACTACGCCCTGGCGTCACTCGACCTGGCCGGCATCTATCTCAAGCAGTCGCGGCCGCGGGAGGTACGCATGCTCGCCGGCGAGCTGTTCCCCATCTTCCAGCAGCTGCGCGACGACCGCGACGCCGTGGCCGGGCTCGAGCTCTTCCACCGCGCCGCGATCGCCGAAGCCCTGAGCCTCGAAGCTCTGAGATCGATCAAGGGCATCCTGCGCAGCCGTATGGCGCCGACGATCTGAGCCGCTGAGGCGGGGAAAGCTGTAGACTCCCGCCCCCACAGATTCTGTAGATCCCCAAGGAGGAATCCATGACGACGATGATCAGCGACGCGATACTCGGCGAATTCAAGGTCGAGGCCGCCAGTACCCGCAGGATGTTGGAAGCCGTGCCGGAAGACCAGCTCGCCTGGCAGCCGCACGATAAGTCGATGACCCTGTCCCGCCTCGCCGGCCACATCGCCGAGCTCCCCGCCTGGGCCGCCAGCATGGTCGGCCACGACGCCTTCGACTTCGCCACCGCCGACTATCAACCCGTCAATCCCGAGTCCGTCGAAGAGCTGCTGTCGGCCCACGACCAGAGCGTCGCCGCTTTCGAGCAGGCGCTCCAGGGCGCCGACGACGCCACGATGATGGAGCCCTGGCAGCTGCGCAGCGGCGAGAATATGATCTTCGAAGCGCCGTGCGTCGCCGCCATGCGCGGTTTCGTGCTCAACCACGTCGTCCACCACCGCGGCCAGCTCTCGGTCTACTTCCGCCAGCTCGGCGTACCGGTGCCCCAGGTCTACGGCCCCACCGCCGACAATCCGAGCTTCTGATCAGGGAGCGCCCGCCGGCTCGCAGGACCGGCAGCTGAAGCTCGACCCCAGTGGTGTGGTGCCAGACCCCAGTGGTGTGGTGCCAGACACCGATCTCGGGGGAACCTCGACTCTGCGGATCACTTCCTCCGGCCGGTCGCCGAGATGGAGACCGTAGCCCTGCCGCCACAGCTCGGTTCCAGCGTACGACTTTCTGATTTCAGAAAGTCGTACGGTCCGCAGGTGCCCCGTCACCTAGGCTGCTGCCGCCATGAGGTGTGTCAAGTGACCGGAGACAATGATCAAGGACAGGAGGCCTGAAGATGACCCGAAATGAGTTTCGAAACCGTCGCCAAAGTGGATTCTCGCTCATCGAGCTGATGGTGGTCGTCGCCATCATCGGCATTCTCACCGCTTTGGCGGCCCCCATGCTGTCCGAGTACCGGGACCAAGCCAAGATCGCTGCCGCCGAAGCCTTCGGTCAGCAGATCCTCAACGCGTTCGCGGCCTACTCTGCCACCAGCCCGGGAAACGCGTTCCCCGACGTCGAAACCTGTGACGAGCTGGCACGGGTCGTCACGGACAACGGCCATTACTTCTCGCCCGAAAAGCAGGCTCAGTACTGTCCCAGCGGCTCCGGGCTGCTTTCGCCGGGCTTCGGCATGCCTGGCAGGCTCTGCATCTGCAAAGACAAAGTCACCCGAGAGTCCATCCACTATGACTGCTACGGCGTCACGCCCCCGCAGTGCACGCCGTGGGTGCCTGACTCACCCTGGAACCTCGTGGTGACGCTCCCGATCCTCGCGATTCAGGACGATCTCCATGTGGTGGCCTCTACGGTCGCCGGCGTGCAAGTGCTCCACGGCGACCAGCTGCCGTACGACGGATTGGTCCTGCCATTGGCGGCGGCTCCGTAGATAGGACCCCGCAACATCCACCAGGTCGCGGCGCGGGCCGTACCGTGCCCCGCCGCGACGACCTCGGCCAGCATTCGATCGAGCTCGCGACTCGGGGTGCAACCCGTTCACCGCTCCCTCCGTCGAGACCGTGACACTCACTGACCTCTGACGGCTGGCGGACCAGCCGAGATGACATTCCAGGACAGCGCAATGTGACAGATATTGTTGATCCTACGACCGCAGAGCTATCGACGAGCGGGAATATCGACGATGCCGCCTGGCATGATGCTCGCATAGAAACAATATATCTTGTCCCGCTAACAGGTCATGGATGCTCCAGGTCGTGTATCGATGAGCTACCGTCTGACTCTCGAGCCCGTCTCCGACAGCCGAGCCATGCCGCTCGAAAACACCGCATAGCGAGCCGTGGTGGTCGCGAGCTCGGCGAGGGATGCGGAGCGAGCCTTTCGTTTGGCTTACTTCATTCATCCCGATCGATCATCGGCGATGCGCGTTACCGTCAAGGCTCTGTCGCACCTGGACGATCTGGTCACCGAACAAGACAGGCGCCGTTTCTCCCAGCCGCGCAGATATCGCACCAAGGTCTCCAAGAGCAGATCTCAGCTCTTACAACACCTCGTCTGCTGCGTAGCCGAGTCTCCGCAGATACGACAGCGCCGTGATGATCGGACGACCCCGAAGATCGCCGACGATCTGCTCATTCGGTTTGTCGTCGACCTCACGCGCATCGCCGCGCGGAGAAGCTCGTTCTATGTCAATCTCGGCATCAGCCGGTTATTGCACGACTATTCGACCTCCGAAGCGAGGGCGATCAACGATTTCCTGACTCAAAACCCCGAACGGATGCGCAACGACACCTACTTCCGTTACGGCAAGGGCCTGTTGTTGAAAGAAATGCAGCATCGCTTCGGTTCTCTGGTCGAGACGACCCGGGAGGCGCGGGGAGAGCTCAGGTTGCGCTCCCGCCGCCCTTCGCCGCGGCAAACCGTATTGGTGAACGAATGCCTGCGGCTGTTGACGCCGTGGGAGACGCGGTGCCCGGTGCCCGAGAGCTTCGATCCTTTGCAGGAAGCGCTGCCGGAGCTCTGTTTCGCCGGCGACCATCCGGACGATGAGCATCCCGTCGACATGCGGCGCATGCATACCGTATTGCATCCCCGCTGTTACGTGAAAGCGACCCGAGCTCTCGGGCTCGACGCCCCCGCCGAGCGCCTACGGATACCGCGGTTCTTCACTGGCGGCGGCAAGAGTCGCTGCCCCGAGCCCGATGCGCGAGGACGGTCGGACACCGCGATCACCCATCGCCAACCCCGAGTGCTCAGTATCGAGGAGACGGCGACGATCGACGCGGAGCTACGGGCTATTGCGCAGCGGCGGCGTCGGTGGTCGATCCGGCAGCTGAGTAGCTGAGCTCGAGCTCCGCTCCTCGCCCTGCGCGGGCCGGATCTCGCCAGGGCGACACCCGCAAGGAGATGCGTTGACGACCTCCGGGGAGCACGAAAGAAGCGTCGACCGGTTCCTGACGACCGCTCCCGGGATCGAAAGGGACGAGCAAAGACACCAGGGGAAATCCTCCTGTCTCGTCCTCGGCAACGACCTCGATCAACTCTGCCGACGCGTCGATTTCGAGCTGGAGGGGCCTTCCCAGAGAGGCGTCCCAGAGGGTGCGGGTCACGTTGTCCACACGGATCGCCAGCTCACCCGACTGCATCTGGCGGTGGCTTCTCTCAGAGGTTCCAGGCGGGGAAATCATCAGGACTGACCGGCCGGCTCCCCTTCCGGCCCCGGCCTCGACGTTTCTGGGTGCGCAAGTAGCTCCTTCGAGTCTATCAGATCGTCACTGGTCACTGACCATTTCAGCCGACGACCGACGCCAGAGTACGCCGCGGCGATCGGCCCCGGAGGAGCAGCGCGGCGACAGGCTCCGCACGGAATGAGAAGGGCCGACCGGCAGGAGCCGCTCGCCGCCTGCGCTATCATGGCGTGAAGATGGTGGAAACGGTCGCACCCAGCCTATCCAACTACGAGATCCTCTCCCAGCTCAGCATCGGCGGCATGGGATCAGTGTATCTCGCCGAGGATCTCAAGCTCCACCGCAAGGTGGCGATCAAGGCCCTGACCCCGGAGTGGGCGGCCGATCCCGACCGCTACCAGCGGTTCCGGTGGGAAGCGCAGGTCCTGGCCAAGCTCAATCATCCCAACATCGTCACCATCTACGGCATCGAGGAAGAGGAGGGTACCCACTTCCTGATCATGGTGCTGGTCGAGGGCAGGACCCTGGACG
>JAAELT010000005.1 GCA_024226315.1 bacterium | reverse complement strand
CGTCGGCGAACTGGGCGATCAGATACTCGTAGGCGTTGCCGAGCATGTCGGCCTCGACGTCGGCGTTGCGCAGTCGGTGCTTCTCGAAGTGGCGTAGGAGCAGCTCCAGGGTGGCGTCGGGGAAGCGCTCGCGGTTGTCGAAGTTGACGTCCTGGAAGACGCCCGAAAGCCGCGGATTCGCCTCTTCGATAGCGCGGAAAGCGGCGTTGAGATGGCGACCGATGTCGCGCCGGTGGCGGCGTACAGCCTTCCAAGCGGCGTGGGGAGGCAGGTGGAACCGGTGCTCGGTGGGGTCCGCGGCCCGCTCGGAGTCGTCATAGACCTCGAGACGTTCGAAGAACTCCTCCTCCCAGACGTCGCACAGTCGCTTGTAGAACAACAGACCGAAGATGTAATTCTTGAAGTCCGAGCTGTCGATCTTGCCCCGCAAGATGTTGGCTGCCTGCCACAAATGTCTCTCGAGTTGACGGAGGGTCAAGGGTTTGCGATCAGTTCTTCGCAACCCCGCGCGAGGCCGGGGCCGCTCGCCGCACCGGCAGCTGGAAAGCGCCTCGACGAGCTCTTCCTTGCGCACGTTGTCGGGCAGCTTCAAGCGTAGCTCGGCCGCCAGGCCCAGAAGCTCGGGTCTGGTCAAAAGAGACAGGTTCTTCCGTTCCGCCGCGTCAGTCATCAGTAGGCCAGCGACCTGAGTGTGTTGTGCGTGAATCGGGTCTCATCTCTCGACCGCTCTCAGTTTCAGGGACACCACGACCCCACTCGCCTTGGAGTTGGTGAGCAGACCCTCCGACTCTTTCGAAAGCGACCAGGTTCGTTGAGGCTCTCGAGCCCAGACAATCCTCCAAGAGCTCGATGACGACAGTCGAAGAAACCGGCTTGCGTTGCCCTCGCCGTGATTTCGTTCCCGTTAATCTACCGCCTCATTACCGCCAGTATAGAATCGTCGACTCATGCTGTCAACCAGAAACCTCGTCGCGGAATGGACATTTTTCGCCACCAGGACCAGCAACGTCAACTGTGTGGGACGGCCATCCGCCCGGGCCTCATCCCAGGATCGTCGGTTTGAACAGCACTCGACCCTTGCCGGTCTTCAGCTCGATCGTCAGACGTCCGCGTGCCTCGGGAAGTGCCCCGCGGTCGATGTTGATGACGTAGTGGCCGCCGAGTGTGCGCGCCAGACGCTGCACGGCCTGGGAGGCAAAGTGGAAGGTCCTCTGGTACGTTCCCCCCGTATGAGTCGCGACGTTCTGCAGACCGATCTCCAGAGAGTGGTTGTCGGCCTGGCTGACGTCGAGAACGAAGACGGTCGCTTCGGCCGCGTCAAGAGCTCTCACCGCCGGCTCGTAGTCCGGGGTCATCCGGACTCCGCCGGCGCCGTATCGTCCGAGACCCCAACCGACATAGATCAGATCCTTTTCGCCAGGAAGCGGGATCAGCGCCTCCGCCGTCGTCTGTAGAGCTTTCTCCGGGGTGGCCGCGTCACGGGCGGCGCGCGGGTCGAGATGGTCCGCGAGCGAGACTCCCAGGCCCCGTCGAGGCGCGGGAGTGCCGTAGCCGATCGCTTTCCTGAAGCTGGCGAAGGTCGCCTCCCGATCGTTCGAGAAGTCCTGCCACAGCTTGAGATGGGAGTCGAACGACAAAATCGCCACCCGGTCGTCACGGTGCAGGGACCGCAAGAGGCTCTCGATTTCCGGCAGGATCTTGAGGTGCCCCTTGATACGCGTCGGCTGCAGGTCGATCTGCAAGAAGATGACCACCATCCGGCCACGGAGGTCTTCAGGTGAATCTGGGAGGGACTCGGGCGAGGCCGACAATGCCCGCGCCTCGGCGAGGTCGTTGGCCGAGAGGCGTACCGCGTCTTGCGACGAGCTCCAATCCAGAGAGCTGACGCCGATCTCATCGCCACCGATCTCGACCCGCAGGTCTCCTGGCTCGAGGCCCCGAATCGGCTCGCCACTCTTGTCGACAATACGCGCCACGACCGAGAACAGGGCGACCGTGATCTCTTCCTGGAAGCTCACGTCCTGCCATGGATCTGGCGGTTCTGGGCCAGCTGCAGGTGGCTGCTGCCAGGTCTCGACGAATTGAGCGTCCACAGGCGGCTCGAAGGTTCGTGGGGTCGACTCGCTGGCGTGGTGGCGAACACGGATCGTGAGCTCACCTGGAGGCGAAGTCCGATCGAGTAGATCCGTGGCGTCGGTGAGGGAGACGATGACTTCTCTGATGAGCAGAGTCTCCCGGTCGACCCACAGCTCGGTTTCGATGGTGCCGGCCATTCGAGAGGTCGAGACGATCCAGCAGGAGCCACTTCCACAGGCTTCCGGCCCGTCGACGGCGGCTCCCTCGAGCTCGGAGAAGACGTCGCTGCTTCCCGTCAGCAGCAGCGGAACAACGAGAGCTTCAAAGCTGCCTCTACCGAAGCCATGCGCCAACTCGGCGATCACCGAATCGATCGATTTGTACTGTCGGTAGGTGCTGCTGTAGACGTGTGCTTTCCGCCCGTCGGTCCACACCACCCGCTCTTCGAATCCGTCGCTTGTCTCTCCATGGGTGCGCCACAGGAACTGGCCGTCGTCGCTCGCAGCGGTCTCGAAAAACTGCAGACCAGGCTGCTCCTCGGCAGTGGTCGCCGATCTTTCGATCTCTCCTAGATCGCTGTAGGAGTCGAGCTCCGAGTAGGCCTTGGTGATCCTCTCGAGGAGCTCGAACGCGGCCGGCGGCTCGGCCTCCGACGTTCCAGCGGACAGCAGTGCAGCTGCCGCCAGCGCCGTTGCGATAAACCTCGGAAACATCGAAGCAGTCTACCAACGCCTCGCAGGTACCAATTGTGGTTGGTCTCGGAGAGCCGGCGGCCCGTCCCGGGCCTGACCCGCATAGAGTCCGATCAGCCCGGGGTCAGCAGTCGAGCGAAAGGCTCTCTCACCATCTCTGGGATCCGGCACGGCTTGCCGCTCGCGCGTTCGACCCAGACGTGCTCGGTGGCGCCGCGTGCCAGCTTCTCGCCGACACGGTCGACCTCGTAGGCGAATCGCAAACCACGGCTGGTCATTCGTTCCAGCCAGCAGGTCACGCCAACGGTCTCGCCATAGGTCGCGCCGCGCAGCAGTCGGGCTTCGGTGCGGGTCACCACCAGGTAGTAGCCGAGGTCTTCGATCTCGGAGTAATGATGGCCCGTATCTAGGCACAGTCGGGTGCGCGCCAGCTCGAACCAGACCAGATAGACCGAATGATGGACCACGCCCATCTGGTCGGTCTCCGCATAGCGGACCTCGACGTCGACGCGACAGCGCCTCGAGGGTTCAGCCAACGAGCTCAGGCCCTAGTTCCCCTTCAGCCGCTCCTGCGCCAGACGCTTGTTGTTGGTCGCCTCGCGATACCGCTTGTTGATCTTCAGGGCCCGGTCGTAGTCGCCGATCGCCTTCTCGTACATCTCGGCCTGGAAGAAACAATTGCCGCGATTGAAGTAGGCGGTGGCGAGTTTGGGATCGATCTCGAGCGCGGTGGTGTAATCGACGATCGCGCTCTCGAGCTCACCGTTCTTCTGGTAGGCGCCGGCGCGATTCGTGTAGACGAAGGCGCGGTCTGGCCGCAACCGGATGGCGGCGGTGAAGTCGCCGATCGCGTCCTGGTAGCGTTTCTTCTCCAGGAAGGTCAGGCCGCGGTTGTTGTAGGCGGAGAAGGAGCTCGGATCGAGCTCGAGGGCCTTCGAAAAAGCGACGATCGCCGAGTCGAGCTCGCCTTTGCTGCGATGCACTCCCGCTTCGTAGAGCAGTGTCGACGCCATCTGTTTCCGCGTCTCGGGATCATCCGGGACTGCTGGCGGCGGCGCAGCGGCAGGAGGCGCGGGCCGCGTGGCCGGAGGAGTCGGCGGTGGCGGTGCCGGCGCCGGCGGCGGCGGCGGTGGCGCAACAGGCTCGGCCGGCGGCGGCTTGACAGGCTCGGGAGCTGGGCTTGGTGCAGTCTCCGGTTCCGGAGCCGGTTGCTTGACGGCCGGCGGAGTCATCGGCCTCGGCGGTTCCGGCGGTTCGACGGGCTCGGGCGGTACCGGCGGTTCGACGGGCTCGGGCGGTACCGGCGGTGGCGGCGGCGCCACGCGCTGGCTCGGTGGTGGCCCGATCGGTTCGGTCGGCGGCGCGACGGGCCGCGGCGCGGGGTCGGCCGGCGGGACAGCCGATGGCGGCGGTGTTGGAGTCGGTGGCGGCGGTGTTGGAGCCGGTGGCGGCGGTGCTGGAGCCGGTGGCGGCGGTGCTGGAGCCGGTGGCGGCGGTGCTGGTGCCGGTGGTGGTGACGCGGCTGGTTTCGGCGGTGGCGCGGCTGGTTCCGGCGGTGGCGGTGCGGCTGGTTCCGGCGGTGGCGGTGCGGTAGCCGGCGCCGGCGCGGCTTCGGCGACGCGGACCGGCGGCGGCGCGGGCGGCGGCGCGTTCTTCAGGGCCTCGACCGGCCCGGCATAGGTGCCTCGGGACACCGAAGCGGAGCTACCGCATCCCGCGAGCAGGACACAGAGTGCTCCGGACAGGAGTATGAACAGCGCTGGATTCCGTCTGGCATTCATCGGCTGCGGCTCCTCGGTCTGTGACGATCCATGGGGCACCCGGTTCGGCGATGCGAGATCCGAATGACCCACCCAAGCGGCCAACCGATCATAGGGGACCGGCGCGCGGATGACAACGAGGGTTGCTAGAATGCAGCGTTCGCGCTAACCGGCGAGACGATTCCAGGGGGGCCGGACTTGATCCCGAACGCAGAGCAGCTCGAAGCGATATCCCACATCCGCGAAGGCAATCTGGCAGAGACGCAGTTCGCGGTAATCCTCCAGGCACTGGCGGTTCATCGGTGCACGGTGGTGCTCGAGATCGAGCGCAAGCCAATGAAGAAGGAGATCTTCTTCGAGAACGGAGTGCCTGTCGACTGCCGATCGAACATGCTCCACGAGACTCTCGGCCGTTTCATGGTGGCGCGCGGCGACATCAACGAGGACACCTACCAGGATTGTCTCACCAAGAGCGCGGCCCGCGGTCTGCAATACGGTGAGGTGCTGATCCTGGAGGGGCTCCTCAACGCTTCCGAGCTCTACAAGATCCTGCAGCAGAACCTGGCCAAGAAACTGCTCGACGGGTTCACCTGGCGCACTGGTGACTTCCGGGTCCTGACCGACCCGTCGAAGATCGATTCGACGCTCAAGGTCAACGCCGCGCAATTGATCGTCACCGGCATTTCCAAGTTCGCGCTCCAGGAAGAAGTCAACGAGGCAGTGGGGCCGCTGGTGGGTAGGCGCCTGTTCCTGCACCCCGATCCGCCCTGGCCGCTCGACGAGATCCGCATGAATCCGGTCGAGCGCCGGCTCACCAGCCTGCTGTTCCGCGGCAAGCGGATCGACGAAATGGCGGCCGAAACCACCATCCCTTTCGACAAGATCATGCGTCTGCTGTACTCGCTGGCAGTGATCGGGATCGTGGTGCCGGAAGATTGGCTGCCCGCGGAGGGCGCGGCGGAGGCGCCCCGGGCAGTGACACCCGAGGAGCCCGAGGAGCCGGAGGAGCCGGATCTGCCGCAAGTCGAGCTCGACGAAGAGGAGATCGAGAAGGAGCGCAACGAGGTCATGGAAGCGTACCTGCAGCACCGCCGCCAGGACGCCTTCGATCTGCTGGGGCTCTCGGAGCAGGCTCAGATGCCCCAGATCGAGCGCAAGTACATCGAGTTCTCGCGCCGCTTCGCGCCCTGGAACTTCGAGGCGCCGGGTCTTTGGAACCTGGTGGAGAAGGCCGAGGACCTGTTTCTCGCCGCCGGCCGGGCCTTTGGTGAGCTGGCCGATGCCGAGCGGCGCAACACCCTGATGGTCCGCCGCCGGAACCTGCGCGACGAGGCTGCTCGTACCCCGAGCCGTGACCGTTTTGCGATCAAGTCGAACCTGCTCGACCCCGAGGTGCAATTCGAGAAGGGCTCGGCGCTCATGGGGGCCGGCAAATACGTCGAGGCGGTGCAGCAGCTCCAGTTCGCCTACGATTGCGATCCCCAGAACAGTGGCTACCGTTCGGAGCTCGCCTATTGCCGCTTCATGGTCGCACCGAAGCGCGAGGGAGACAGGGCGCTAGAAGAGCTGCGGGAGGCGTTACGGGTAGACCCCAAGTGCGGGCTCGCCGTCTACTACACGGGGATGGTCTACGGTGAGATCGGCCGTCTCGACGAAGCCGAGGCCCACCTGCGCAAGGCGATTCGCCTGCTGATGCCCGACCGGCGTCCGATCGAGGGCCTGAAGAGGTTTCAAAAGAACCGCAAGCGACGGTGATTGCTCAAGGGACGGCCTTCCGGGCTGTCATCTGGATCTCGACCAGGGCGTCCGGGCTCATCAATGGCGCGCCGACGGTGGCCCGCGCCGGCGGCGGCGAGCCGACAACCTCGCGGTAGACGGCGTTCATGACCCCATAGTGTCGAATGTCGGTGAGGAACACCGAGGCCATCTCGACGTCTCGAAAGTCCATGCCGGCAGCAGCGAGAGTCTCGGCCAGTCGGTCCAGGGCGACCCGGGTCTGGGCCTCGACTCCGGCCGGGTAGCCGTCCGGTCCGCGCCCTACCATGCCGGAGAGAAACAGCCGATCGCCGGCCTGGATCGCAGGCGACAATGGCCGCCCGCTGGCGACGTAGCCCTCTGGCGCCACCAGCTTACGGTTCGCCGCCTTGACCCCACGGCACTGGATTTCGATGCCCAGGATCGGGTTCACCAGGCGCGCCCGCACCGTGGCCCGCGTCGGTGGCGTGACGCCCGCGAACGACTCGCCGTAGGCCTCGTTCATAGCCGCGTAGTCGCGCGGATCGGCGAGGAAGACACCACACGACACCAGGTCGCCGAAGCTCATGCCGGCCGCGTCGAGCACCGCACCGACGTTCTTCATCACCTGCCGCGCCTGGGCGCCGACGTCGCCCGGCACCAGCTGGCCAGTGCCCGGATCGCTGCTCACCATGCCGGCGACGAACAGCGTGTCGCCGGCGAGCATCCCCCAGCTGAAGCTGCCTCCTGTCTCGGGCCAGCCCTCTGGCGTGATGCGCCGGATTTTCACGCCCGGCCTAGCCGCCACCAGCGAGATCTCGGTCAGCGCACCGGGAATGGCGATATCGGCTTCCACTGTGGCGCGCACCGGCAGAGCCTCGCCGAGGAACTCGCCGTAGACCGTGCCCATTGCCTGGAAGTGTCGCGAGTCGGCGAGGAAGACGTTGGCTTCGACCACGCGCGAGAAGTCCATTCCCGCCGCTTTCAGCACCGCTCCGAGGTTCTCGAGCGTCTGCCGCGTCTGGGCCGCTACGTCCCCCTCGACCTTGACGGTGCCCGGCTCGTTGCCGATGGCGCCGGACAGAAAGAGGAAATCGTCCGATTGGATGCCAGGACTGAAGGGCAGGCCGAGGTCGGTGCCCGGCGGGGCGATCACCTTGTGCTCCGCGGCGGCTGCGGTGCCCACGGCCAGAGAGAGGACGAGAATCGCTATCACGGGACGTCGAAACATGGAGCGCTCCTCATGGACGCGCCACGGCGTCAACGCTTCTTGCGCCGCGGCAGGTAGAGATCGGTGAGCGTGCCTTCGAAAGCCTCCGCCGCCATACCGACGGTCTCGGACGTCGTTGGATGCGGGTGGATGGTGAGCGCGACGTCTTGTGCGTCGGCTCCCATCTCGATTGCCAGCGCCAGCTCGGCGATCAGGTCGCCGGCGCCTGGACCGACGATGCCGGCGCCCACCACGCGGTCGGTGTCGGCCTCGAACAGCAGCTTGGTCTTGCCCTCGTCGCGGCCGATGGCCAGTGAGCGGCCGTTGGCGGCCCACGGAAAGTTGCCTTTGCCGAGCTTCACCCCCCGCGCTTTCGCCTCGGTCTCGGTGACGCCCACCCAGGCGACTTCCGGGTCGGTGTAGGCCACCGACGGGATCACCCGGGCGTCGAAGGCGCTCTTTTCGCCGGCAATCACCTCCGCCGCGACGTGCGCCTCGTGTGTGGCCTTGTGGGCCAGCATCGGCTCGCCGGCGACGTCGCCGATGGCGAAGATGTGGGGCACGTTTGTACGCAGCTGGTTGTCGACGGAGATGAAGCCGCGCTCGTCCACCGCCACGCCGGCCGCCTCGGCACCGACTTCGTGACCGTTGGGGCGCCGGCCAACCGCCAGCAGGATGCGGTCGAAGACGTCGATCTCAGGCGCGTTGGCGCCCTCGAAGCGTACTTCCAGGCCGTCGCCCGTGGCTTCGACCGACTGCACCATCGTCTTCAGAAAGATGTTCTCATAGCGCTGTTCGAGGCGCTTGTGGAGCGGCCGCACCAGGTCCCGGTCGCAGCCCGGGATCAGGCCGTCGAGCAGCTCCACGACGGTGATCCTCGAGCCCAGGGCGTGGTAGACGGTGGCCATCTCGAGGCCGATGATGCCGCCGCCGATGACCAGCAGCCGCTCGGGTACCTCGGCCAGCTCGAGGGCGCCGGTCGAGTCCATCAGGCGGGGGTCGTCGTAGGGGAAGCCAGGGATTTGGGCCACCCGGCTGCCGGCGGCGATGATCGCGTGCTCGAAGCCGATGGTGGTCGGCCCGTCCGCGGTCTCGACGAGCAGGGTGTGCGGAGAGGTAAAGGCGCCGGTGCCCTCGACCACCTCGACCTTGCGCTGCCTGGCCATGGTGCCGACGCCGCCGACCAGGCGCGAGACCACCGCGTCCTTCCAGGCGCGGATCTTATCGAGATCCAGGCGCGGAGCGCCGAAGTCGACGCCGTGCTCGGAGAAGTGGCGGGTCTCGTCGATCACCTTGGCGAGGTGCAGCAGCGCCTTCGAAGGGATGCAGCCGACGTTGAGGCAGACGCCGCCCAACGTCGGGTAGCGTTCCACCAATGCCACCCGCTTGCCCAGGTCGGCGGCGCGAAAGGCGGCGCTGTAGCCTCCCGGCCCGGAGCCCAGCACCATCACCTCGACCTGGAGATCGCTCATCGCCGGCCCCTCACAGCAGGAGCTTGCGGATGTCGCCCAGAAGAGCGCTCAGGTGGACGATGAAGCGCGCCGCCGTGGCGCCGTCGATCACCCGGTGGTCGTACGACAGCGACAGCGGCAGCATCAGGCGGGGCACGAAATCGCCACCGCGCCAGATCGGCTTCATCGACGACCGCGAGACGCCCAGGATCGCCACTTCCGGCGCGTTGACGATCGGCGTGAAGGCGGTGCCGCCGATGCCGCCGAGGCTCGAGATGGTGAAGCAGGCGCCCTGGAAGTCCATCGGCGTCAGCTTGCCCTCGCGCGCCCGGCCGCTGGTCTCGAGCAGCTCCTGCGCCAGCTCGAAGATGCCTTTCTTGTCGACGTCGCGCACCACCGGCACCACCAGCCCGTTCGGGGTGTCGACCGCCACGCCGATGTGGAAGTACTTCTTGAGGATCAGGTTCTCGCCGCTGGCGTCGAGCGAGGAGTTGAAGGTCGGGAAGGCCTGGAGGGCGGCGGCGGTGGCCTTGAGCTGGAAGGCGACCGGCGTGAGCTTGAAGCCTTGCTTCTTCGCCTCCTCGGCGTGGGCCTTGCGGAAGGCCTCCATCTCGGTGATGTCTGCCTCGTCGTGCTGGGTGACATGCGGAACGTGCAGCCAGCTGCGGTGCAGGTTCTTCGCCGACAGCTTGCTGATACGCGACAGCGGCTTGACCTCGATGTCACCAAACTTGGAGTAATCGATTTCCGGGATTTCCGGCCATTCGAATCCCGTGACAGCCGCCCCGGCGATCGCTCGGGATGTACCGCCGGCCAGCGCCGCCTTGACGAACGAGCGCACGTCCTGCTTGACGATCCGGCCCTTGCGCCCGGTGCCCTGGACCTGCCCCAGGTCGACGCCCAGCTTTCGAGCCAGACGGCGCACGGACGGGCTGGCGTAGGCCAGCCGGAAGCCCCTCTCGTCGATCTCCGGCGCGGGTGCAGGTGTCGGCGCCGGTGCTGGTTCCGCTGCTTTCGGCGGAGCAAATGCGAGTTCCTCGACTGGCGGTCGTGCGGGAGCCGGTTCCTCGGTGGCAGGCGGCTCGGGAACCGGGGTCGCTGGTTCCGCGGCCGCCGCGTTCTCGGCGGCCACGTCGGCTTCCATGGTCAGGATCAGGTCGTCGTGCTTGACCTCGTCGCCGATCGCCACCTTGACCTCCACCACCTTGCCGGCATGGGGCGCCGGCACCTCCATCGACGCCTTGTCGCTCTCGAGCGCGATCAGCGAGTCGTCGACCGCCACCGTGTCGCCCGCCGACACCAGCACCTCCGCCACGAGGACTTCGTCGACGTCGCCGATGTCGGGAACCCGGACTTCCTGGATCTCAGCCATGCGTGGTCTCTCCCAGCTTCTCGGACGGTGGTGGGATCGGGCGCCTCAGCGCGTCGGCTGGATGAACGAAAAGGGCCACGATTTGGCCCGGATCATATACGCGCGGCTCGACCTCGTCGATCCCGGTAGGAGGTGAGCACCCGGCGAGAACCAAGTGACGAACACCGCGCCCGCTGCGCAGGCTTTGAGTCGATGCCAGGTTCCTTCGCGCTGGGTGTCAGCGACGATTGCCAACGCGGGCTCAGAAGCCGATGCCGTAGCCCGTCATCTCCACACCGGCAAAGATCTGAAGTGGCATGCCGGTCCACGCGACGCTCAGGCGCGCGCTCCGGTAGCCGCTGCCGGAGGGCGTGAGGCGGACGACCACGGCGCGCGACGTGCCCGCCGGCAGGACGAAGGGAACGCCGGGCCCGGTCGGGAAGGTCGCCGTGAAGTCCGCCGAGCCGTAGATCGGCAGGGCGGTGATGGTGGCGTCGCCAGTGCCCGTGTTGGCCAGCGTCACCACCTGCTCCTCGAAGCCGGGCGAGTCGCCCTGCACCACGCCGAAGTCGATCGACTCGCGGGTGAAGGCGATGCGCGGCGTGGCGACGGTGGCGTGTCCGTCGAGCGCCACCTCGAAGCTGCCGGCGACGCCGGTGATCCCCAGCTGGGCGGTGAAGGTCGAGTCCTGCACCTGCGGATCGAACTCCACGATCAGTATCGCCAGGTCTCCGGGCGCGATCCAGAGGCCCGGCCCCGGGTCGCTGTCGTCCGCGCACAGGACGTCGAAGGATGCCTCGTCGCGCCCCCGTAGCTCGAGGTCGTCCAGCATTTCGTCCACCTGGCCGGTGTTATGGACCAGCATCACCCGGCGGTGCCGCGCGCCGGCCACGTGAATGCCCTCGTTCGCGCAGGAGGGGATCGAAGCCGCGGGCACCACGCGCGGCGGCGGGGTGGGCCCGGGCAGCCGAAACGGCAGCGTTTCGAAAGGCACGGTCCGCTCCAAGCGCAGCCGTGCCGGCGTCACCGCCAGGGCCGGCCGCGGCGCCTTGGCGGCGAGGTAGCCGCGCAGGGTCATCGACTGCAGTCCGTCCTCAGGCACCAGGATCCGCTCGCCCTCGTGCCACCAGGCCTCCCGCTTCCAGCCGAAACCCTGGATCGTGGCCTCCAGCGTCGCCTGCAGCTCGGTGCCCGAGAATCCCGTCGTGCTCGACTGGATAGACACCGTCAGCGACTGGCCGGGATCGAGCGGCAGGTCGAGCAACAGCTCGCGGGCGCAGCCCTGCGGCGACGGCGTGCCGGCACCGTTGGGCGGGTCGAAGGGCGGCGGCGCGTATGGCAGCGGATCGCAGGCCTGGTCCGGCGGGCCGACGAGGACGTTGAAGTGGCCGGCCTGCGGTCCGGAGACCGCCAGCCGGTGGACCCGTTGGGAGTCGGGTGAGTCGTTGGTGATCACGAACGCGTCGTGCAACTCGGGGGAGCCGTCCCAGGCCAGGTTTCCGAGATCAGCGGTCGCCGGCGCGATGGTCACCGCGGGCTGGTAGACGGTCTCGACCTCCGGCTCCTCGGGGCAGTCGCGTGAGGTGTCCCAGCCGGTCAGGGGGCAGTAGCGCACTCGCGTGCCCTGGATGTCGGGCCAGCTGAGGTCGGCGTATTTGTTGGCGTAGCCTGTGATCAGGCACGGCGGCATGAAGAAGCCGAACGCCGCGGTGTCCTCCAGGCAATCGCGGGGCCGTCCTTCGGAGTCGTACCAGGTCTTGCGGATCACGCGCCATTCGCCGAGGCGCCAGGCACCGGCATAGCGGCCGTAGGTCCCCTTGTGCATGATCGAGTGGTAGTCGTACTCGGTCAGCGCCGTGCTTGGAGGCGGCGAGTCGGGCTCGGCCAGATAGACGTAGCTGTCGCGGTCGCCGCGGGTCTCTTCGTGGACGAAGCCGATCGCGTGGCCGATCTCGTGCAGCACGTCGCGCCCCTGGCAGAAGCCGACGTTGTCCGACAGCACCACGGTCTGTGCACCAATGTCCCGCATGCCGACGGCGGCGGTGCACGGCCAGGAGTCGCCGACGCGGGTGTCGCGGAACAGGACGAAGTTCGGGTGCGCGAGGGGCGAGGCGGCGCCGGAGGGGTCGAAGGCGGAGTAGTCGGACAGGGAGACCGGCTCCTGGTCCGGCGATTCCTCGGTCCGGCAGATGTGGCTCGAGCCCGAGAGCGGCAGGAAGCGGATCGGGGTGACCTCTTCCCACAGGCGCATCGACTCGCAGATCCGGGCGGTCCGGAAGAGGTCGTCGGCGATACTGTACGGGACGTAGGCTCCCGGCCACGGTAGGCCGCTGCCGGTGAAGGCAAGACCGTCGGCCGGCCGGGCCGGGACCAGTAGCGCCGCGAGCAGCGCCGGAATCAGAATCGAAACGGGGTTCGGAAACGCATTACCTCGTGACATCAGTACACCTCTTTTCTGCCACGCCTCGCCTCCGGGCGAAGCGGGTGGCGGTAGTGGTGGTCCATGACGGTTCGAAGGCGTCGAACGGGGATGAGCCGTCGCGGACCGGAGTGCCTGTACTGGGAGTGAGAGGGACGGACCGGCGTTTCGTTCCCAGCAGTCACCAGATCGGCGGGGCAGCGCGCTCTCGCGGGCGACGGGGCGCCGTCGGCGGCCAGGGATCAACTGCATAGCCGTCGGCGCCCCGTGCGTGGAGCCTCGGCAGGGCTGTTGAAGTCGACCTCCGATCGTGGTAGAGTCTCCTGGTCATGAGGACTTTGTGCCTATCCCTCAGTTACTCGTCGCTGGCAGTGCCAGGGGGGTAGAGGTATAGTTTTCAGACACTGAAAAAGACCGAATTCGACCCCCGGGCGCCGTCAGGTTCCCGGGGGTTTTTCCGTTTGGAACACGGCGCGTTTGGAACACAGCGCATTCGGAAAAAGGAGGGTGCTGCTGGGTGGGCCGGCAACTGGTCTTGAAAACCAGGGCGACGTCACCGTCGGGGGTTCGACTCCTCCACCCTCCGCCAGATTTCTCATTAGCTCTTTGAAAAACGGGGATGTAGACCGCTATGGAGGCGGGGCAGGCTGTAGACCTGTCGCGTAAGTCCAAAGTGCAGCCCGGAGGGTTCGATTCCTTCCATCCCCACCATGCCGCCCTGGCCCAACTGGCAGAGGCGCCGGCTTCAGGAGCCGGAGGTTCAGGGTTCGAATCCCTGGGGCGGCACCAAGTCTCTTGCAGCATGACTGTAGCCGACGTAGCCCAATCCGGCAGAGGCGCCGGGTCGAGAGCCCGGAGGTTGGACGTTCGAATCCTCCCGTCGGCACCAGGCCCCGTAGCCCAATTGGCAGAGGCGGCGCCTTCAAAAGGCGACGGTTGTGGGTTCGAATCCCACCGGGGCCACCAAGTCTTCGAGGCGCGGTGGCCGAGCGGCGAGGCAGCGGCTTGCAAAGCCGCGTACGCGGGTTCGACTCCCGCCCGCGTCTCCACGGAGAGATGACAGAGCGGTAATGTGCCCGGTTGCTAACCGGAGGCCGCCGTTCGATCGGCGCGCAGGTTCGATCCCTGCTCTCTCCGCCATTCAAGTGCGAGATGAAGTCCCGGGGTCATCCCGCGCTGAAAGCAGCGGAGATCAGGGAAAGGGGCACCTGCCCCTGCAACCAGGCCCTGGTTCGCTAGGCTTCTTGCGCCACCTGCCCTCAGGATCTCGACGGATCCGGCTTCTCCGGATCCACGCCGTAGCGCTCGATCGCCTCGCTCACCGCCTTGGCCGGTACCGCGCCGTCGTCGGCCAGGGCCTTGAAGCGTCGCCACGGCCACGTGGTAGCGGTCGACCTCGAAGAAGGCCGCCGTTCAGCGGCGCGCAGGTTCGATCCCTGCTCTCTCCGCCATTCAAGTGCGAGATGAAGTCCCGGGTGCCCGGGGTCATCCCGCGCTGAAAGCAGTGGAGATCCTGCAACCAGGCCCTGGTTCGTTAGGCTTCTTGCGCCCATGGCCATTACGTGATTAGCTACTTCTAGCATTGAGTGCTCTGTTATGAGCCGCGATTTGGTAAATCGACCCACCAGAGAGGGGACGATTGTCCAGCTTAAAGCCAGAAAGGATGAGAGGATGAGGAATCTGTTGCTCTGCGTCGTGCTGTCAGTGTCTCTGTTGATGGTCTCTCGGGGTGCTGCTGCGTCGTCCGAGGTCTCAGGAACGCCACTCGACACCCTGGTCTTCACTGCGTCTGACACTACTCGCGCGGAGCAGATCACAGATATGCTGCATTTGTATCTGGATCCGGCTGAGAACCCCTCGGGGCAAACGCTATTCAATGCCGGCAGCGTGTCATGGACCCACATTACCGCGCTAGCCATGAGTCCAAGCGGTACGATCGGAGGAATGAACTTGTTGAACGCGAGCCCAGGCGTTACTCGGCTCGATTCCGATGGCTACGTTTTCTTGCACTACAACGGGCCGTTCTGGCCATTCCCAGCCTACGGATCCAGCCAAGGCCTGCTCGAAGGCTGGGAATATGATGGAAGCTCGACAGAAGGCTGGACTGTATCGAATATGCCCTCTACTACGCCAGAGGGCGGCACCTGGATCCTCAGTCCTTCTGCGCCTGATCCGAATCTTATCTCACCGAACATTTCGGTTGATGCCTTTCAAAGCCCTTTTATTCAGATCGAGCTGCGTTGCACCGATGGCGTGACTGCCTGCGCAGGGGAGTTCGGCCAGGTCTTCTGGCAGACCTCTCAGAGCCCGGGATTCTCGGAGAGTAAGTCGAAGTTTTTTTCCTTGCTCGATCCAGCAAATATCATTCCGTATGTTGACATTGTTACCTACGTCATACCGGTCTTTGAGAATCCAGAATGGGCCGGCACCATCACCAAGTTGCGGGTTGATCCGGTGCTCGATGGTCAGGCGGATCGTGAGATCGAGATCGGTCGCATCGTGATGGCATATGACGCTCGAATGTCGACATCAAACGCTAAGTACATCCTTGCAGGTCACGCCTCGTACTTCTCGTCGGGAGATAGTGCGCACTTCACTGGCACGAGCTTTCCTGAAGGTTCATTTTTCGATCGTGCACGCATAGCAATGAACTACATCCAGACAGAGCTGGGAGGGTTGGCCAACGATTTCGTCTTGGTGGATTGGCCGGGCCACGACGGTCTGCCGGGAAAGACAGGTGGGCAAATCAACTTCGGCCATGGAATCCAGAGCAGCTTTGCCTCGGATGTGTGGCCTGTAGGGCATGAAGATGCCTATGCCAGTATCTACTACTATGCGGCGCTTCGCGCGATGGCGGAACTCGAGACAGAGGTGGCGGACCATCCCCAATGGGATGTGCCAGCGAATCCTTTTGGTGAGTCTGCGGCCTCGTACGATTCGCAAGCTGATGCCGTAAAAACGGCGATTGCCAGCAACTTCTGGATTAACGGCAAGGATCGACTCATGGCGTGCCGCGATATTAATGGAGTGGTAAGAGATATCGGGCATGTCGGGCTCAATCTTGAGGCGATTTTCTTCGATGCAGTCGACTTCGAGAAGGCGACAGATATCGTGGATTGGATTGCAGGCGATCGAATCGTCGGCGGAGACGATTCGCAGGGGGCCGATATCTACAATTGGATCTTCGGCCCACGGACGACCACAGTCGACACATCAGACTGGTATGTGTGGCCAATGTACATATGGTTCGGAATGGATCTAAGCCAAGGCAATGGAGCATCGTGGGGTGAACAAGTATCGAATGGTGGCGGCTGGTTCTGGCAGTCCTTTTACGATCTGATGGCGCGGATCGAGGTACGTGGTGCAGCCGACGCTTGGGCGCGGCTCGAGTCGATTCTCGACTGGTATCAGGACACCCAGGACTCAGGCGGCTTCAGGCCCTACTATGACACTCATCCGGGAATTCTTCAGGGATGCACCAGCGGAGGCGGGAGCGTAGGTCTTGACTGCGAGTTTATTGAGAGTACACTGGTGCCCATGGCCTTTCTCTACGGCTTCTTGGGATACAAAGCTGATGTGAATGGTCTCAACTTCGCGCCAGAAGTCCCACCGAGCCAATCATTCATCGGCGCCGAACGACTTCACTTCCGAAAGCACTTCTACGATGTGACGGCCAGGGCGAGCGTCGAAAACCCGTTCGTTCTGCAGACACATCCCGAAACCGGGGTGCCCGGCTTTGGCAACTCGCCACACACCTTGCCTCTTCGGCTGGAGAACCTGGTGCCGAATTCCGAATACTTGGTGACGATTACTGATTTCGACACCGGGATACCGGCGTTCCTGAGCGAGGTGGCTGATGCTGAAGGAGTCTTGCAGCTATCGTTCGACATGCCAGCAAATGGCAGAATCGAATTGACGACATCGGCCTTCCTCTTCGGTGACGGTTTCGAAACTGGAGATACGTCCGGATGGTCAGAGGCCGTCGAATAGCGCCGCGGCGTCAGCTAGAGCCTGGCGACCTTGAGGACGAGATATGGATTGAGCGGCGATCCTGCCAGTGGCTCGAATAACCGATATCCCATCAGGTTGAGTAGCGCTGTCATGGGGATGCGGAGCAAACGGCCATACCAGTGTTGGCCAACTTGCCGCATCTTGAGTCGACGATGCGGGCTCAGGGGCGTCACCGAGAATCGCCCGAGAGTTCGTAGGTGAGCACGGACTTCAGAAACCGTGGGTAGGAATCCTTCGCGTATCGAATGAAAGCGAGCTCCCCCTGGTTTCGTGCCGTGCCAGAAATCGATAGGGAAGGCCCCGTTCGGGAAATCGAGTAGGAGCACGCCTGAAGGGTCTAGGACGCGCAATAAATCAGCAAGGAATTCGCAGCGCGCTTCATTGCGATTGGGTAGAGGCCTGACGGAATAGGAATCGCCGCCGTGCTCCTCCACCCCTACGTGCTCCAAGACCCCTGATGAGATCACAGCGTCGAAGTAGTTATCGGGGAACGGAAGTTCTTGGCTTGGTGCAACCACCAACCGCTCCCGATTGCCTCGTTCCCGCCAT
The DNA here is from genome assembly GCA_024226315.1 of bacterium. Classification (GTDB taxonomy): domain Bacteria; phylum Acidobacteriota; class Thermoanaerobaculia; order Multivoradales; family J023; genus JAAELT01. The sequence continues at coordinate 31,319 of JAAELT010000005.1, read as the reverse complement.
TGCCACTTGCGGAGCGCCGAGATGTCGTTTCCCCAGGCTTCGAAGCCAGCCTCGCTGAGCATGTCAACCGAGATTCCATTTCCGCAACCGGAGTCGAGAACCCGAGGCGGTCTTCCCAGGTCCATCGCGCCAAGCTCTGAACGTAGCAATGGGCCATAGTAGTCTTCGATTCGTGCCCGTGTGCCGGTCACCTCGTTTCGAAGACCTTCTTCATGAGCTTCTGTGAGGGACTCCGGCCCGTCGAATGCGTCATAGTAGATTCCACGGGAGAAGTCGGCACTACCGATCTCTATCGGGTAGTTACGATTGCATGTAGTACAACTCAGCTGTGAGGATGCGTGCTTCAGCGAGTGGTGGCAACTGCTGCATACAAGTATGTCATAGGAGGTTCGATCACCGACGCCGGCTGTTCGGGGCACGTTGACGGTCATACTTTGGACGATCCCTGGACTCTAGGATGAGGATAGAGGGGTAGCGGTACTCAAGCCCGCGACGGATCCGGCTTCTCCGGATCCACGCCGTAGCGCCCGATCGCCTCGCTCACCGCCTTGGCCGGTACCGCGCCGTCGTCGGCCAGCGCCTTGAGTGCTGCCACGGCCACGTGGTAACGGTCGACCTCGAAGAAGCGGCGCAGGGTCTCGCGGGTGTCGGAGCGGCCGAAGCCGTCGGTGCCGAGAACGGAGTAGCGGCGGGGCACGAAGGTGCGGATCTGGTCGGCGAAGGAGCGCATGTAGTCGCTGGCGGCGATCACCGGGCCGCTCGTGGGTGCCAGGCACTGTTCGACGTAGCTGACTCGGGCGTCGGCGTCGGGATGCAGCCGGTTGTGGCGCTCGGCGGCGAGGCCGTCGCGGCGCAGCTCGGTGAAGCTGGTGGCGCTCCATACGTCGGCGGCGACGCCGTAGTCGTCCTCCAGCAGCTCGGCCGCCGCCAGCACCTCGCGCAAGATGGTGCCGCAGCCGAGCAGCTGTGCCCGCTTCTTCTTGGCCTTCGACGAAGACTGCCGCAGCCGGTACATCCCCTTCCGGATCCCCTCCTCGACGCCATCGGGCATTGCGGGATGGGGGTAGTTCTCGTTCGTCGTGGTGACGTAGTAGAAGACCGAATCGCCGTCCCGGTACATGCGCCGCAGGCCGTCCTGGATGATCACCGCCAGCTCGTAGCCGTAGGTCGGGTCGTAGGCGACGCAGCTGGGCACGGTGGAGGCCACCAGGTGGCTGTGACCGTCCTCGTGCTGCAGGCCCTCGCCGTTGAGCGTGGTGCGTCCCGAGGTGCCCCCGATCAGGAAGCCCCGGGCGTGCATGTCGGCGGCGGCCCAGATGAAGTCGCCGATGCGCTGGAAACCGAACATCGAGTAGAAGATGAAGAACGGGATCATCGGCACGCCGTTGGTCTTGTAGGAGGTGCCGGCGGCGATCCACGAAGACACCGCGCCGGCCTCGGTGATGCCCTCCTGGAGGATCTGGCCGTTGTCCTCCTCGCGGTACCACATGAGCTGGTCGCGGTCGACCGGTTCGTAGCGCTGGCCGAACGGCGCGTAGATCGCCAGCTGGGCGAACAGGCCTTCCATGCCGAAAGTGCGCGCTTCGTCCGCGACGATCGGCACCAGGTGCTCCTTGATCGCCTTGTCGCGGATCAGCACCTTCCGCAACACCTCGACGAACGCCATGGTGGTCGAGATGTCGCGCTTGCCGCTGCCTTTGAGCACCGGTTGGAAGGCGTCGAGATCCGGTACTTCGAGGGCTGGGCTCTCGACGCGCTGCGCCGGCAGCGAGCCGCCGAGCGCGGCGCGGCGATCCTCGATGTATCGGACCAGATCCTCCGTGGGTCGGATGAACGGCGCATCGCTCAGCTCGTCGTTGGGGATCGGGATGTTGAAGCGTTCGGAGAACTTGCGCAGCGCCTTTTCTTCGATCTTCTTCTGGTTGTGGGCGGGGTTCAAGCTCTCGCCCGCCGAGCCCAGGCCGTAGCCCTTGACTGTCTTGGCCAGAATCACCGTCGGCTGGCCCTCGTGCTTGATCGCGGCGGCATAGGCGGCGTAGACCTTGTCCGGGTCGTGCCCGCCGCGCTTGAGACGCCAGAGGTCCTCGTCGGAGAGGTCAGCCACCATCTCGGCCAGCTCCGGGTACCTGCCGAAGAAATGCTCGCGAATGGTGACGCCGGACTGATCGGCGGCGTAGGTCTGGTAGTCGCCGTCGACCGCCTCGTCCATGCGCTGGCGCAGGAAGCCCTTGTGGTCCCTGGCCAGCAGCGGGTCCCAGTTGCCGCCCCACACCACCTTGATGACGTTCCAGCCGGCGCCGCGGAAGACCCGCTCGAGCTCCTGGATGATCTTGCCGTTGCCGCGCACCGGCCCGTCGAGCCGCTGCAGGTTGCAGTTGACGACGAAGATCAGGTTGTCGAGCCGCTCGCGCACCGCCAGAGATACCGCGCCCAGGGCCTCGGGCTCGTCCATCTCGCCGTCGCCAAGGAAGGCCCATACCTTGCGCCCCTCGGTGTTCGCCAGCCCGCGCTGGTGCAGGTATTTGAGGAACCGCGCCTGGTAGATCGCCATCAGCGGCCCGAGACCCATCGACACGGTGGCGAACAGCCAGAAGTCGGGCATCAGGTGGGGGTGGGGGTAGGACGACAGCCCCTTGCCGTCGGCCTCGCGGCGGAAATGCTCGAGCTGCTCCTCGGTGAGCCGGCCCTCGACGAAGGCGCGGGCGTAGATGCCGGGCGCCGAATGGCCCTGGAAGTAGATCAGGTCGCCACCGCGGTCCTCGGTCGGCGCCTTGAAGAAGTGGTTGAAACCGATTTCGTAGAGGTTGGCCGCCGACTGGTAGGTGGCGATGTGTCCGCCGAGCCCGTCGAACTGGCGATTGGCGCGCACCACCATCACCAGGGCGTTCCAGCGGATCAGCGACTTGATGCGGCGCTCGATCGACGGATCGCCCGGCCGTTTCTCCTCGTGCGCCGGCGGGATGGTGTTGAAGTAGGCGGTATTGGCAGAATAGGGCAGGTAGGCGCCGGAGCGCCTGGCCTTCTCGATCAGGCTCTCGATCAGGAAGTGGGCGCGCTCCGGTCCGTCGTGCTCGATCACCGCCTCGAGGGCGTCCTTCCACTCCTGGGTTTCGTCTCGGTCGATGTCGTGTTGGCGGGGATCCTCAGGCATCGCACGGTCCTCGTGGGAATTTCGTTTCGGTCGACCGTCATTTCGGTGGACGGGGCAGGTCGGATGTCTCGGCGCGAGGGTATCTCAAGCCGTGGGCCGAGTCGATCTTGTTGGCCGTGGCGGGGAGAGGGCCCCGTTCCCCAGGGGTCAGGTGGTCAGTCGCCGGCTGCCCCAGCCTGGCGCTCACGCTGCTCCAGGATCCCCACGCATTCTTCCGGCGTCAGCACGGAGAGTGTCGCGTTCTTGAAGTCGCCCGGGTTGCGCGTGACGATCGCCTCCACGGACGCCTGCCGGGCCGATTCGTGGATCACCGCGTCTTCGAAGTCCGTGAAATCGAGCTCGATCGCCGTCTCGAGTACCGGACGGTTGAGCGGCGCGACCGAACACAGCGCCAGCAGCTGGCGGATTCTTTCACGCGCGCGTTCGGCCCCCACGATCTTGCGTGCCAGGTAGAAGATCGTGGTGAGGGTGGTGGCGCTCAAGGCTCCATCCACCGCCCCGGTCTCGACCCGCGTGAAGAGCCGCGCTGCGTTCCGAGCCCACGGCTCCCGATCCAGCAGCAGATCGAGGACGACGTTGGTGTCGAAGAGTAGCCTCAAAGATACTTCTCCTCGAGATGCCGAAGGTAGTCGTCCTCGTCGATTTCCGCTCCTCGCAAAGCACCTTTCAGGGATCGAACGACGGGAGTCAGAGCCGCTTCGTCTGCCGGTGGCCTGGCGGTCAGAAGAGCGAAGTAGTCGGCGACGATTCGCGAAAGGGATTTGCCGGTCTTCGCGGCGTGTGACTTCGCGCTTTGGATCAGCTCTTTATCGAGCCTGAGAGTGAGTTTGGCATGCATGGGTTGCTCCTCATGGTGACGTACACTCTTCCGGAATGTATACGTCACTACCCGTGGCGTCAACCGTCGATGCCGGATCGGCGACGCAGCCGGTCAAGGAGTCGATTTCCGCCTGACCCGTTCCCAGACCAGCACCCCGGCCAGCAGCGCCGCTCCGGCCAGGTTCGGCCAGCCCAGCGCCAGCGCGCCGATCGAGCCCCGCGACGCGGGATAGAAGAGCCCGAGGGCGGCGGCGAAGAGCAGCAGCCGTGACACCGGGCCGAGCGGCCGCCACAGGTGGCCGGCGATCGCGGCGGCGAACGGCACGATGCCGGCCGCGGCGAAGGCGAATGCGGCGGTGATCGCGGCGAAGCTCGCCGGGCCGCCGTCGGCCGACATCATCAACAGCTCCGGCCGGTAGACGAACAGGAACGGCAGGGCGAAGCCGACCAGCGCGAAGCGGAAGGCGGCGAAGGCGGTGCGCATGATCCTGGAGCCCGAGATCGACGCCGCGGTGTAGGCGGCGAGCGCCACGGGCGGGGTGACCATCGACATCAGGCCGAAGTAGAAGATGAACAGGTGCGCCGCCAGCGGCGGCACCCCCAGACCGCTCAGCGCCGGTCCGATCAGGGTCGCCAGCAGCAGGTAACAGACCGCCGACGGCAGGCCCATGCCGAGCACGATCGACGACACCATGATCAGGCACAGCGCCGCGAACAGGTTGTCCTGGGCCAGTGGAATGATCGTCGCCGGCAATTTGGAGCCGACGCCGGTGAGCGTCACGACGCCGATCACGATGCCCACCGAGGCTGCGGCCGCGACCAGAGCGATGCCGCCCCTGGCGGCCTTCTCGAAGGCTTCCAGGATCCGCCGCGGCGTCATGCGGATATCGGCGCGCAAGGCGCTGACGAGGATCGTCACGACCAATGCCAGGCTGACCGAACGGAAGACCGTGAAGCCGGACAACAGCAGCGCGATCAGCGTGCCGAGGCTGGCCAGGAAGACCAGCCCCTCGAGCTGAAAGAACGACATGGGCTCGGCCTGGGCTCCGTCGTCCGAAGGCTCGCGAGCCCCGGCCGCTCCTTCCGCTGCCAGGCCGCGGGCGCGGAAATGCACGATCAGGAACAGCGACAGGTAGTAGAGGATCGCCGGCAGCAGCGCCGCCTGGATGATGCGCAGATAGGTCACCGGCGGCTGCACGAGCTCGAGCATCATGTAGGCGCCGGCGCCCATCACCGGCGGCACCAGGGCGCCGCCCGAGGACGCCGCGGCCTCGATCCCGGCCGCCACGTGCCGCGGGAAGCCGGCCGAGCGCATCAGCGGGATGGTGAAGGTGCCGGTGGTGGCGGTGTTGGCCACGGCGCTGCCGGAGAGCGACCCCATCAGCCCCGAGGAGAGCACCGAGACCTTGGCCGGCCCGCCGGCCGAGGAGCCGAACAGACGCCGGGCGGCGTCGATGATGAATCGCGTCGCGCCCGTAGCCTCGAGGAAGGCGCCGAAGACCACGAACAGGAAGACGTAGGTGAACATTACCTTGAGCGCCACCCCGAACACCCCCTGGCTGTGCAGGAAGCTCTGGCCCACCAGGCGCTCGAAGCCGTAGCCGCGGTGAGGAAACAGCCACGACGGCATCGACGGTCCGAGGGCTCCATAGGCCAGGAAGGCGACCGACAGGATCGGCAGCGCCAGGCCGACCGCCCGCCGCGCCGCTTCGAGCACCAGAAGCAGGCCCACCGCGCCTACCAGAAAGTCGAGCCCCGTCTCGGCGCCGGCCCGGTCGCCCAGCGACCTGCCGCCCGACCACCAGCTCTCGAACACCGGCTCGTTCTGGATCGCCACGTAGCCGCAGCACACTGCCGAGGCCAGCGCCAGGACCAGGTCGAGGATGCCGGCCCAGCGCGAGCCCTTCAGTCGCGGATGCGCCGGGTAGTGGAGGTAGCACAGCGCCAGGCCCAGCAGGGCGAAGGTGGCGAGCTGCGACTGCGGCGTCAGATGTGGGTAGTTGACCTCCGCCAGGGTGAACAGGCAGAGGACCACGGAGAGGACGCGGATGGCGTGCTGGCGGAACCTATCGAGCATCGGGCGGAGGATAGCATTCGGGCGGCGGTGTGAGGCCGCGCCCGGTCAGCTTTCGATCTCGCGAAGGCCGAACCCGGTGCGGTCGAAGGTGGCCGCCAACAGCAGCGAGAAGACCGGCCCGCCCAGACAGAAAATCGCCCACGGCAGGTACTCGACCGTCGGCACTCCCAGGGTGGTGGCCATGAACACCGCCGAGACCGTCCACGGCATCAGCGGCTCGACGATGGTCACCGAGTCTTCGAGCGAGCGCGACAGGTTCTCGGGCGCCAGGCGGCGGTCGGCATAGGCTTTCTGGAACAGCCCGCCGATGATCAGCGCGGTCACCCCGCCGTGGCTGGTCAGCGCGATGGTCACGGCGCCGGCGCCCATGGTCGCGGCGATCAGGCCGAAGGTCGAGCGTACCGCCGCGAGCAGACGGCGGATCATCAGGTCCAGGGCGCCCGAGGCGTCGAGCGCGCCGGCGAGGAGGAAGGCGGCGATCACCACCAACAGGGTGTCGACCATCGAGTACAGGCCGCCGCGATTCACCAGGGAACCGAACGCCTCGCCGAACGACGTCGGCTCGAGGCCGAGAGAAGCCGTCATCGCCATGTCGAAGCCACCCACGGCCGCGACCACGGCGTCGGCGACGTCGAATCCCTGCAGAAAGATCGCCAGCGCCACGGCCACCGCGGAGGAGGTCGCCATCGCGATGACCGGCGGGATCTTGCGCAGGATGCCGATCACCACCACCACCGGCGGCAACAGCGTCAGCAGGCTCAGGGAGTAGACCTGGTCGATGTCCGCCAGCAGACGCACGGCCCGGGGCGGCAAGCCGTCACCGCCGCTCGGCGCCGTCGCCGAGACAGCGAACACGGTGGTGGCGATGACGAACGACGGTGTCGCGGTGTAGAGCATGTGGCGGATGTGGGCATAGAGATCGGCGCCGGCACCGATGGCGCAGATATTCGTCGAGTCCGACAGCGGCGACAGCTTGTCGCCGAAGTAGGCTCCCGACACCACCGCGCCGGCGGTGGCGGCGAGCGGCGCGTCCAGGGCCGCGGCCATGCCCATCAACGCGACGCCGATCGTCCCCGCCGAACCCCATGAAGTGCCGGTCGCCAGCGACATCACGGCAGTGGCCAGGAAGGCGGTGAGCACCAGGAACTGCGGATTCACCAGCCGCAGCCCGGCATGTACCAACATCGGGATCGTACCGCTCGCCACCCAGGTGCCGATCAGCATGCCGATCGACAGCAGGATCAGGATCGCCGGCAGCACCGCCGCCAGCTTGTCACCGGTGGCTCGCTGGATGTCGTCCCAGGTGCGCCCGACGCGCACGGCCACGGCGCCGGCAACCGTCGCCGCGCCGAGCATGGTCAGAATCAGCAGCTCGTTGCCGACGTCCAGGAACACAGTTCCTACCGCGAACAGGACGAGCATGGCGAGCAGGGGCAGGACGGCCGCGCCGAGGGACAGGGAGCGAGTGCCGGATTCGGACATGGCTAGACAACCGCGAGTGCCCGATCCAGATCGTCGATCAGAGACGCGGCCGGTTCGAGGCCGACCGACAGGCGGATGAGCCCCGGGGGGATCCGCTGCCTGTCCAATGCCTCGGCGTTGTCGCCGCGGTTGGGCGAGATCACCAGGCTCTCCGTGCCGCCCCAGCTCACCCCGATGCGGAAGACGCTCAGGGCGTCGATCACGCGGCGAATCCGGTCGAAGTCGCCACCCGCGAGCTCGAAGCTGAAGAGCCCCGAGCAGCCGCCCAGGTCCCCGTGCCGGGTGTCGCCGAGCCCCGGATGGTAGACGCGGCGGACGGCCGGGTGTCCCTCCAGGAAGCGCGCGACGGCCAGGCCGTTCTCTTCGTGCTGTTGCATGCGAACCGGTAGGGTTCGGAGTCCGCGGATCACCAGCCAGGCCTCGAACGGACCGAGGGACGCGCCCAGGAGCAGGAACGCGCGATAGAAGATCCGCTCCAGGAGCGCGGCCGGGGCGACCAGCGCGCCGCCGACCACGTCGCTGTGCCCGCCCAGGTACTTCGACAAGGCGTGCATCACGATGTCCACACCCAGGGTCGCGGGCTTCTGGAACAACGGCGTCGCCCAGGTGTTGTCCATGGCGGTGAGGATTCCGCGTGCCTTCGCCAGCTCGACCAGTGCCGGTACGTCGAGCGTCCGAAAGAGCATCGTACCGGGGCTCTCGAACCAGATCAGGCGGGTCCGTGGCCGCAGGGCCTGCTCGACCGCGGAGACGTCGAGGTCGAGCACGACGTCGTGATCGATGCCGAAGCGTCGCAGCTCGGTCGCCAGCTCGAGAGCCGGGCCGTAGACCTGGTTGACGAAGACGACGTGGTCGCCAGTCTCCAGGAGCCCGAGAAGCACCGCGCTGATCGCTCCCATACCGGAAGCGAAGCACTTGCAGGCCTCGCCGCGTTCGAGGGCGGCGATCTTGCCTTCGAGAACCTCGACGGTCGGGTTCTGCCCGCGGGTGTAGACGTGATGGCGGTGCTCGGCGGCGAGACCGGCGAGTAGCTCGTCGAAGGACGGATAGGTGAACAGCGAGGTCTGGGTGATTGGCGGCGCGACGGCGCCGGTGGCCGCGCCCTCGACAGGGCCGGTGCAGATCTGGAGATCTCGCGGGTGGATCGGCATCGAGGAGCCGGATTGCGGTCTTCGGTCAGTCGAGCCCGGCCTACTGGCCGTGCCGCCCCTAGGTCCCCTCGTCGCCCTCGGCCGTGCTCTCCCCGGCGCCGGCTTCCTCTTCGGGCCAGATCCCGATTTCTTTGTAGTAACGGATCGCACCGGGATGAAACGGCGTGCCGGTGTCGCGCACCACGTTGCCCGGCTGGATCGCCTTGCCGGCCGGGTGGCGCTCGACGACGTTGGCGCGGTTTTCGTAGATCGTCCGGGTGAGCTGATAGACCAGCTCCTCGTCCACCGCGGCACCGGTGATCAGTTGCATCGAGCCGACGTTGAGGCCGACGTAATCGGCCTCCTGGCCACGGTAGGTGCCGGCCGGGATGGTCGCCGGGGCGAAAAAGGGGTAGTCCGCCACCAGGGACTGCTTGGCGTCGTCGCCGTAGGGCACAAGGCGCAGGTCCATGGAGCTCGCTGCCTGGCTGATCGAGGCCGTGGGCACGGCGCCGCCGAGGAAGGCGGCGACGGCGGAGCCGTCTGACAATAAGTCGACGGCGCCGGTCTGAGTAGCATTGAGCGGTGTGAAGTCGTCGTAGGTCAGGCCATGGGCCGCCACCAGCGGACCGACGAACATCTCGAAACCGGCTCCGGCCGGCCCAACGGTGACGCGCTTGCCGCGCAGGTCGCCGACGCTCTCGACGCCCGAGCCCTCGGGGGTGACGAACAGTGCAACGTTGGGCGCCAGCGTCATCACCGCGCGGATCGGATAGGTCTGCTCCCAGCTCGATTCGCCACGCACCGCGAAGTACGAGATGGCGGCGTTGGCGAGCGCGAAGTCGAGCTCGCCCTGGGTCAGGCGGCGGATGTTCTCCTGCGAGCCGGCGGTGGCCTCGGCGGAGACGTTCCAGCCTTCCGGCCCGAGCTCGTCTGCGACGTCGGCCAGCGCGCCGCCGACGACGAAGAAAGCACCGCCGGTGGGGGCGGTACCGATCGACAGGAATCTTTTCTCGGCCGCCGGCGCCGGCGCGCTGCCGTCCGAAGAAGTCTCCGATGGACCGCAGGAGGCGAGAACGAGAAGAGCGAGGGCGGAGAAGAGGACAACCGGAAGTCTGGTAGCGGATTTCATCAGTGGCTTGTCTTTCCAGGATTCCAAGGTGAAGCACGTCTTGCGCGCGGTGGCGGGGGAGCCTACCACGCCGCACGCCGCACGCCGCGGTCCGGTAGAATCGTGGTCGGAGGAAAGATGTCGACCTCGCTCCTGCGCTGGCTCCTCGTTGTCGCGACGTTTTCAGGCGTCGCGACGATGGCACCAGCCCAACAGCTCGAGGTCACCGGTGCGGTGCTCGATCACCGCGGGGGAGGTCTGGCGAAGGCTCGCGTCGAGCTTCTGTCGCTCTTGCCGCCCCATCGCCTCGCCGAGTTGCAGCTCGCCGGAACGCCCCTGCCGGCGGCCGTCGCGAGCGCCCTCACCGACGCCGACGGCCGGTTCCGGCTCGCCGCTCCCGAGGCCGGCTTCTGGCAGGTTCGGGTGGCGCACGACGAGTACCTGGCGGCGATCCACGATCTCGTCCCCCTGCGGGCCGACCGCACGCTGCCGGACTTGGCGTTGCAGCTGCGCTCGGACCTCGCGGTCCGCCTGCTGGACGCAGAGGGCTCAGCCCTCGCGGGGGTGACGCTGGCCGCCCGCGGCTGGTCGCGAAAGTGGCAGGAGTCTTCAGAAGTCGGGTGGTGGCCGGCCGAGCGCCTGGCGCGCACGGGTGAGGACGGCACCGCCGCGATCCCCTGTGCCAGCTCCGAGAAGGTCAGCGTCGCGAGCCTGGCCGGGGAGTTTCTGGCCTACCGGGTCGAGCCCTGCGTCTCCGGATTCATCGAGCTGCGGCTCGAAGAGCGGTGGAGCGAGGCCGTCGTCGTTCATCCCGGCGGTGAGGCCGCGGCCGGGGTTCACGCTTTCGTGCGCTGGCCCTTCGTCGCCTTCGGAATCACCGACGCGGAAGGGCGGCTGCGCGGACCGTTCGATTGGCGTGGCTCGGTGCCGGTGGCCTTCGCCGACGGCGAGGCCTACTACGGCGAGGCCCGAAGCCGCGCCCCCGGCCAAGGAGCTCCAGAGGAACCGGTTCTCCAGCTGCCGGCTACGATCCGTGCTCACGGCCTGATCCTCGACGTGGAGGACCGGCGCGCGGTCGATCTGGCCTGGGTCTGGGGCGGCCCGGGGTCGCGTTACTTCCAGACCGTCGAAGGCGGTGGGCCATTTCATGTGCGCATGCTCGCGGACGCGCCCGAGATGCGCTTCGGCGCGCCCGGGTACCTGTCGATGGCCCACGGGCCGCCCGTCGAAGATGTCGAGCTGATCATCGGGCTGACTGCCACCAGGACGCTCGCCGGGCGGGTGGTCGACACTGCCGGCCATGGCATCGCCGGCGCCCGGATCAGCGGCGTGGCGCCGCCCGGCACCTTCTTCACGCGCCAACGCGGTACTCAAGCCGGCGGTCGGTGGCTGCCGGGCAAGATCGAGGTCAGCACCGACGCTGCTGGCTCTTTCGAGCTGGCCGGCTTGTTGCCGTCGACCCCGGTCGATCTGCGCATCGAGCGCTCGGGCTACGCGCCTCACGAGCGCACGGTGATACCGCCCGGGCGAGGAGAGCCCGCCGAAGAGCTGGTGGTCGTCCTCGATCCCGGCTATTCCGGTTTCGGCCGGGTGGTCGACGAAGCCGACGCGCCGATCGCCGGTGCCGTGGTCGCGCTGATCCCGTCTTTGACCGGCGCGGCCGCCGGACAGGATTTCCAGGTCGGGGAGAACTTCGAAGGCGCCACCGGAGCGGCTGGCGCTTTCGTGCTGCGCGACCTGCCCACTGGCACGTACTACCTGTCGGCACGGGCCCCGGGCTTTCCCGAGCTGCTGGTGCCCGGGGTCGAGATCACGGCCAGCGCCGAGCCGATCGATCTCGGCACCGTGGTGCTGGTGCCGGGGATCCGCCTCTTCGGCTTCGTGATCGACGGTGAGGACGAGCCGGTGCCGGGTGCCGAGCTGGCACTGCGCAGCGCTGATGGCGAGCCGATCGTCGTCCAGCGGGCGGGCTCGCCCTGGTTCGCCTCGGCCACCAGCCGCCCGGACGGCTCGTTCGAGATCGAGGGCCTGCCGCGAGCCAGCCGGCTGACCGTACTGGTGACCGCCGATGGCCTGCTGCCGCGCGAGGAAGCGGTGACCATGGGCGAGCAGGACCTCCAGCTCACCGTCGTGCTCAGCGCCGGTGCTCTCGTTGCGGGCGTGGTGGTCGACCCGAGCGGGCGCCCGGCGCCGGACGCGGAGGTGGCGCTCGAAGCGGTCGGCTCGCTGCCGACCGCCACCTCGCGCCGCCTGACGAGCGACGAGCGGGGCCGGTTCGAGGCGGCCGGGCTGCAGCCCGGCGAATACCTGATTTCCGCCCGCGCCGCCGACGCGAGATCGGATCCGATACGCCGAGGTGTACCGGCCGAGGGGCTCGCGGACCTCTACCTGGAGCTGCGCTGGAAGTCGTCCCTGCGCGTCTCCGTGCTCGATCCGGCCGGCGGGCCCGTGCCGAGCGCGACCTTGCGCGGGATGCTCGACCCGGCCACGACGACGAATCCCGTGCCCTGGCGCAGCGCCGCCACCGGCAGCACTGACGAAGCCGGCGCCGCGGTGCTGCGTCCGCTCGACACGGGCACCTACCGGGTGTCGGCGTTCCATCCGGACTTCGAGACGGTGTCCGCCACCGTCGAGATCGCCGAAGTCTCGGAGGGCGAGCTCGAGCTGCGGTTCGAGCAGCCGCGCGACGACACCCGGTACCGGATCTCGGGCCGGGTGGTCGACTCGGTCGGCGCGCCGGTCGGCGGCGCGCGGCTCTATCTGGCCTCGGCGCACATCGGCTCCTCCGCGACCAGCGATGCGGACGGCCGCTTCGAGATCCTGGCGCCGGCGGGGGAGGTGCGGCTGCGCTGCGTGCACGAACGCTTCGCCAGCTATCTGGGCGAGCTCTTCACGCTCGGCGAGGGCGGCGTTTCCGACCTGGTCGTCGAGCTGTCGGCGGGAGCCACCGTCGTCGGCCGGGTGAGCGGGCTCGAGCCCGAAGAGCTGGCGCGCCTGGTGATCGTCGCCCGCGGCCCTCTGCTCAGCGACGATCGTTCGGCCTTGTTCGGCCGTCTCTACGGCTCGATCAACTACGCGGGCGAGCTGCGCATTCCCGGACTCTCGGTCGGGGACTGGCTGGTGCGCGCCGAGCTGCTCAACCCCACCCGGTCCGCGGTCGAGCGGATCGAGGTGGACCGCGGCGACGGCGAGGTGCGCGTCGATCTCCAGTTCGAGGACGGCTACCGCGTCACCGGCAGCGTATTGCGCGGCGGCCAGCCGGTCGCCGCGCAGACCGTGCGCCTGTCGTGCTTCGGGGAGTTCCGCGGCGAGACCTTCACCGACGCCGAGGGCCGGTTCGTCATCGAGCACGTGCCTTCGGCCCGCTGTACGGCGCGATCGATCGACAGCGAGAGCGGCCGGGCCACCGACCAGCGGATCGAGGTGCTCGGCGACACCGACATCGTCCTGGAGCTCGGTCCCTCCGGGCTATAATCTCGCCGGAGACTCAGACTCGTGACCAAGGCGGATCCGTGAGCAAGGCTGATCAGAGTGGCGCAATGAAGCGGCTCGATTCGGTGGAGGAGCAAGCCGGCGGCGGTTTCGACGATCTCCCGTCGGGCGGCGTGGTGCCGTTTCGCGCCGGCCTCGGGCTTACCCAGAGCCCCGAGGAACCAGCCGGGACGGGGCTGCCCGATCGCTACGAGATCCGCGAGCGCGAGGATGGTCGGAGCCTGCATTGCGGCGAGGCTCCCGGCGTGGCGGTGTCGATCAATCAGCGCCACCAGTTCTCCGAGGCCGAAGCCCGCCGGCTCGGCGAGCGGGTCGTCTTTCTCGACGGTGCCGGTCAGTTCGGCCCGGTGATCGACAACAAACAGCAGCTCTACAACCTCGATCATCACCAGGACTGTCTGCGCGCCTTCACCCTGGCGACTTGCGAGCAGGCCCTGATCATGGTGCTGAAGGGCCTCGATCTCGACCAGGGGGACTGGACGGTCTACGCCAACGAGCCGGATCTGGACACGCTGTTCGCCATCTGGGTGCTGCTCAACCACCGCCGGGTTCGCCAGCTGACGCCGGTGCAGCGGGACGCGATTCTGCCGCTGTTGCATCTCGAGGGCGCGATCGATGCCAACGGTTTCGAGATCGGCGCGCACTGCGGTCTGCCGCAGGAGCTGCTGACCGCCGAGAAGGCGCGGCTCGACGTACTACACCGCCGTGAGCTCGATCTCAAGGGCGCCGGCGGCTGGAACGAGGCGGACCTGGTGGAGTACAGCCGCGAAATGCTGCTGGCGATCGACCAGCTGGTCTACCAGCCGTCGGACTTCGACGACTACGCCCGCGTCGAGCAGGTCTACGGTCACGTCGACATCGGTGGCAACAAGGTTGCGGTGGTGTGCCGGGACAGCTCGGGGATCTACGAGGTCGAGCAGCGCCTGAAGAAGTCGTGGGGTGACCGCCTCGGCGTGATCGCGCTCGAGCGGGCGGCCGGGCAATACACCCTGCGCCGTGCCGCCTCGCTGGCCGGCATCGATCTCGCGCAGGCCTACGACAAGCTCAATCTGCTCGACCCACGGGTCGATGGCCGGCCGCCGGAGAAGCGCTGGGGCGGCTCGGACGAGATCGGAGGCTCGCCACGGCCCGAGGGTACGGCGCTGACCCCGAACGAGATCGGCAAGATTCTGCGGATGACCTACCGGCGCGTGCGGCCGGTCGAAGACCTTCAGCGCCACGCCACCGCGGCGTTGTGGGTGCTCCTGCTGATCCTGGGCGCCGCGGCCTCGGTGGCGTCGTGGCGGGTGTTCTTCGCTCCCCCGGGATCGAGCCCCGGGGACGCCACTGAGCTGGCGCTGGCCGCCGCCGTGATCGTCGCTGGTAGCTGGCTGTTGACCCGAAAGCTTTCGAGCGGCTGGACGTGGCTGTTCGGCTGGCGCCGGGCTGCCGGCCGGGATTGGCTGGCGATGGTGCCTCTGGTACTCGTCGGTGCCGCCGGTGGTGGTGTCTGGATGCCGCGCGACGCGGCGCTCGATCCGTTGTCACTGGGCGCGCTCGCCGGCTCGATGGCGCTCGCCGCGGTAGCCCTGGAGCTGTGCTTCCGGGGACTGGTCCACGGCCTGCTGGTGCTCGATTCGCCGGTGCAGACCGTGGCCGGCCGCTGGTTCGTGTCGGTGCCGAACCTGGCGTCCTCGGCCCTCTACGCGTTCGCCACCGCGGTGGCGACGTGGCGCTGGATCGCCGGGCCGCCGCTGGGCCTCGCTCACCTCCAGCAGCTCGCCCTGTGGGCCGCCGCGGCGTTTCTCGCCGGTCTCGCCCTGGGCATGATCCGCGAGCGCAGCCTCAGCGTCTGGCCGGGCGTCGGCGCCGCCATCCTCGGTGGCGCCGTCCGGGTCGCGATCGAGATCTTCTACCTGACGTAGTCAGGAGTCCGTTACCGCTCGGCGGCCTTCGCCGGCTCCTCGAACAGCTCGAGGTACTCGCCGTAGCCCTCGGCCTCGAGCTGGTCGGCCGGGATGAATCGCAGCGCCGCGGAGTTGATGCAGTACCGCAGACCGG
Organism: bacterium; assembly: GCA_024226315.1. GTDB lineage: Bacteria > Acidobacteriota > Thermoanaerobaculia > Multivoradales > J023 > JAAELT01. The sequence continues at coordinate 16,017 of JAAELT010000005.1, read as the reverse complement.
TCGGCCGCGGGCCGTCGGGGAACACGTGGCCAAGGTGGGAGTCGCCGTCGCGCGAGCGCACCTCGGTGCGGCTCATGAACAGCTTGCGGTCCGTCTTCTCGACGACACGCTCCTTGTCGATCGGTTGCCAGAACGACGGCCAGCCGGTGCCGGAGTCGAACTTCTCGGTCGAGCTGAACAGCGGCTCGCCACTGGCGACGTCGACATAGATGCCGGCCTTCTTGTTGTCGTGATACTCGTTGCGGAACGGCGGCTCGGTGCCCTCGTGCTGGGTGACCTTGTACTGCATCGGAGTCAGAGTCTCACGCAGCTCCTCGTCGCTTGGCTTGGTATACACCTTCTTGGTCCTTTCGGTCTTGTCGGCGGCCGGCTCTGTTCCGTTCACAGCCGACTCTGTTTCGTTCACAGCCGACTCTGTTTCGTTCACAGCCGACTCTGGCGAGCTCGCCGCCCAGCTCCACAGGGCGACGGTCGCCAGCAGGCTGCCCAGGACGTACTTCTTCATGTTTTTACCTCGGGTCATGTTTCGTCGGCTTCCGGGGTCTTGGATGCCGCGACTCGCCGTCTGGTTCCAGTGTAACGTTCCTTGTGAATAGACTCGCTGCGCGAATCTCGTTCGAGGATTGGCACGCCGCCCCGCTTTGGTTACGCCCGCACAGAATCAGGAGCCCACAAAGAGGGCCGCGGCGTCGCCGCCGCGGCCCTCGTGATCCGGAATCGGATCACTCCTCTACCGGGAAACCCCGGTTACTCGGACGTCTGAGGCGCCTCGGATTCGGCGGCCTCGGGCGCCGGCTCGGTCGAGCCGTCACCCTCGGGCTTGCCGTCCTCAGCTGAACCGTTGGGCTGTGAACCCTCGGGCTCCTCGAACTTCCGTGCGGTCACCCCGGGGCGGCGCTGAGACGGGCGAACCCGCCGCGCCACCTCGTCGAGACCGGCCAGCCGGCAGAGGGACTCCACCGTGCGGGCGATCCACAGGAACGATGTGTTGTAGCGGTCGACCGCGTCGTCCTTGGCGAGCTTGCTCGCCTCGGTGCGGCGCACCTCCCGTCCCAACGCCTCGGAATCCTGCTTGAAGGTCTCGACCGAACCGGTCAGCTCCGTGGCCAGATTCGCCACGTCGAGCTGAACATCGCCGAAGCTGACCCCCGAAGGGTCCAGCTCCGGGTCGTTCAACCGCTCGACGAGATGGCTCGTCTGTTCCAGAAGCTCCACCGGAACCGTGGGCGTGCGCCGCGCGAAACCGAGCTCGGCCAGCTTGTCGTCGCTGTAGAACCCCTTGAGCGCGTCGCGCAAGTCGATCACGTCCTTGTTGACGTTGTCGGCCTGCGTTTCCCGCCGGCCGCGGGAAACGGATTCCCGAGCCTTCTGGTCGCGGTACGCGCGGTCCGTGGCCACCAACCGGTCGAAGTCCCGGTTCAGCATCTTCACGAACAGCTCGAGCTGTACCGCGAAGGGCATCACCTGGCCCTCGGCCAGAAACGGGCCGAACGACTCGCCCAGGTCGTCGACCAGGCGGGTGCCGTAGGTTTCGATCGCCCACTGCACCGCCCGGCACGACCGCATGCGGTCGGTCACCTCCCTCAGTGGTAGGTTGACATTGATGGGTAGCATGGCTTCTCACCTCCTTTCTTTCCCGGCCGTCCCCTCGGAAGGAAACGTCCTGGGTTGATCCGGCGCCGTCGCCGGGCCACGGCTGTTTGGCCGCGACAAAAGAAACTGTAGAGGAGGGCCACCTCGGAAACCCTGCAAGAATTCCCGACAATTCTTCTGTTTTCGTTTTTTCTCCAAGTGAGGGAACGGACGTCATCGATTTCGCCAATCCGTCTCCCGGCTTGCCACTTGTCCGCCCGAGCCTCTACTCTGTGGCGCGAGGAAGGATGGGAGACGACGGCCGACAGCTATGTGCTCGCCTACAGGACGAAGCGGTGGAGCACGTCCGCGCGGACCGCGAGCGGGCCTCGGTGCTGGTTGCGCGGCTGCTCGACGTGATCGCCCAGCGGATCTTCGACGGCGATTTCGACGTCGCCGCAATGTTGCGCGCATCCGGACGGCGCGACAAGAACCTGCTGACCCGTTTCGCCGCCGAGTTGGGGCTGACGCCGGGCGTCTACATAATGACGGCGCGCATGCGTCTCGGCGCGCGCCTGCTCGCCGAGACCAAGCTCAAGGTGTGGGAGATCGCGGCCGAAGTCGGCTATGGATCGGCCGACAGCTTCAGCCGCGCGTTCAAGAAGTGGAACGACGACGAGGGCCCGACTGCCTTCCGCAAGGCCGCACGCTCGCCGGCCCCCGAGCCACCGCCACCCTCTCCCGAGAGCGCGGTGAGCCGGGAGCAGATCCGCCGGGCGCTCGCCGGCGACCTGCCGCCCGAGAGCGCCGAGGAGCTTTCCGGCCAGCTCTACGGCCTCGGCGACCTGGTGCGCTCAGGCTACCGGGAGCTGGCCGAGGCACCGGGCCAGCCTGGGCCCGTGGAGCCGGCGATGGCCCGCGACCTGTGGCGGTGGATCGAGCCTCTGCCCTTCGAGGTCCAACTGCAGGCGGTCGAGAAACAGGCACCCGTCTACGAGACGCCGGCGCTCTTCCACCACCTGTGCACCCTCAGCCTCGAAGCCAGGGACGACCGCCGGGCGCTGCGGCGCGCCGCCCTCGCGCTCGCCTGCGTGCCGGCGGTCACCGAGCGCCTGGGCAAGTGGTCCCTCAACATCTTCGCCCGCGCCTGGGCGATCGCCGGCTACGCCCAGCGGCGTGCCGGCCAGCTCGAGGCGGCCGCCCAGAGCTTCCATGCGGCGAGCGAGACACTCGAGCTGGCGGGCGACCGTGCCCATCCGGTGGTCACGGCCGAGCTGTGCATCTACCAGGCGTCGCTCGAGCTCGAACGCGACAACTACCACCTCGCCGACGAGCTGGCCGGCCGCGGTTTCGGCATCCTCGACCAGGTGGTCGAGCGCGTGCTGGCGGACCTGCCGGAAGACGGCCCGGACGAACCATAGGAGACGCTATGAGCAGGAAGACGCTATGAGCAGGAAGAAAGGCGGCGCCCAGGCCGACCCGCGTTGGACCTACCGGATCGAGCCGGCGCCCGGCGACCTGCGGATCGTGCAGGCGCTGATCATCACCGGTACGCCGCCCTACCGGCGCGGCGAGCTGTCGAGCTCGCGGGCCCTGACCGACTGGCTGCGGCGCTGGGGCCTGCTGAGCCCAGGCTCGGAGCTGACGCCGGCGGACGTCGAGCAGGCGGCCTCGGTGCGTTCGGGGCTCGAGGCCCTGGTGCGTGCCAACCGTGGCCCGGCGCCGGCGCCGGAAATGGTCGAGCTGCTCGACCGCGCCGCTGTCGCCGCGCCCCGGCGCACCCGATTCGCCGCCGACGGCAGCGCCCGGGTCGAGCCCGTGGACGGCGGCCTCACCGGCGCCCTGGCCCGTCTCTTCCGGATCGTCGCCCTGGCCCACCGCGACGACCACTGGCGACGCCTCAAGCTCTGCTCCCGGGAAGGCTGCGGCGCGGCCTTCTACGACTTTTCCACCGGCGTAACCGGGAAATGGTGCTCACGGCGCTGCGGCAACCGAGGCAGCTCCCGAACCTACCGCGAGCGGCGCAAGCGCCACCTGGCACGGACCCGCGGAGACCGGCGTTCGCGATGACGAGAGCAGCGTCTTCGTCAGCACCTGGGGGCCGGCGGTGCTGACGAAATCGCGATCGGTGAGCACCTGGGGGCCGGCGGTGCTGATGAAAACGCGGTCGGTGAGCACCTTGGGGCCGGCGGTGCTGATGAAAATGCGGTCGGTGAGCGCCTTGGGGCCGGCGGTGCTGACGAAATCGCGGTCGGTGAGCACCTTGGGGCCGGCGGTGCTGACGAAATCCGGACCTGTCGTCACACCTCCTCGGCGAAGAGGTCGCCGGTCGAGGCGATCGTCGCGGCCCGGCGAAGCCAGCGCCTCAGCACCGCCTCCTCACGGCTGGTGACCACCGCCAACCGGACGCCTTCACCCGCGGCGAGCCCCCGTGCCTCGAGGACGTCGAGCACCGCGGACCTCGAGGTCTCGATCTCACCTTCGGCGCGTCCGGCGGCCTCGCCCGTGGCCTCGACGGCTTCCAGGCTCTCGTATCCGTGCCGCTGCAGGAGGTTCCGCAGGGTGACCTCCTGTCCGACCTCCCAATCGTAGAGTGCGTCCACCGGCACGGGGTTCTCGAGGATCCCCGGCGCCTCGAGCTCTTCGCCGGGCCCCACGGCGCGCATCTCGCGGCCTTGCTCTCGTGGACCTCGACCCGGCGCGGTCCGGTAAGCCGCACCACCCACACGAAGCGGGTGCCGCCGTCCAGCAACTCCCGGATCTTGACCGCGAGATCGGCTTCGTCCTGGCCGGTATCGGCATACTCACCGGAAGTCTGAAATCCTCGCCGGGATAGACCTATCTCCATACGTCGGTCTCGATTCGAGACTCTTGTCTCGACTTGAGACTCGGGAGACCGGCACCTGCGGCGCCGGTCTCTGCAATGGACGATTCGTTGCGCTGGCGCGTCGGCCTCTCGACCGGGTGCTGGCGACCGCGACCGAGCCCACCGCGACCGAGGTGGCTGGCACCCCGGTCGCCGGACCCGCTTCGCGGCCGAGCTCGGCCTGACGCCCTACGTCTACATCACGACGGCCCGCATGCGGTTCGGCGCCCGTCTGCTGGCCGAGACGAAGCTCAAGGTGTGGGAGATCGCGGCCGAGGCCGGGTACGCCTCGCGTCACACCTTCAGCCGCGCGTTCAAGAGGTGGAACAAGGGCGAGGGCCCGGGCGCCTTCCGCAAGGCCGCGCGCTCGCCGGCCCCCGAGCCGCCGCCGCCTGCTCCCGAGAGCGCGGTCGACAGGGAGCAGGTCCGGCGGGCGCTCGCCACCGAGCTGCCGGCCGAGAGCGCCGAGGCGCTGTCGAACCGGCTCTACAGCCTCGGCGACCTGGTGCGCTCCGGCTACAGCGAGTTGGACTCGGGCACCTCGGGGCCGGTAGAGCCGAAGGCGGCCCGCGACCTCTGGCAGTGGATCGAGCCTCTGCCCTTCGAAGTCCAGCTGCGGGCGGTCGAGAGCCAGGCGCCCAACTACGAGACGCCGGCACTGTTCCACCGCCTGTGCACCGTCAGCCTCGAAGCCGAGGACGATGGCCGTGCCCTGCGGCTCGCCGCCCTCGCACTCGCTTGCGTGCCGGCGCTCGGCGACCGCCTGGGCGAGAGCTCCCTGAGCATCTTCGCCCGCGCGTGGGCGATCGCCGGCAACGCCCAGCGGCGCGCCGGCCAGCTCGAGCCGGCCACCCAGAGCTTCCAGGCGGCGACCGTCGCGCTCGAGATGGCGGACGAGGAGGCCCATCCCGTGGTGACGGCCGAGCTGTGCATCTACCAGGCCTCGCTCGAGACCGAGCGCGGCAATTACCACCTCGCCGACGAGCTGGCCGAACGTGGTTTCGAGATCCTGGACCTGGTGGTCGAGCACGTGCTGGCGGACCTGCCGGAAGACGGCGGGGAAAGCCGGTAGCCTCGGCGGAATCGCCGCGCCGAAGTTCGAGACCCCTGATAAGATCCTTCAAGGAGGCGTGGTGGTGAGTGAAACGACTCAACTGATGGTCGAAGTTCCAGTGGCGGTCGAGGAACGGCTCGAAGAGGCCGCACAGGCATCTTCCCGATCCAAGAGATCACTGATCCAGGCGGCTTTGATCGCCTTTCTCGACCTCTATGACTGGCAGACGGAAGCGATCGAGGCCGGGATCGCGGACGCCGATGCGGGGCGGGTCGTAGACCATCACGCCGTCGCGGCGTGGCTCGAGAGCTGGGGCAGCGAAAAAGAGCTCCCCCCGCCGCGATGCGACTGAGCTGGTCTCGCGCTGCGCTGCACGACCTCGCCGAGCTCAGATCCTACATCGCCAGGGACCGGCCGCGAGCCGCCGCCGGTGTCGCCCGGCGCATCAAATGGCCGGACCGATTCTGAGCAGCCGACTCCGACCGCCAGCTTGCGCGTGATAGCGTGATTTCCATGAGCAGAAAGAAAAGCGGAGCCCAGGCCGACCCGCGCTGGCCCTACCCCATCGAGCCCGCGCCCGGCGACCTGAGGATCGTGCAGGCGCTGATCAACACCGGCCTCCCGGGGCATCGCGGCGACGTCCTCGCGAGCCCGCGGGCGCTGGCCGACTGGCTGGCGCTCTGGGGCCTGCTGAGCCGAGGCTCGGATCTCGCGCCGGCGGACGTCGAGCACGCGGCCTCGGTGCGCTCGGGGCTCGAAGCCCTGGTGCGCGCCAGCCACGGCCCACCGCCGGCGCCGGAAGTCGTCGAGATGCTCGACCGCGCCGCCGTCGCCGCGCCCCGGCGCACCCGCTTCGACATCGACGGCAGCGTCCGCGTCGAGCCCGTCGACGCCGGCCTCACCGGCGCCCTCGCCCGCCTCTTTCGGATCGTCGCCCTGGCGCACCGCGACGACCAGTGGCGACGCCTCAAGCTGTGCGCCCGGGAGGGCTGCGGCGCGGCCTTCTACGACTTCTCCCACGCCTGCTCGGCGAGCTGGTGCTCGAGGCGCTGCGGCAACAAAGGCAGCTCGCAGACCTACCGGGAGCGGCGGAAGCGCTACCGGGCACGTGCCCGCAGGGACCGCCCGCGGTCCGGATGATCGCAGGCGGAAGCTGCTTTGCTGTGTTCGGGAGGGCGAAAGGAATATCCACCGCGGAGATCGAAAAGCTGTGGCAGGTTCCGCTTGGTGCTCTTGATGGGCGGCCGTTGTGGAGAGCTGAGCACAGTGGGCCAGTGCTGCCCCTTGAGTACCCCTTGCCAGGCGACGATCGCGTAGGGCACGGTTCTTCTATTGTGTGCACGAAGGAAGTAAACACCAGCCATTCATAGACTTGCGCGATGTGTTTCGATCTGGGAACCGAGTATCTGTGCAGGCGATAAATAATCCCGTTGACTGTGACCCTTCCAAGGACCGAGGTCTGCGTCTGCTATCATTCCGGCGGCTGAACTCACCAGGCGCTCGTCGAGAAGACGGTCGAGGCGGCGCCCGGCGTAGCCGAGAGGGGCGCCACACAATGGCTGATGCGAGTCAGCGCTGCGGCAGTGGAACCGGTATCTCGTGCAGCGGTGTGGCGAACGCACGGAGAGGGCTAGGGGAGGTTCAAGGAGCTGTATAGACGTAGATGGCGGGAAGCCGTCAGCGGACGCGGCAGTCGGGAGTATAGACCTCCAAGGCTGGTGTTTTCACCGATGAGTATGAGGATCTTGTGGGCTCTAGCGGGGTAGAACATTCCTTAGTGTGCCGCAGCACGGAGCCCGAAATGAACTCAATGGTTCAATGGGCCGCAGTACCTCTGCGCCAAAGCCATCTCCTTCAGCGAGATCTCCACTAGGACTGCAAGCGAATAGGTTGCAGGTGCATATCACGCTCGATCGAGCGCCCCCGTCGATGCCTATGATGGGCCCGCGAGCAAATGCGAGTATTCTGGCGCAGCCTTGTACTAGGTCCCTGTTTTGCACAAGCAAGCTAGACTATGAATACAAGCAACTGAGAAGGCTGAGATCGAACCATTGACTAGTCGGATTACAGCAATGAACGACGACAGATGGGCCAAAGGCGACCTAATATTAAACACCTATGAAGTAAAGGAAATCCATGAAGGCGGAAGGGGACTCGTTTACCGCGTTTTCCATCACGGATGGGGAATAGATCTTGCGCTCAAGAGCCCGCAAGCAGAATTGTTAAGAACCGATAACGACAAGACCGCCTTTATTCAAGAATGCAAGTCCTGGATTCAACTCGGGTTGCATCCAAGTGTGGTTACGTGTTTCTATGTAAGAAGCGTCGACGGACTTCCGCGGATTTTCTCGGAATACGTCGAAGGCGGCACCTTATCACAATGGATTAAGGAACAGCGTACATACCAGGGTCCACAAGAAGCGTCGATGGCCAGGATCCTAGTTCTAGCAGTCGAGATGGCCGCTGGCTTATATCACGCTCACAACAATCACCTGATTCATCAAGATGTTAAGCCTGGCAACGTGCTGATGAGCTCAGGAGGAGCGGCGAAGTTGACGGATTTTGGTCTTGCAACAGCCCGCACGGCCTTGGTAGAATCTGGTGAAGATCGGCCTGCGCCACTACTGACGCGCCAAGGAATGACGCCAGCCTACTGTTCACCTGAACAAGTTGAGCGAAGTCAAGTATCTTACCTCACCGACGTGTGGAGCTGGGGACTGTCTGTACTAGAGATGTTCGCAGGAGAGCCTTTCTGGGCATTTACTGCGCCACATCTCAATACTGGTCAGCTTGCTCTCGAGGCACTCGAGTACTTCCAGTCCAACGGATCTCCTTACACTCAGATACCGAGAATGCCAGAAAGAATGTTCGTGCTACTAAGGCGCTGCTTCGCTCACGATCCAGCAAGACGTCCGCAGAGCATGTATGCTCTCATCGAAGAAGTAAAAGAAATCTACTCTGATGAACTGGCTCGGCCGTGTCCGCACAAGGATTTTCAAGGAGCGCCTGTTGCTTCTGATAATCTTAATAACGAAGCTATTTCAAAGATTGATTTAGGTCAGAGGGAAATTGGGAAAAGGCAACTCGCCCAGGTGGTTGAGAAGGATCCCCACCACTTGGAAGCCTCATATAATCGCGGTCTGATACTCTGGCGAGAGGGTAAGATTGGAGATATCGAGCTCATTGCGCAGCTAAAGGAGATCCGCACAACTCACCAACAGGATTGGAGACCAGATTACTTTCTCTCCCAAGTACACAATGAGCGCTCCGATATTGACGCTGCTGCCCTGTCTGTTGAGAGCGCGAAGGCAAAATTTGGGAGCTCGGGGATGCCAGCCTGGAATCTACGACTCCTGGTGGAAAAGCAACTAGATGGTCATGCACTCATCAAAACGATGGAAGAGCATGGAAGGAAGCCCTTCAAGCAATCGGTTGACGGACTTGCAATCAGTCCTGCCGGGGACGAGTTCGTTGCGCTTAGTAGCGGTTCAGCTCTCCGCCTCTGGAACCTCCCATTGGGACTTTGCGTGAGGGTCATAAAGATAGATGAGTGGCAAAACGTCTTATCTTATATGCCGTCTGGCAGGCAGATCCTCACGGGTGGCATGGACGGGTCCTTGAGGCTCTGGGAACTTGACTCACTCAAGTGCGTTTTGGAACTTGGTGACGCTAGTGATGAAATTATAGCGGTAGCTATAGATCGAAGAGGCAGGCTAGTACTTACAGGAACAAGAAGCGGCCCGATGTGCTTATGGGATATCAAGGAGCGGAAACTAGTCCGATCTATTGGCCGCGAGAACTCAGCGAGCTACTCGATTTCCTTTGGCCCAGACTCTGCATGGTTTGTGGAAGCGGGCGGGGACGAACTGATTCGCCGTTGGAATCTCAATTCGGGCGAATGTGAGCAACGATTGATCGGCCATACCGAAACCGTTGTCGCAGTAGCTACTAGCGCTGACGGCACATTTGCACTTAGTGGGGGTTGGGACAGAACACTACGGATGTGGGATCTTAAAACAGGAACCTGTATGGCTAGACTCCAAGGGCATTCCGGACACATAATCGCACTTGCGCTCTCGCCGAATGGACATTGGGCCGCATCGATAGCGGGCGACTATGATTTCACAGTAAGACTCTGGGACTTGAAAGAGAAAAGGTGCATCAGAACCTTTGAGTTTCATAAAGCTAAACCAACCTCCGTCGCGTTTCACACCAGCAGCAGGTACCTGCTTTCGAGTGATCGAGAGGGCGCGATAAATCTTCATAAGATTGGATCAAGTGGCCCTCGCGCCCGGCACGCATTGGCAGTTCCAAGTACTCCTGAACGACTTACAAAGGAGGAGAGAGTTAGGAATAGTTTCATTATGAAAGCCAGAAAGTCTCTTAAAGAAAGCAAGCTGAGTCGTGCAATGTCGGAGATCGAAAAGGCACCGCAGATCCCCGGAGACGAGAGACACCCAGAGATCTTGATAGTAAGAAGACAGATAGGCGCACGCTGCAAGAAGATAGATTTACGGGGAGCCTGGTGTAGAGAGACTCTTCATGAGGCCGAGGTCTTATCGATCGCTCTCGCACCCAACGAACGCCCATGCCTTATCACAGCCCAGGGAGATGAGACTATCCGAGTACGGGATCAATTGACTGGTGACCTTATCCATACGTTTCCTGCGGAGGGAATATCGGCGAATGTCTTAGGGCTGAGCCCAGATGGCCGCCTCATTGCAACGGCCTTGTATGATGGCACCTTTGTAACTCGTGACTCTGAAAGTGGAGAAGAGCTACGGCGGTTTGAGGGTCACGGTAAAAGAGTAAACACGTTGAGTTTCAGCCCGGACGGCCGACTGATTCTCTCTGGAGGTAATGATAGGAGCTTGAGGTTATGGGAAGCAGGTAGCGGAAAGTTGATTCTAGCCCTGCATGGCCACGGCGGTGCCGTTAATGCAGCAGCCATTAGCCCGGATGGAAGTCAGATCTTATCGGGTGGGGATAGCTGCATACTTAAAACAATCGATAACACACTTCTGCTGTGGGATCTGGGCACGGGCGAACTTATTCGAGAAATGGCCGGCCATCCATTCGATCCTTTAGGCCCTGAAGGTGGTGTTACAAATCTGGTATTCAGCCCCAATGACGACCTGGCTCTTACAGGAGGATACGAAAAGATGATCCGGCTTTGGAATCTATCGACAGGCAGTTGCATTAAGGTGTTTGAAGGGCATGAGTTTGGGACGAAGTGCCTTTCTTTTCTTCCAGATGGAGGATGGGCGCTATCAGCTGGCGCGGACAAGATAATTAAGGTATGGGACATCAAGAACATGCGCTTCGTCAGAGGCCTAGAGGGGCACACGGGACCCGTGAAATGTCTCGCGTCCAGTTCTGATGGACATTGGATTGCCTCAGCGGATGCGGACAACTGTCTTTGCATCTGGGAGCTGGATTGGATATACGACTGCCTTGAGAGTGAACAGTCGCCACCGCAGGGTATTGAAAGACATTGACGAGGACTTCTTGTACATGCTCTCGTGCTGTCGAAGACGCAAGCGACCAAATAAGACAAAGAGTTGGTTTTTTCGAAATAGAGGCCGATATGGAACTAGCTATGAGAGACTGGTTGCTAGAAATACTGGAGATAGCAGACACCGGGGATCATCGACTGGGGCCGATTAGAGGCTGCACTTTTAAGAAAGAGATCGGTCACGGAGGAATGGGTTGGGTAGGACTCCTACGCCAAGAGAACTCGGGAGTTCTCTTGGCCTGCAAGATCGTGCCAAAGAGCGCCCCTGACTCTATTGCGAGTTTGAACGCTGATCGGTATGAAAGACTTCTCTTGAGAGAGGTTGAAAGTATGCGACTTCTTCGTCACCGTAACCTTGTGCGGCTGCGAGACGCTACTAACTTTCGGGACTGCCTCGTATTTACGATGGAGTATTGCGATTTAGGCAATATCTCCCTTGCCATGAGAGAGGCCGGCGGTGCACTACAGGAGCAAGTTGCGGTTGGATTGATTGAGCAGGCCCTAAGGGGACTCAGTTATGCACATAGTAAGGGAATAGTACATCGTGATGTTAAGCCAGAGAATATTCTGCTCTGCAGCGATTCTGGTGCGAGAGTTACAAAGGTTGGAGACTTTGGTTTTGCTAAGCTTTATAACACGGCCGGCCTTAGTCATATAACACGAACTGGCGAGGTGGCAGGAACCGCATTTTTCATGCCGAGGAAACAACTAGTAAATTTCAAGTATGTGAAACCAGAAGTCGATGTGTGGGCCATGGCGGCGACCTTGTACTATATGTTGACGAACTGCCCGGTGCGAGATTTCCGAACTGAAGTCGACCCCCTAAAAACTGTACTGAACAAGAGCGTGGTTCCTATTCGGAAACGGTGCGCGAGAGTGCGCAGGAGCCTAGCAGAAGTGATCGACAGCGCACTGGTTGAAGGGCCACGAATTTCCTTTAAGACTGCGGATTCGTTTAGAAAAGCCTTGTTAAGCAGCCTGTAGGCACGCGGTCTAGAGAGACACCCTCTTGCCAATCTCTCGAAGAATCTTGTAGAGTTCTTCGCCCATCGCGACGTGGAGATCTCCTTGATACGCCGTTGTCTCATGAGCCGCCGTGAGATTAGTAGCCGTCCAATCAAAATGTCTTATTGCCAGGATATACTCTTTCGCTGTTTCAGCTTGTTCGCCTTCATTGGCTTCTACGAACTTTTCAAGATCGTTGAGCGCTCTTTCGAATACCCCCGTATTACGGTACAACACTCCTCGCCAAAAGAACGCAAGAGAACATGAAGGATTAGGTTCTAGCTGTATAGCCTCGTTGAAGGAGCGTTCGGCTTCTTCTAGACAACGCTCTAAACCACCCAAGTGAACAGGATCAAGGAATGAACGGTATCTGCGCTTTGCGCTTTCCTGAATATTCCCACTGCGGTCGAAGAGAACAACGAGCGTATGAAAAGACTGCCCGATCCAGGGTATACAATTATTCTCTACAAAGTTATGTAGCACCGCTCCTCGATTAATCCAGTGGGTGAAATTACGGGGCTCCTGTTCGCTCGCGCGATCACACTCCTGAAGGGCATTGACGTAATCACGTTTTCTCACGTAGTCGAACACTCGACGACAGACTTCCTGTTCGGCTCCTGGTTTGGCCGATGGCATGAGGTTCCTTTCTTTTGTCGGAGGCGTCGTAACGCGGCGCCTCCGACAGCGTGTCTTTTTGTAATTCCGGACCCTTCGGGCCTACAAAGCACTGTCGGCCCGTGACATCTACGCTACACGTGAAGAGTTCAGTATCGTCTTTGCAAGCTTTAGCATTGCCCTGCTTAGTTCTGTACCGGAAAGACTTTCGAGAGGCTTTGATGCATCTAGTGCGGCTTGATACTTGGCTATTGGTGTCTCCTCGTATAGAGAATATGTGACTGGAACCCAGATTATCTTCAAGCCCTCTTCTTCGGCAGCTTCCAGCAGAGGTGGCAATTCATTCTCGGCGATAAAGTCAGAGGCGAGAAAGTCCGCACTGACAAGTAGGACTGCTACTTCAGCATGTGCTATAGCTTTGACAATCTCTTCTCTCCATTTCTGGCCAGCTTTGATCTGAGTATCAACCCAGAGAGTGAGAAGTCGGTTCCTGGTTACAGGCTTAAGGTATACTCTGAGACGCTCGAGCCACTCTCGGTCCTTGTGGCTGTAACTTATAAAAACTTCTGTTCTTTTCTGTAGCGAGCCTGGCTTCTTGTCATCCGAAAAATAGTACTTCGAAGCTTCTTCAAAGATTGTATAGAGACTTATTGCCGCTTCATCACGAATGCCTAGCAATTCGATGAGCCCTCCGAAGTCGAGGAAGTTTAGATAGTACCGAAGTATAGGATCCTCAATGGAAATAAGTTCAGTCGTGGTGTCGTAGTAAAGGAATTTGTCGAGATTAGCCGATTCCATAGCTGCGGCGATCTCGTCTTTTGCGGAGCGTATTGCGATAGCGACATCACCTGCAATTGAGGCAATATCCGCCAAAGAGAACTGAGAGCGCGGAATTGCTGACATCGAAGCAACCATAGCGAGGTACGGCAGCCAGTGATCTCTCGAAGGGCCTGCCGACTGGACAAAAGACACAAGAGGCCGATGAAACTGCTCGGAGAGTTGCAGGATGAGTTGTCCTCTGACTTCTTCTATTCGATAATTCAATGTAACGAGAGAGTCTTGTGTTTCAGTCACATGGCTGTCTCTGCAGATGTTTCTGCAAAGGTATTGGCAAAGAAAGAAACTGCGGGAGGCTTCATCTACTATCGATTCTCTGTTTGAGAATTCAATTGTTAACTTACGCTCGCCTCTTTCGATGAGACTGCTAAGATCGCTGGGTCTGGGTAGGGGCATGTTGTATATGCCCATGCGGCGGCTCAGGTCGGTTGCGTTCTGAAGCAGTGATTGTGCAGAGGTTGCTACTCCTAATAAAACGAACTTCCCAACGCCATTCAGGTTCCGGAAGATCCTGTCCGACAGTTGCTTGAGTTTAGAACCGAGCCGTCGTTTCGTTTCCTGCGAGAGCACATGGAAGTCGTCGACAATTATGAGGTGGTTTAGCCCCCCTTCGAGAGCTCGCGACAGGGCTTGTTCTACTTGTTCTTCACCGTCGTCGTCGAGCGACGATATGAATGTATAGTCGTGATTTTCCTCCATAGCTAGGCTATTCAGAATCTTTGTCAAAAGGCAGGTCTTGCCACAACCAGAGGGTCCCGTGATAAGCACATGCTTTCCGGGTTGGAGTATGTCACTTTCGACGTCTCGGTATATTGAAGGTTCTATATAAGTGAAGTCTGGCAATCCCGTAGTACGAAACACTTCGTGTAGCAGCGCGGGCCTGAGCCCATATCCGGACACAGAGGGCTTGTAGCCCTCTGAGGTGTCAGTTCTCGCTCCTGTTATTCCCCAGATTAGTCTCTCGAGTGCATCTGGTTCAGATTCCCTGAAGTCGACCCACGTCATGCCGCGAAGAAATACTGGGAACTCGACTTGTGAGGGTGCGTCGTGCAAGAGCACTGGTATCACAGGACGTTGTTGTTTTACAAATTGTAATAGAAAGGCCTCCAGCTCCAGTTTTTGCCATGGGCCAACGCCACTGCTACCTATGAAGACCGCCGCTGAAGCTATGTTTGTGATCTGGCCCTCTAGGCTTCTTTGCCACGGAAGCCCGGGCCGGAGTTCACGTACGTCCAGCCATGGACGAATGCCACGCATCTCGAGCTTCTCTGCGATTTCGGAAATCGCAGCCTTGTCTTCACTGTTGTGGCAGAGAAAGACGTCGAAGTCAGTCATAGGAGTCCTTGTGGCTTAGGAAGCAATGTTCAGGAGGAGCAAGGGAGTGGGTTCGGCTTTCGCAGAGTACCCTGACACAGGTGGATGGTGTTGCCGGGCGTCTCGCGCTCGCAACTAAGCCGCCCGAGCTGGCCCAGTCGTACATGAGAACGCCATTAAAGGCCTGAGCGAAGGTCGTAGCCAAACATGGCCTTACCAGCCTTGTTGTAACAAGCCTCGCCGCAGTATGGCTCGCCTAGTCCTCCCAACTTCCAAGTTCCTGGCTGGGCATGGCTGCCGCACCACACACACTTGCGCGCGTCCACGAACTCCTTCACGCGCGCATCCGAACAGCTGCCCTCGTCACAGTAGGGGCGGACCAGGATACGTCCGTCGGGTGTCCTCGTGACCAGCTTCGACCTCGCGGCCTCAAGCTCTCTACCGCACCCGTCGCAGATGATTGTCGTCATGACCAAGCTCCTTTGTTGGTCTAGCTGCATATTCCGAGGCTCGTCCGATTTTTACCGACCAGCGTTCCGAGGGCCGCCGACCAGTCCCCCCTCGCCAAGAGATTGTGCGGCGGTGCTCGGAGCCGTCAAAGGTTCCCCTTCGGCGCTTAACTCCTCGCAGGCTCATCCTTTAGCGACCTTGACAGCTCCTGCGCTCCGCCAAGACGACGGAGAATCGAGGGGGGGCTGGAGAAAGAAGGTGGTCGGGTAATGTCTCAATGGTGGTCGCGCACCGTCGGAATGGGTGGTCGGATTCGTCGGAGTACGCAGCCTAGCTGCATTGCATCCATCTTGCCGAAACTGTAGCACCCACGGAGCGCAGAATCCAGAGTAGTTCCGAGTGCTGAAGGACGCCCTGCGACGGCCTCTATCAGGACCCTCGTAGAAGGACGCCCTGCGACGGCCTCTATCAGGACCCCCGTAGATGGTGCCAGGCGTCACTAAATCCCAGCAAATCTGCACTTACGGCTTGCCATGCTCTCGCGATCAGTCTCAGGAAATCGAGCGGGCGCTCAGAAGGCCCATCGCCGAGCTCTGAATTGCGCAAATGGCCCTGGCGAAGGCCCTGGCGTCGGGCAGAGGGTGATCAAGACGCACCTCTCCTGAGGCGCCTCCCGACGCCGGCAATGTCGGATCTTCTATTCTCATCCCTGGATGACCCAAACGCCCGACAGACCCAGACCGGCGAGGAGCCAATGAATGCCTCAAGGCGGCTGGCCGCGAGCCCTTG
>JAAELT010000004.1 GCA_024226315.1 bacterium | reverse complement strand
GATTAATTCAGGTTTTAATAACTGATTAATTGAAGTAAAATGCTTAATTTCAGTAACTATTAACTACAATAAATGGTTTTAATAACTGATTATTATAAGGTTATAATAGTGAGAAAATATGAGTTACGATGGACTAATAATCTCACATAAAACTCTAATTAATCCCTATTTTACTTAAACAACTACAATTAATGACTCAATTATTTTATTTTCAAACCTTCCAATAATAGAAACATATATTGATATGAATTTGGGACCTAAACTACTAAATCGTAAAAAATGAAACATATATTGATATGAATTTGGGACCTAAACTACTAAATCGTAATAAACATCAAATTCAGGAAACATATATTGTTAGTGATAGAAAGAATATGGAGAACAGTGTCAGGAACTTGGATCGTTTTTTTTAGGTTACCAAATAATCTGCAAACAGAAACATTGAAGACAGAAACATTGTTTCCAACGTTAAACTATTAAGTATTAACTAATTAGATCTTAGCTATAATTGGTCACAAAAGATGATACAACTATTCCAAAAGATGATACAACTATTCCTGCTCTATTAACAACCTAAATGCACAATAAATAATAGATTGTTTAGAGAATAAATAATAGATTGTAATGAAAAGATAATAATTAGTATTGTAATAATAGGATAATCATAAACTATGTAAACTGGGGCAAGACCTTAGATAATATTGGTAAAGTTAATTATATTCCACAATGTTATTTAAGAGATAAACCATCGATTGTTTAGGAGAATTACTATTACATTACATGAAAATTAAAGAGGTATTAATTACGGTAAAATAAGGAAACAATTAAATCCAATAAAGTGCTCACTAATTAAGCAATATATTCAATTAAAGAACCTATAATATAATATGAAATATCAATACCAATATATTCCCTATTACCAATAGAAATTAATAAAACAAGAATAATCTAATAAATTAAGCTATTACAGTAATTAATTAGCTAGTATATAAACTGATAATAATGGTAGGTGCTTCGATTTATGGTATTTAATATTAACAATTCAGTCTAACGTAATATTGGTAACTAAATACAGCACAAAGACTGATTATTTAATGCATTAAGGCCTTAGGCCTCGATACACAGACTATTTTAACGGAAACATATATTGTTAGTGAACTTGGCAACCACTAAAACTGTATTTCAGTAACAATTGTCTTTAATGTTCTACCGTAAAGCTGAGGCCTTTGCAAGGGAGGTATTATCTTTAAATAACAACCTAAATACAAGACAGATTATCTTAACTATAGTTATAATTGATTGAGATATTGAAAAGACTGATTACCCCTTACACACGGTTTTATGAGAACAAAATTATTTATATTTACTCTATTTATTGGTTTATTTAATTAATTTAAACTGGTTAGTTATTAGATTGAATTCTATTATATTAATTCATGGTATTCTATTGATTTTATCTTAATTTATTGATTTTAGTATTATTATTTATTTTCGTTTATATTATTTATGTTGGTTAATTAATGACTTTCGCACTTTATTTATATTAGTTAATTAGATTATATTAGATTATAATTACTTTAATTCAGTTATTTAATTGTTGTATACTATTATTATATTAAATTACTTTACAATGCAAGTGTAACAAGGTTTATTGATTCAATTCCAGTTATATTTCTCTTAATTCATATTATTATCAAATGATCTCTTAAACAGTCATTATTCAATTCATCTTCTCTTAATTTAGCTAATTAAAGTCCATAATGTAAGAGGTTATTATATTAATTAGGTAGTCATTACTAAGGTAAATCAATTTTTGTATTTTTCATGTTTTATGTTGCCAATTTAAGTTTTTAGTTTCACCATATTATTTACTTATTCATTCAATTATATTACGTGTTAAACTATTATTGATATTACTTTCTACTATCTTCTTTTTAATTATTATTACCTTAATATATCGTTCCTTAATATATCGTTACATTATTGTGTTCTTATTGTGTTGAGTTTTATTGAGGGAATTAAGGCTGAATGATGCACCATTATAATCTAGAAACATATTTAATCTTATTGTGTAAAACTTTGGGAAGATCGTAAATAGTTAATTATTAATTCCTAGTGAAACATTGTATTAGGCTGGTTAATTATGCCACATATTACGACAGTTAATTGATATTTTAAGTGATTTATTCAACTGTTTATATTGATGTTTATATATTAGGAGTTATAGTTATCTTATTTAATTTGTTTGTTCTATATTCACTTAATTAATTCCTAACATCTAATTATGATCTCATTTATACCTGTTAATTATGTAAACTGCTTCTCCTTAATTAAATGCATTTGTTGTATTATTTATTCCTAATTAAGTCCTGCTTATTTATTCCGTTGTATTTTAATTCCATATTAATAGAAAGTTAAATTAGTTCGTTTTATATGTTTTTATGTTATTCTCTATTTCAAGGTTATTATAATCACGTAATAATATTAGTACGAATTATATTTATTGTTTATCAATTGTATCTCTTATTTATTGATTTAATTTATTCCCTTTAATCCTCTATTTTAACATAATTGTTCACCCCTTGCAATGGTTTCTTTATTTCTTCTATTTTATTGATTATCACTGATACCAATTCCATATGTCTCTGGTTCATTTTTTATATTTATTCTATTAGATAATGGTAGTATTGGATTCCATTTATTAATTATTGTATTATTTCCTATTATTTATTGGGTTAGTGCATTTGAATCAAAAACAATTAAGTTATTAATCTTCACAATACTTCTTACTTTATGTTTATTATTAAGTTTTATTTTAAATTCAATTTTATCATTTATTATTATTTATGAGTTATTATCATTAATTTTGTTGTTGCAATTAATACTTTTAATATTCTCTTATTATAGGATTAGGTCTTCATTTTTCTTTTTTATTATTTCTATATTTGGTAGTTTATTTTTTATT
>JAAELT010000003.1 GCA_024226315.1 bacterium | reverse complement strand
TCCTCGCCGTCGATGTACTCCATCGACAGGAAGTGCAGCCCGCCGGCCTCGCCGATGTCGAACACCCGGCAGACGTTGCGGTGGGCGATCTGGCGCGCCACCCGCACTTCGCGGTGGAAGCGCGCCAGGGCCGCGCCGTCGAGCGACAGCTCCGCCGGCAGGAACTTGAGCGCCACCGGCTCGCCGAGCTTGAGATCCTCGGCGCGGTAGACCTCGCCCATGCCGCCGCGGCCGAGCAGGCCGACGATGCGGTAGCGGCCGGCGAGCAGGGTACCGGGCACAAAGCGGACGCCGTCGAGCGATCCCGACGACGGGGGCGTGGCGACGTCCGAGCCTGGACCCGGTTCCGTGAGGGTGCGGGTGCCGTCGGAGTCAGGCTCGCCGGCAGCTTGACCAGCCTTTTTGGAGTCCTTGCTCATCTCCTGTTTCAAGCGCCCGGTGAATGTATCAGAGGCGCTTGATGGGCGAGCGCACGGTGGAGGTCAACGAACCACAACCGGGTTGTCGACCGGCGCAACGGTCCGCAAGTAGTCGTAGATCGCACCGAGATCGCCCTCGGTCATCTGCGCGAAGTCGGCCCAGGGCATCGGCGTGTTGTCTTGCGGTTCGACCTCGATCGCCGCGTTGTCCGCGCTGGAGAAGGCCTTGAAGATACCGATGAATTCTTCCCGCGACCGCGATCCCATACCGGTGGCGTGGGGCGTCAGGTTGGGCGCGTGCACGGTGCCGAAGGGCCCTCGGGGGTTGGGCCTGCCGGCGAAGGCCATCCCCGGCAGCGGCTGGTGGCGCTCGTCGATCGGAGTGTGGCAGAACTCGCAGCCGGCGACCTTCGCCAGCAGCTCACCGTGGCGCACAGTGTCGGCCGGGCCGGGGGCCTCGACGGGCCCGGCGAGGGGCTCCGGAATGGTCTTGATGAAGAAGCTCACCGGGAACTCGATGTCGGTTTCGGGCCGCGGGTTGAAAACCGGCTCGAGGGTCCGCAGATAGGCGACGATCGCCGCCGCGTCCCGGTCGCTCAGATGACGGTAGTCATCGTAAGGCATCATCGGGAACAGCGCCCGCCCGTCGCGATCGACGCCTTCACGCAATGCGCGCAAGATCTCGCCGTCGCTCCAGCGGCCGAGGCCGGTCTCGTCATCGGGGGTGAGGTTGGGCACGCACAGGACGCCCGGGAAGCCCTGCTCTTCGGTGGCGCATTCACCGCCGCCCAGCCAGGTTTCTTTCTTCGCAGGGCCACCGTAGAGGGTCCAGTCGCGATCGCTGTGGCATTGCACGCAGCCGGTGACGTTCTCCACCAGGTAGCGCCCGCGCTCGACGCGGTCTGCGGTGCGCTCGACCTGAAGCTCCAGCGCCGGCCGCTGCGCCGGGCGATAGGTGCCGACGTAGGTGGCGCCGACGGTGATCGCGAGGGCCGCCAGGGCGAAGCCGATCAGCAGGATCTTGCGGAGGAGTCGCTTCTTGGGCCGCCGGGTCTCGGTGGTGTTCTTCATGGTCTTGCCTCCTGGGATTCGTGAAACGCCCGTGGGCGCGCTTTTCTCGAAGTCGCACCTTGGAGATAGCAAGCGCGCTGCCAGGCGCAAGACGCTGATTTCTCAGGCTTCTGCGGACACACGAGTCCCGCGGATGAGACTCGTACCGCGATGGCGGGCCGGCACAGTCTCAACGTCGAGACCGCGCCTCTGCTTCCTCAGTCCCCGGTCTCGAGCCCCAGCTCTTTGAGCTTGCGATAGAAGGTGGAGCGGGAGACGCCGAGCTGGTCGATGGCGCGGGCGGCGTCGCCGCCGCTGGCCGCGAGCGCGGCGGAGATGGCCTGGCGCTCGGCGCGGCGCAGGTGGGCGTCGAGAGTCAGTGGCGGCGGCGCGTCGAGATCCAGGGCCGAGCGCACGCGCTCCGACAGGTGCTCGAGGCCGAGCGGCTCGCCCGGATCGAGCAGCAGCACCGCCTGGGCGATTTCGAGGATCAGCTCGCGGACGTTGCCCGGCCAGGCGTACTCGCACAGCGCACCCAGGGCGCCGCGGGTCAGCCCAGGGCTGGCGACGCCGGCACGCTCGAGCTCGCGGACGAAGAAGTGACCGGCCAGGAGGGCGACGTCCTCGCGCCGCTCGCGCAGCGGCGGGATGCGCGCGACATGGGCCGCCAGGCGGTGGTAGAGATCCTGGCGGAAGGAGCCCTCCTCGATCCTCTGCTCTAGGTTGCGGTGAGTGGCGGCGACGAAACGCACATCGACGCCGACCCCGGCACGGCCGCCGACCCGGTAGACTTTTCGCTCCCCCAGCGCGCGCAGGACCTTGGCCTGGGTCTCCGGTGCCATGTCGCCGATCTCGTCGAGGAACAGCGTACCGCCCGAGGCCTGCTGGAGCAGGCCTCGGCGGGCATCGACGCCGGTCGCCACGCCGCGCTCGATACCGAACAGCTCGGCTTCGAGAAGCTCTCTGGGCAACGCCGCGCAGTTGAGCGCCAGGAACGGTTCGTCGCGCCGTGGGGAGGCACGGTGAATGAAGCTCGCCAGAACCTCCTTGCCGGAACCCGACTCACCATGGATCAGGATCGGCACCTGGCCGCGGGCGACCTTGGCGACGCGCCGATAGAGCCGGCGCATGGCGGGAGCGAGGCTGGCGGGCGCCGGCGGTGCAACGTGTTCCGTGACTCCGGCTTCCGGCGTAGCGGCGACTGGCTCGGCACCGTCGACGGAGAGCATCTCGAGCGCCAGCTCCAGGATCGGGCGCAGCTGCGCCGTCCGCGGTGCGATCGGTCCCCAGAAACAGATCCGCCAGCTGCCGAGAGTCGCTTCTGAATCCGCCGGCCGCTCCACCTCGCTACCGCCGGCGGCGGCGACCACGGCGCCTTCGCGCCCATCGTGGACGATCTCCATCCGCTCGATCGGCAGCTCGGCGAGCATCGCAACGACCAGCTCCTGGGCAACGGCGACGCCGCCCGCTGAGTGGCGGCGCAGCAGCGGCCCGAGACTGCGGGTCAGCCGCTCCTCGAGCGACAATCCGATGGTCGAAGGGTTGGTGCGGTCCGGTACCGGCGGACCGGCGGTCCCTCCGGCGGGGGGCGGGTGGAAAGCAGCGCGGGCGTCGGCGACGCGGCCGGCTGAGGCGATGGCGATCCCGGCCAGGGTCGGGTCGAGCACTATCAGCTCGGCGGTGAGCGAGCCGAAAGACAGCCGTTCGGTTCCGGCGAGCGCAGCACGCTGGACGCGGCGCTCGCCCACCCAGGTGCCGTTCCGGGAGCCGAGATCCTCGATCACCCCGCCGCCGTCGTCGAGAACCTCGAGGCATGCGTGGCGACGCGACACTCCGGACGTCGGTAAACGGATCTCGGCATCGGACGCCGAACCCACCACGTAGGTCCGGCCGGCCTCCAGGTAGAAGCGGCGCACCGGAACGTCGGCATTTCCCAGGATCCTGAGGCAATAGACGGGTTCGGAGCTGTCCTTGCGCGGGGCGGCCATGTTTTCAGGAGTATAACTTCGGGCAACGGCACTCATGACGGCTCAGGACCGATCATACGACTCGAGACCCTGTCCCCATCGGTAGTGCCAGAGTATCGGAAGTGAGAACGGAGACGGGTCGCCCCTGCGAGACCGCGAGTCAGCCCCCGATCGAATTGTTCGTTCGGGCCGATCTATTAAGTCTTTGGCATGCGGTATCGCGCATTTTCGGCCGAGACCTCGGCCGCGCCGGACGAACGAACGGACAGCTGTGATGGGCGAACGGTGAGGAGCTCGCGACGTACGAGCCGACGGCGCTGTAGCGAGCGCGCGTTCGGACCGGATCAGTCATGGTGACGAATCGGTGACCGCGGGCAGGATGTGACGGTAGAGAAAGTCGACCGGCTTGCGCTGATTCTGGCCATGGGCGCCGGCGGTGACGACGACGACCAGGTCGTGCTCGGGGACCACGAAGATGTACTGGCCACGGAACCCGCGCGCCGAGTAGATGGGGCGCTGGTCGCCGGGCGCCGGCGGACCGATCCACCACCAGTAGCCGTAGCCCGTGACCTTGCTGCCGGGTCGGTCGAGGGTGACGTGGTGCCGGGTCGATTCCGCGACCCAGCGAGCGTGTACCACCTGGCGGTCCTTCCACTTGCCGCCTCGTAGGTACAGCAGGCCGAAGCGGGCCATGTCGCGCGGCCGCAGGTCGAGACCGCCACCGGTATGGGGATGACCCTCAGCGTTGCTGAACCAGCGCACCCGCTCGATTCCGAGATGGGGGAGGAGGTGCTTCTCGGCGTAGGCGTCGGCGTGCAGACCGGTGCGCGCTTTGATCAGGGCGGAGGTGAGGATGACGGCGCCGGAGTCGTACTGGAAGTGGGTGCCCGGCCGGTGCACCATGGGCCGGCTGAGGATGAAGCGCGTCCAGCCGCGGGACATGCTGTTCAAGGTGCTGTGAGGAGAGCCGCTGTAGCCCTCGTCGTAGTCGGTGCCGCTGCGCATGGTCAGCAGGTCTTCGAGTCGCATGGCGCGCTTGCGGGCGTCGACGTTCTCGATGCGCTCCAGGCCGGGGAAGAAGTCGAGCACCTTCTCGTCGACCCCGCGGAACGCGCCCTGCTCGATGGCGATCCCCACCAGCGCGGAGGTGACGCTCTTCGAGACCGACTGGAGCGTGTGCAGGTCGTCGGGACCGTGGCCGTCGAAGTAATCCTCCACCACCAGGTAGCCGTTCTTGACCACCAGGAGGCCGTGGATGTCCGGATACCGGCGGCCCTGCCGGATGAGCTCCCGGAGCTCTGCCAGGCTCTTGCCGCCGAGCCCCTGCTCGCGCGGCGTCGACTTCGGCCAGTCGTCCTCCGGCCAGGGAGCGCGGGCGGCGGCCGGGCCCACCGCCAACAATGCCAGGATCATTGCCTGGATCAGAAGAGTCCTGCTTCTCGCGCTCATGAGGCCTCCTACGCTCGCGGCCGACGGTGAGGGAGCGTCCTCGTAGGGTAGCGTGTCGGAGGCTCACGGGCCGGGCGATTCGAACCTGGATGGCGTCTTCTCGCCAACGTGACCGCGACACGCTGCCGAGAGCATCGACCTGGACCTGAGAGTCTTGTAGATTCACCCCGCTCGCGGACGCTACCAGGCCGCGACGCTTCCATCCCCAACCCGAGAAGGTACCGAATCATGAGTGACGACACCCGGCCCCTGGTCGGCATCCTGATGGGCAGCGACTCGGACTGGCCCGTGATGCGCAACGCCCCCGAGACCCTGAACCGCTTCGGCGTGCCCAACGAGTACCGTGTCGCCTCGGCCCACCGCTCGCCCGCGCTGGCCACCGAGTACGCGAGCACCGCCGCCGAGCGTGGCCTGGAGGTGGTGATCGCCGCCGCCGGCGGCGCCGCGCACCTGGCCGGCGTGATCGCCGCGCACACGCCGCTGCCGGTGCTCGGCGTGCCGCTTTCCGGCTGGGCGCTCGACGGCCTCGACGCCCTGCTCGCCACCGTTCAGATGCCCAAGGGCGTGCCCGTGGGCACCCTGGCCATCGGCAAGGCGGGGGCGATCAACGCGGCACTGCTGTCGGTGCGCATCCTGGCTCTTTCCCGGCCCGAGCTGGCGGAGAAACTGCGGCGGTTTCAGGAAGAGGAGACGCGCAAGGTAACGGAGCTCGAGCTCGAGCTGTAGGGCTGTCGGCCGGTCTATGCCAGAGCCCTGAGACTGCGGAAGCTCACCAGCTTCTCCCGCTCCCCGTCCCACAGCTTCAGGCGGGCGCAGCGCAGACTCCCCCACAGGGTCAGCCGCGTCACGTGCTGCAGCTCCGGCCGCTCACGGAAGCACTGCTCGAGCCGGTAGTTCGGAATCCGGCTCGAGAGGTGATGGACGTGATGGAAACCGATGTTGCCGGTGAACCAGTGGAGCACCGCCGGCAGATCGTAGAGCGAGCTGCCCTCCAGGCTGGCGCGATGGGACTCCCACTCCGGATGCTCGCGCCAGTAGGTGTCCTCGAACTGATGCTGGACGTAGAAGAGCCAGATGCCCAGCGCTCCGGCCAGCAGGATGACCGGAATGTGGACCAACAGCAGGCGATCGATCCCGATCGTCTGCCAAGCCACGAACAAGACGACGGCGATCGCGAGGTTCGTCCACATGACGCTCGCCCACTCGCGTTTCCAGCTGCGCGGGATGTCGAGCGGCAGGCGATGTTTGATCAGGAACTGGTACGCGGGCGCGATCAACAGGAGCACCGGCATGCTGCGGTAGAGCCGGTAGCCGATCCGCTGCCAGCGCGAGAGCGCCACGTATTCTTGCACGGTCAGGGTCCGGATGTCGCCGAAGGACCGTCGGTCCAGGTCGCCCGAGGTGCCGTGATGGATGGCGTGGGTCCGGCGCCAATAGTGGTAGGGCGTCAGGATGAGAGCCGCGAGCACGAAGCCGACGGCGTCGTTCGCTCTACGCGACTTGAAGAAGGACCCATGGCCGCAATCGTGCTGGAAGATGAACAGCCGGATCAGCAGGCCGGCCGTCGGCAAGGCGAGCACCAGAGTGAGCCAATAGGAGATCTCGAGGCTCCACAACATCGCCAGCCAACCGAGAACGAAGAGGGCTCCGGTCGTGAGGAGCTGAAAAAGCGCCTTCCGGGCGCTGGGAACCATGTAAGGGGCCAGGAGACGATTCCAGTAGGCGGCCGAGGAGGCGGGAGGATTCTTCATCTGGACATCCTCGAAGCGGAACGAGGCAGGGGGCGAAGGCAGATGGGAGGCGCGGGCGTGGAGGACCCGCCGGAGGTCGGCTGAGCGCCGGCCTCCGGCTGAGTCGAGGACCGGCTACCAGGAATCGCGCCGCGGCGCGCGCTCGGTGCGGGGCCGCGCTTCGTTCACGTTGAGGGCTCTGCCGTCCATCTGGTGCTGGTGGAGCGCCTGAATCGCCTCGTCGGCACCGTCCGACATCTCCACGAAGCCGAAGCCCCGGGGCCGTCCGGTGTCCCGATCGGTGATCAGGTTGACCGCATCGACGGTCCCGTGCTCGCTGAACAGCGCCCGGACATCGTCATCCGACGCGCTGAACGGCAGGTTTCCTACGTAGATTCTCTTTGCCATGACTAACTCTCCTGTCCCGCGGTCGCGGGGAACGGTACATTGATGCTCGGCCACCGTGGCCGGAGCCCACGGGATAACTCCAAGGGAGCTTTGGATACTCGACTGCGGGAAGGAAGTAGTGAGCTGTCGCTTCAGGCGGGGGAGTAGCTTTCGGTCCGCTGGACGAACCCGACGACGAAACGCTAGCAGGTTCTTCCTTGAAGGGCAACGCCGACCCGAGCGGTGCAGCTGCAACGCGCTATCGGGGCGCGCACAGGGCTCTGTAGGCGAGACCTGGCCGATAGACTCCACGGGCAATGCCAAACCGCGCACCTACCTCCGAGAAGTCCTCGGCGCCGGCAGTGGGGACGAAACGGCCTTTCGCCGTCGACGCGCTACATCTCGGCGTCCTCAGCGCTTTCGCGGTGGCACAGCCTCTGTTCGACCTGCTAGGCAACCGGCCGGAGTTCTTCGCCGTGCGGCGGTCGGCGCCGATCGACATGTGGCTGCTGGTGGCGGTGTTGTTTCTGCTGCTGCCGCTGCCGCTGATCCTGCTCGAGGCAGTCGCCCGACTCGCCCACCAGCGACTGCAGAGAATGGTGCACGGGCTGTTGTGTGCCGCGTTGATCACCGCGATCGCGCTGCCACCGCTCGAGCGCCTGTTGGACACCGGGCCGTGGCCGGTGCTCTGCCTGGCTCTACTGCTCGGCGTCGCCGGAGCGGTCGCCATCGATCGTCTGCGCGCCGCACGGACGCTGCTCTCCGTCATGGGGCCACTGGTGTTGGTCTTCCCCGCCGTCTTCCTGCTGCGGCCCGGAATCGGCAAGATCCTGCGTCCGAGCGAGGTCGAGACGGCGGCCGCGACCAGGATCGGCACCACGCCGATCGTGGTCCTGATCTTCGACGAGATCCCGGTGACGTCGCTGCTCGCCGGCCCGAACGAGATCGACGCCGTGCGCTATCCCAACTTCGCGGCGCTCGCCGACCGCGCGACCTGGCACCGCCACGCCATGACGGTGAGCGATTTCACCGTGCTGGCGGTCCCGGCGATTCTCACCGGCCGGCTGCCGGACGGCCCGCGCCTGCCGATCGCGCCCGATCATCCCGAGAGTCTCTTCACCCTGCTCGGCGAGAGCTACACGATGAACGTCCACGAGTCCGTGACCCAGGTGTGTCCGGCCACTCTGTGCACCGAGAGCGGCCCGGGCGAAGGCCTCGCCGGACGTTTGCGCTCTCTGTTCTCCGACCTGAGGCTCCTCTATCTGCACATGTTGATCCCCGAGGAGTGGACCACCAGTCTGCCGCCGGTGAACCAGAATTGGATGCTGTTCGCGAACCGCGACGACTGGCTGTCGGACTGGAAGCAGCGCGGACGCGGCGACCGCGGGGCACAGGTCGAGCGCCTGATCGATGGCATCCGACCGACGGAAGTCGGCGTGCTGCACCTGATGCACGTGCTGCTGCCGCATCCGCCCTTCGAGTACCTGCCCTCGGGACAGTTCTACAGCCTGGAAGGCAATGTCGTCGGGTTGAAGAACGGCAAGATGGTCAAAGACGAATGGGCCGTGGTGCAGAACCACCAGCGGCACCTGCTGCAACTCGGCTACGTCGACCGCCTGCTCGGCGAGATCGTCACCCGGCTCGAGGAAGCCGGACTGTGGGACCCCGCGGTGGTGGTGGTGACCGCCGATCACGGCGCCGCTTTCAAGCCCGGCGTGTTCAACCGCCGGGTCGGCCGCGCCAACTTCGCGGAAGTGCTGACGGTGCCGCTGCTGATCAAGGCGCCGGGACAACGCGAGGGCAGGCTCGACCAGCGCCCGGCGGCGACCATCGATATCCTGCCGACGATCGCCGATCTGGCCGGCATCGAGATTCCCTGGGAAGTCGATGGCGTCTCTTTCGCCGATCCGGCGACGCCCGGACGCGAACGGATCACCATCGTGCCGCACCGCAAGCCGATGGAGGAACCGCGAGAGATCCCGGTCGATGCCCTCGTCACCGCTGAGCTCGAAGCGTTCTCGACTCTGGAAGCCCGGTTCGGCCGCGTCGAGGACGGCGGCCGCGAGCTGTTTCGGGTCGGCCCCCGGCGAGCCTTGATCGGGCGCTTGGCCGGCGAGTTCGCGCGGGGCGCGCCGACCGACTTCCGCTATCAGCCGAACCTGCCGTACAACGGCCTCGACGTGGAGCCTGGCGGCCCGATCGTGCCCGCTCATCTGAGCGGCCGGCTGGTCGACGGGGAGGTGTCCGAGCCGGTCGAGTTGGTCGTTGTGGTCAACGGCCGCGTCGCGGCGATGACCACGAGCTGGTCCTTCGCCCCGGATCACTTCTCGGCCATCGTCGACCCCGAGGCGTTTCGCGCCGGGGTCAACGACGTCGAGGTGTTCGCGCTCGGGGACGTGCGGGACAAGGATCCCGGCGCCACGCTGCGCCCGGTGCCGGCGGCCGCCCCGTCACCTGTCGTGGGCCTGAGCGAGAAGGGCCTGCACGGCGTCGAGACCTGGGCGGTCGGGCCGATACGCTGGACCGACGGCGACGCCGAGATCACGGTTGCCGTCCGCCGCGCGCGGCCACCGCGGCGCTTGCGCCTGACCCTGGCCAGCACCGGCCCCGACGGCTGCAGACTGCGTCTGAGCGCAAACGGCACGCGGCTGCTCGACAGCCGCCTGGAGCCGATCGGGAACGGTGAAACCTGGTCGACGACCCTCGATCTCGACGGCGTCGCCTTCGGCACCCGTCTGACCGTCGGCATCAAGAGCGACACATTCTTGCCCAGTCAGCGCAACAAAGACTCGCCTGACCCGCGGCGGCTGGGCGTGGCACTCACCGGCTTCGAGCTGCTCGACGACTGATTCTGACTTCCCCCTTTGGAAAAGGGGGATCGAGGGGGATCTTCCGGCGAAGCTCAGAGCACGTCCAGCACGCGACTCGCCAGGCGCGCCGGCACTTTGACGCGGACGTCGACGTCGTCGCTGTCGACCTCGATCTCGAAGGAACGCCAGGTCTTGGTGACGCGAATGTGCTCGTCGCCGGTGTGGACGTCGACCAGCACGCCGCTCGGCATGTTCTCGAGCTCCTCGGCCAGGATATCGAGGCCTTCGCGAAAAGGCGCGATCTCTGCCCGGGCCTCGGCCAGGGCGTCTTCGGGCATCACGCTCGGGGCGGCGAATACCGCCAGGTCGACGAGCAGGGCGGGAACCGGCAGGTAGAGATTGACGCCGTCTTCCCCCTGCTCGTGGACGCGGACGCTGATGGTGCCGGTAGCGGCCACCGCCGCGCCGAAAGCGAACACGGGCATCAGGAAGACGAGCAGCGCGAAGGCCACGTAGCGCTTGAAGGGTCTGCGCCGGCGTTCCATGTCCGCGGGTTGCATGATCAGTCCGCCTCGTTCTGGTCGTCGATCCACACGCGCACGGTCTCGTCGCCGTCGCGCACGGTCACCAGCTCACCGGGGCCGTGGTCGGCGAGCGCGGAGAGCGCGGCCTGGAAATCGAAAGTGCCCTCGGGGCCGGAGAGCAGAGCGTCGACCACGGAGAGCGGCAGCTTGGCGTTGACCTCGGCGCCGTGCTCGGTGTGCTCGGTGGTCCTGACCACCAGGAAGTCGCCTTCCTTGCGCACGACGACGTTCTCGTCGCGTGTCTCGACGGTGACGAAGGTGGCCTCGGGCGCGTCTTTGATCTCGCGCCACAGATCCATCAGCTCGTTCCAGTCCATGTCCAGGTCGTCGATGGCGATCTCGCCCTCGTGCCTGACCTCCTCGGGGATCATCGCCACCGCGGCGTTCAGCAGGGAGAAGGGCAGGTTGACGGTCACCAGCTCTTCGTCCTGCGTGTTCTCGACCTTGACGTGGATCCACTGATCAGCGGCGGCGGCGCCGGCGAAGACGAGGAACAGGAGCAACAGTATCGACAGGGCTTTATTTCTCATCGGGTATTCTCCTTGGGGTTCTAGGAGCCTGATTCGTGGGCTCTGTCACAGATAACGGAGCGCACCCGAAAAATGTTACGCGGGGCCGAGGGATTTCTCGCGGGGACCTTGCGGTACTCTTGCCTTCCATGCTCTCCGCAGCCTCGAATTCGACCTCGGCGAGACCCTACTGGGTATCGGCGGCCTTCTGTGCGGTGCTGGTGGCGATCCCTTTCCTGGCAGTCACGATCCCGCCGATCACGGACCTGCCGCAGCAGACCGCGCAGATTCGCCTACTGTCCGAGGCGCTCGAGGGCGAAGACGCCTATCGGATACAGGTCTATCGAATACAGTGGTGGCACCCCAACAAGCTGGGGTACGTGCCGCTCCTGGTCACCTGGGCCTTCAGCTCGCCGCTCGCCGCAGGGCGGCTGGGCGTGCTGCTGATCGGTCTGGTCTGGGTGGGCGCGCTCCACGCGCTGGCACGCGCCACCGGCCGGCCGGCGCCGGCCGCGGCCCTGGCCTCGGTGTTCTTCTTCAACCACCTGACCTACTGGGGCCTGCTGAACTTCGTGCTCGGCCTGCCGGTCTTCGCCCTGTGGTTCGTGCTACTCGATCGCCTGCCGCCCGAGGGCCCCGGTTGGCGCGAGGGCTGGAAGCTGTCGGCCACCGCGATGCTGCTCTACTGCGCCCACGTGCTGTGGCTGGCCGGCGGCCTGATCTGGCTGATGGCCGGAGCCATGCTGAACCGGGCGCCGCTCCTCGGCCTGGCACGCCGGCTCGCCTGGGTGGCACCGGCCCCGATAGCGGCGCTGTTGTGGTACCCGCAACTCCAGACCAGCGGCTTCGTCTCGGAGACCTTCTGGGGGCGCTCGCCGCTCGGACGCCTGCACCCCGAATGGTGGCTCAACTCGGCGCTCGGCGGCCTCGAGGGCAAAGTCGAGCCAATCCTCGGGATCGCGATTGTCGGCTGGCTCCTGATCGTGGTCTCCTCGCGTCTTGGCAAGCCGCCGATGAACAAGCCGGAAGACGGCTTCCATCGCGGGCTCCTGGCCGCGGGGCTGCTGTTCACCGCCGCCGCGCTGTGCCTGCCGGCAGTGATCCAAAACACCGTCTTCTTCGCCTCGCGCTGGCTGCCGGCCGGCGCCGTGCTGCTGGTGCTCGCCTGGCCTCGGCCCCGGCTGCGCCCGGCACTGCGTGCGGCGGTGCCCTATGTGGTCTTGGCCAGCCTTACCGTCGCCACGGCGGCGGTGTGGATCGAGTTCGAGGAACGCGAGCTCGACGGCCTACGCGAGGCGCTGACCGTGCCGCCGGGGGAGCGGCTTCTGGGGCTCGACTTCGTCCACGACGGCGAGCGCATCAAGGGCTTCCCCTACTACCATCTGTACGCTTATTCCCAGGCACTGCACGGCGGCGAGCTGGCCCGCTCCTTCGCCGAGCTCGGCTCCAGCCTGGTGGTGTACCGCGACCTGCCGAGGGAGAACCCGTGGACCGAAGCGCTCGATTGGAAATCCCACCGGATCCGCAAGCCCGACATGGACCATTTTCAGCACGTGCTGATCTTCGGCGACCCCGAGATCCACGCCCGCTTCTCGGCCGATGAGCGGCTGGTGCCGGTGACCGCCGAAAAGCCCTGGCGGCTCTATCGGATCGAGCCATGATCGCAAAGCCCCCGGGGACGCCGGTGCAACCCCCTTCATTCTCACACGTAGGCAGCTGTAGCACTCCAGACGCTCGCCCGGCGAGCTCCGCGTCATGGTGAATCCGCGCTCCAAGAAGCTTCGGGGGAAGACTCACGAAGCACACGACTCCTGGGTCTCGTACCTGAACGTCGATCTGCGTTCGGGCGAGGCGCGTGTGTGCTGGCTGCTGTTCGCTGTTCACTTCCTGCTGTTGATGTTCCAGTACACCGCCAAGGCGGTCCGGCAGTCGAGCTTCATCGACTCGCTGGGGGCGGAGCAACTGCCCTTCGTCTACCTGCTTGTGGCGCTGTGCTCGTATCCGCTGCTGCTGCTGCACGGCCGCATGGTCGACCGCTGGGCGCAGGGGCGGCTGATCGCGGCCTCCTGCCTGGCTGTCGGCGCCAGCATGGGCGCTTTCTGGTGGTTGTTCCAGATGCGGGGCAAGTGGGTCTCGGTCGCTTTCTACCTCTGGATCTCGATTGTCGGCATCTTGCTGGTGAGCCAGTTCTGGTCGTACTCGAGCCACCTTCTGAACGCCCGGCAGGCGAAGCGCCTGTTCGGCTTCATCGGCGCCGGTGGCATCCTGGGCTCAGTGGCCGGCGGACAGCTGGCGCGCTGGACCAGCAGCCGCTTCGACACCTACGCCGCGTTGCTGGTGGCCGCGGCGCTGCTGGTCTGTCTCGCGGCCCTGATGCGCTGGCAGGCGCCACGCGGATCGAGCTTCGAGGCGCCCCGGAATACCGGCGCTGCCCGCGCCGGTTCCCTGGCCGACGCGCGTGCCGGCTTCGACATCGTCCTCGGCTCCCGCTACCTGCGACTGGTGGCGGCGATCATGCTGCTCTCCGGCATGGTTTCCCAGGTGGTGGACCTGCAGTTCAGCTGGGTGATCGAGCAGGGAACCAGCACCCTCGACCAGCGCACCGCCGTCTTCGGCAATCTGTACAGCATCATGGGGCTGGCGGCTTTCGCCTTTCAGCTGCTGGTCACCGCCCGCATCCACCGGCGGCGCGGGGTCGGCTTCGCGCTGCGGGTCCTGCCGGTCACCAACGGTGTGAGCTCGGTGCTCTTTCTGACCGCCGCCATGTTCTTCCCGGCTCTGCTGTGGCCGGCCGCCTGGATGCTCAAGATCGGTGAGAACGGTCTGCGGTACTCGCTCGATCAGGCGAGCCGAGAGCTGCTCTTCCTGCCGCTGCCGGCGCGCAAGCGGCCGAAAGCGAAGGCCTTTATCGATGTCTTCGTACAGCGATTCGCCAAAGGACTCGCCGCTGTGGCGCTACTCTCCGTCACCTTCCACTGGGTGCCGACGGAGCAGACAGCGTGGTTCAGTCTCGTCCTGATCGCCGTCTGGCTGACGTTGATCGGCGCGACTCACCGCCACTACGTTCGATCCTTTCGCGACAGCCTGCTACGCCGGCTGGAGTCCGATCGCGAGGTCGACGTCTTCGATCGCGCCACCCTCGAGGTTCTGGTCGAGGGCCTCGGCAGCGCCGATCCCCGCGAGACACTGCACAGCCTGGAGCTCCTCTCCACCCATGGCCGCGGCCACCTGGTGCCGCCGCTGATGCTCCACCACGAGGACGCCGAGATCCGCGCCAAGACGCTCGAGATCTTGCAGTCCGAGGAGCGCCACGACGCGGTGCCGCTGGTCGAGAAGCTGCTGGTGGACCCGGAGGCGAAGGTCCGCGCCGCCGCCACCCGCGCGCTGGCGGGGCTGACGCAGAAGGATCTCTGCCCACAGATGATGGAGCGCCTGCTCGATCCCGACGTCCGGATCCGTTCGGCGGCGGTCAGCTATCTGGCGTCCCGCTCCGATCCCGAGATCCGCCGACGCACCGATGCCTGCATCGCCGAGTTGCTCGCCGACGGCGATCCGGACGTGCGCCTGGAAGCCGCCCGGGCGCTCGGGGAGATCGAGGACCCACACTACCAGGCCGGCCTGGTGCGCCTACTCTACGACGCCGACCCGCAAGTGGCGAAAGCGGCAGTCGAATCGGTTTCCTCCCGCGTCGAGCGCGGCACCCGAAACCCGCTCTACATCCCGATCCTGATCTCCCGTCTGCACGACCGCCGGCTCAAGCACGAGGCGCGCACCGCGCTGGTCGGCTACGGTGAGACCGTCGTACCCGCGCTGCAGCACTTCATGAACGACGACCAGGAGGAGATCTGGGTCCGGCGCGCCCTGCCCAAGACTATTGCGCGCATCGGCGGCCAGGCGGCGCTGACGTCGTTGACCGAGAGCCTTTCGGCACCCGATCCTTTTCTGCGTCGCAAGGTGATCGAGGCCCTCGGCTTCCTGCGCAGCCACGACGGCGACGTACGTCCGTACCGAGCTTCGATCGAGGCACAGCTGGTCTTCGAGTGTCGCGGTCATCTACGGGCATTGATCGACCTGTCCGCGCTGGCGGAGCACCGCTCGAACGGCGGCAACGGCCACGCCGCCACGGGCGGCGCCGAGAGGGGCGGTGAGCCCCACCTGCTCGAACGCCTGCTCGGCGACCGGATGGACGATCACACCAGCAACGTCTTCCGCCTGCTGGGTCTGATCCATCCCCAACGCGACATCCTTGCTGCCTACCAGGGATTGCTCAGCGATCGCCCCGACCGGCGCGCTCACGCCCTCGAATACCTCGACAACGTGCTCGACGGCGAGGTTCGCCCGGCGGTCTTCGCCGTCATCGATGACCTGCCGGTCCGCGACCGGCTGCGGATGGCGAAGAAGATCTTCGACCTCTCCCCCACCAGCGTATCCGAAACCCTGTGGCGCCTGGCCTCACTGCGCCCACCCGGCGACGTCGACGCGGCGTGGGTCACCGCGGCCGCCCTGCACTACATCCACGACCTGGGTATGGCAAATCTGTACCCGGCGATCCGCCGAGCCGCCGAGCAAGACCCCGAGCCGCTGGTGCAGGAGACCACCACTCTCCTGCTGTCGCGAGTCTAGGAGGCCCGCCAATCCGTCCAGGGCGCGGGTTGGTCTTGACACGTTGCAACCCAAGGCGTAAACTGAGCGTAAACC
Source organism: bacterium (assembly GCA_024226315.1). GTDB lineage: Bacteria > Acidobacteriota > Thermoanaerobaculia > Multivoradales > J023 > JAAELT01. The sequence continues at coordinate 15,470 of JAAELT010000003.1, read as the reverse complement.
GAGCGCTAACAGAACGAGATTCCAGCGTCATTCGAGCGTAAACCCCCCTCACACCAGGATCGGAATAGACCATGCAAACCAACACTCTGACTTTCCCCGCCGCCTTTCCTGGCCTCACTCCCCGACCTGACTCCCGTCGATTCCGTGACTTGCTGAGCGATCTGAAGTCTCGCTGGTCACTGGCGAGACCCACCCACGCAAAGGCCAGGGCTACGGCTACACGCATGGAGAAAGAAGCTCACAGATCCGCCCGCCGGGGCCGGCGGATCGTGCTCGGAACCGCCGAGCTGCCCTATGAGCCGCTGGTACTCGACGGCGCGCCGCTGAGCGCTCTACGGGCTTTCGAGGGGCTCGAGGTCGCCATCACCACCAGCTCGCCCGAGATCGCCGAGCATCTCGATCTGCTGATCGAGCTCGATCGGCGTCACGCGGTCTCGGTCGACATGCTGCTCGCCTGTCTCGATCCTGATTCCACGGATCTGAGCGAGCGGCTGCGGGCGGTCTCCTCTCTGGGCGCCGATGGCATCACCACCCGTGTGGTCGCCGCCGAGCCCGCCGATCTTCCGGGCGGCCAGCTCGCCCGACCGGCGGCGGAGCGGCGTCTCCGGCGCCTCTTCGAGACGGTTCGGGACGTTCCGGTCTTCGACGTCGCAGCCACGCCGGCCGACGCTGAGGAGCTCCGCCATGGCGAGTGGCACCGCGTGCTCCAGCGTCTACGGTTCGAGCACGGATTCCCACGCCGGCTGCCCGGGCGGGGTTGAGGGCCGCCGGAATCCTCAGGCGCCTTGATACGATGATCTTCGCTTCCCGGAATCACAACCCTTCCGCTGATCGGAGATCCACATGACGCGCCAACCCGTCACCTTCGCCTTACTGGCTCTGATTCTCTCGATCGGGTGCCGTCAGACCGAGCCGGTGCAGCCCAGCCCGGCTCCCGAGCCGCCACCCGCCGAGATCGTGGCCCCTCCTGCCGAGGAGCCGCAAGGACCCATCAAGAACGCCAGGACGCCGATGGAGGGTCTCCTCACCGGTGGCCAAATCACCGAGCAACAGCTCGAGGAAACGGCCGCCGCCGGCTACCGGACAGTGGTCAATCTGCGACCGCTCAGCGAGGAAGGTGCCTGGGACGAAGGACCGAAGGTCACGGAGCTGGGAATGCGCTACGTGCACATACCGGTCGCCGGAGCGGCCGACATCAACGAGGAGAACGCCCGCCGCATGAACGAGGTGATCAGCGACCCGGAGGCCCTGCCGGCGATCGTGCACTGCGCCAGCGGCAACCGAGTGGGTGCTCTCTTCGCTCTGAAGGCGTTCCACATCGACGGCGCGGACGCCGAGACCGCGCTGGGCATCGGCCGGGAAGCGGGGCTGACAAAGCTGGAAGAAACCGTCAAGGAGATATTGGCTCGCTGACGACCGTGGTCTCCTGTTCGAGAGCGGCGTCCTCTTCGAGAGCAGCCTCCCGCGCGGCTCGAAGCTCGGCCATGACGGTCTCGGCTTCGTCGAGGATTTCCACGGCATCGGCCCGGCGCTCAGCTGTCGGCACACGCTCGAGGACGGCCAGGCTCTCGAGCAGAGCCCGGCAGATCGGTTCCGTCTCGACGTGGATCTCACAATCCTCGATCGGCGGCAGCCGGCGGCGGAGGTGGTCGACCCGATTGCGCCAGATCCGCCCCCACATGGTCCAGCGGTTGCGAGCGAGGAGCGCGCGGGTCTCGTCGGCGGCTCCCAGGCCCTTGAATTGAGCCACCTCCTCACGCCCTTCGGCGATCAGGGCCTCCGCCTCCGCCGGCAGCGGCACGAGCGCCGCCTCGACGTCGGCAAAGGACCATCGCGGCTCTACAGGCTCCTCGGCGACCGGCTCGGGCTCGGGAGGAGGCTCGGCGGCCTCGACCGGCGCCGGTTCTGAGCGCTCCGGCAACGGCACCCAGCGATCGAGAGCCTGAGCCACCTGTGCCCGCGCGGCGTAGAGCACCAGGCCGGCGGCGAGGATCGTCGCCAGCGTCCATCCCCAGGCCTGGCGCCTGGAGCCGCCCGAGCTGACCGCGATCCGCAACTCGGGTCGCGTCGTGGCCTCACCCTCGGCACTCTGTTCGGGTCTCTGCTCTGGCATCGATAGCAAGCTACCACACAAGAGCGCGGTAACCTGACGCACGCGGACCCTCGATCCACGAGCAATGACCGAGGGCGGAATCAGATGAAGAAATCCGGCATGAAATCCGTCGTCCCGGGCGTCACAGAGTAGCGGTCGAGGTCGGTGATGCCCTCCTCCCGCAACACCTCGTCGTCGATACAGAAGTTGCCGGTGAATAGGCTGCTCGGACGCTTCATGATTGCCGACGCCGCGTCACCCATGATCTCGGGCCTGCGGCAACGCTGGATCATCTCGTCGCCGCCCAGCAGGTTGCGCACGGCGGCGGTGGCGATGCCGGTACGCGGCCACAAAGCGTTGACCGCGATACCCCGCTCACGAAGCTCCTCGGACATGCCCAGCACACACATGCTCATGCCGAACTTGGCCATCGTGTAGGCCACGTGGTTCTTGAACCACCTCGCCTCCATGTTGAGCGGCGGGGAGAGGTTCAGGATGTGGGGATTGCTTCCGTTCTCGAGGAACGGGATCGCCAGCTTGGAGCACAGAAAGGTGCCCCGGGTATTGATCGAGTGCATCAAGTCGTAGCGCTTCATCTCGGTGTCGAGGGTCCCGGTCAGGCTGATGGCGCTGGCGTTGTTGACCAGGACGTCGATGCCGCCGAAGCGGTCGACGGCCTTCTCGATCGCGGCGGCAACCTGATCCTCGTAACGAATGTCTGCGGCGCAGGCCAGGGCCTTGCCACCCGCCGCCTCGATCTCCTCGGCCGCGGTGAAGATGGTGCCTGGCAGCCTGGGGTGCGGCTCGGTGGTCTTGGCGACCACCACCACGTTGGCGCCTTCGCGGGCGGCGGCAAGCGCGATGGCCTTGCCGATGCCGCGGCTGGCACCAGTGATGAAGAGCGTCTTGCCTCGGAGCTCGATGGCGTCGGACATTGTGGTCTCCTTCATTCAGTGGGAGCGGCGATCCTATCGAGCCCGCACCTCGATAGGCAAAGACGGTAATGAGGCGGTAAACTACAGACTCGTGAACACTCCTTCGAACGAGCCGGCGGCGATCCGCCGCATCCTGCACTGCGACATGGATTGCTTCTATGCCGCCGTTCACATGCGGGACGATCCGACGCTGCAAGGCAAACCCGTGGTGATCGGCGGCAACCCGTCCGGCCGGGGCGTGGTCGCCGCCGCCAGCTACGAGGCCCGACAGTTCGGTATCCACTCGGCGATGCCAGCAGCCCAGGCCGTGCGCCGCTGCCCCCAAGCCGTCTTTCTCAAGCCGGAGTTCCACCGCTACCGCGAAGAGTCCCAGGCCATCTTCGCCATCTTTCGGGAGCTCACCCCGGTGGTCCAGCCGGCTTCGCTCGACGAAGCCTATCTCGACGTCTCCGAGCACCTCGAGCCCTGGGGCAGCGCCACCGCCGTGGCCCACGAGATTCGCCGGCGCGTGCGCGCCGAGCGCGATCTCACCGTCAGCGTCGGGGTGGGTCCGAATCGGCTGATCGCCAAGATCGCCTCGGATTTCGACAAACCCGACGGCCTGACCGTGGTCAAGCCGCATCGGGTCCAGTCGTTTCTCGATCCCCTACCGGTGCGCCGTCTCCACGGTGTCGGACCCGCCACCGAGAAGGCGCTCGGCGAGATCGGGGTCGCCACCATCTCCGAGCTACGCGGCATCGAGATGGAGATCCTACGCCGACGCTTCGGGCGCCACGGCCAGGGGCTCTACAACTACAGCCGCGGAATCGACGAGCGTCAGGTACGGACCGATCGGGAACGCAAGAGCCTGGGGCACGAGCGCACCTACGCGCGCGACATCGTGAGCCTGGAGGAGATGGACGACCAGCTCGACGACCTCTCGCAGCGAGTCGCCGCCGGGCTCGAAAAACGCGAGATCTCAGCCCGTACGATCACCGTGAAAGTTCGCTATCCCGACTTCACGACGCTCACCCGCTCCCGCAGTCTCGAGCGTCCCACGGCCTCGGCCGAGTTGATATCCAGGATCGCACGAGAGCTGCTGCGGCTGAGCGACGCGGAAACCCGAAACGTGCGACTCCTGGGAGTCACCGGCTCAGGCCTGTCGACCGGTGACGACGGCCCGCGGCAGCTCGGACTGTTCTGACGGACGTGCTTCCCTACGCTGCCTCGGTCGGCTCCTCGTCCAGGTTGCCGATCATCTTCTTGACCACCGGGGTGAAGACGAAGAAGAGGAAACCCCCGCCGACGGCGATGGCGGCCACCGTGCCGAAGAGCTGCGGTTTCTCCATGGTTACGGTAAAGCCACTGACCAGGCCGGCCATCAGGTTGCCCAGGGCCGCGCCCATGAACCAGGTGCCCATCATCTGGCCGACCAATCGCTCGGGGGCCAGCTTGGTCATGCTCGAGAGCCCCACCGGGCTCAGGCACAGCTCCCCCACCGTGTGAAAAAAGTAGGTCACCACCAGCCACTGCATGCCGACCTTGGCGCCGTCGACCAGGTAGGTCGAGCCCCAGGCCAGGACCAGGAAACCGACGCCGAGCAGCACCAACCCGAAGCCGAATTTGGCCGGGATCGACGGGCTGCGGCGATCGAGCCAGACCCACAGCATCCCAATCACCGGCGCCAGCAGGATGATGAAGATGGGGTTGACCGACTGGAGCGCGCCCGCGGTGATCTCCGTCCCGAAGATCTCTCGGTTGGTGTCGTCGCGCGCGAACAGGTTGAACGACGAGCCCGCCTGCTCGAAACCCGACCAGAACATCGCCGCGCCGACGAAGAGGATCGCGCACACGCCGACGCGGTTACGCTCGATCGAATTGTGGCAGACAAATCCGATGACCCAGATGAAGTAGAGGGCGGCGAGAACGCTGACGGTATAGCCGGTCGCCTGAGCGAAACCGAGTAGCGTAATCGGCAGGATGCCGCCGGCGGCCAAGGCGACGATGGCGATCGCGAGGCCAATGATGGCCCCGAGCCCGATCTTGAACTGGCGCCAGGCCTCGGCGACCTTGTCAGGCTCGGCGTACTCTTCCTTGAGCTCGCCGGCGCCTTCGATGTACTTCTGGCCCCACACGTACTGGACGAGCGCCAGCGTCATGCCGATGCCCGCGAGACCGAAACCATAATGCCAGTTGGCCCAGGGCGCCGACTCGCGCCCTTCGCCCACCACCGAGCACAACCAGGGCCCGAGGGCGGCGCCGATGTTGATGCCCATGTAGAAGATCGAGAAGCCGGCATCGCGGCGCGCGCCCTTGTCCTCGTAGAGGTCGCCGACGATGGCGCTGACGTTGGGCTTGAGAAGGCCGGTACCCAGGACGATCAGAAACAGGCCGGCGTAGAAGGTCGCGATCGTCGGTACCGCCATGGCGTAGTGCCCGCAAGCGATCAGGATGCCGCCGTAGAGCACCGCTTTCTTCTGGCCGACCAGCCGATCGGCAATCCAGCCGCCGGGCAAGGCAAGAGCGTAGACCCCGAAGGTGTAGAGGCCATAGATGGCGCCGGCCGTCTCCGCGCCCATGCCGAGCCCGCCGTAGGCGGCGTCGGTCATGAACAGGATCAGGGGCGTCCGCATGCCGTAGTAGCTGAAGCGTTCCCAGAGCTCGGTGAAGAAAAGCGTCGACAGCCCTCGCGGGTGTCCGAACCATTGCTTGTCTCGGGCGATCACTGCGCTCATCTAATGTCCTCCTGTCTCCACCAGTTGGTTGGCGCTCTTCCCCATCGTTCGAGCCGATGGCCTGGCAGGCACCGAAGCAAGTTCCGTTCCGCCAGCGCCGGATTCGGCGTCGATCCTCCAGGGTCACGAGGACCCGGCCTGAGCGGGAATGCCGAGCGGAGAATAGGAGAAGTGGGGCCGACATTCAAGCGCCCCTGCCGGGGAGGGACGAGCTGCGTGCCTCAGCGGACGAGCCGTGGACGTCCTGCCCGGAACTGTTTCTGCCTCGGCTCTGCCTCCGAAGAGGGGAACCGACCCGAGATTCGACCCGGGTGAAATGGTCGGGGCGAGAGGATTCGAACCTCCGGCCTCACGGACCCGAACCGTGCGCTCTACCAGGCTGAGCTACGCCCCGCGACCTTTCCTCCCGCAAGACGCGGTAGGGCCGGTGAGGATACAGCCAGCGGGCGCACGGGTCAAGCGCGGCCTGTCGACCTCTTCAAGGGACGGATTCGTCCGTGGAGGCGACTTCTTTGGCAGACCCGCCAGGAGCCTCACCGTTCTCGTCGACGATCAGGAAGAGCACGACAGTGACGTTGTCGAACCCACCACGCGCATTGGCGTCGTGGATCAGTTGGCGACCGATCTGATCGAGCGAAGAGTCGACCACCAGACGTTCGTGGATCTCCTCGTCCGAGAGCATGGTGGTCAAGCCGTCGGAGCACAAGAGGAATAGGTCGCCGGAGCGAACCTGAGTCTCGATGACGTCGACCACGATGTCGCTGTCACCGCCCAGGGCCCTGGTGACGACGTTCTTGAGCGGATGTGACTTGGCCTGCTCCTCGGAGAGGTATCCCGCCACGACCTGCTCGTTGACCCAGGTGTGATCCTGGGTCAGGAGCTCGAGGTGACCGTCGCGCAGCCGGTAGCCCCGGCTGTCGCCGACGTGGGCGATCGCAACGGTCTTCTCCTTGTGCATGGCACCGACGACCGTCGTGCCCATACCAAGCAGCGAGCCGTCCTCACGGATCGCCTTGAGCACACGATCGTGCGCGGTATGGATGGATCGCTTGAGGTAGTTGGAGTGCTGGCGGAGATTGGAGTCGTAGCCGATCGGCAGGGTGCCGTCGTTGTCCATGCTGTCGGAGATGAACTCGCGGATCGATTGCACGGCGATCTGAGACGCGATCTCGCCGTGGTTGTGCCCGCCCATGCCATCGGCGACCACATAGACCTGATATCGGTCGTCGACGTCGAAGCAGTCTTCGTTGTGGGTCCGCAACAACCCGACGTCGGTGGAGCCGAAGGACTTGATGCGCAGCATTACCAGATCTTCCCGAAGAGACCAGGTTTCTCCTTCTCCTGATCCTGCTTGGGAGCTCCATCCAATGCTTTCAACGCCTTGGCGACCGAAGGGTCGGGACCTCCCTCTCGTAAAGCCTGATTGTAATACTGTTTCGCGCGGGCCGTCATCCCACTGCGAGCGAAGACCTTGCCCGCCAGCTTGAGGTAGGGCAAGTGGCGCGGACGCAGCTCGCATGCCTTGATGATGGCTTCTTGCGCGCGCGGCAGCCAGCGGTCCTCCCGCACGCAGGTGAGCGCCAGGTGATGCCAGGCCTGGTAGTTGTCCGAGTCGATCTCGGTCGCGCGCGAGAAGTTCGCGGCGGCGGCAGCCAGATTGCGCTGCTTGTAGGCTCGGATGCCGCGGTTCAAATAGACCCGCACGACCTCCTGCGGATCATGGACCGCCCTGTCGGTAGGCCGATCGAGCTCGAGATCGTGCTGTCGTCGGCGAACCGGGTCCATCAGGATGTTGAAAGCCTCCGTGATGTCCTGGAACTCGAGCTCGGCGCGATCCTTGTCCTGGCCCTGGAAACGGTCCGGATGCCGCTCGCGGGCCAGCTCGAGGAAGCGCTCCTTGATCTGCGGAGGCTTGGCGTCGCGAGGCAAAGAGAGTACGGCGTAGAAGTCTTTGTTCATCGTCGCAATCCGCTCCCCCGAAACCTATTCTATAGACATTTCCCAAGTCCGATAGGTGCCCCATCCACCCGTGAGCTTCGCGTTGGCCTACCTCTTTGCCATAAAGAGACGTCGGGCGACGGTACGCACTCCGTCCGGAACATTCTTGTCTCGCGAGAGATCGCGCAGATCACGCATCGTCATTCGCGGCACCAAACCGATGGACGTCGCCAGGTTGGCGCGCGGATTTTTCACCACGGCCTTTGCGATGGCGTACTTCCGGATCCATTCGCGACGCTTCGGAATCTCGGCCAGGACCTCGCGCACCACACTCCTGCTGTTGGCGATCTGCTCGACCTCCTGATCAGGCAGATTGTTGCCGGTCATCACGTTCAACGCGACCTGGACATTCGGATCGCGGATCAAGATCGCACGGACCTGGCGGTTGGCGCCGCGCGCCATCTTGATCCGGATCGGGATGGGCAGGGAGCGGATCTGGATGTCGGTCAGGCCGGTGGATTCCTCCGACTGGCCCTCGGCGGGCCGCTCCCTCGCCTCCTCGATGGCTTCGGCCATCTCCTCCTCGGTCACCGCTTCCGCCTCGGCGAGAATCTCCTCGGGCTTCTTGGGGGGCACCTTCTCCTTGGGCAGAAGGTGCTCGCGGTATTCCCAGATACGTCGCTTGGTGTAGGAAGAAAGGTCTGGGTTACGCTCCAGGGCGACGAGGATCGACGGCTCCTCGAGAATCGCGTCCTGGCGCAGAACCAGGACCTCCTGCATCTCGGGAGACAGAGACGGTGCGACTTGCACCAGCAGCTCCCGGGGCACGTCCCGGCGCTGCAGGATCGTCTCCAGGATCGCCGGCTGCTGGACGTGGATACCGAAGAACGCCAGCTCTCGACCTCCCGCCTGCTGGACGAGGAAACTCTTCGCAACCCGTGGCTCGAGAGTCTGCAACGCCACGCGCGCCTTCTCGGCGATCTCCGGGTCGGGGCTCTCGGCCAGCGCGACCTGGATCGGCAGCAGCTCCTCGGGTGGCAGCGGCACCAGGCCTTGAGCCGCGAGAATCTGGAGCTGCCGGTTCGTTCCAGACAGGATCTGATCGAGCAGACTGGCCTGGGTCGTCATTCCCTCATCGCTCCGCCGTGTCGATCGCGGCCCACTTCAATCGCCGTCGCGGACGGAGGCCGCGGACGAAGGCGCTTCCCCGGCCGCGAGTGAAGCCGCGGTGTCGAGGTCGATACGCACTGTACGCACGGAAGTTCCCACGCGATCTCCGATCGCGAAGGGAGATCCATTGACCTCGACCTGCACCGCCCCGACGTCCCCGACCTTGAACTCGACGACTTCCTCGGCATCGAGCAACAGCGACTCTCCCTGCACCTTGAGCTCCGAGATCTTCCTCTCGCCGTCGACGGCGGCTTCGACCCAGCAGTCACTCATGAAATCGAGGGTGACCCGCAAAGGAAAGATCGGCCCCTCGACAGCCACCTGCTCTTCCGGCCCTTCCTTCGCTACCACGAGCGACTCGGGAGCGGGAGTCGGCTCCGTGACGACCATGGCGGCCGCCGGTTCCACCTCGGCGGCCGCCGGCGGCAGGCTCGCTTCCTCCTGGACCTGGTCGGGCGGCTGCGCCGGAGCGGATCGCAGGCGCTCGTTCAAGAACGACAACAGCCAGACCACCAACACCAGGGCCACGGTGATCGCGAGCGCGATGAGGACATAGTTGCGCGAAGGCGGCTCCGGTGCAGTCTGCGGCTGCAGAGAAGGCTCCTCCTCACCCTCGGGATGGCGTGCGGCCAGATAGAAATTGACCACTTCCTCGGGGTCGAGGCCCACGTAGCGGGCGTACTGACGCAGGAACCCCTTGGCGAAGAGCGGCGCCGGCAGCACCTCGAAGCGATCCTCCTCCAGCGCGTGCAGGTAGGACATGCTGACCTTGCTGGAGTCCGCGATCTCACGCAGATCGATCTCGCGGACCTCACGCTGTCGGCGCAGCCAGGTTCCGAAAGACTCCGACTCGGCCACCAGCGGAGCGTCGTCCGAGCGCTCGCCATCTTCTGGCTGATCTTTGTTCATGTGCCTGTTTTTACTGAGTTTATCGGCGCTTACCGACTTTATCGGCAGGCCCTCGGTCGGTCAAATCGATTCGACGTTTTCGCGGGCCTCGAGAAGCTCGTCGGCTCGGTGCCGGACCACCGACGAATGAGCCTCCTGGAGTGCAACCGTCCTCAGGTCCGAAAGGCGCAGGGTCGGTAGGATCGAGAGGATCACTCTGAACGGCGAAAGGGTGTTTCGGGAAAGTGCCAGCCGAATCTCGTAGAGCCTCCCCCAGCGCGGGTTGGAAGCCACCAGGTCGAGCACCCTGGACAACGTCGATTCGCTCGCCACAAGCGGCAGCAGCGCCGACTCGGTCAGTCTGGGATTCTCGAGCAGCGCAGCGATGACCCTGAGACTGGGATCCGTTCTCAAGTGCGCGAGCACCTCCCGGGTCGCTCGCCGCGCCAGCGTCACCTTCTCGCCCACCGTCAACCGCTTCAAACGCTGGACCAGGTACTTCTCGGCTACCCGCCTGACTGCGGGGCTGATCCTCACGTCGACGGTGATCTCGAGCAGATCTCGCCAGTAGAGGCCGCCGATGAAGCGCATCGCCGCGGCTTCCGGCGTGCGCCGATGCCGTGCAATCGCGGAGCGCAGCTCGTAGCTCGCCAGCAACCGCCGGGCGCCGAGAAGTCCCTCGATCACCTCGGACGTCGTGAAGGGATTGCGCAGCACGCGCCGGGCTTCGCCGATCGTGAGATCCTGTCGCCGAGCGGCGAGCAGCTCCAATAGCTCCCGGGCACTGGCTCGGCTCCAGCCGCCGGCGCCGCGGTGGTCTCGCGAGGGTTCGGCCATTGCCTCTACTCTAACCGCCCCGAAGATTCGAAGCCTCCGGCATTCGACTCTTCGGCCCATCCCCACCATGCCAGGAGTCCTCCGAATACTCGGATAGACTCCTGGCTCCGGGCATCTGATAGCTTTCTCCACTATGACTCGAAAAACCAAGACCGGTACAGCGGACCCACGGCTGCAAAAAACCGAGGCACACATCGCCGCCGGCGAGATCGAGGCGGTCGAAGAAGCATGGATGGCGTACCTCGAACAAGATCCCCAGGATCTCGCGTATTACTCACCCGTCGCCAAATCGCTCGGCAAGGCCGGTGAGGGCGAGACCGCGCGCTTCCTGCTGGAGCTTCTCGACGAGCAGCTCACCGAGGGAACCCACTGGCAGGCGCGCCTCAAGCTCCTGCGTCGGACCGGCCATCTGCTGCTGGATACCGAAGACATCCACCCGGCCATCCTGGAGACCCTGCAGAAGCTCTACGGCGATCTGCCGAGCTACGAGCAGATGGTCGACAAGGTAGGGCTTCACCGAGCGGTGGACGACCTGCCCAAGATCTGGAAGAAGGCCGAGCGCCTCGCCGGTCTCCTGGCTTTCGATATCGGCTCGATCGTCTACATGGAGGGCAAGGGAGCCGGCCGCGTGCAAGAGCTCAACATGGCGCTCGAGAGTTTCAAGGTCGAGTTCGAGGGCGGTCTGGACCTGCGGGTCGGATTCGGCGGCGCCACCAAGCTGCTCCAGCCTCTGGCGCTGGATCATGTGCTGTACATAAAGCTCGAGGAGCCCGAAAGCCTCGAGAAGCTCCGCGACGAGGCCCCTAGCGAGCTGCTGCGGGCGGTGTTCGAGAGTTACAAGAAGCCGCTCACCGGCGCCGAGATCAAGCGGGCGCTGGCCGGCATCGTGCTGGAGAAAAAATGGAACAGCTGGTGGGCTTCGGCGCGCAAACATCCACAGGTGATCGCGGCGCCGAGCGGCAAGAGAGCCTATGTCTGGGCGACATCCAGCGAAGACGCCCAGGGCGCGGTCTGGCAGGCGTTCGAGAAGGCCGATCCGCGCGGCCGCATGGATCTTCTGCGCCGCGACGGCGAGCGTGACCCGCAGCTCAAGACCCGCATGGCCGACGCTCTCGCCAGCCAGGCGGCGGCCGCCGCGCAGGCAGATCCCGGACTGGCTTGTGAGATCTGGTACAGCCTCGACCGCAGCGGCGTGGCGCCGGCTGCGGCGGAGTGGTCGCCGAGTGTCCTGATCACCGAGCTCGAAGACCCCCGCGGACTGTTTGAAGCCATCAAGGACCGGACGTTCCGCGAACGCGCCTACCGCCTGGCGCGAGAGCATCGCCAGGACTGGCCCGAGCTCTACGGTCAGCTCCTCTGGCAGGAGCAGGACGCCCGCACCCTGGATCTGGTGGCCGGTGCCCTGGCCGAGGAGTCGCCACGACACCTGGAGACTTTTCTGGACCAGATCCTGAGTCAGCCCAAGAAGAACCCCGGTGCTTTCGTCTGGCTCGCCGAGCGCGCGGCGGAGAAGGAGGACTGGCTGAGCCGGAATCCGATCCGCCTGCTCAAGCAGTTGCTCTGGGCCTTCACTGACCGCTCCTTCGCCAGCGTTCGCGCCGCACGCCTGGTGCCGCTGGCGGAATCGGGCGGTACCGTACCGAGGCTGCTGAACTACCTCAGCCCCGAGCAGGCCGCCGACGCGGAGACCGCGATCAAGAAGGCCAGCGGCCTGGAGAGCTATCAACGCCAACCCCTGGTCAACGCCATTCACCTGCGCTTTCCCGACCTGCGCCAGGAAGACGAGGCGCCGCTCTACGCCACCCAGGAGAAGATCGACGCCAAACGGGCCGAGCTCAAGCATCTCGCCGAGGTCGATATCCCAGCCAATCGAAAGGCCATTGAAGAGGCGCGCGAGCTCGGCGACCTGAGCGAGAACTTCGAGTACAAGAGCGCCCGCCAGCGGCACGAGTACCTGGCAGCCCGGGCATCGGCCCTGAACCAGGATCTCGCCCGGGTGCGACGGATCGACCTCTCCCAGGTGACGGGCGCCGAGGTGGTGATCGGCTGCCGCGTTCGGCTCGTCTCATCGGACAACGAGCGAACGATCACCATCCTCGGACCATGGGAGAGCGAGCCGGAAAAGGACATCCTCTCGAGCGAGACGGACATGGCGCAGTCTCTACTCGGCCTCACCGCCGGCGACAGCGTCGAGCTGGCGGGGGAGTCCTACGAGGTCAAAGCCATCGAGCCCTGCAGCCCCTAGCGGCCGGAAACGATGTAGATCCAGGCGGCGGCGATCACGAGGACGATCGCCAGCACCACGCCGTTCAGGAACAGCCCGGCCTTCGCCACACCCCTGGCTTCCGAGAACCTGAGACCCAGCCACCCCGACACTGTACCCAGGAACGACAGCCCCAGGATCACCAGTGGCGGCACCAGCGGCCACAGCCAGATGCGCTGTGGACGCCAGGGCAGGAACGGCAGCAGGTAGTTGGCCGGCAGGGTCAGCAAGAAGAGCAGGATCGACAGGCTCGCCCAGCTGATTCCCAGAGAGATGACCTCGTAGTCTTCGTCCGCGGCCAACCTCAGTCCTCCGGCCGCTCGCCCGCGGGCGCCATCTTCACCATCCGCGGGTCGAAACGCGCCAGGGTCTCGACCAGGTCCCGTTGCGCCGCCATCACCCGGTCGATGTCGCGATAGGCCATCGGCACCTCGTCGAGCCCCGCGGACAGCAGCTCGACCTGGCGCTCCGCGAGCAGCTTGCGGGTCTCGGACCAGGTGAAGGACTGCTTGGCCTTCTTGCGGCTCATCACCCGGCCGGCGCCGTGGGACGACGAGTCGAGCGAGGCGACGTTGCCCAGACCCCGCACCACATAGGCCGGGTTGGCCATGGACCCGGGAATGACCCCGAGATCGCCATGACCGGCCGGTGTCGCCCCCTTGCGATGGACGATCAACTTCTCGCCCTGGTGTTCTTCCTCCCAGGCAAAATTGTGGTGGTTCTCGACGTCGGCCAGAATCTCGACGCCCAGGGCTCTCGCGACATGGTGGTGGATGCAGGCGTGATTGGCCTCGGCATAGCGCCCCATGAGCTGCATCGCCTGCCAATACTCCTGCCCCGGCTCACTGGTCAGATCGAGCCAGGCCAGGTGCTTGAGCTTCTTGGGCAGCTCGGGGTGGAGATCCATCGCCAGCCGGCTGTAGTGCCCCGCCACCGTGGCGCCGGCGCCGCGGCTGCCGCTGTGGGAAAGGAGCGCCAGGTAGTCCCCAGGTGGAACGCCGAGAGCCTCCGAGCCCGAGCCGAAGACCTCGAGCGTGCCGTACTCCACGAAGTGGTTGCCGCTGCCGCTGGTACCGAGCTGAGCCCACGCCTTGTCCTTGAGCCGGCCGGTCACCGGCGACACCGACCAGTCGTCGTCGAGAACGCCGTGCTCGCGGCGGTCGCGGAACGACGAACCGATACCGAAGCGGGTCTCTCGCTCGAGGACCTTGCGCAATCGATCGCGGGCACCGGCCAGCGCTCCAACCGGCAGATCCAGCACCGTCATCTTCACCCGGCAGGCAATGTCGACTCCCACTGCGTACGGGATCACCGAGCCCCGGGTCGCGAGCACGCCGCCGATCGGCAGGCCGTAGCCGACATGGGCGTCGGGCATCAGCGCCCCGCGTGCCGCCACCGGCAGGCTGACCGCGTTCTCCATCTGCTGCACCGCCTGGTCGTCGATGTCGTCGCCCCAGCGGCGATAGGGCGCGTTCTCGCGCCGCGGCTCGTAGGCGTCCGCCGCGTCGCGCTGCTGGATGGCCTTGCGTGCCAGCTCGCCGAAATGCTCGTGCTCGGTGAACAGGGCCGGATCGGCGGCCAGACTGCGCAGCAGGCGGCGCAACGCCGGCTTCTTGAGGCCCGCGCGCGACGCCGCCTTCAGCCCCTCGACGGCAGCCTCCCTGAGGTCGCGGTGGCCAAAACCGAGCTTGATCAGCTCCTTGCGCTTCATGGGCAGCACTCTAGCAGGATCGTGGGTCACGACGCCCGGTCCCCTGCGGGCGGCGCTGCGCTGAACTCGCGCGGTCACTCCGGTCTGAATCGCCTCAAGAGGCCGCGCTCAAACACAGCCTCCGCGCCGTCCTCGAGGATCCGGACGCCGCTCCTCGAAGGATTCGCTCGTTACGCGATCTTCCGCTTCTTCCGCCGCTTCTTCTCGCGCGCCAGGATCGACTTCAGGTACTTGCCCGTGTGGCTGCGCTTGACCCGGGCCACCGCCTCGGGAGTGCCTTCGGCCACCAGATCGCCGCCTTCGTCGCCGCCCTCGGGGCCGAGGTCGATCAACCAGTCGGCGGTCTTGATGACCTCGAGGTTGTGCTCGACCACGATCACGGTGTTGCCCTTGTCCACCAGGCGGTGAAGCACCTCGAGCAGCTTGCGCACGTCCTCGAAGTGGAGGCCGGTGGTGGGCTCGTCGAGCAGGTACAGCGTGCGGCCGGTGGAACGTTTGCACAACTCCGTGGCGAGCTTGACGCGCTGCGCCTCGCCGCCCGAGAGCGTGGTGGCCGGCTGGCCCAGCCGGATATAACCGAGGCCGACGTCGTCAATCGTCGACAGGATGCGCTCTACCGGCGGGATGTGCTCGAAGACCTCCCGCGCCTGTTCGACGGAGAGGGCCAGGATCTCGGCGATGTTGAGCCCTTTGTAGCGCACCTGCAGCGTCTCACGGTCGTAGCGCTTGCCGCCGCAGACCTCGCAGGTGACGTAGATGTCGGGCAGGAAGTGCATCTCGATCTTGTTCTGGCCGTCGCCCGAGCAACCCTCGCAGCGCCCACCCTTGACGTTGAACGAGAAACGCCCCGGCTTGTAGCCACGCATGCGCGCCTCGGGCGTCTTCGCCATCAATGAGCGGATGTGGTTGAAGACATTGGTGT
>JAAELT010000002.1 GCA_024226315.1 bacterium | reverse complement strand
GTTTGTTTACATCTATCTATTGTCAATCAGCGGCATTTTCGAAACCGCTCTGACAGATAGAACAGCATGAATTAAGAACGTTGTTAAAACCTGGACCACTAAGGGGAATGCTGTGGAACGGATGGAACATGACTAATGAAGAGACTCGGGAACAAGACCTAGGAACAGGACAGGACTGAGGAGCAAATACACTTACACAACTAAGGAACAGAACCTTGAAATAGGATTCAGGAATATGAACATGACTGAGGAGAGGACATTAAAATAAACATTAACACAGAGAGTTAAGGTTATAATAAATTTTAAGACTAAAATTAAGATTAAGATAAAAATTTAACATTTAGATTGGCATAAACAATTCCAGAACTAAGGAACAGGATCTTGAAATAGGATTCCAGAATATGAACATGACTGAGGCACTGAACATTAAGCTGAACAGAAAGTTTAAGATTAGAATTAATAGTAAGACTAAGAGTAAGATTACGATTAAAATTGAGATTCACATTAAGAAGCTGAACATTAGCCTGAACAGTAAGCTTAAGATTAGAATTAATATTAAGACTAAGAGTAAGATTCAGATTAAGATTCAGATTAAGATTGACATTAACATGCAGATTGGAATCAAGACTTAAATTTATATTACGATTGATTAAAATTTAAGGACATATCCGCACTAAGATTAAGACGAAGTGCTTATAATGAAGCAACCGAACGAATAATTTCAGGACTAAGAAAAT
>JAAELT010000001.1 GCA_024226315.1 bacterium | reverse complement strand
GGTTGCCAAGTTCACTAACAATATATGTTTCCGTTAAAATAGTCTGTGTATCGAGGCCTAAGGCCTTAATGCATTAAATAATCAGTCTTTCGAACTAAAGTGTTTAAATCGAGGCCAAAGGCCTTAGTGAAGGTGTTTTAGTGACGTGTTATTAGACCTAAATATGCTATTTTAATGAGATATGCAGTAAGCATTAAGGTAAAAGGGAAAACTGTCTTTCCATGAGGACTATTTTTAGCATTGTACCTCAATTAAATAGAGTAGTGTTAGTGGATTTAGCAGTGGTAGAGACCATGGAAGCATTGTAAAAAGAATAATTCCTTTCCAACTAAATAATCAAAGATAACGCAGGGACCATTAACAGCCTAACTATTTAATAAATACGCAATGAAAGCAGGTATTAAAGGATTAAAGTAGTGATCCCAATGTTAATCAGTTATTTAAGACTAGAATTGAGGGAAGGACCTAAAGTAGTTAATTTCTGTAACAGGGGCATTCAATACAATCGATAATAGTTATTAAAGAAATAATAAATAAGGTAATAATTAGGACTAAAATAATAACATTTATTAGGTTCATAAAGTACGAAAAATGCCAAACAATTTACTCAAGAAATCTTTACTACACAATACAATCTATTTAATATGCAGTGAGAGAAAACTGTATTTGTGCTAAAGGATTAAGGAATAAATTAGGGTAAAGTGCTTCGTAAATAACAACTAAACTTGTAGAATTCCTTATTATATAAACCCTTCGTTAAAATATAAACCTGTAATCAATTAATATATATGTAATATAACAATTATTCAATCAATAATAAATATGTAAATAAATATGTCCTTAAAAGATAAGATTGTAATAGTAGCAGTTAATACACACGTAATATTGGATAGTTCCCTGAACCTGGCAACAACACTAATAATCTGGCCAAAGGCCCTGAGACTGGAATTAGGAGATTAAATGCAGGTAATACAGAAACATTGTTACCTAAATGCATTAACTAAACTTGACAAATAATGAACAAATAATTAACAAATAATTAACAAATAAATGAAAGAACTAAACTAACGCAACGATAGTTGCT